>JAQWOR010000041.1 GCA_029245785.1 Polaribacter sp.
TGCATAATTATTTTTTAAATTAGACGTATTTGTATCTGCTCCAACATTACACCATTCACCCAATACTGAATTTCCTAAATACCCATCATGCCCTTTGTTAGAATAGCCAAATAAAACTGAATTATTTACTTCTCCTCCAACTTTACAATGAGGACCAATAGTGGTGGCTCCATAAATTTTAGCGCCCATTTTAACAACAGAATTTTCACATATTGCAAAAGGGCCTCTAATCAAACTTCCTTCCATTACCTGAGCATCTTTACCTATGTAAATAGGTCCGTTGGATGCATTTAACGTTGCAAAAAGCACCGAAGCCCCTTCTTCTATAAAAATAGCTTCTTTGTTGATATAGTTGACTCCTTCTGGAATGGGCTGAGAAGTTCTATCTTTCGTTAGCAAGTCAAAATCTAATTGAATTGCTGTATCGTTTAAAGAAAAAATATCCCATGTATTTTTTACTTGTAGTAATTCATTTTCAAATTCAATGTGTTTGTATAAACTAAAGTCTACTTCTTCTTGGTTCTCTGTTGTATAAAAAGCAATAACATCATCACCTTTAAAAATAGCTTCGTTTTCTGATAGATTTTTTACAGAAGCCACCAATTCATCCGTAGGCACAAAGGACGCGTTGATTAAAATGTTTTGTTCCATTTCAACCATCGGATATTTTTCTTCTAAATACGCTTCTGTAATAGTTGTGGTTGTTAGCCCTAGCTGTTTTTCCCACTTTTCTCTAATGGTTAAAATTCCGATTCTGATATCGGCAACTGGTCTGGTATAAGTAAATGGTAATAATGCCGTTCGCACATCTCCATCAAACAAAATATAGTTCATATATATTAGATCTTTTTACAAAGATACATTTTAGGAACTGCTAAACAATAATAAATTTATTTTGACTTAGGAAGTGCTTTTTCTCGTTAAATTTAAAAAACTCTCTAGATATTAAATCCGAAGTACACATCTCCTGTTCTCCAATTACCTGAAGCTTTTGTTAAATACCCTGACGCATTCATCAACCTAGCATTTGACATGTCTAGTTGAAATATATGTTCACTTATTTGAATGTCTATACCTAACGACAACGGATTCTTGTTTTCACCGGAATGACAGTAAAATAAACTATTTGTTAACTATAAAATTTTTTACTGCTAACATATTACCAACTAGCAATCGCTATTAAATATTGTTTTATTTACTCAAGTACATTTTACGTCTTGAATACAATTCGTAAAACTGATCGTCTTTTAAACTGTCTATAAATAAAATACTTTCTCCCGTGCTTTTCATTTCTGGGCCTAAGTTTTTATTTACATTCGGAAATTTGTTAAACGAGAACACAGGTTGTTTAATCGCATATCCTTCTAGCTGTGGTTTGAAATCAAAATCGGTTACTTTTTTGTCTCCCAACATCACTTTGGTTGCGTAGTTCACATACGGTTCTTTGTAGGCTTTTGCAATAAAAGGAACTGTTCTAGAAGCCCTAGGGTTTGCCTCAATGATATAGACAATATCATCTTTAATCGCAAACTGCACATTGATCAAACCAACCGTTTTCAATTCTAAAGCAATTGTTTTTGTGTGATCTTTAATTTGTTGCATCACCAAATCACCGAGATTAAATGCAGGCAAGGTAGCGTTTGAATCTCCTGAGTGAATCCCACAAGGTTCTATATGCTCCATGATTCCAATAATATGCACGTTTTTCCCATCACAAATGGCATCTGCTTCTGCCTCAATGGCTCCGTCTAAGTAATTATCTAACAGCAATTTGTTTCCTGGCATTCTTCTCAATAGATCTACAACATGTTCTATCAGTTCTTCTTTATTGATTACAATTTTCATTCCTTGTCCTCCTAATACATAGGAAGGACGAATCAAAATAGGAAAATCTAATTGTTCTGCCAATTCTAAGGCTTCATCTGCAGTTTCTGCAATACCAAACGCTGGATACGGAATGTTATTATTTTTTAACAATCGTGAAAAACTTCCTCTATCTTCTGCTAAATCTAAAGCGTCAAAACTTGTTCCTATAATTTTAATTCCATATTTGGTCAATTTTTCTGCCAACTTCAAAGCTGTTTGTCCACCTAACTGAACAATAACACCTTCTGGTTTTTCGTGTTTGATGATGTCATAAATATGCTCCCAAAAAACAGGTTCGAAATACAATTTATCTGCCGTATCAAAATCGGTAGAAACAGTTTCTGGATTACAGTTAATCATAATGGTTTCATAGCCACATTCTGCGGCTGCTAAAACACCATGCACACAACAATAATCAAACTCAATTCTTGTCCAATTCTATTTGGACCAGAGCCTAATACAATAATCTTCTTCTTATCAGAAACAACACTTTCATTATCTACATACCGATTTCCGTCTGCGGTTTCTACGTCATTTTCGAATGTTGAATAATAATACGGTGTTTTGGCTTTGAACTCTGCTGCACAAGTATCTACTAATTTGTAGATTCGTTTTACGTTCAGTTCTTCTCGCTTTGTATACACCTGACTTTCTAAGCAGTTTAGCATGTGTGCAATCTGTCTGTCTGCAAATCCTTTTTGTTTTGCCTCCAACAACAATGTTCTTGGAAGTGCATCTAACTGATAACTTCCAATCTCTTTTTCTAACAAGTGTAGTTCTTCATATTGTTTTAAGAACCACATATCAATCTTGGTAATCTCATGAATTTTACTCAACGGAATCCCTAATTGGATGGCGTCATAAATTGCAAAAACACGATCCCAAGAGGCATAGGTAAGTTTGTCTATTATTCGGTCATAATTTTTATAACCTTTTCCATCTGCTCCTAATCCGTTACGCTTAATTTCTAAAGATTGTGTTGCTTTGTGCAAGGCTTCTTGAAACGAGAGTCCAATTCCAATCACTTCTCCAACCGATTTCATTTGCAGCCCTAATGTTCTGTCTGAGCCTTCAAATTTATCGAAATTCCAACGTGGAATTTTTACAATTACATAATCTAAGGTAGGTTCAAATAACGCTGATGTAGATTTGGTAATTTGATTTTCTAACTCATCTAAGTTGTATCCAATAGCCAATTTACTTGCAATTTTTGCAATCGGATATCCTGTTGCTTTACTTGCCAATGCCGATGAACGTGAAACACGTGGATTGATTTCTATGGCAATAATATCTTCTTTTTCATCTGGTGATACTGCAAACTGCACATTACATCCTCCTGCAAAATCGCCAATAGAACGCATCATTTTAATGGCCATGTCTCGCATTTTCTGAAATGTAACATCAGACAATGTCATTGCTGGAGCTACCGTAATAGAATCTCCTGTATGGATTCCCATTGGGTCCATATTTTCAATAGAACAAATAATCACTACATTGTCGTTCTTATCACGCAACAATTCTAGTTCGTATTCTTTCCAACCTATCAATGCCTTGTCAATCATTACTTCATGAATTGGAGATATTTCCAATCCGCGTGTCAACAATTCATCAAAATCTTTTTCTTCATAGACAAAAGAAGCACCTGCTCCTCCTAAGGTAAATGATGCTCTAATTACTAATGGAAAACCAAATTCTTGTGCAATTTCTTTTCCTTTTAAATAGGAAGTTGCTGTAGCTTGTGGCGCCATTGGAATTCCAATTTTTGCCATTAAATTTTTAAACTGCTCTCTGTCTTCTGTAATATTAATAGCGGCAATATCTACTCCAATAATTTCTACTCCAAAATCATTCCAAATCCCTTTTTCATCAGCTTCTATACATAGATTCAGTGCGGTTTGCCCTCCCATTGTTGGTAAAACAGCATCTATTTGCGGATGTTCTTTTAATATTTGAAGAATTGACTTTGTGGTTAATGGTAACAAATATACATGATCTGCCATGGCAGGATAGGTCATAATTGTTGCAGGGTTTGAGTTAATCAAAACCGTTTCTACTCCATCTTCTCGCAAAGAACGTAAGGCTTGAGTTCCTGAATAATCAAATTCACAAGCTTGGACAATTACAATTGGGCCAGAACCAATGATTAAAATAGATTTTAGATCTTCTCTTTTCGGCATGCTATAGTTGTTGTGATATGGTTGGTAAAAATACTCAATTGCTTGGATATAAAAAAAGGTGTTACTAAAAATAGTAACACCTTAATTATTAACAATTGTTAATCATTATTTCTTATGTCTTGTTTCTGATGATACAGAAATTTTCTTTCTTCCTTTAGCTCTTCTTCTAGCTAGTACTTTACGACCGTTAGCAGAAGCCATTCTATCTCTGAAACCGTGCTTGTTTCTTCTCTTTCTATTTGATGGTTGGTACGTTCTTTTTGGCATTATTTATCTTTTTAAATATCTTCTTTAAATATGACTTTGCTTTTGTAAAATTTCGTCTGCTAAAAGCGTGGCAAATATACAACTAGTTTTGTTTTTGGCAAATACTATTTTAAAAAAAAACAATTTATTTTTATCCTTCTAAAAACGAAGTCTTTTCTTCGTGTTTTTTTTCTCTTTTTTGTTTGAGAAACCCCCTAGAGTTAGTACTTTTGCCCAAACCTAACAATACCATGAAAAACACCAAATACGTTTTTGTAACCGGGGGCGTAACATCATCATTAGGAAAAGGAATTATTGCTGCATCTTTAGCAAAACTCCTACAAGAGAGAGGATACTCCGTTACCATTCAGAAACTAGACCCTTATATCAACATTGATCCAGGAACCTTAAACCCGTATGAACATGGTGAATGTTATGTGACTGATGATGGTGCAGAAACGGATTTAGATTTGGGGCATTACGAACGCTTTTTAAACATTCCAACCTCACAAGCAAACAACGTAACAACGGGTAAAATTTACCAATCTGTAATTAATAAGGAGCGTAAAGGAGCTTTTTTAGGAAAAACGGTACAAGTAATTCCGCATATTACCGATGAAATCAAGCATCGAATTCAATTGCTTGGAAAAACAGGAGAGTTTGACATTGTTATTACAGAAATTGGAGGAACTGTTGGAGACATTGAGTCGCTACCATACGTAGAGGCTGTTCGTCAAATGCAATGGGAGTTAGGGCAAGAAAATGCAATTGTTATTCACTTAACCTTAGTGCCATATTTAGCTGCCGCCGGTGAACTAAAGACAAAACCTACACAGCATTCTGTAAAAATGTTGATGCAAAGCGGAATCAGTCCAAATATTTTGGTTTGTCGTACAGAGCGTCACATCAATGATACCATTAAACGAAAACTGGCATTGTTTTGCAATGTACAACAGCAAGACGTAATTCAGTCTATTGATGCAGAAACCATATATGATGTACCTAACTTAATGTTTAACGAAGGGCTAGATCGAGTTGTTTTAGAGAAATTAGAATTGTGCTCAGAAAAACAACCTAAATTAATTGCCTGGAATCAATTTATTCAAAAATATAAAAACCCAACATCTACCATAGAAATTGGGTTGATTGGAAAATATGTTGAATTGCATGATTCGTATAAATCAATTACAGAGGCATTTATTCATGCTGGTGCAACAAACGAAACAAAAGTAAAAGTTCGATGGATTCATTCTGAAGAATTAACTCCAGAGAATGCTGCAAAGAGGCTAGAAGGTTTAAATGGAATTTTAGTCGCTCCAGGTTTTGGAGAACGCGGTATTGAAGGAAAAATAAAATCAGTACAATACGCACGAGAAAATAACATTCCTTTTTTCGGAATTTGTTTAGGAATGCAAATGGCGGTTATAGAATATTCTAGAACTATTTTAGGCTTGAAAAATGCCAATTCTACCGAAATGAACGAAAACACGCCGCATCCTGTCATCAATTTGATGGAAGCTCAAAAATCGGTCACAGAAAAAGGTGGCACAATGCGTTTGGGAGCTTGGGATTGTGAAATTAGTAATAATTCTAACGTTTTTGAAGCGTATACATCGAAATTAATTAGCGAACGCCACAGACATCGCTATGAATTTAATAACGCCTATTTAAAACAACTCGAAGCTGCCGGAATGAAAGCTACTGGAATCAATCCAAAAACAGGTTTGGTAGAAATTATTGAAATTCCATCACACCCTTGGTTTGTTGGTGTACAATACCATCCAGAATATAAAAGCACGGTATTAAATCCACATCCTTTATTTGTAAATTTCATCAAAGCCGCTTTAGAACAGTCTAAAAAATAATTTGTACTAATTATTCATTAGTACAGGCATGACAATTTTATTAAAATTATAAAAATGGAATACTGTTTGAACAATTAATAAAATAGTTTAAAAAATCAATCATATAAACAAGTTTTGCTACATTTGTCGAGTTTTTCTTTAATAGTTGAAGAAAAAATGACAAGTTGACATTTAATAACAATCAATGGAACAAAAAAAATTCGACGCGAATTCCTTTATTGGAATTCTATTATTAGGAGCAATCGCACTTTGGTACATGTACAGTAACCAAACGGAAGTAAATCCTACAGAAACTACTACAGAACAAGTTGCTAACCCTACAAAAATAGCAACTCCAATACTACAAAACACAAGCACAGAAACTTCATTCGATACAGACTCATTAAAAAACAAAGCCCTACAAAATAAATTAGGTGCTTTTTCTTACGGAGCTCAACTAGCAAAAGAAGGAACTACTATTTTAGAAAATAACGTCTTAAAACTAACCATTGATAATAAAGGTGGACAAATTGTAGAGGCATTAATTAAAAAGTACGATACCTACGACTCGTTGCCTTTGTACATGATTAAAGATAACAATGCTTCTTTTAACATCAATTTTGGTACAACAGACAATCGAATCTTAAATACAAAAGACCTATTATTTACTCCATTACTATCAAAAAATGGAGAAAATGAGGTGCTTTCTATGAAGCTAAAAGTTTCTGAAACTCAATTTTTAGAATACCGTTACGAAATGAAACCTGACGAGTATATGTTAGGTTTTGCTGTACGCTCTCAAGGATTAAGCAATGTAATAAACACTGCCAATACCTTAAAGTTAGACTGGAATTTAAAAGGATACCGTCATGAAAAAAGCATGAAGACGGAAAATATGTACAGCACGTACTATTTCGAAAATAATGACGAAGTTGATTATTACCAACGAGATGTTACAGAAGTAGAAGACGGTGTTAAATGGGCAGCATTTAAACAACATTTTTTCACCTCTATCTTATTAAGTGACACGCCTTTTGACAACGCAACCATTGCCACCAAAGACTTGATGGCTAATGACGAAACCAATACCACCTTTACCAAACAATTTGGCTTACAAGCACCTTTGGTATTGACAAATGGAGAATTGAATTACCACATGAAATGGTATTATGGACCTTCTGATTATGCCATTTTAAAAAGCTATAAAAATTCAAATATTAAAGAAACAATAGACCTTGGTTGGGGAATTTTTGGCGCTATTAACAAAGCCATCTTTATTCCTATTTTCGGATTCCTTGCTGGCTATATGACCAACTTTGGATTGATCATTATTTTAATGACCATCATCGTTCGTATCATTATGTCTCCTTTGGTGTACAAATCATACCTTTCAAGTGCAAAAATGAAAGTGATTCGTCCAGAAATGCAAGCCATTAACGACAAGTATCCTGGAAAAGAAAATGCGATGAAACGCCAACAAGAAACCATGGCTATTCAAAGAAAATCTGGAGTTAGCATGATGTCTGGTTGTATTCCAGCCTTATTACAAATGCCGATCTTCTTTGCCTTATTCCGATTTTTCCCATCCAATATAGAATTGCGACAAAAAGGCTTTTTATGGGCAGATGATTTATCATCTTATGATGCTATTTTTCAATTACCCTTTGATATTCCTTTCTATGGAGCTCACGTAAGTTTATTTCCAATCTTAGCATCTTTGGCCATTTTCTTTTATATGAAAATGAATCAAAGTCAACAAGCAAATATGCAGGCACCGCAACAAGAAGGAATGCCAGACATGCAGAAGATGATGAAAATGATGATTTATTTCTCTCCTGTAATGATGTTGTTTTTCTTTAACAGTTACGCAAGTGCGTTGAGTTTGTATTACTTTATCTCTAACTTGTTAACAATTGTAATCATGTTGGTTATCAAACATTATGTGATTGATGAAGCAAAGATTCATGCACAAATTGAAGAGAACAAAAAACGTCCTGAAAAGAAGAAAAGCAAATTCAGACAACGTATGGACGACGCCATGAAACAAGCGCAAGAACAACAAAAAAGAAAAGGAAAATAAACCTCCTTCTATTTCGATAAAAAAAATTCCAATACTAAAATTGTATTGGGATTTTTTTTATTTTCTAAATAGGTGATACCGAACGATTGTATCGTGTGGTTGAATATATCAATCAATCATTTTCCGTTTTGCATACCCATACCACATAATGTATCCATAACATAGAATGGTGAGTATAAATGCAGATTTAAAGCCAACGTTGTCTATTAAAGAACCAAAGAAAAACGGAATTACCGCTCCTCCAACAATGGCCATACATAATAAGCCAGATGCTTGTGCTTTTAAATCTCCCAAACCTTCTAAGCTCAATGTAAAAATTGTTGGGAACATGATGGAGTTGAACAGACCAACGGCTAAAATAGACCACATAGATAATAAACCTGTTGTATTGATAGAAATTAGAATCATTGTAATTGCTAACAAGGCAAAAATACTTATTACTTTTCCTGGAGCCAGGATTTTAGTTAAATACGCTCCTATAAATCGTCCGATCATCGCTCCACCCCAATAAAAAATAACAAAAATACCTAATAATGATTTAGGATCTTTACCAGAAAAGGTCTGATTAAAAGTATTTGCAATCGTGTTTGCAATGCTCATCATGGTTTCATTTCCTGCAACAACAGTTGCTAGGTTCATGTCATAAAAATAGTTTACTAAAAAGCTCCCAATAGCAACCTCAGCGCCAACATACACGAAAATTCCCAAAGCCCCCATAAGCATTAATTTATTTTTTAGGAGTTGAAAATACCCACCTTTCGGACTTTCCTCTATCAATTTTGGTAATTTGGTAAACGCAAAAATTAGGGCCAATACACTGATAAAACCTGCAATCAATAAAAAAGGCGTTTGTACTGTAGCTGCTTCTGCTACATAATAATCATTCTTTTCTACAGTTGTCAACGTAGCTATTTCTTCAGATGATTTTACGGAGTCACTTAATAAAAACAAAGCGCCTACAACGGGCGCAATGGTAGTTCCTAATGAGTTAAATGCTTGCGATAAGTTCAATCTACTTGAAGCTCCGTCTTCACTTCCTAAAAGCGCTACATATGGGTTTGCAGCGACTTGTAGTATGGTAATTCCGCCAGCCAATGTAAAATAGCCTATTAAAAATACCGAGAACATTCTATTAGATGCTGCTGGATAAAACAGCAAGCAGCCTATTGCCATGGTAACCAATCCTAAAACAATTCCTTTTTTATAACCAATTTTTGATAAAATAAAGCCTGCTGGTAATGAGAACACAAAAAAGGCTACAAAAAAAGCAAACTGAACCAAGACGGTTTTAGCGTACGTTAGCTCGAAAACATCTTTCAATCTCGGAATTAAAGAATCTACCAAAACGGTAATAAATCCCCAAAGGAAAAATAAAATGGTTAAAAATACAAAAGCACTTCTATAGGATTGTTTTGTTGACATATGATGTGTATTAAGAATTGATATAATGTGTTGATGGCGTACTACTATTTTTACCATCTTGATATTTGGTCATTGTAAAACCTTTGTGCACTGAATAAAAACCTGTTTCTCCTTTCTTATTTACCGCAATATATCCTACTTGAAAGTTTTTAAAATTGCTATTTGGCTTGTCTACAATTCGTTTAATTGCCTCTTCACAAGCTTCTTGTGGAGACTTTCCTTGACGCATCAACTCTACAATTAAAAAACTTCCAACCGTTTTCAACACCTCTTCTCCCAATCCAGTGGCAGTAGCGCCACCAATTTCATTATCTATAAACAACCCTGAACCAATAATAGGAGAATCTCCTACTCTACCAGCCATTTTATATGCCAACCCACTTGTGGTACAAGCTCCAGAAATATCTCCTTTTTTATCAATGGCCAGCATTCCAATAGTATCGTGATTCTCTATATTGATAATTGGTTTGTATTCTGATTTCTCTTTCCACTTTTTCCAAGCTTTTTTAGATGCTTCTGTCAATAAATTTTCTCTTTTAAAACCTTTAGAAACGGCGAACTCTTCAGCCCCTTTCCCTGCCAATATTACATGCGGAGTATCTTCCATTACTTTTCTAGCCACAGAAATAGCATGGGTAATGTTTTGCATACAAACTACGGCGCCATAATCGCCATCTTTATTCATAATACAAGCATCTAAGGTTACCTTACCATCTCTATCAGGCAAGCCGCCTTTTCCTACAGATTGCCCTTTTTCATTGGCTTCTTCAATCCTACAACCCTGCTCCATTGCATCTAAAGAGCTGCCTCCATTTTGAATAACTTCCCATGCTTTTGCTGTAGAATTTTTCACATCCCATGTACCAATAACCACAGGAATTGTTCCTGTTACTGATGCTGTTTTTTTAGTTGACCTGTCTTCTGTCAGACAAGAACTTACTGTTGTTCCTACAGCCAGACCTAACCCTGTTAAAGAGGCTCTTTTGATAAAATTTCTTCGTTTCATTTTGATTCTTATTTTGTTGGAATTGCACTCATTTCAAAAACAAATTCGCCTCCATTCATAATTTCTTTGTGTAAAATATAATTTCGATGGATTGTTTTTCCATTGATAGTCAGCTTACGTACGTACACATTCTTTGTGCTCTGATTGATGGTTTTGATTTTTAATTGCTTGCCATTTTCAAGATTCAGTACTGCATTTTTCACCATCGGACTTCCCAATGCATATCTATCAGATCCTGGTGTAACAGGATAAAAGCCTAAGCTACTAAAAATATACCAAGCGCTCATTTGACCTGCATCATCATTTCCACACAAACCGTCTACACCGGGTCCGTACATGGTATCTAGTATCATTCGCACACGTGCTTGTGTTTTATACGATTCTCCTGTCCAATTATACAAATACGGAATATGATGTCCAGGTTCATTTCCATGTACATAATTTCCAATAATTCCATCTCTGGTAATGTCTTCGTGTTTTGCAATATATTTATCTGCCAATTCCATTGTAAATAACGAATCTAAATGTTGAGAAAAACGTTCTTTTCCGCCCATCATCGAAACCATTTTATCTAATTGATGCGGAACATACAAGCCATAATTCCATGCATTTCCTTCAATAAATCCCTGCCCATGTGTATCTAAAGGATCAAAGTTTTTTCTGAATTTTCCGTTTGATAATTTCGGACTCATATATCCGTTTACAGGATTGAATACATTATTGTAGTATTCTGACCGTTCTAAAAAAGTTTTTTCGGTGGCGCTATCTCCTACCTCTTTTGCAATTTGAGCAATGGTCCAATCATCATAGGCCAATTCTAAGGTTTTAGAAACAGAAGAATGACTTTTATCATCGGGCACATACCTATAGTTGATATACTCTCCTAAGCCATCAAAATAAGAAACATTTGCTGTTTCAACCGATGCTTTCAAAGCTTGCTTTTTATCAAAATTTCCAACATTTTTTACTAGGGCATCAGCAATAACAGAAGTTGCGTGATACCCAATCATACACCAATTTTCATTGGCATAATGACTCCAAATTGGTAGCATATTGTGTACACTTTCTTCTTGGTGTGCCAACATCGATTTTATCATATCATTGTTGCGTTCTTGTTGAATGATATTAAATAGCGGATGTAAGGCTCTGTAAGTATCCCACAAAGAAAATATGGTGTAATTTGTAAATCCTTTAGATTTATGAATGTTTTGATCCAACCCTCTGTACTGACCGTCTACATCTTCGTACAAAATTGGACTTAACATGGTATGATACAGCGCTGTGTAAAAGGTTTCCTTTTGAGATTCTTCTATGGTTTCTATCTCAATTTTCGACAGTTCTTTATTCCATTTTTGTTGGGTTTCTATTTTTGTTTTTTCAAAATCCCAATGTGGAATTTCAGCTTCTAAGTTTTTCAAAGCACCTGCTGAGCTCACCGATGACAAGGCAAATTTTAGTTGAATCTTCTCATTTTCTTCAGTATCAAAATTGAAATAAGCTCTGATGTCTTTCCCTGCCATTTCTGGAAAGTTTTTTGTTTCATCAAATCTCCCATAAAAACCATTGTAGGTCAATTGATCGTACTTTTTATGTCCGTAGCTTTTAAACGGCTTTGAAAACTGTATGGCGAAAAAGACTTTCTTAGTTCTTGCCCAGCCTTTCGTCTGTCTATATCCCGTTACCAAACTATCATTTTCTACTCGTAAAAATGTCCACACATTTTTATTGTCGTGATGGTATACATTGTACACCAAATCTAGTAAGATATGTGACTCGGTAGATTTAGGAAATGTATATTGATGAAACCCTACTCTTTCTGAGGCTGTCAATTCTGCTTTGATATTATAATCTTCTAAATCTACTTTATAATACCCTGCTTTGGCTGTTTCATTTGTATGAGAGAATTTAGAATAAAATCCTTTGGTGCCTTCTTTGGTTTCAATAGGGTCTAACACCAACGCTCCTGTTGTTGGCATGATCAATAAATCGCCTAAATCAGCATGTCCTGTTCCACTTAAATTGGTATGTGAAAAACCTACAATTGTAGTATCTCTGTATTGATATCCTGCACAATACTCATAGGCTTTAGCATTGTACTTCCCTTCTTTAAATAGCACCTCAAAATTGGTTTGCGGACTCAATTGAACCATACCAAAAGGCGCTGTGGCTCCAGGAAATACATGTCCCATTTTACTAGTTCCAATCATTGGATTTACATAATCGATACTGTTTTTAGACGTTGTATTTACTTTAGTGTTTTGCGGGTTACAGCTTATCAAGCTAACAACTGCAATAGATAGTGTTATTTTTTTTAACATTAGGAATTAAATATTTTAGTATTCTTTAAATTTTGTTCTCGATACATCACGCTAAAGCGTGATATCTGCCTCCCTCCTTCAATAGGTAAAATCGGCAGACAGGCTCGAACTGATATTTTTTTTATTTTATTTCAATTTCGTCTGCAAACATCCAAGATCTTCCATCGTGTTTATAGCCTAAGTGCCACGATGGTAATTTACCTAATTTTTTGGCTATAATTTTGATGTATTTTGCTTTTGTTCCTTGTAAAGAAAAGGCAAGCTTTTTAATCGTTACAAGTTCTGATTGTGTTGTTGCATCTACTAACTTTGAAGCTACTTTTTTAAATATTTTACCATCTACACTGCTATAGCAGCTCACTTCTGTTGGGTAAAAAATCCAAGAACGTTGGTCTTCTAAAAACCCAACTTCTACAGAACGAATTGGTTTTACTTTCCCTACATTTACGGTAGCTACTAAATCAATGTCAAAATACCCTTGCCAAGTTCCTGTTCTAAAATCTTCTGCGCCAATAATTCCATCGATCAAAGCATTTTTTCCACCGCCATTGTATTGGTTTGCGTACGCATTCTTCAACACAATAGACACATTCGGATCAATCTTAAAAAATGTAGTCGCAATCGTGGCGCTTTTTACCCCATTCTGCTCTGCATAAATTCTCAAAGTACTTTTTTTATCAATTGTAAATGGATGGGTATAAGCGACAAATTCATCATCAAAGGTATAAAATATCTTCGCATCTGTATCTACAGTACTCAATACAACTTCTGTACTTCCTTTAAATGCAATCTCTCCTTTGGCAATAAAGGGAGCCGCAACAATTAAATGGTCATTAATTTCAGTTTTCGGTATATTTTCGTTTTCAGTTCCCCATGTAGAAGGCACATGGGTCATTTCAAAAGTCAAACTCCCTCCTTTAACAATATCTTGGTGTTTTAAGTATGAATACGGGTAATCTCTACCGTTTAACTTCGCAGATGCTATATAAATGTTTTCTTTAGAAAGGTTGTTTGCCTTAATGGTAAAGGCATTTCTGCTTTCTAAATGAATGGTTGCTTTGTCAAACAAAGGGGTTCCAATAATGTACTCATTAGAGGCTGGAGTAACAGAATAAAAACCTAAAGAGCTCAACACATACCAGGCACTCATTTGCCCACAATCTTCGTTTCCTGAAATTCCGTCTGGAGCATTGGTGTACAATTCTGTTAAAATTTGATGCACTTTTTCTTGCGTTTTAAAAGGTTTGTTGACAAAATTATACAAATATGCCATGTGATGACTCGGCTCATTTCCGTGAGCGTACTGCCCAATTAATCCTGTAATATCTGCTTGATCTCTTCCTGAAGTTTCATTTTTTGCCACAAATAATTTATCCAATTGATTTTCTAATTTTTCTTTTCCTCCTAATAATTTTATAAAACCAGAAATATCTTGTGGTACATAAAAACTGTATTGCCAAGAATTAGCTTCTGTGTAATTAAAATTTACTTCATAAGGATCAAAAGGGGCAAACCAAGTATTTCTAAAACGTCCTCTCATAAACTGAGATTCTGGATCAAAAACATTTTTATAATGTTGTGCTCTTTCTGTATAGGTCTTATACTCTTCTTTCTTTCCTAATGATTTTGCCATTTGGGCAATAGACCAATCATCATATGCATATTCTAAGGTTTTAGAAACAGACTCGCTTTCTTTTTCAACTGGGATAAAACCAAGTTTTTTATACGAATCTAACCCTAATTTATCTCGCGTGGCAGAATGTTGCATGGCTTCAAAGGCTTTACTTACATCATAATCTCTGATTCCTTTTAGGTAGGCATCTGCAATTACCGGAACTGCATGATAACCAATCATACAGCCTGTGTAACTTGCTGACAAATCCCAAATAGGCATAATGCCTCCATTTTCATATTTTGTGATAAAGGTTTTTATAAAGTCATTGGTTCTTTCTTGCTCAATAAGTGTGTATAATGGGTGTGCTGCTCGGTAGGTGTCCCACAAAGAAAACACAGTGTAATGTGTGTGTTTTTTCGATTGATGAATTTCCAAATCCATTCCTCGGTATCTTCCATCAACATCTTGGTAGATATTCGGAGCAATCATTGTGTGATACAATGCGGTATAAAAATTTGTTTTGTAGGTTGCGTCTTCTGATTCAATCACAATTTTTTCTAATTGCTTTTCCCAACTATTTTGTGCTGTTGTTTTTACTTCTTCAAATGATTTACTTCCTATTTCTGAATGCCAGTTGTGCATTGCTCCTTCTTCATCAACTGCAGAAATACCAACTGTAACTTCAATCATATTTCCTGTAGAAGTATCAAACTCAAAAGCGGCTTTTACTTTTTTCCCTTCCTTTTTACCTTCTAAAAAAGTAACTTTTGTAAAAGGCTTAGAAAACAACATATCAAAAAACAACCGTTGATCAGTTGCCCAAGCTTTTGAGTGTCTATACCCAGAAATTGCCGTATTGGAATTGATATTTAGTTTAGCGTCTAACACCTCATCTCGATGCTCTAAATCAAGAATGATAATTTGCTTAGATCCTTCTGCAAATTTATATTGATGCTTACCACTTCTCTCAGAAACCGTCAATTCAACATCAATATCTGTATCATCTAAATGTACGCTATAATACCCTGGTTTAGCAATTTCTTGATTGTGAGAAAAATGAGAACGATATCCTTCTTTTTTGTCAGCTCCATTATTAAACACTACCTTATTGGTGGGCATTAATAAAATATCTCCATAATCAGAAACACCTGTTCCGCTTAAATGCGTATGAGAAAACCCATATATGTATGCATCCGAATAATGATAGCCTGAACAACCGTCCCAACCATCTAATCGAGTATCTGGGCTTAACTGCATCATTCCAAAAGGCATTGTTGCCCCAGGATAGGTATGCCCATGACCACCTGTTCCAATAAATGGATCTACATAAGACACTAATTGTTGGTCTTTCTCTGCAGGAATAACAATTGGTTTTTTCTTACAAGAAGTAATTGAGATAACAGCGACATATAAGGCTCCTAAAAAATATTTTTTCATTATAAATGTCAATTTAAATTTTTGTCTAAATTAGCAAGATAACTACAACCAACCTATTAACATATGAGTATTTTTAGACAAACAACAAAAATTGCATTATGGGCGACATTAGTTTTCGTACATACGGCATGTTTTAACCCTACAAATAATGTAATCAAACCTGCCATAATTCCGGTTCCTTTATCGCAAAATATCCAAGAAGGGACGTTTTTGATCAATAATGAGACCCAATTAGCCTATGATTCCGATTTTAAATCGGTGGCACTTTTCTTAAAAGGATATATAGAAAATGGTAGTAAAATTCGATTAAAAGCTTCAGAAGGAACAGGTAAAATCGTTTTTATAAAAGATACAACAATTCAAAATACAGAAGGCTATCAATTAAAAGTATCCCAACAAGGTATTTCTATTACAGCAAGCTCTCCAAAAGGAGCTTTTTATGCTATCCAATCTTTGCGACAACTGTTGCCTGTGAATTTTGAGAACAACACATATACAGGCAATGAAATTGGTATTCAGTGTATAGAAATTGAAGATGAACCGCAATTCAAATACAGAGGAATGCACTTAGATGTTGGTAGGCATTTCTTTTCTGTCGATTTTATCAAGAAGTATATTGACTTGATGAGCATGTTAAAAATGAACACCTTTCATTGGCACTTAACAGAAGATCAAGGATGGAGGATTGAAATTAAAAAATACCCAAAACTAAACACAGTTGCTGCCTATAGAAATGAAACTTTAATTGGTCATTACAGAGACCAACCACATCAATTTGACAAAAAAAAATATGGTGGATATTACACACAAGAACAAGTAAAAGATATTGTGAAATATGCAACAGAACGGCAAATAACAGTGATTCCTGAAATAGAAATGCCTGGGCATTCTCAAGCAGCTATTAGTGCGTATCCTTCGTTGGGATGTACAGGGAAACAAATTGACGTTGCTACAAAATGGGGCGTTTTTGAAGATATTTATTGTGCCAAAGAAAGCACCTTTCAATTTTTAGAAGATGTGATTGATGAAGTCATTACACTTTTTCCTGGAAAATACATCCATATTGGTGGAGACGAAGCTCCTAAAAAACGCTGGGAAAATTGCAAACATTGTCAGCAATTGATCAAAAAAGAAGGCTTAAAAGATGCGCATGGCTTGCAAAGTTATTTTATTGCTAGAATGGAAAAATACATCAACTCAAAAGGAAAACAAATTATTGGTTGGGATGAAATTTTAGAAGGAGGCTTGGCACCAAATGCTACTGTAATGTCTTGGAGAGGTACCAGCGGAGCTGTAGAAGCTGCAAAACAACACCATGATGTAATTTTAACACCAGGCTCACATTGTTATTTTGACCATTATCAATCTACAAATACTGATGAACCTTTAGCAATAGGAGGATTTTTACCTTTAGAAAAAGTGTATAGCTTCAATCCTATTCCTGAAGAATTAACAACAGAAGAAGCCAACTATGTGTTGGGAGCACAAGGTAATGTGTGGACCGAATACATTACAACTGCTGAAAAGGTTGAATACATGGCATACCCTAGAGCCATTGCACTAAGTGAGGTAGTTTGGTCTGCTCCTAAAAATAAAAACTACATAGACTTTAAAAATCGTTTGATCAACTATCAAAAAAGATTGGATGTTAGAAATGTAAAGTATGCAAATCATCTGTATGAGGTTGCTGGAAAATTAGATGCTACAGATGGAAATCTTAGCTATACATTAGAAGCTTCTTCTAAAGGAAAAACAATTCGCTATACAACTGACGGAACAACACCTACCCTACAATCTAACATATATACAAAACCTATTCAAATACTAAAAAACACCACGATTAAAGCGGCTAGTTTTAACGACAGTTCTCAATTAGGGAATGTCTTTTCTCAAACGTTGAATTTTCACAAAGCAGTTGGTAAAACCATTTCTTTAAATGTACCACCTCATATAAGTTATAATGCTGGAGGAAAAGAAGCATTGATTAATAGCATTAGCGGTAGCGACACTCGGCTTGGAGATAAAGAATGGCTTGGTTTTGTAGGCAATGATATTGAAATTACGATTGACCTTGGCAAAGAAACTGCCATTAACTCACTATCTACAAGGTTCTTTAATGTAAAAGGATCTTGGGTCCATGCTCCAAAAAGGCTTGAAATTACACTAGACAATCAGAAAGAGCCAATGTACATGAACATCAATGTTTCTCCAAAAAAAATAATCAACATTTCTCATCTTTTTAAAAAATCGAAAGCACGAATAATTAAAATCAAAATAGTGAGAGCAGGAATTATCCCTCCTGATTTTGCAGGCGCAGGAAATGAAGCGTGGACATTTATTGATGAAATCGTTATTAATTAAAAAACATGATATTAGAAATTTGTGCCAATTCATATCAATCAGCCATCAATGCCCAAAAAGCTGGAGCAAGCAGAATAGAGCTCTGCTCTGAATTGTCGGTTGGTGGAATTACGCCTTCCTATGGATTGTTAAAAAAAGTACTGCAAGATATTTCCATTCCTGTGATGGTTTTGATCCGACCAAGAAGTGGTGATTTCTCTTATTCTGATGATGAATTTACCATCATGAAAGAGAATATTCTTCTCTGCAAAGAGCTAGGTTGCAAAGGGATTGTTTCTGGTGTCTTGCACACAAACAACACCATTGACATGGAACGAACTCAAGAACTGGTAAAGCTTTCTAGCCCCATGCATTTCACATTTCACAGAGCTTTTGATTGGCTTAAAAACCCAAAGAAAGCTTTACAAGAGTTAGAAAAAATTGGTGTTGATAGAATTCTAACTTCTGGCCAAAAACCTAGTGCAAAAAAAGGAATAGACCTATTGATTGAACTTCAAAAACTAACAAACAACAGCAATATATTACCTGGTGGCGGAATTAATGAATCTAATATACAAGCGTTTCAAGAAGCCGGTTTTTCAGAAGTACATTTATCTGCTACTTCCCTACATCAAACCATCAAAAATCCAACAATATCAATGAACAGCCAACAGCATTTTGATGAAACACTATTGGCGGTTTCTGACATTCAAAAAATTAAAAATTGTATCAAGCTCCTTTCAAATGAAACGTAATTTACTCATTTTACTTTTTGTACTACTCAATTTTTTGGCCTGTCAAAAAAATAAAAAACACATCCCAACTAGCTTTGAAATCAATAAAAACTGGACGTTTAAAGCGGCAGATAGCAACACTTGGAAAACAGCAACAGTTCCTGGAAATGTATTTACAGATTTGTTAGATCATCGACTCATTCCAGACCCCTTTCAAAAAAATAATGAAGAAAAAGTGCAATGGGTTTCTAATAAAAACTGGGAATACAAAACCTCTTTTACACTCTCTAAAGAGACATTGCAAAAACAGCATGTTTATCTGAATTTTGAAGGACTAGATACCTATGCAAGTATTTATTTAAACGACACCTTAATTGAACAAACCACAAATGCATTTAGAACATATTTACTACCTATAAAACAAGTTGCAAAAACAACAAACGAACTTCGAATTCTCTTTGAAAAAACGGACGTAAAAGAAACTATTGAACAAGAAAAATTGGGATATCAATTGCCTGAAGGAAAGCGCATATTTACACGAAAAGCACAATTTCAATACGGCTGGGATTGGGGGCCAAAATTAGCGACTTCTGGAATTTGGAAACCTATCTCTGTAAAAGCATGGGACGGCCTCCGATTTGAAGATATTTTTATCAAACAACAAACACTTACAAAAGAAAAAGCAAGCCTATTAATTGAGCTTAGCATTGAGAGCGATGCTGATCAAGAAACTACGATTATTACAAGTGTAAATAAGAAATCTAGTACCGTAAATATTCCTGTAAAAAAAGGTGTACACCACTATACAATTCCGTTTGAAATAGAAAACCCTAAGTTGTGGTGGACACATAATTTAGGAACGCCTTATCTGTATCATTTTGATTTTAAATTAACTCTAAATGGTGTTGTAAAAGACGAAAAATCTATCAAAAAAGGGATTAGAACTATTGAATTAATTACTGAGAAAGAGGCAACAGGAGCTCATTTTTACTTTAAGTTAAACGGAATTCCAGTGTACATGAAAGGAGCCAATTACATTCCTCAAAACAGTTTTCAGAATAATGTTACCTCTAAACATTATGAAAAACTATTGTCTGATGTTGTAAACTCAAATATGAACATGCTGCGCGTTTGGGGAGGAGGAATTTATGAAGATGATATTTTTTATGATCTCTGTGATCAAAAAGGGATTTTAGTTTGGCAAGATTTTATGTTTGCTTGTGCAATGTATCCAGGAGATACTGCTTATTTAAAGAACGTACAGCAAGAAGCAATTGATCAAGTAAAAAGACTACGAAATCACAGCAGTATTGCGCTTTGGTGTGGAAATAATGAAAATTCAGAAGGTTGGAATCGCTGGGACTGGCAAGCCGATAGAAGTGAAAAAGAAAAACAAGAAATCTGGAAAAACTACCTCAAAGTCTTTGATAGTATTTTACCCAAAACAGTGGCTGCTTTGAGTGATGGCAATTCATATTGGGAAAGCTCTCCAAAATACGGACGAGGAAATCCGAAATACGAGTTTGAAGGCGATGCACACGATTGGTGGGTATGGCACGATGCTGCTCCGTTTGAACATTTTGAAGAAAAAATTCCACGATTTATGAGCGAGTTTGGATTTCAATCGTTTCCAAGTTATCAAAGTATCCGGTATATCAACCAAAATGAGCACATTGACATTCAAACACCGGCAATCAAATCTCATCAAAAACATTCTAAAGGCTTTCAATTGATTGCAGCATATATGGAAAGAGACTACAGAATTCCATCCAAAGACGAAGATTATGTGTATCTAAGCCAATTACTCCAAGCCAAAGGAATTACCATGGGAATTGAAGCCCATCGAAGAGCAAAACCTTATAATATGGGAACCTTATTTTGGCAATTAAACGATTGCTGGCCTGCCATATCTTGGTCGAGCATTGATTTTTTTGGAAATTGGAAGGCCCTGCAATACAAAGCTAAAAAATCTTTTAAGAACATCCTTATTTCATCAACTTTAAAAAACAATGTACTTGACACTTATATTGTAAATGACTATATAGAAAGTAAATCTGGAAACTTACATTTAAAAATTATTGACTTTTCTGGGCAGGAAATTTGGGCAAGAAACAACACTATTACTGTTGCTAAAAACACAAGCAGCAAGGTCTTTCAGGTCTCTTTAGATTCGTTAAAAATCAACCCAAAAAATACCGTTCTTATTGCTTCGTTTTTAAATAACAGCTCTTATTATTATTTTGACAAACCGAAAAATTTAGAGCTCCACAATGCTAGTATTAAACAAGAAATTACAAAAATAGCTACAGGGTTTTCAATTGCATTAAAAAGTACAACCTTGCAAAAAGATGTTTTTTTACATAGCAGTGCAAAAGGTCATTTTGATGATAATTTCTTTGATCTACTACCAAATCAAGAAAAAGTAATTTATTTTAAAACAACAGCAACTTCTTTAGATGATTTACAGATAAAAAGTCTGAATTTGATCTATAACTAACACTTTTTATCAATTCTTCTTATTAAAAAACTTCGATTCTAAAAACCCCAATCCATAACCTAAAAATTGGGTAAACGAAGTAATAACACTTAAAAAAGCAACAGTTATGTTTTTGTTTTGAAGCAAGGAATCCAAGAAAATAAAAACAAAATAAACTCCGTAAAAAGCCAACAATTGCCAATAACCAAAAAAGATGGCAATGATACTGATATCAATCCCTATAATAAACAAAGACGGAAACCAATAGGTATATTTGGCCGTATTTGGGTAGCGTTTATTCAATTGTGGTCTTGCGGCTCCGAATGCAACTATTTGTTTAAAAAATTGTTGCAATGTACTTCTACGCTTGTGGTAGACAAAGGCATTTTCAATGAGTTGCGTTTCAAAACCATGTTCCCAAAGTCGGAAGGTCAAATCAATGTCTTCTCCAGCTTTTAAATCAGAAAAACCGTTGGTTTTCTCAAAGGCCGTTTGTGAAATTCCAAAATTAAAGCTACGAGGCTGAAACCTTCCAACGCTTTTCTTTTTCCCGCGAATTCCACCAGTGGTTAGTAGTGAGGTCATGGAATAATTGATGGCTTTTTGCAAAGCCGTAAAGCTCTCATGTGCCGCATCTGGGCCACCAAAAGCATCGGTATAGTATAGCTCTAATCTGTTTTTTACTTCAGTCAGATATTGAGGAGGAACCAATACATCAGAATCTAATATCAAAAAGTAGTTTCCCGTGGCTCTCTGCATCCCAAAATTTCTACTTGCTCCTGGGCCACTATTTTCTTTAAAAAGATATTGTACGTTAAGTTGCGTTTTGTAGTTTTCTACAATTACATCGCTTTTTTGAGTAGAACCGTCTTCTATAATGACAATTTCAAAAGGCTCCAAAAAAGTTTGTGTGCATAAACTTTCCAACAACTCGCTAATTTCATTTGGGCGGTTGTATACTGGAATTATTATGGAAAAGTTAAATTTCAAATTCGTGTTCTTTTTTTTGAGTACATGACAAAAACTAATTCAACAATTCTTTTGCATGTGTCATCGCAGAATCTGAAATGTTTTTACCACTTAACATTTCTGCAATCTCTACAATGCGTTCATCTTCTGACAATTGTTTTAAACTCGTCGTAGTTACGTTATTGATTTCTTCTTTAAAGACTTTGTAATGCTGATTTCCTTTGGCAGCAATTTGTGGCAAATGTGTAATGGTAATGACTTGCATTTGTGTACTCATTTGCTGCATAATGGCAGCTATTTTATTAGAAACTTCTCCTGAAACACCTGTATCAATCTCATCAAAAATAATGGTTGGTAATTGAGTGTTTTCTGACAATACTTTTTTGATTGCCAACATAATTCGAGACAATTCTCCTCCAGAAGCTACTTTTTTCAACGCACCAAAATTCCCGCCTTTATTGGCTGAAAACAAAAATTCGATTTGGTCTTTTCCGTTTGAATAATACGTGTCTGCTGTATGTACTTGTATAGAAAACTGTGCATTTGGCATGCCTAATTCTGATAATAAAAACGCTAATTCTTTCTGCAATTTCGGAATAACTTCTCCTCTCGCTGTTGAAATCATTACAGCAACTTCATCTAACTTTTTCGCAACTTCATCAATCTGTCGTTGTTTTTGAGCAATGAGCGTTTCCGCATTTTCTACCTGCCCTACTTTTTCTGACAAGTTATTTTGAATGCCTAATAATTCTTCAATCGAATTGACATAATGTTTCTTTTGTAGATTGTAAATCAACTGCAATCGATCATTCAATACTTCTAACTCATTGGGGTTTGACTCGATATACTCCGTTGCAGATTCTAATTCTGTAACAATATCGTCCAACTCAATTTTTATGCTTGAAATTCTACTTGCCAACGCTTCGTATTCTTTTGAAAAAGGAGCAATCTTCTGTAAGCTGTTTTCTAAAGAATGTAATAACGACTGAGCACCCATATCTTCATTTACAGAAGTTTGAAGCGCTTCAGATAAGTTTAGCTTAATTTCTTCAACATTCGTTAGTTTTTCTATTTTCTCTTCTAAATCAACTTGTTCGTTTGTTATTAAATTGGCTTCAAGCAACTCATTAAACAAATGTAAATTGTAATCATATTGCTGATTGGCTTCTCGCTGTGTAGCCTCTAAATCGTGTAGTTCCTTTCTAAAAATGGTGAATTGCTTTAAGCCTCGTTGATAGGAAGCAATCTTTTGACTGTTCTTTGCCAAGGCATCTAATATCTGAAATTGAAAATCTGCATCAGACAATTGCAATGTTTGATGTTGCGAATGAATGTCTACCAATTTCACTTTCAAGGCATTCAATACCGACAAGGTAACCGGTGTATCATTGATAAAAGCACGAGATTTACCTGAAGGTGAAATTTCTCTTCTAATAATGGTTTCTGGTTCGTAATCGATATCAACAGTTTCAAAAAAAGATTCTAAATGATAGCTATTAATTGAAAACGCTACTTCTACCACACATTTTTTAGAAGGATCTTTTAAGGTTGACGTATCTGCTCTATTTCCCAATACCAATCCTAAGGCTCCTAATAAAATAGATTTTCCTGCGCCTGTTTCACCAGTAATGATAGACAAACCATTGGTAAAGTCAATAGACAACTGGTTGATTAACGCGTAGTTTTGTATGGATAGTGAGCTTAACAAATAAATAGATTTTTAAACTCTAAAATTAGGTATTTTTTTACCACTAACCAATTCAGAACTTACTTCATTTTTCTCCACTTGGCATTATTTGTAGGGGAAATTCGTTGCAACAGCTCTTTAAGTTCTTTTGACTTGGGTGTTTTAGGTCCATCAGAAAATAGTGTTGCAATCTCATCAGCTTTCGCATCAAAAAACGAACGAATTAAATAATTTCCCATGGTCTTATTATGAAGGCTTTCTAGTTGTAAAACGGAATTTTCTATCATTTTTTTAGCTTTCGATGTGTCTGTAGATAACACATCCATTCCTTTTCTATGATAATTATACATTATATTTTTAAAAGCGGCTAACTTAGAAGATGTTAGGTGGTCTATCAATGCATATCTATTCTGCTTTCCTATTTGATCTATCCAACCAGAACCTCCACTTTGTTGTGCCAATAACAACACGTCTTTTGCTTGTTTAAAATATGAGTTTCCGCCATGTAAGGCAAAGGTATCTGCATCTATACCTAAAATCACATAAACATAATAGGCAATTGTAGACACTAAGTTCGATTCGAAACTTGTAGTGTTATAATACAACGGCTCAAATTCTGTATACTTGAAATTCAGATGATTGTCTTTAATATTTACTATTGGAGATGTATACGATGTAGTATAAACAGGTCGTACTGCTTGTACCTGAATGCTTGCTTCGAACCTATTTGTAGCGGGCTGCGCATTAACGGTAATTGTAAAAGCACAGTTAATTTTTTCTTGGGTTTTGAAATTCTTCTCAGTCCATTTTGTCTGATTGATAAATTCTGTTAAAGCGGTTTGCAATGTTGCATACACTTGTTTGTTAGAGCCTGAAATTTTATCAGAATTAATCGTTACCAACCCATTTAACTCTTGGGCATTTACAGAAATTACAAAGCAAAAAAGAAGAAGTACTGCTACAATTTTACGCATACATTATTTTATAATTTAATACTATTAAGTAAGATAAGTCTTTAGTTAGCCAACTTCTCGATACAATTTCTCTCTTCTTCAACTAACGGATGATCGAAATTGTTTTTTTACGCTATTCTTTTTAAAATTTCACTTATAATGTCTTTAGCTACTGCTGCTTTTGATTTCAATTCAAAAGAAATTTCTTTAGAGCTACGATCAATAATGGTTATTTTATTAGTGTCTGTTGCAAATCCAGCTCCTTTGTCTTGTAATGAATTCAAAACAATCATGTCTAAATTTTTACGTTGCAACTTCCCTTTTGCATTTTCGAGTTCATTCTCTGTTTCTAAGGCAAAACCAACTAAAAACTGTTGTTTTTTTATTGCTCCCAAAGAAGCTAAAATATCTTTTGTTGGTTCTAACTCAATCTCTAACGCAGCAACTGTCTTTTTTATTTTCTGCTGCGCCACATTTTTCGGTCTATAATCTGCTACTGCTGCCGATAAAATAGCGATATCTACCTCGTCAAAGCAATCATGTACTGAAGTATACATTTCTTCGGCAGAATTTACATCAATTCTGTGAATTAAAGCATGTTGTATTTGTTGATTTGAAGGTCCAGAAATTAAAGACACTTCTGCGCCTAAATTAGCCGCTGCTTTTGCAATTTCAAAACCCATTTTACCAGAAGAGTGATTTCCAATAAAACGAACAGGGTCAATAGCTTCATAGGTTGGTCCTGCGGTAATCAACAGCTTTTTTCCTTTTAAAGGAAGTTTAGAGAGCAAGTCTTTTTCTATAAAAGAAACCATGTGTTGAGGTTCTGCCATTCTTCCTTCTCCAACCAATCCACTTGCCAACTCTCCACTTGTAGCAGGAATCATGACATTGTTAAAAGATTGCAATTTTTTGAAGCTGTTTTTTGTTGATGGATGTTTGTACATATCCAAATCCATGGCAGGCGCAAAATATACTGGACATTTTGCTGACAAATAGGTTGCCAATAACAGGTTATCGCAAGTACCATTCGCCATTTTAGACAAGGTGTTTGCTGTGGCAGGTGCTACCAACATCAAATCTGCCCAAAGCCCTAAATCAACATGATTATTCCACAATTCATTCTCCTCTTTTTTATCATAAAAAACAGAGGAAACAGGGTTTTTAGAAAGTGTAGAGAGTGTAAGTGGTGTAATAAAATCTTTAGACGCAGGTGTCATAATTACTTTGACTTCTGCGCCTGATTTTATAAATAAACGAACCAAACTGGCCGTTTTATAAGCGGCTATACCGGCACTTATGCCTAATAGAATCTTTTTACCGCTTAAAACAGACATTACTCTGTTTCTGGAGTTCTGTGATATATTTTACCCGCTAACCATTCTTCTACTGCAATTGCAGTAGATTTTGGTAGCTTTTCATAAAATTTAGAAACTTCTATTTGCTCTTTGTTCTCAAAGACCTCTTCTAAACTATCGTTATACGTTGCAAACTCTTCTAACTTGTCTAGTAATTCTTTTTTTAAATCACCGTTAATCTGAGTTGCTCTCTTTGCAATAATTGATATTTCTTCATAAATGTTTTCTGTTGGTGCCTCAACAAAATCTTTATCGTACGTAATGGTACTAATTGGGGCTTTGGTTTCTTTATAATCCATCATTAACTTTTTACTAATTGTTTCTGTTCCTTTTCTAGAGTTGCTAACATTTTGTTAGATTCTTTTGAATATTTAGTTGTAGGGAAGTTTCTTTTTAACTTCTCGTAGGCTTTAATTGCATTTTTAACACGCTCTTCTTTTTTTCTTGTTGTACTTTTTACCGCTAAATCATGTGCTGCTTTCAATCGGTAATACAAGGCTTCTTCTTTAAAATCTGATCCTAAATAGTCAGATAACAAATTGTCAAAAGCAACGATTGACGCATTGTAATTCCTTGAATCATACTCAGCGGTAGTATAGTATCCTTTGGCAATTTCGAAAGATTTTTTTTGCAATCTATAGCGAATTTCTTGATAGTATTTATTTGCATCTTGAATTCTCTTAGAATCTGGATATGTATCTATAAAACTTTGAAAAGAGCTTAATGCCTTATAAGTATCTGTTGGATCTAAACTAAAAACAGGTGCTGCCAACATATAACTATATGCAGACAAATAAGCAGCTTCTTCTTTTTTAGAACTATGTGGGTAATTTTGTGTAAACCTATCAAAATAATACCCTGCTAAATTATATCCTTTGGTATTAAAATTAGATTGAGCAACCATAAATTGAATACGTTCCATCTGAGGTTTGTCTCGATACGAAGGCGTTACTTTCTCAAACAAGGTCAATGCTTTGCCATATTTCTTGGCTTCATACATTTCTGTAGCTAATTTATACTGCTCTTGCACGGTTCCTTTGTTTAACACCTTTTGGTAGTGCCCACAAGATGCTAGCAGTAAAGTAGCAATCCCTATATATGTTAATTTTTTCATTTTATGCATTTGGCAAAAATAGTGATTAATTATGGATTATTAAAACGATTTTACACGCTAAAAATTGCGCAGTGTAATTAACCAAAAATTCCCTAAAAACCAACCAGCTAGTTCCCTAAAAATTTGTTAATGTTGTGTTTTCTATAAACGCAGTAATTGCTAACAACGCTCTATAAAATTAGCAATTTTATCCTGTAAAGAATCTGACGCCTTTACCAAAGGTAAACGAACTTCATCTGAAGCGATTTGTAGTTTTTTTAACATGGATTTAATTCCTGCCGGATTTCCTTCTTCAAAAATTAAATCGATACTCTCTGCAACTTTATAATGTAGCTGATAGGCTTCTGGTGCTTTTCCTTGAATTCCGAATTGAATCATTTGAGAAAATACAGCTGGCAATCCTTGTCCAATAACGCTAATTACACCAGCTCCTCCAGCCAATGTCATTGGAAGGGCAATCATATCATCGCCAGAAATTACCAAGAAATCTTTTGGAGCATGTTGTAAAATTTTCATTGCCTGAACAATATCTCCAGCAGCTTCTTTTACCGCAATAATGTTTTTACAATCGGTTGCCAAACGAATTACTGTTTCTGGCAATACATTTGAAGCTGTTCTTCCCGGAACATTGTACAAAATAATTGGCAGCTTACATGCTTTTGAAACGGCTTTAAAATGTTGATAAATTCCTTCTTGAGTGGGCTTATTATAATACGGAGAAACCGACAAGACAGCTTCAAAATGACTCAGGTCAGTCGTTTTAATTTCTGCTACTACAGCAGCGGTATTGTTCCCTCCAACACCAAGAACTAAAGGCAATCGTCCATTATTAACCGCTATTATTTTTTCTTTTACAGCTTCTTTTTCTGCTTCGGATAGTGTTGCTGGCTCTCCTGTAGTTCCTAAAACAACTAAGTAATTTATTCCATTTTCTATCTGGAAATTAACCAAACGCTCCAAGCTCTCAAAATCTATTGATGCATCTGCTTTAAATGGGGTAACCAACGCAACTCCTGTTCCTATAAATTTTTGCATGCTATTCTTTTTAAATAAATTCTACTCCCCTTTAATTTATTACAAAGTTATTGTTTTAAACCTTCTATTTTACACTGAAACGTATCACATCTGCTTTTTCAGTGAAATCAAACGCATTTACAGGTGCTGTTTAAATTTAAACCTTTGTATCTATTTTCTTTAACAACTCTAAATACTTGTATGTTTCGTTCATGAAACTCAACGGGTTATTCGCCTTTTCTACAATCACTAAATCAAACAACGCATCATTAACGCCTGAAAAACCTACTTTGAATGTTGCTTTAGACTTTAATGTTGCAAATTCTAAATACAATTGTCTTGCATCAAAAAAACTGATTAACAAATCAAAAGGAGTTTCTAAAAAGACTTCAAAACTAGCATCTGTAACAACACCTTGCCAATTCATGTCTTTTTCAGTAAAATGTTTGAAAGACTTCTTATCTGTTTTATCAAATTTTCGATACCTATAGATATGCACATTTCTAGAAATGCCCAAAACATCATGAACATATTGAAGAATATCAACACAAGAAAAAATTTCATCTGTGATTAGAATTCCGACAGTATGTATTTTATCAGCAGTTGAGTGTCGAGTTTCTAACTCTAATTCCAATACTTTTTTAAATTTCTGTTGTAGAAATTGTTCTTTAATTTTTCTAAAGCTCATTTAAAAATTGATTCGTAAAATTGTATCTTAGCACAGCACAAATTTAATTAAAAAAACATACGTACCAATGAAAAGAATCACATTGCTGTTTTCTATCTTTTTCATACTCCTTTCCTGTAAAAAAGAAACCCATCATCTTAGCAAAATAACAAGTAAAACAATTGCTATTGATTCAACGCTTGTTTCTAACAATCAGATCACTAAAACAATTGCTCCGTACAAAAAGAAAATGGTTACAAAAATTAACACCGTACTTTCTTACAGTCCAAAAAGTATTACAAGAACTGACGGAGAACTAGAAAGCTCTTTAGGGAATTTATTGGGCGATTTGTCTTTTAAAAGGGTGCAGCCTATTTTTTATAAAAAAACAGGAAAAAACATTCACTTTGCTTTGTTTAATTATGGAGGTATTAGAGCCAGTATTTCTAAAGGAAATGTAAGCAACAAAAATGCTTTTAACCTCATGCCTTTTGAGAACAATTACGTAGTAGTTGAATTGTCTGGAGAAAAAATGATAATGCTGATCGATTATTTAATCAAAAGCAATAAAGCACATCCATTATCAAAGCAATTTCGGTTATTAATTACTAAAAACGGATACACACTCTCTATAAACAACAAGCCTTTTGACAGTAAAAAATCTTATTTTGTGCTCACCACAAATTATTTACAAGCCGGTGGAGATAATATGTATTTTTTCAAAAACCCTATTAAGCTGTATTCTATAAATTATAAAATGCGTCATGCTATTATAGATGAATTTAAGAGCACAGACACCCTAAAGAGTAACTTAGACGGACGATTTAAAAGAAACTAATATGAACAGACGCACATTTATACAACAAACAACCGCAGCAGTTTCTTTAACCACAATTGGCGGGCTCTCCTTGCCTTCTTTTGGCACAAAAAAACAAAAACATATTACCATTTTACACACCAACGACACACATAGTCATGTAGAGCCTTTTGAAGCAAGCCATTATAAGCATGCTAATAAAGGAGGTGTTGCAAGAAGAGCAACGTTGATTGAGAGTATCCGAAATGAAAACCCCAACACCTTGCTGTTAGATGCTGGAGATATTTTTCAAGGAACCCCATACTTTAATTATTTTGGTGGTGAATTGGAGTTCAAGCTAATGAGCATGCTTAACTATGATTTGGCAACCATTGGAAACCATGATTTTGACAATGCTATTGACGGGTTTTACAAGCAATTGCCCCATGCAAAATTTAATTTTGTTTCTGCTAATTACGATTTTAAAAACACGGTGTTAGACAGCCATGTAAAACCCTATCAAATTTTCATCAAAGACGGAATAAAAATTGGAGTTTTTGGCTTGGGAATTGAACTAACAGGATTGGTAAGTCCAAAAATGTACAAAGAAACGGTGTATTTAGATCCTAGTGAAATGGCTCAAGATATGAGCCGGATTTTAAAAGACGAGCAGCAATGTGATTTGGTCATTTGCCTTTCACATTTAGGATATTATTACCAAAAAAATCCAACAAAAATTTCAGATCTAAACTTGGCGAAAAAGACTAAAAATATCGATTTGATTATCGGCGGACATACGCATACTTTTTTACCAAAACCAACAATTGTAAAAAACAGTATGCACGAAAATATGCTGGTAAACCAAGTAGGCGCCTATGGAATAAACCTAGGCCGTATTGACTTTTATTTTGATAGTAACAACAACAAAACAAGTCAAGGAAAAACAATTTTAGTGTAAAAACTTGTCTTTTATACGGATTCTAGTGAATTATTTTTGGCAACCATCGCTTTGCAAATTAAGTACTGCGCAATGATATAGGTAAGCATAATGAGCAACCCATATAACTCATTCGACTCATAAAAACGGTTGATTGCAATCATACTGTCAGATGCAATAAAAATAATTGCTCCCAAAAACAACCATAAATTTTCTGTTGATTTTTCTCCGATATAATTCAATAAGGCTACCGCTCCAAAAGTTGAAATTGTAATTCCGTATACAATAACCGGAAACAACATGTCTCCTAAATTATCTTTGATTAACAACAACAATCCTGCAAGAAAAATTACAAAAGGAAAAGAAACAAATAGCATCGAAGATTTTGACGTAGTCTTTAAAAAACCTGCCGTTATTTTTATATACATGATGTGTGCAAGCAAAAAAGAACCCAAACCATACATGAAAAAATTAGCCTCTGAAGACAATAAGAAAACATCTCCTAAAAACGAAAAGAACAAGCCTAATACAAACCAGCTGTTGGCTTTTTTAACCGAAGCTAAATAAACAACTGCCAAAAAGGTAAGAATCAATGGCTTTGCAAAACTTCTTAGAATGTCATTTCCAGTAATAATTGCCCAAATATCGGCTGTAGATACAGCTAAAAATAAAAGGGTTGCGAGGGTAATCTTGGTTGGTTTGGTCATACTATTTATTTTTTTATCATTTCTATAAAATCTTGCTCGGTAATCATTTCAACGCCCAATGTTTCTGCTTTTACTTTTTTACTTGGCCCCATCTTTTCTCCTGCAACAATATAACTTGTTTTCTTAGAGATAGAACTACTTACTTTTCCGCCATTATCTTCAATGGCTTTTTTGAGTTCACTTCTGTTCATTTGATGAAAAACACCTGAAACTACAAGCACCTTTCCTTTTAGCTTATCTGTTTGATTTTTTAAAGACGCTGCTGAGACCTCTAATTGTACTCCGTGTAATTTTAAACGATCAATCAACTGCATATTCACTAAATCATTTGAAAAATCAATTACACTTTGTGCAATTCGATCACAAATTTCATCTACAGAAATGAGCGTATCAAAATCGGCAGTTAGTAAATTGTCAATACTTTTAAAATGCTTTGCTAATTTTTTAGCTACCGTTTCTCCAACAAATCGAATTCCCAAGGCAAATAGCACTTTCTCAAACGGAATTTCTTTAGACTTCTGAATTCCTGCAATCATATTCTCAGCAGACTTTTCTGCCATTCTTTCTAAAGGAATCACTTGTTCTACTCTTAAATCGTAAAGGTCTGCATAATTTTGTATCAGGCCTTCTTTACGTAACAACTCTACCGTTTCTCCTCCCAAGCCATCAATATCCATGGCTTTTCTACTGATAAAATGCTGAATCTTTCCTGTAATCTGTGGTGCACATCCAAATTCATTTGGGCAATAATGCTTTGCGTCTCCTTGAGTTCTGACTAATTCTGTAGCACATTCTGGACAATGTGTTGCATAGATCGTCGGCTCAGAATTGACAGATCGTTTACTCACATCTACAGCAATGATTTTCGGAATAATCTCTCCTCCTTTTTCTACAAAAACAGTATCGTTAATTCGAATGTCTAACTTTTCAATCTGATCGGCATTGTGTAACGATGCTCGTTTTACAGTAGTACCAGCCAATTGTACAGGCTCTAAGTTAGCAACAGGAGTAATGGCTACTGTTCTTCCAACTTGATAGGTAATTTTATGTAATATTGTTGATACTTGTGCTGCTTTAAACTTATAAGCAATTGCCCAACGTGGCGATTTTGAAGTATACCCCAACTCGTCTTGTTGCGCCAAAGAATTTACTTTTATTACCACTCCATCTGTTTCATACGGTAAATCATGGCGTTTGGAATCCCAAGAACTCACAAAGTCAAAAACCTCATCTATAGAGGCTGCTAAAACAATTGTTTTTGGTACTTTAAAACCAACCTTTCTTGCAATATCTAAGCTCTCAAAATGCGTTTGATATTTTCGCTCATCTGTTACCACTTGGTACAGCAAACAGTCTAACGGACGCTTTGCCACTTCTGTACTATCTTGCAACTTTAAACTACCACTTGCCGTATTTCTAGGGTTTTTATAGGTTTCTTCACCATTTTCAATGCGCTCTTCATTCATTTTATAAAAACCATTTAACGGTAAAATAATTTCTCCACGCATTTCAAAATCGCGAACAAAATTTGAAGTAATTTTTAATGGAAGCGAACGAATCGTTTTGATGTTCGTTGTAACGTCATCGCCTTGAAAACCATCACCGCGTGTAACTGCTTTTACAAATTCTCCATTTTTATAGGTTAAATTTATCGAAGCTCCATCGTATTTCAGCTCACAGGTATAGGAAATGTCGTCAGTTCCTAATAGCTTTTGAATGCGCTTTTCCCAATCGTTTAAATCTTCTTTAGAATAAGAGTTATCTAAGGAATACATTCGGTTTTTATGAACAACGGTTTCAAAATTTTTGGTAATCTCTCCTCCAACGCGCTGTGTTGGTGAATTGGCATCAAAAAACTGTGGATTTTCTGTTTCTAGCTTTTCTAATTCTTTGAGCTTGATATCAAATTCATAATCAGAAATCGTTGCATTGTCCAGCACATAATAATTATAGGTATGCAGATTGAGTTCTTCTCGTAATGCGGTTATTTTTTGTTGAACTATCATGTAGTAATTAGCAATTCAATTATTTCTTTACTTTTCCTGAAAACACACTAATGCCTTTTGGAAGCGGATTCCCAGAAGAACGCCTAAACGACACTACTTGACCAACATGCCAAAGTGCATCAGAAATAGGACCGTTTAGTTGGTTCCAAAATGGAAATTCAGTCGTATTATCTCCTTTTTTGAAAACAATTTTAAACTGAGAAACATCTGTACTGTTTCGTAAAATTTTACTTGCTTTTTGAAGATTTAACAACGTTTTTTCTCTCTTTTCAATAAAGGCCATTTTAGGTTGTGGTGTTCCATTTACAACTTGCAAGGTCGAATTCACAATCATTTGAGTTAATTCTAAAATATGATCAATAGTTTCTTCAGAGGTTCTTGCCTCATTATTCGGTTTAAAGGCCAGGTCTTTTGCAGTCAATCCTTCAGTTGCCCAATAGTATCTAAAACCTAAACCATCAACCATTCTGCTAGCAACAGTACCTGCTGTATATTCTTTTGCAGCTTCTGGAATTTCATAATACGGAAGCTTATTTGTGTATTGTGCATGTGAACTCATCGACATAAATATAAGTAAAAACAGGGTGCAACTAGTTTTCATCTGTTTAAAATTTGAACATAAAACAAACCTTCTCGTATTCGTTTTGTTTGATTGTTTTTATTTTCTTGCTAAAAATAACAAAATTGTTGGTGTTAGAAAACAAAAAAACCGAAACAAATTTGTTTCGGTTCTTATATAAATTACCAGATTCTTCGTTTCGCTCAGAATGACATCTGTTAATAGTAGGTAAAGCGCCTTACTTTAGCAATGTGTTTTGCCAATCGCATTACTTGATGTGAGTAACCATATTCATTATCATACCATATATATATCACTAAACTATTGCCATCTGTAATGGTTGCTTTGCTGTCAAAAATTGAAGGAGCTGAAGAGCCAATAATATCTGAAGAAACCAATTCATTGTCAAGAGAATATTTTATTTGCTCTACCAAAGCACCTTCTAAAGCACCTTGTTTCATGATTGCGTTTACAGAATCTACAGTAACCTCTGTATGCAATTGTAAACTTAAAATTGCTAATGAACCGTTTGGAACCGGAACACGAATTGCATTGGAAGTCAATTTGCCTTCTAATGCAGGCAATGCTTTTGCAACTGCTTTTCCTGCTCCTGTTTCTGTAATGACCATATTCAAAGCAGCTGCTCTACCTCTACGGTATTTGCTGTGCATATTGTCAACTAAATTTTGATCGTTTGTATAGGCATGAATGGTTTCTAAATGCCCTTTTTTAATACCAAAGTTATCTTCCAACACTTTTAAAACTGGCGTAATTGCATTGGTAGTACAAGAAGCTGCAGAAAAAACATCAACCTTATCTGGATTGTGCTCTGCATGATTTACACCATGTACAATATTAGGAACCCCTTTTCCAGGCGCTGTCAATAACACCTTACTAGCTCCTTTTGACTTTAAATGTCTTGATAGTGCTTCCTTATCTCTAAAAGCGCCTGTATTATCAACAATCAATGCATCGTTAATTCCGTATACAGTATAATCAATATCTTCTGGCGCATTTGCAGAAATCATATGTACAGTGGTTCCGTTGATAATCAACGCCTTATTCTCTACATCTACTTGAACAGTTCCTAAGAAGTCTCCATGAACAGAATCTATACTCAACAACGATGCTCTTTTTTCTAACACAGTTTGATTGATGGCTCCGCGAGTAACAATTGCTCTTAGGCGCAACTGAGATCCTTTCCCCATTTTATGCATTAATTCACGTGCTAATAAACGGCCAATTCTACCAAAACCGTATAAAACAACATCTTTTGGTATAATATTTTCTGCTTTTGTAGCCTCTTTCAATTGGGTTTTAACAAAAGCCACTTTATCCTCACATGCTTTTTCATTCAAGTGACATTCATACGCTAACTTTCCGATGTCTAATTTAGAAGATGGTAAGGCTATTAATTGAATTGCTTTTGCAATTTCTAAAGCATCAAAAATAGAAATTGGTTTTGCTACAAACTCTTTTGCATAGTCGATTAAGTTTAAAACTTCACTAGCTCTTTTATCTACCAATTGATTTCTAAAAAGTACCAATTCGATCGATTTATCATACCATAAATCGTTTACGATATTGATAAATTCTACCGTAGTTCTACGTATTTGAGCTTGAGAGCTCACTTCTTTTTCGTAATTTGTTAATGTTGACATAGTTGTGTGCTATCTATTGTTTAAATTTTGCTGCAAAAGTAGTTATTTCAATCGATTTCGTAACTCTTTTTTCAAATAAAAACGTTAGTGTTTAAAAACACAAAAAAAGGATACCATTAGAGGGGCTATTTTAGAGTTTATCGAAATCGAATCCGCTCTATTTCTCCATCCAAATTCAACATTTCAATAATAATTTTATACCTTCTATCTCTACCTAGAGCATCTAAAGTTTCAGCCACACTTTTCGCGTCATTAATTTTTTCACCGTTCACTTTAGTAATAACAAAGCCTCTTAAACTGTTTTCTGAATAATCATCTCCAGCAGCATAAATCTGAACACCTGCAGAAATTCCTTTATCTTTCAATTCTTTCTTCGTTAAATTTATCAACTCCCACTTAAAGGCCTTCGAAATAAACGTAGATTTTCTTTTCTTTAAGCGCACATTCTTTACTAGTAAAACACCTGCCCTATCAACAGTTACATTTACAAAATCTCCTGGTCTTTTTGCACGTAACTGGCCTGCTAAATCAGCATATTTTGAAATTTTTACCTGGTTTATTTTTTTGATAACATCGCCTTTTTCTATCCCAGCTTCATCAGCACTTCCATCTTCAACAATGTTTGACACCTTTACACCGTTAATACTCTCATTTTCTTTTGAAGAATACAAAATTCCCATCGCTACTTCCTGAACACTACCAAACTCCATTAAATCTTCTATCACCCGCTTTGCAATATTAGAAGGAACTGCAAATGAATACCCAATAAAAGAGCCTGTTTTTGAAGAAATAGCAGTGTTAATTCCTATCAACTCACCACGAATATTTACCAATGCCCCTCCACTATTTCCAGGATTTACAGCAGCATCTGTTTGGATAAAAGACTCTACATTATTATTTCCTTTTAAATCTCTTCCTTTTGCGCTTATAATTCCTGCTGTAACTGTAGAGGTTAAGTTATACGGATTTCCAACCGCTAACACCCATTCACCTACTTTAATTTGATCAGAATTTCCAAAAGGAATATAAGGCAACTCTTGATCTGTGTTAATTTTTAACAACGCAATGTCATTATCAGGATCTGTTCCAATTAATTCTGCTTTGTACTTTTTTTGATTATTCAATGTAATTTCCAAGTCTGTTGCTTCTGCAATCACATGGTTGTTGGTAATAACATACCCGTCTGATGTAATAACAACACCACTTCCTGTACCTACTTGTTCATATTTTCTAGCACCACTTCCTCTTCCGTAATAGAATTCTGCCCACGGATTTATTTGGGTTTTTACAGCGGTGTTCTTTACATGAACAACCGCATTCACCGTTTTTTCTGCGGCAATAGTAAAATCTGTAGTCGTAGCACCATTGTACAGCCCTGTTTCTGTATAATTAGATTTAACAACATTTGATAAAGGCGAAATAGTGCGCTCAATAATTACCTGCGGCTGTTCTACAAACAATTTGTAGCCTCCAAGAGCAATTCCACCTCCTATAACTGCAACTCCTAAAATTCCTAGTATTTTCTTCATGATGCTTTTTTTTAGTTGTTCAAATATACATTTTTAACATGCTGCAAAAATCTGTTTAACTTTTTTTAACGCATTTTAACCCCTCTTTAACAGTCTTTTTTCTTCGGATTAATTCCTATCTTTGCTCTTTATGAAGTTAACTTTTTACAAATACCAAGGGACTGGCAATGACTTTATACTCGTTGACAATCGATCTGAAGAATTCCCAAAAGAAAATATTTCTTTGATTAACAAACTCTGTGATCGTAATTTTGGAATTGGCGCTGACGGACTCATTTTATTAGAGAATGACGAGAAGTCAGACTTTAAAATGGTGTATTTTAATGCCGATGGAAATGAAAGTACCATGTGTGGAAACGGCGGAAGATGTATTGTTGCCTTTGCATATAAACTAGGCTTAATCAATGCTACAACTTCGTTTTTAGCAATTGACGGATTGCATTATGCAACCATAGAAAAAGAAATTGTTGCTTTACAAATGATTGATGTGAACACAATAACAGTCAATGAAAATTTCGTTTTTACAGACACCGGATCTCCACATCATGTACAATTGGTTGAACATCTAATTGATTTCCCAGTAGTTACTCAGGGAAGAAAAATTAGAAACGAAATCTACGGAACAGCAGGAAGCAATATCAATTTTGTAGAACAAATAAACGCATCAACATTTGCGGTACGTACTTACGAACGTGGCGTTGAAGATGAAACTTTGGCTTGTGGAACAGGAGTAACTGCCGTTGCAATTGCCATGCATACAACAGGAAAAACAAAAAGTAATTCAGTAACTTTACCCGTAAACGGAGGTATACTCACTGTTTCTTTTGAGCTTGTTGACAATCATTATAAAAACATCTTTCTAAAAGGCCCAGCAACTTTTGTTTTTAAAGGTACTATCGAAATTTAATGGATACACTACAAGGAAAGATCATACAATTAAGAGCTTTAGAACCTGAAGATTTACAATTTTTGTTCGATACAGAAAACAATGAATCATTTTGGGAAGTAAGCCACACACAGGTTCCGTTCTCTAAATTTTTACTAAAACAATATTTAGAAAATGCCCATCAAGACATTTATGAAGCAAAGCAATTGCGACTCATCATTGAAGAAAGAAAAACCCATGAAGCAGTTGGAATGATTGATCTGTTTAACTTTAATCCGCAACATCAAAGAGCAGGAATTGGTATTTTAATTCATAAAAAACACCAAGAAAAGGGTTTTGCATCCGAAGCAATTGCATTGCTAATCAAGTATTGCTTTACACAGTTAAATTTACATCAACTGTATGCCAATATCACTTCTGAGAATGCAAAAAGCATTGCTTTATTTGAAAAGCACAACTTTAAAAAAATTGGAGTAAAAAAAGATTGGATTTATACAAATGGAAAATTTAAAAACGAAATTTTATTTCAACGCATCCATGCATAAAAAACATATTTACGGAATTACAGCAGCCATTCTTTTAATTATAGGAGCTATTGGCGCTACTAACTATTATCAAAAAATATTTGGCCAAAGCGTAACTCAAAATGGAGCCATCTACATTCGATCAAACACTACAATAACAGGGCTAGAAGAATCTCTAAAACCATTTTTAAAAGATCCTGAAAATTTTACTTGGCTTGCTCAAAAGAAAAAATTCACAACCCTCAAAGGTGGAATGTACCTTCTTAAAAAAGACATGTCGCTGAATGATCTTGTAAACCTACTCAGAAGCGGACAACAGACTCCCATAAAAGTTACCTTTAACAATCAGCATACTTTAGAAAATTTAGCAGGAAGAGTTTCACAGCAAATAGAAGCCGACTCTGCTTCTATTGTAAACGCACTACTCAACCCTAATTTCTTATCCGCTAATAACCTTCAACCAAAATCTGTACTCGAAATATGCATTCCGAATAGCTATGAATTTTATTGGAACACTTCTGCTAAAAAATTTAGAGACCGCATGCTAAAAGAATATCAGCGGTTTTGGACACCAAACAGATTAGAAAAAGCAAAAAAAATACAGCTTACAAAAAGTGAAGTTACCACCTTAGCTTCTATCGTACAAAAAGAAACTGCACAAAAAAAAGAGAGACCTATGGTTGCAGGCTTGTATTTAAACCGATTGAAAAGCCACTGGCCATTACAAGCCGACCCAACAATTATCTATATACTCAAAGAAAAAAACGGAGCAGATTTTATGGTAAAAAGAGTACTAAACAAAGATCTAAAAATAGATTCTCCTTATAATACTTATAAAAACAAGGGCTTACCTCCAACATTGATTGGAATGCCCGACATCTCTTCTATTGATGCTGTATTAAACCCAACAAAACACAACTATTATTATATGTGTGCAAGTATTAATAACATAGGTTTTCATGAATTTGCAAGAACCTTGACACAACACAACAGAAATGCTGTAAAATACCAACGTTGGATCAGTAAAAAAGGAATCAATCGTTAAAAAATTAAATTTTAAAATTCTCAATAACTTTCTTAGCTTTTGCCAACTCTACAAAATTTTTCACTTTCTCATTAGAATATGATAACATATGTAGAAATTTTTTCCGTTATTTGCATTCTTTAAAACCATAAAAAACAACTGATAATCAGCTATTTAAAAAATATATTGTATCTTTGCGCCGCTTAACAGAAAGTATTCTATTATTAGAAATTTTTTATTGATTCTCGGTTTTGTTCTTTTAACCAGCAACACAGTTGTTGATAGAAAAGAAATAACTTCATCAAAAGAAATAATTGTTACTCAAAATAACAACACGATCCACACTCCTTTTTTAAAAAATGACTTTGTTGGCTTTAAAGAAGCATTGGCTTTTAAAGAATCTCAAGGAAAATACAAAGCGATTAATACGTTAGGATATTTAGGAAAATATCAATTTGGAAAAACAACTTTAGAGCGCTTTAAAATTTACAACACCACTCGTTTTTTAAACAACCCAGCTTTACAAGAGCGCGCATTTGTAGCGTTGTGCTCTGTAAACAAATGGATTTTACGTAAAGACATAAAAAGATCTGTGGGTACAAAAATTAATGGAATTATCATTACAGAATCTGGCATCCTTGCTGCAGCCCATTTAAGTGGTGCTGGTAATGTTAAAAAGTACTTGCGAAGTGGTGGGGCCCACAATTTGAGCGATGCCTACGGAACCTCTATTCAGACATACATGGAAAAATTTGCCAATTACAATGTTTCTGAAATTGTAGCGAATAGAAAAGCGAGGGTGTGATTTTTCACAATGTTTTCTCTGAAAATAGTACGCCTATTTTTAAAACCGATACTCCATTTTTAAAAGTACATATCTAGGTAATAATCTATATTCAGTAGTTGAGTTTCCTATATCGCTAATTGAAAAATTCCTAAACTTTTCGGTATTGAAAAGGTTTTTGCCAGTCACTCCTAAAGTCAATTTGTTTTCTATGAGTTTATACCTTGCATCAAAGTCCAAAAAATAGTAGGTGTTGTCAGCTTGTAAATTTCCAAAATAATATCGTTCCGATTGTAATTGAAAATCTAGTTTTTTATTGAACACAAAAGATAAATCCAAAAAACTCACATTGTCTGTAAATGAATTATTAGTGGTTGTTTCAATTTTTGTTGTATTCCATTTCGTACCAATATGATAGCCGAAAATACCGCTAAATCCTGAACGCAATTCTAGACCATAATTGTAATTGTTTGACGTTACTTGTCTTAAATCTGAATTATTTACAATATTCTTAAATTCACTTTTGGTATAACCTAAATCTAACTTTAAGTTTGATGATATAAATTTAAAATAATAATCAAGTTTAGAATTAATACTTATAAACTCACGGTCTTTAATCAGAATTTTTTCTACTTGTGTAAAGTTTTGTTGTATTGCTGTGTTTGTTGAAAAGAAATCGTGGTTTTTGCTGTAAAGAATAAATGTATTTGCAAAAAAGCGGTCGCTCCAATTCCCAAACTGATAATTAAAAACCAAACTTGAAACCTCTAATTGATTAAAATTACCAGTTCCTTTTGAAAATGAACGAAATCCAGTTAATACAAAATCGCCAAAAACATCTAGTACTCTTGCATTTTTTGTGTTATAAGAATAGGATGATGTAATTTTGTTTTTATCATTGATTTTCCAATCAAAACCTAAACTTGGATTGATAAAAAACGGATTTTGACTTGATGAATTTCCATTATTCTCTAGACGATTAAAAACCTGATGCACGTTTATTTTTCCAACAATACCAAAATCGTTGATTTTTAAGCGATATTTACTTTTAAGGTATAAATCGTTTACTTGATAGTTTGTTTTATTTTGATAATCATTTGGGTTTTCTATGATAGAATTATCTTCCAAAAGTAAAAATGTAGTTGACAATTTATCTTTTCTAAATTCATTACCTAATTGAAGTTCTAATAAATGCCCGTTAGTTTTACGGTCAAGCAAATGTGCATCCATACCAGCAAATTGCATTTGGTTGGTGCTTTGCTGTTTTACATTATTTCCATTATTCGAACTTGGAAATAAACCTTCATAAAAAAACTGATTAATAGTATAATTTTGAGATGTTCTCTCGTTAATAAAACGTCCTGTGAGTAAAAACACTTTTTTCTCTTTAAATTTGTTTGAGTAACTTATTTTTTGGTCGAAAAGTGTGTTTTGATGTTTTAGGTTTTCAATAGTTGAATTCCCGTTAAAAACTAAATTTGAATTGTCTTTAAAATTAGCGTTATTATATTTTGTAGTAGCTTCAAACATTTTGGTGCCAGAAATGTTATAAATAATGTCTAATTTACCAAAAGCGGTTCTATTTTTATTACGTAACTCAAAATCTTGGGTATTGGTAAAATTAGTTCCATTAATATCTGTAATATCTACATTGTTTCTAAAAAAGTTTGTTTCATCCCAATTGAAAAAGCCAAGTGTTTTTATTTTTAGCTTTTTTGTTGGATTAAAAATTGCATTTAGCGAAACTAATTCGGCATTGTTAAAATTGGTTCTACTCTTTTTAAAATTAAGATTATCTGCCGATAAATTAAGCATTGAGTTTACCCTTTGGTTATCGCCAATGCTTGCTGGTTCATTAATACGAAAAGGTCGTACTAAATTTTCTATATCGCCTGTTGCATCGTAACCGATATTGTTAAGGTTTGTAAAGAAGTAATATTTATTTTTCTTACCAAAATTTATTAAGTTACCTTTTAGTTGAAAAAATTCATCATTTCCAATACTAGTTTCTATGTTCCCAAACCAAATGCGTTTCGATTTTTCGTACAATTTTAGGTTTAGAGCAACTTTGCCACTTTCCTCCACACCTTTTAACAGTCGGTTATTTGAATAGTTTTTTAAAACTTCAACTTCCTCGATTGGGTATGCAGGCATATTTTTAGACAGGATTTTGTAACCTCGCTCAAATAGGTCGTCGCCATCTACCATTAATTTCTCAATTTCTTGGTTGCCTATTTTTATTGTACCATCAGTGCTTATATTAATTCCGGGAATGGTTTTTAATAAATCTTCAATGGTTTGTTCGGTACCTTGTTTAAAAAATTTAGTTTTGAAAGTTATAGTATCCTTTTTAATTATTACTGGAATATTAGCTTTTATCACCACTTCTTTAAGTTCAAAAACATCTTCAGTTAAAAAAATATTTTTTAAAAATATTTTTGAATCATTAGAAATTTCAATACTAATCTTTTTAGATTCAAAGCCTAAGCAAGTAAAAAATAAATCGTAAAAACCTTTTTTATTTACATTTATGATGAAAAAACCGTTATCATCACTAATGGTGTAATTGATGATTTCATCTTTATTTTTTATTTTTAAAATTACATTTCCAAACTCTATTCCATTATTATTTTTGTCTTTTAAAAAACCTGAAACTTCCCATTGTCCAAATAATGTATTTGAAAAAAATAGAATTATTATTGAAAAGATTATTTTTTTTAATACGATTTGTTTTCCCATTCATATGATAATTCTATTGGGTTAGTTTCCACACTTTCAACTGTAAAAGTTGTTCCTCTTGGAAATTTTGATTTAAGATGTTCGATTATTTTTTTAGATTGTTTTTTATTGAGAGTAACATATTCTTTTAATGTAATCATATTTTTACCTCTAGGGTTTATAATTTTGTAAAAAATCTCATTTTTATACTCAATTAAATAAAATTGAATACTATTAGTTGTATCTGATACTTCAACAATAAGACCAGGTAAACCTGATAGTTTCCAAGGAGCAAATGTTGTTTGAATACTTTCTGTAAACCAAGCAATATAATTTCTCCCTCTAAATGTTGTTTCAGCTTTCCTGCATTTAAATTTACCAATATTTTTGAAATCATTAGAGATTATCCATCTCGGTTTATTTAAATCTTCATCTACAATATAAGATACAGCTTTGCCATTTTCATAAACAAAATCCCGTGATATAATCTTCTTTAACTTTAAGTTAGTATAAACTGCATAATCATCTTCTGAAGGTGGATTAATTCTAATATTTAAAGTATAATCATCATTCTCGTCTTCGGTAATTTTAATTTTTTCAAAATTCTTTTTTGGTATTTCTACGAAAAGAGATTCCTGTTTATTAAAATATAAGTTCAAGGTGTCAATACTGCTGTCTTCACCGAAAGAATGTATTTTGACATATTTAGCATAATAAGTTTTCTTATTTTGTGAATTGGTATTAATAAAGCACAGAATAAATATAGCTGTGAAAAAGACTTTTTTCATTTTTTTATTTTTTTATTCAGAGTCTTCATTTTTTATGAAGACTCTGAAAATTATTTTTAAAATATTTTACTCCAAAGGTTAGCTGCTTTGATTCCTATGCATTCAAAAAAGCCTACATCATGAAAAGTTACTTTCCCTCTGATTTTTGTGCCATCTTCTAAAGTAATATTTACTCTAATAGTACACTTCCCAAATAAATTATTGTCTTTATTAAAATTTAATAACTTATCAGTATTAAAAGAATCTAGTGGTTTACTTTCTACATTTAAATGTATTGTGATAATTTCTTTTGAATTTGTATTCAAATTACTACTAGCAAGACTTATACCTGAAAGAAAAAAGCTTAACGATAATATTATTATTTTTTTCATTTTAAGGATTCTTTAAGTAGTTCAATACAAGATTTACCTTTTACAGTTACTTTACCTTTCAATCTAGTTGGACTTGATGCACCAGGTAGCCAAATTGTTATATCAAATTCCACTGTACAATCAAATAAAATTTCATTTAATCTTGAATCGTTTAAATCAGTAATAGTGTAAGGAGTACCAGATATGGTTATTTTTACACACTCTACTTTTTCAAGATTGTCGATTGGTGTTTTAATTTCATTTGCAAAAGCAAATGTTCCAAATAGCATACATGCTACTACTAAAAATATTTTTTTCATTATTTTATTTTTTAATTTTTTCATTATTATTATTTTTAATTTAATATATACTCAATTACATGAATGTTTTAAACATTCATAAATCATACATGGTTTTCACACCAAGTTAACGTGCGTATCTGTATATGTTTGGGGGAGGTAATTTAAAAAAAGAATGTGCGCAATTTTTTTAAAACATTCTTTTCTTTTGCTAGCTATTTTAAAAGAAGATTAGCTTTATAATCTCTAAAAACGTGATAAATGTAAAAAAAAAACGGTTTATGCAACAAAAAACAATTATTTTTAAAAAACTATTGGGAAAATTGACAAAAACGGCTACTTATGAATAATAAAAATCGTAGGTCGCTTATGCAAGTCTGGCTGTTCATGTTTCCAGTCTTTTATTGCTTTTGTTTTGATATATTCTGTAGGCAATGTAATATCTGTAGCAATACACAACCGTGTTGTTGGTGTCAACACACTTTTTAAATCTGTAAATAATTTTTCGTTTCTATAGGGAGTTTCAATAAAAATTTGTGATTGATTTTTGTCTTTTGACAAACGCTCTAATTCTTTAATCGCTTTTTTTCGATCTGCTTTATCAATAGGTAAATAGCCTACAAAGGCAAAATTTTGTCCATTCATTCCAGAACTCATCATGGCCATTAAAATAGACGATGGTCCTACCAACGGAACCACTTGTACTCCTTTTTCATGTGCTAAACTCACAATGGAAGCGCCAGGGTCTGCAACTGCTGGAACACCTGCTTCTGAAAGTAAACCAACGGAAACCCCTTCTTTACAAAGATCTAAATACGTACGTGTTTCTAATTCATCTGCATACTTATCTAACATGAGTATTGTTAAAGATGCTTGTACTTTTTTTGGTGTTATTTTTTTGATAAATCTTCTGGCTGATTTTTCATTTTCAACAATAAAACAATCTATTTGCTCTACCACTTTTTTTACCGATAATGGCATTACTTCTAAAGGCTCATTGTCTCCTAAAGTAGTCGGAATTAAATATAGCTTACCCATCATAATGTATCTATTTTAGTTGCAATAACCCCACAAGATTTGTCTAATAGTTGAAACACATTTTCAAAACCTTGTTCACCACCATAATATGGATCTGGCACTTCTTTGTGCGTACTTAACTGCAATTCATCTAAGATCAAATGGACTTTTTGTCTGTGGTTCTCAGTTGTAGCCAAGTTTAAAATGTTTTGATAATTACTCGCATCCATGGCAAAGATCAAATCAAAAGCATCAAAATCAGCTTCGGTAAATTTCCGTGCTCGTTGTGTAGTTAAATCAATTCCGTATTTTTTAGCAACTGCAATAGAGCGTTTGTCTGGCAATTCTCCGACGTGGTACGCTGCGGTTCCTGCAGAATCTACTACGTGTTTTTTTGATTTTTTTCTTTCGCCTCTATCTGCTGATAAACGCGATAGTTTGAATTGCAAAATACCTTCTGCTAATGGAGAGCGGCAAATATTACCCAAACACACCATCAATATGTTCATGAAATGTAATTTAAAACGTTAACTTCTTCCTTAAATCGTCAACGTATTTTCTGAATTGTTTATCAGTTTCTGTAAGGTTATCAACGGTTTTACAAGCATGTAATACGGTTGCATGATCTCTATGACCTATTTGTGAACCAATGCTTGCCAATGATGATTTTGTCATTCTTTTTGCAAAAAACATTGCCAATTGACGCGCCTGAACAATGTGCCTTTTTCTTGTTTTAGATTGCAAAGTGGCAACATCCATGTCAAAATATTTAGACACTACTTTTTGAATGTAATCTATAGATACTTCCTTTTTGGTGTTTTTAACAAATTTATCTACAATTTGCCGTGCCAATTCTAAGGTAAATTCTCTTCTGTTAAAAGAAGCTTGAGCAATCATAGAAATTACAACGCCTTCTAGCTCTCTAACATTAGATTTGATATTTTTTGCAATATAATCTACAATTTCTTCTGGCATTTCTACACCGTCTCTAAACAATTTGTTTTGAAGAATCGAAATTCTAGTTTCGTAATCTGGTGCTTGCAATTCTGCAGACAATCCCCATTTAAAGCGAGACAATAAGCGTTGCTCAATATCTTGCATATCAACAGGTGCTTTATCTGAAGTTAAAATTACCTGCTTCCCATTTTGGTGTAAATGGTTAAAAATATGAAAAAACACATCTTGTGTTCCTGTTTTTCCTGACAAGAATTGAACATCATCAATAATCAATACATCGATCATTTGATAAAAATGAATAAAATCATTTCTTGTATTTGATTTTACAGAATCTATAAATTGCTGTGTAAATTTTTCTGAAGAAATATACAACACAGTCTTGTCTGGATATTTATCTTTTATTTCAACACCAATAGCGTGTGCTAAATGTGTTTTTCCTAAGCCAACACCTCCATAAATTAATAATGGATTAAAAGAGGTTCCTCCAGGTTTGTTGGCAACAGCCATTCCTGCAGATCTTGCCAAACGGTTTGAATCTCCTTCAACAAAATTAATGAAATTATAATTTGGATTTAGCTGAGATTCTATCTTTACTTTTTGCAATCCTGGAATTACAAAAGGGTTTCTCAACTCTCTATCTTTCACTTCTAAAGGCACGGTAACTTTTTGCGACTTTAATGGGTTTCTATTAGAACTCGGAATTTTTACGGTTTGCGGACTGTTGCTACTGTACGTATTTTCCATACGCACATCGTAAATCAATTTTGCATCCTTACCTAACTCTCTAACTAGAGCAACACGTAATAATTTGATATAATGTTCTTCTAACCACTCATAAAAAAACTTACTAGGCACTTGAATAGTCAATGCTTCGCCAGACATTTTTACCGGTTTGATAGGCTCAAACCAAGTCTTATATGCTTGCGGCTTTATATTGTCTTTAATAAAAGAAAGGCACTCGTTCCAAACTGAGTCAGCAGTTTTAGTCATTCTTAATTAAGTAGATAAATAGAGTTCATAAATAAGTGCATTAATTGGGGGGTTTCTATTCATTTTCAAAAGCCCTACAAAAGTGTGAATAAAATTCAGTATAAAAAAATGTATTTGCTATTGATTATTAACTTTTTTTTTCGTAAAATGATTCCCTCAAAAAAACAAAATAAAGTGATCTTTAAATCTACCTCATTTAGAGTGCGTTACGGAGAAACCGATCAAATGGGAGTCGTATACCACGGTAATTATGCTCAATTTTTTGAAATCGGAAGAATAGACTGGCTAAGGTCTTTAGACATTTCTTATAAAAAAATGGAAGAAAACAATATCATTCTTCCAGTAATCTCTTTACAATGCAATTTTAAAAAATCTGCCGAATTCGACGATGAAATTACGGTAAAAACAATTCTTAAAAAAATTCCAAGTGTTAAGATTGAATTTGAATATGAAATTACCAACCAAAAAAATGAATTATTAACCACTGGAAACACCGTATTGGCATTTATCAATGCTGAAACAAAAAAGCCAATGCGCTGTCCTGATTCTATTTTAAAAAAATTACGATTCTAATTTTTTAATTTCCACCTTATATACATTAGTAAAGGTTTCGAAGATTGATTTCGCTAGTTTTTTTCGCACAGAAATTACATACTGACAATCTAACTCTAATTTTTGATCAACAATTTTCAGGTTTTTTTCTTTTACAATTCGCATTACTGTGTTCATCAAATCATAGCCGAAAGAAAGTTGATACTCAACATTAATAGTTTTTTCTACAATTTCTGAAGCCTCTAAAGCCAATTTCGCAGAAGTTTTATAAGCATTGATTAAACCGCCAACGCCTAATTTTGTTCCACCAAAATAGCGAACAGACACAATCAACACATTTGTCACTCCAAAGGATTGAATCTGCCCATAAATAGGCATTCCTGCAGAATTACTTGGTTCTCCATCATCATTTGCACGAAACCGAACTGTAGAGGTTCCCAATTGCCAAGCATAGCAAAAATGACGTGCTGAATGATGTTTCTTTTTTAAAATCGCCAAAGAATCCTTTACATCATCTTCTGTTAAAACAGGAAACGCAACACCAAAAAATTTACTATTTCGATCTTTAAATAGTACTTCTTCAGAGGGCGATTCAATGGTTTTATATGCGTCGTTTTCTTCCAAACTCATGATGATGAAACTACTAATAAAATACTAATCACTGCCAACACAATTCCTATCCAATTTTTTTTGACTAATTTTTCTTTAAAAACAAACAACGCAACCATGGTGGTTACAACTACAATTCCCACATTATTAATTGTAAATAGGGTAGAGCTTTCCATTCCTTCTGTTTGCAAAGCTTTTAACAAAAATACGATCGAATAATAATTAGGGATTCCGAGCAACACACCACCAATAATGTTTTTCCAACGAAACTGGAATCGACCATTGATCATCTGAATGAGCAAAAAGAAACTTCCCAATACAAATGCAAAACCGAAAATTGTTGCTAAAAACAACGGCACATCTCCTTCAGAAACATAGGTTGTTTCCACATATTTAATACCTGTGTCAATCAGTCCCGACCCCACAAACAAAAGCAACGGAAATAGTAAATTTTTTAGTTTAACTGGGTTGTTTTCACTTTTTGCTGAAGACAAATACACCGCCACCAACGCAAGTATAATTCCCAGCACCTTCACAAATCCAGCACTTTCTTTATAAATAAAAATTCCAAAAACAACAGGAATCACTACCGACATTTTTCCTGCAACTGAAGCAACAGAGAGCCCGTTTTTTTGTGCCGTAATAGCCATCACATTAAAAACTGCAATAAACAAAAACCCTAAAGAAAAAGCTCCCAAAAACCAAGATTGATCAGGGATTTGCTCAATCTCTATTGGCGCTTCAGACAAGGAATATCCAAATAAAAAAGCGATTGCATAATTTACTACAATAGCCTGTAATGTGTTCACTTTATATACCTCAAAAAGTTTAAAAATAACAAATAATGAACTCGAAATTAAAATACTCAACGCTAAATATATCATACTTATAACTTCTTTTTAATGTGCATATTTACCACATCTTCTTCTTCTGGAACAAGGTTCCAGGCTTGAATTCCTAATTTTTGGGCAGCGTCTGTATTTTCTTTTAAGTCATCTACAAACAATGTTTCTGACGCTTTCAAGTTATTTTCTTCCAACACAAACTTATAAATATTAGCATCTGGTTTTCTAAAATTAATTTCATGCGATAAGTAGAACTGCTCAAAACAGTTTTTAAACGCATCATACAATTCCATTCCCCATTGTTGCTGCACCCAAGAAATATGCAATTCATTTGTGTTACTCAATAAAAACAACCGGTATTTTTTACTTGCAGACAACGCTTGCAAAAACTCCAATCGCTCTTTTGGAAAATTCAATAAGATCGCATTCCAAGCATCTACCAGCTCTTGCCTTTTGATAAAAGGAAATTTTTCTTGGTAAAAACCAATAAAATCATCCGTAGAAATAAGTCCTTTTTCATACTGATGATAGACCGAAATCATCTCTTCAGAAACCTTAGTAACGCCTAATTTTTCCATTTCTCTATATGTTGCCTGCTTGTCTAAATTGATAAAGACATCGCCAAAATCAAAAATTATATTCTTAATCATTTCTATATGTTTTTAGTAGATCTCCGTGGTAATTATTCTCTGAAATCAATTTCCCTGAAAAACAAGGCGCTCCTACTCCTTCTCCAAACTCAGAGCTTCCAATAAAAACCCGAGCTTCATCCCACAAATTAGCATCAATAAATGTCTGCAGCGTTTGTGTCCCTCCTTCAACAAGTACCGATTGGATATTCTGTTTTTGTAAAACTTCGCAAATTTGTTCTGCCACGTTTTTAGAGAAATCTATGACTTCAAAAACAAGCCCTATTATTTGAGTTTTCTTTTTTTGCTCTGTCAAAATAAGCGTCTTTACAGTGCCATCAAAGACATTTGCATTTACAGGAATTCGCAATTTTTTATCCAACACAACACGCACCGGATCATGCCCTTTCCAAGACCTTACATTTAACTTCGGGTTGTCAGCAATTATTGTATTGGTTCCTACCAAGATAGCCTGCTCTTCACTTCGCCATTTATGAACTAACTGCTGAGAATACAAATTACTTATCCAAACAGGCTCTTTATATTGAACTTGGTTCAGCATCTCATTATCATCAGATTCTAGATCAAGTTTAGGATATAATGGAGCAATATATCCATCTTTTGTTTCTGCCCATTTTAAGAGAATATAAGGACGTTTTTTATCTTGTACCGTAAAAAATCGTCTGTGATGCTCCAAACATTCTTTTTCTAAAACACCAACAGTAACCTCACAACCTCCTTTTCTCAAACGCTCAATTCCTTTCCCTGCAACCAAACTATTAGAATCTACACAGCCTATTACCACATGTTTTAGCTGATGCTTGACAATTAAATCTGCGCAAGGTGGCGTTTTTCCAAAATGAGCACAAGGCTCTAAAGTTACATACAGGGTTGCTGCGTGCAATAGCGACACTTCTTCTACAGAATTAATCGCATTGACTTCTGCGTGATTTCCGCCATAGGGACTTGTATAACCTTCTCCAATGATTTTATCATTCAATACAATTACAGCACCTACTGATGGATTTGGGCGTGTAGTTCCAATACCCTTTTTAGCCAATTCTAAACAACGTTGTATGTATTTTTTATGTTTCAAAAATTAGGTAACTTTGCACGGGCTAAAATAACACATTAGAATGACACAAGACAATTATATCATCAGAGAAATTCAACCCAAAGACAATATGCAAGTTGCACAAGTTATTCGAGATGTTTTAATTGAACTTAATGTACCAAAAGTAGGTACAGCATACGAAGACAAAGCCTTAGAAGACATGTGTGAAACTTACAATAAAACCACTTCTACTTATTATGTGATTGAGCATTGTCAGAAAATTATTGGTGGTGCTGGTATTGCACAACTCGATAATTATGATGGTAACATCTGTGAATTTCAAAAAATGTACTTTTTAAAAGAAGCTCGCGGCAAAGGGCTTGGTAGTAAAATGATTGCTATATGTCTTGCCAAAGCCAAACAATTTGGTTTTGAAAAATGTTATTTAGAAACCATGCCTTATATGGAGTCTGCAAAGGCACTTTATGCAAAAAACGGTTTTACTTCTTTAGACAAACCTCTTGGAAACACAGGGCATTATTCATGTAATGTTTGGATGTTAAAAGAGCTATAATATGTTATTACACGAATTTAAAACTTATTTTTCGAGTCAACTTTTAACTTTGTTTCCACAAACAGAAATTGATTCATTTTTCTTTTTACTGATAGAAAACCGGCTAAACCTACAACGAATTGACACCGTACTACAAGCAGATTTTTTAATTACCACAGAGGCTCTTCAGGATTTAAAATTGATTACCAAAAGATTACAAAACCAAGAACCTATCCAATATATTTTAGGAAAGACAAGCTTTTATGGGATGCCTTTTTCAGTAAATACCAACACGCTAATTCCAAGACCAGAAACAGAGGAGTTAGTAGAATGGATACTTCAAGAAAGAAAAAAAATGTCATCAATTGAAATTTTAGATATCGGAACCGGCTCTGGCTGCATCGCCATTTCTCTAGCAAAAAATTTAAATAATGCAACAATATATGCTCTTGACATTTCAAAAGAAGCCTTAGCCGTTGCAACACAAAATGCAGTTCATAACAATGTAAACCTAACATGCCTTCAAGCAGATATTTTAACCACTAAAAACTTAAACCATCTCATTGCACAGAACACAACCAACAATAACGTAAGGCTTGATATTATTGTTTCCAATCCTCCTTATGTTCGAGAATTGGAAAAAGAAGAAATTCATAAAAATGTTTTAGAAAACGAACCCCATCAAGCACTGTTTGTTACAGATAATAATCCGCTTCTTTTTTATAAAAAAATTGCCGATTTAGCAAAGCAACATCTAAAAAAAGAAGGAGCACTTTATGTTGAAATCAACCAATACTTGGGAGAAGAAATGATAAAAATGCTTAAAGAGAAAGGATTTAAAAACGTCTTACTTAAAAAAGATCTTTTTGGAAATGACCGAATGATAAAAGCTGTTTTATAGTATTTCGTATATTTTTAGAGTGCTATTCTACAAAAGACACAAGATCGCTACGCTCTATTAGTAGGTTACCAATAAATTTCAACACAACTAAAACTTTTCAGGCACTATATAAAATCTTGTATGGCATATCCCTTTTTATTTAACTATTTTTGCGACATGGTTAAAGAGATACAGATTCGCGTTCAGCTTCAAGAAGAAAGCATTCCCAATATCATTCTTAAAAAAGCGGCGCATCAGTTAAGCATATCTCCAAAAGAAATTAACGGCATACGAGTGGTACGAAAATCTATCGATGCCCGGAAACCACAAATTTACTTCAACTATAAAATTGCGGTATACATCAAAGAACCTGTACCCAACACTTCTGCATATTCTTTTACCTACAAAGATGTCTCTAAAGCAAAAGAAGTTCATATTATTGGATTTGGCCCTGCAGGAATGTACGCTGCCCTACGTTGTATTGAGTTAGGCTTTAAACCTGTGGTGTTAGAAAGAGGTAAAAAAGTACAAGAAAGACGAAGAGATTTAAAGGCCATTAACCAAGAACACCATGTAGATAACGACTCAAATTATTGCTTTGGAGAAGGCGGTGCAGGAACCTATTCTGATGGAAAACTATACACGCGAAGCTTAAAACGAGGTGATGTTAGACGTATTTTTGAAAACTTGGTTTTTCATGGCGCTACTGAACAAATTTTAATCGATGCACATCCACATATCGGAACCAATAAGTTGCCAAAAATTATTGAAAACATCAGAGAAACTATTTTAAATCACGGTGGAGAAATTCACTTTGAAAGTAGGGTTACTGATTTTATTATTAAGAATCACAAAATACAAGCAATTCAGCTACAAAATAACACAGAAATGTCTGTAAATACAGTTATTTTAGCAACAGGACACTCTGCCAGAGATATTTATTATTTGCTCCACAGAAAAAACATTGCCTTGCAAGCAAAGTCTTTTGCCATGGGCGTTCGTGTAGAACATCCACAACATATTATTGATTCCATTCAATACCATTGCACTGATCAACGAGACGAGCTATTACCTGCTGCTGCTTACAGCTTGGTGCATCAGGTACAAAATCGTGGAGTATATTCTTTTTGCATGTGTCCAGGCGGATTTATTGTTCCGGCAGCGACAGCAAATGGCGAAGTGGTGGTCAACGGAATGTCGCCATCAAAAAGAAACAATCTTTTTGCAAATTCGGGAATTGTTGTTGAGATAAATATTGAAAAGGACCTTCCGAAATACCAACATTTTGGAGCGTTAAAAGGCTTAGAATATCAAAAAAACTTAGAACGATTGGCCTTTACTTCTGGAGGAAGAAGCCAAACGGCGCCTGCACAACGCTTGACCGATTTTGTAGAAGGCAACTTATCGCTTGATTTAAATCCAACTTCGTATCAACCAGGGTTAAAATCGGCACCACTACACTCTTTATTACCAAAAATTATTGGCGGAAGATTGCGCAAAGGCTTTGAGGCATTTGGACGAAAAATGCATGGGTATTACACATCAGAAGCCAATATTGTAGGCGTAGAATCAAGAACCTCATCACCTGTAAATATTCCTAGAAAAGACAACTTAGAACATCCAGAAATTGAAGGCTTATTTCCTTGTGGAGAAGGTGGTGGTTATGCTGGCGGAATTATTTCTGCAGCCATGGATGGAGAACGCTGCGCCGAAGCGGCCATTGCCAAACTTTAATCGCTCTTTTCACTACTTCTTCAAAAAGTATTAATATTTCGTTAATACGTTCCTTTTTTTAGTTCTAACTTCTTCTTTGTTGTATATTTGCCCTCGCTTAAAAAGAAACAGTTGGCATCATGAGAAAACGGCCCAGAAAAAAATCGAAAAGAAAATTATTACACCAGTACTACTCGTACACAGGTTTCTATCGTTTTATTAACAAAAGCCTAAAGAAAACAATCATTCCAATTGTTGCCGTAGTTATCGGACTGGTGCTATTCAACCAATTTATTTACAATATCAACGATGGTTTACAACAGATTACCGAAACGTTTTCTAAAACAGGGATCTTATTTACGTTTTTTATTTCAGAGTCTTTTTTAGGATTGATTCCTCCAGAAATTTTTATTGCCTGGTCTAAAAAAACAGCAGATCCAATTGCTACATTGGCAATTTTAGCTACGCTCTCTTATACTGGCGGTATCATCTCTTTCTTTATTGGAAAATCTGCTTCAAAAATTACGGTCATCAAAAACTATCTCGAAAATAAAATGGCAAAACATTTGAAAAACACCAGTAAATGGGGTGGCTTTTTAATTCTAGTTGGCGCTTTATTACCCATTCCTTTTTCGATTACCTGCATTGCTGGAGGCCTTATTAAATATCCTTTAAAAGGCGTTTTACTCTTTGGCTTATTTCGCTTTGCTCGTTTTGCTGTGTACGGGTTGGCTATTTTTCAAATGGTAGATTAAAACATCGTACTCTTTTAGTTTTTAGTTTTAAAAATTAGGTACATTTGCAACATGGGATTAACAAACAATGACATCTTTAAAAAACTACGTGTAGCACATAAATTACGCGTTACTGATATTGTAGATATTTGTGCTTTGGTAGACTTAAAAGTTTCAAAAGCTGAATTGGGTGCTTTTTTTAGAAATGAAGAACATCCAAAGTATGTAGAATGTGGTGATCAAATTTTACGTAACTTCTTAAATGGACTCATCATACACCTACGCGGCCCTATGCCTCCAAAAGGAGCAAAACCGCAACAGAAAACAAAGAAAAAATAGCAAAAGACAATCTCTAGAAAACAGTACATTTGCAATATGCGAATAGATATCATTACCGTTTCTCCAGAACTCATTCGAAGTCCGTTTGAGCACTCCATTGTTAAAAGAGCTATTGACAAAGGCTTGACAGAGGTTTACTTTCATAATTTACACGAATACGGGTTAGGGAATTATCGACAGATAGACGACACTCAATTTGGTGGTGGTGCCGGAATGGTGATGATGATAGAGCCGATAGATGCTTGTATTTCAAAATTACAAGCTGAGCGTACTTATGATGAAATTATCTATATGACGCCAGACGCAAAGACATTGAACCAGAGTACCGCCAACACCCTATCGTTACAAGAAAACCTAATTATTTTAACAGGACATTACAAAGGGGTTGACCAACGGGTTCGCGACAAATTTATTACCAAAGAAATATCTATTGGAGATTATGTATTGAGTGGTGGCGAATTGGCAGCTGCGGTGTTATGCGACAGTATTATTAGGCTCATTCCAGGGGTCTTAGGCGACGAAACCTCTGCCCTTACCGACTCTTTTCAAGACAACTTATTATCGCCACCCGTTTACACAAGGCCATCAGAGTACAAAGGCCTAAAAGTTCCAGAAGTATTATTGTCTGGGAATTTTCCAAAAATTGACACTTGGCGTTCAGAAAAAGCCATGGAAAGAACCCAACAAATAAGACCTGACCTATTAGATGAACCCCTATAGAAGACTCTAGCAAAAACCATCAAATAAACATTAAAACTAATTATTTGAACACATTAAAAAGTTTCGTACAAAAGCAACCTGCACTTAGTATTGTTGTTGGTTTTCAACTCTTTCGGCTGGGGCTATTGCCCTTTATAGGCTTGATGCCACAAGACGCTTATTACCACTTTTACGGAGAACATTTAGCGCTATCATATTTTGATCATCCAGGAATGATTGGATATATACTTCGCCTTTTTACAGAGGTTTTTGGAAAAACAGTATTTGTGGTAAAAATGGCCGATTTTGTAGTAACTTCTCTAACCTTATTGAGTTTTTATAAATTAGCATCTTATTTTTTATCCAAACAAAAATTACAACGAGCTATTGTTTTAATTAGCACCACTTTATTCATATCAGTAATAAGCTTCAACTCAACTCCAGATGTACCCTTATTATTATTCTGGACCTTGTCAATTACCTGTTTGTACAATGCTATTTTTGAACAAAAAAAATGGTATTGGATATGGGGAGGAATCGCTATGGGATTGGCTTTTGATAGCAAATATACAGCCTTACTATTACAAATTGGATTGCTTGGCTTTTTAACTTTTTCAAACTCTTACAGAAAAGTACTTCTTTCACCTTGGCTATGGATAAGCTTAGCAATTTCTGCCTTGGTAACGTTTCCTGTTTGGTGGTGGAATTATCAACATGATTTTGCCTCCTTTCTCTTTCAGTCATCTAACAGAACAGGAGACATTTCTAAATTACAACTTTCTTCCAATTACTTTTTCGGAGCCATTGGACACCAAATAACCTTACTACTCCCTGTTTTGTTTGCTGTAGTAGTTACTTTTACGTTTAAATTTTTGAAACGAGCGCTTTTTAAATTTAAGTTACCACCGCCAAAGACGCTCTTTTTATTAGCCTTTTTTGTACCTACTTTTGTTGGGTTTTTCGCATTAACACCTGTGTATTGGGTAAAACTCAACTGGATGATGCCCTCTTATATTACAGGAATTATTTTGGCAGCAATGTTTATCAATAAAAAGTTGGTAAAAACTCAAGTGCTTATTTCTGTAATCTTTCACTTGCTAATTAGCCTACAATTGTTTTTTTATGTAGTACCTATAAAAAGTGATGACACCTGGGTTGGATGGGAAGAATTAGCCTCTAAAACAGAGAAGCTGAAAGAACAATATCCAAATACGTTTGTTTTTTCTAATGATAGCTACAAGACCACAGCGGCATTAAATTTCTTTATGGATGACAAAGTCTACGCGCAAAACATTATTGGAATCCATGCCTTACAATTTGATTATATAGGTGACAACCTTTCTCTTTTAAACAGTAAAAACGCACTCTTTATTGATTCTGACAAGCGTTTTAAAAACCGAGATAAAAAAGGGAAAGAACACCCGAAGCTAGCAAACTACTTTGAAACAATAACTGAATTAAAGCCCATCATCATTAAAAGAAATGGCAAGGAGGTTCGGAAATTTTGGGTATTCTACTGCACAAATTATCAATCTAAAAAATAATCAGATTAAACCTTTTTTATCCTAAAAAAAATCATAAATTTGCAACCTCAAAATTAACCTCTGACGAGAATCGTGCATGTTGATCATTGAAAACCCATAAACTATTTTAACATGGAAGCTTTAATAAAATTTGTACAAGACGAATTTGTAACAAAAAAAGAAAACCCTGAATTTTCAGCAGGAGATACTATTACAGTATTTTACGAAATTAGAGAGGGAGAAAAAGTACGTACTCAGTTTTTTAGAGGAATCGTTATTCAACGTAAAGGCGTTGCATCTTCAGAAACTTTTACAATCAGAAAAATGTCTGGTACTGTAGGTGTTGAGCGTATTTTTCCAATCAACTTACCTGCTATCCAAAAAATTGAAGTAAACAAAAGAGGTAAAGTACGTAGAGCACGTATCTTTTACTTTAGAGGTCTTACAGGTAAAAAAGCAAGAATTACAGAAAAAAGACGTTAGTTCTCTTTTACCAACCCATATTAAAAAAAGCGATGTAAAATTTACATCGCTTTTTTTAATGAACAATTGTTAACAACCTATGTTCATACTTTGTTGATTTCTAATTGATTAAAAATTAGATTTTTTTTATTTATATCTATATCTTTGAACCAGTATTAATAACGTGATTCAACTATTACAATCGAAAGATTAGAAAATTATTACAAGTAAATACCATAAAGTAACGTTCTTTATCATTGTTTTTCAAACACAACAGAACTATTCTTTTTACGAAAGTAGAAAAATAGTATTAAAGACAAAGAGGAGTTATTGGTTAAACAATAACAAGTTAGAAGCTTTAAAAACAAGGGCTTCGGCAGTTGTTTTTTGTATGATGAAAAACATTTCGAATTGCTACCAACATGTAGGGATGCACAGCATGTGAATTCTTAGATAAGCAATTCGGTCTTGAGATAGTAAAAAAGCAATTTTTTATTAAGGCATAGTAATCCGAAAGGGTTGCTACTTATAAAGCTTTTGTAGAAATACAAATAGAATTGCAAACACTATTTCAAAGAAGCCATATCAAGGTAAGCAATTACACTGATATGGCTTTTATTTTTTAAAAATCTCCAGAAAACAAAAAAATCTCAATGCATTCAATAACAAATTAGCATTATTAAGGCTTTTTTTTATACTATTTTTAGTAAACTATTGATATTATTAACAATTTAGCATTATTATTTCCGTCTTAAATCACTAAATTTGCGGCTCTTATTAAACGCAAATAAAAATGACAAAGACTGCTAAAATTATTTATACAAAAACAGACGAAGCTCCGGCTTTAGCAACGTATTCTTTTTTACCAATTGTAAAAGCGTTTACGGCTGCTTCTGGAATAGAAATAGAGAGTAAAGATATTTCGTTAGCAGCAAGGATATTAGCAAACCTATCAGACTATTTAACAGAAGACCAAAAAGTAGCAGATGCATTAGCAGAATTAGGCAACTTAGCAAAAAAACCAGAAGCAAACATTATTAAATTACCAAACATCAGTGCTTCTGTTCCTCAATTGAACGCAGCAATTAAAGAATTGCAAAAATTAGGATATGCAATTCCAGATTACCCAGATTCACCACAAACGGACGAAGAAAAGAAGATAAAAAATAGTTACGACAGAGTAAAAGGCTCTGCTGTAAACCCTGTTTTAAGAGAAGGAAATTCAGATCGAAGAGCACCAAAGGCTGTAAAAAATTATGCCAAAAAAAACCCACATTCAATGGGCGCTTGGAGTTCTGACTCCAAAACACATGTAGCAACAATGGAATCGGGTGACTTTTTTCATAACGAAAAATCAATTACACTAGAGCACGCTGAAAATGTAAGCATTCAGTTTGTTGGAGAAAACAAAAGTACTTTCTTATTAAAAAAGAACATTCCTTTACTCAAAGGAGAAATTATAGACGCTACAGTATTAAGCAAAAAAGCTTTGCTGTCATTTTTAGAAGCACAAATTACAGATGCAAAAGCACAAGATGTATTGTTTTCTCTACACATGAAAGCAACCATGATGAAAGTTTCCGACCCCATTATATTTGGACATGGAGTACGAACTTTCTTTAAAGACCTTTTTGAAAAGCATCAAGAGATTTTTACAAAAATTGAAGTAGACGTTAATAATGGTTTCGGAAACTTAATCAGTAAATTAGAAGAACTTCCTGAAGATAAACGTAAAGAAATAGAAGCAGATATCGCAACTGCTTACCAAAACGGCCCTGCAATTGCCATGGTAAATTCTGACAAAGGAATTACAAACCTACACGTACCTAGTGATGTTATTATTGATGCTTCAATGCCTGCAATGATTCGTACTTCAGGACAAATGTGGAATGCAGCAGGAAAGCAGCAAGATACAAAAGCGGTAATTCCAGACAGTAGTTATGCTGGAATTTATAAAGCTACCATTGATTTCTGTAAAGAACATGGCGCTTTTGACCCAACAACCATGGGAACCGTACCTAACGTTGGTTTGATGGCGCAGAAAGCAGAAGAATATGGTTCTCATGATAAAACATTTGAAATAAAAGCCGACGGAGTTGTTCGTGTAATTGACGCAAACGGAAATACATTGATTGAACACACTGTTGAAGCTGGAGATATTTGGAGAATGTGTCAAGTAAAAGATGCTCCTATTCAAGATTGGATAAAACTAGCAGTAAATAGAGCTCGCGCAACGAACATGCCTGCTGTTTTTTGGCTGGATCAACACAGAGCGCACGATGCAGAAATTATCAAAAAAGTAAACACATATCTTCCAAATCACAACACAGAAGGTTTAACTATTCAAATACTATCTCCTGTAGAAGCAACTAAATTCACTTTACAACGCGTAAAAGAAGGAAAAGACACCATTTCTGTAACCGGAAATGTACTGCGTGATTATTTGACAGATTTATTTCCAATTTTAGAATTAGGAACCTCTGCAAAAATGTTATCGATTGTACCTTTGATGAATGGCGGCGGATTGTTTGAAACAGGTGCTGGTGGATCGGCTCCAAAACATGTACAGCAATTTTTAGAAGAAGGGCATTTACGCTGGGATTCTTTAGGAGAATTTTTAGCCTTGGCCGTTTCTTTAGAACATTTAGGAAATACAACAAACAATGCTGAAGCTTTAATTTTAGCAGAAACACTAGACCAAGCAACGGATACCTTTTTAGACAATAAAAAATCGCCTTCTCGTAAAGTAAATGAACTAGACAACAGAGGAAGTCACTTTTACTTAGCAGCTTATTGGGCAAAAGCATTGGCAAGTCAAACAAAAAACAATGCGCTTAAAAATCGGTTTACGCAATTGGCTACTGAATTAACCAATAATGAAGAAGCGATCATCTCTGAACTGAACACTGCACAAGGCACTTCGTTAAACATTGGCGGATACTACAAAACAAATGAGCAGTTGACAGAAAAAGAAATGCGACCAAGCAAGACGTTAAATGCAGTTTTGAGCTCGTTTTAACCATCCTTAAATAGCATAGAACCTATATCATGGTGGATTATCCAATTATAGAAACTATAATTTTTATAATACTTATATGATTATATTTATTTAATAACAACATATAGATTCATAAGCAGGATAGCATAACCATGTATTAAAAAAAAGAGGCGATGTACATACACATCGCCTCTTTTTCTTTTACACAAAACGAATCAGTTATTCTTTCGCGCTTTCTTAATCCAAAAAATTGTATTTTTGAATTATGAGTTTTACCAAAACAACTGAACAAGATTCTAAGTACAACCATTTAGAAAAAATGGACGTATCAGAACTGTTGACCCATATAAACAACGAAGACAAAACCGTTGCGCTTGCTGTTGAAAAAGCAATGCCTCAAATAGAAAAACTAAGCAGCCTAGTTGTACAAAAACTGCAACAAGGAGGACGCTTATTTTATATCGGGGCTGGAACAAGTGGACGATTAGGGATTTTAGACGCATCAGAATGCCCACCCACTTTTGGGGTCTCTCATGAGCTGGTTATTGGCATTATTGCAGGTGGAGATACCGCAATTAGAAGTGCTGTTGAATTTGCAGAAGATTCTAAAACTCAAGGATGGGAAGATTTGCAAAAGCATCAAGTTTCTAATGCAGATGTGGTAATTGGAATTGCCGCTTCTGGCACAACACCATATGTGATTTCAGCCTTAGAAATGTGCAATAAAAACAATATTAGTACGGGCTGCATTACATGCAATCAAAATAGTCCGCTAGCCAACACAGGCAAATTTCCAATAGAAGTTGTTGTGGGACCTGAATTTGTGACTGGAAGCTCAAGAATGAAAGCCGGAACCGCTCAGAAAATGGTATTGAATATGATTTCCACAACCGCAATGATCTCTTTAGGAAAAGTAAAAGGAAACAAAATGGTAGACATGCAATTGTCAAATCATAAATTAGTACATAGAGGAATTGATATGTTAGTTACCGAATTAAACATCGACCAAGAAACAGCAAAGATGTTGCTAGAAAAACACCAAAACGTTCGAAACGCAATTTTTAATTATACCAATGAGCATTGACACCAACTTATTAGGCAAAGGATTTAAACGACTCTCTTTTTTAGTTGTATTATTAATAGTTTCTCCACTTACATTAAACATCGGCTTTAAAGCGTTGAATGCCTATTCAGAAGAGTCTCTTTGGATTGCTTATGGAATCATTGGTATTGCAATGTTACTAATCATAAGCACTATAATTGTTGGGTTTAAAACCTTTAAAACACTCTTAGACGCGCTGTTTAATTCTACTAATTGAATACGACTACCAACATAAAAAAGCTCTATCAATGGGAACATTGGCCCGCTTCAATGTTTTATATTCCTAATTTACCCTATGCTTTTTACCTTGCTATAAGAGCAAAACACACTGCTTTTTTTAGTGCAGCAAACCCGTGCATTAAAAGCTCTGGAAATGGAACAGAGAGCAAATTTACAACCACCTACTTGATTCCCGAAAAATTCAGACCAAAAACCATCTTAGTCACAAAAAACACCCCTTTTGAGGTCGTTATTTCTAAGATTAAAAAACATCAAATTACCTATCCACTCATTGCAAAACCAGATATTGGCTTTAGAGGCTTGTTGGTTCAAAAAATCAACAGTCAAACAGCATTAAAAACATACCTCGAAACATATCCGATTGCCATTCTTATTCAAGAGTTTTTAGAGTACACCAATGAATGTGGTATTTTTTACCACAGAAAACCGAATAAAGAAAAGGGCTGTATTAGCTCCATTACCCTAAAACGATTTTTAAACGTTGTTGGCGATGGAAATTCTAGCGTAAAAGAGCTAATTTTAGCAGACAACAGAGCTAAACGATACCTTGATCTATTTCAAAAAATCCATCAAGAAAAACTAGATAAAACTCCAAAAAAAGGAGAAAAAATAACACTTACAGCCATCGGAAATCACTCTAAAGGGACACAATTTATCAACGGAAATCATTTGATTTCTAAAAAACTAGAACAAACATTTAACGCCTTAAGCGCTTCAATTCCTGGTTGGTATTATGGTAGAGTTGATGTAAAATACAATGATTTTTCAGCCTTAGAAAATGGAACTGATTTTAAAATTTTAGAAATCAATGGCATTCTATCTGAACCAACACATATGTATGATGCTGAAAACTACACCTATTTAAAAGCGTTAAAAACGATAAGAACACATTGGAAAGCCTTATTTGAAATTGCTGTTACCAATCATACAACATATCAGGTTCCTTACAAAAGCCCAACGTTATTTATCAAAGAAATGCTGGCGTTAAGAGCTTATACTAAAAAAATGAAAAAACTTTCTAAAACCAATTAAAGGTAGCTCTCTTTGGTGTGGTTGGGTTGTATCCAAAATCTTCATCAGGAAGCTCAATACCCAATTGATTAATGATAAGGCCGATACTTGCAAAATGATGAATTGCATGGCTATGCGCTTGTATCAACGCAGCTCCTAAGGTATACTTTGTAGTAACTTTTTCCAATCCTAAATCGTCTGAAACCGAAAGTATCATATCAAAATCAGCCCCTTTTAATTGATGTAATTGCGCTTTAATTCTATTGAAATACAAAACCCCTTCTACTGTAAATTGTTCTGCCAATTCATTTCGTTCTCTTGCAGAAAAATCAATAGTTTTTGATTCTAATCCGTCAAAAACACAAGCAAAGACATCCAATACGTGGCGTATATGACCGCCAATACTAGAATGATAAGGAGCTACAGATGTATTGCTATATTGTTTGTCTGAAATAGCATTTAACAAATACACTCCTCTATCTAAATTTTTTTCAATAGCATTAATCATTCATTTCTAATTTGCAATGTAAGTCGTATAAATATATAGAATTTTACGGAGCTCTCTAATATATTTTACCTCATCTTTTATTTTTCCATACAAATTACTGATTGTCTTACAATTACAGTCATTTTTTTCTTTTTTAAAAGCAATAAAAAAAATAATGAAAATTTTTGGCACGCTCTTTGAAAATTAATCTTCAACGTGGAAGCCGAAAACCGAAAAGAGTAGGCATCATCAAAAATCGAAAACTCATGAAAACAAAGATTCTTTTAGCAACAGCCATTTTTCTTTTAGGAGCTAGTGTGCAAGCAAACAACAAGTATTTTTCAATAAAGAAAACCACAAAAAAAAGCAACTCAGATCGAGTAATTACATTTACAGAGCGAGGCATTCTATTTCATGTTTTTTTAAATGGAGATTTTGATTTCAATGCTTTACCTAGCAACACACGCTATTACAATTACAATCGAAGACGCACAAGAACAAATACTTCTAGACCAAGAATTTATAGAGATTACTACGGTAGAGTTAATCGTATTGGCTCCATTTCTATTGCCTATGATCATTATGGAAATGTAAAACGAATTGGTTATATACGCATGAAATACAGGTACAATCAGCTGGTAAAAATTGGTCATTTAAGAATTGGTTATCGGTATGGAATCCCTAAATTTTATGGGCATGTAAAACACCCTATATACAATACACATGACTTTGATGTTGACTTCTCTTTATATATAGATGACATTTATGACTACAACCACCAGTTCTTTTATGGAAAAAGTTTTAGAAAAAACTATCGACAATTAAGAGAAGATCGAAATTACTATTATTATAAATCTCGCTCTAAAAAGGCTCCTCATAAAATCATTAAAAGAAGAAAACCGACAAAAAGGAAAGCTACGAAAAGAAAAATACTAAAAAGAAAACCTGTGAAAAGGAAAATTGCAAAAACTCGTGAAAAAAGAAGAAGCTAATGTCTAGCAATAAAAAAACCGCAAATTGGCGGTTTTTTTTTGTTTAAATACTAACGTATCAGTTTTCGATATTTGATCCGTTTCGGCATCAAATCTCCGCCCAAACGTTTCTTTTTATTTTCTTCATAATCGCTAAAACCACCTTCAAAGAAATACACCTCACTATTGCCTTCAAAAGCAAATATATGTGAACAAACTCTATCTAAAAACCAACGGTCGTGGCTAATTACAACGGCACAACCTGCAAAATTTTCCAATCCTTCTTCTAAAGCTCTCAAGGTATTTACATCCAAATCATTAGTTGGCTCATCCAACAACAATACATTTCCTTCTTCTTTTAAGGTCATTGCCAAATGCAAACGATTACGTTCTCCACCAGAAAGTGTAGATACTTTTTTATTTTGCTCGCTTCCTGCAAAATTAAATCTACTTAAATAGGCCCGAGAGTTCACTTGCTTCCCTCCCATCATCACCAATTCTTGTCCGTCAGAAAAATTTTCCCAAATTGATTTGTTCGGATCTATATTTGAATGCGCTTGATCTACATACGCTATTTTAGCAGTTTCACCAACATTAAACAATCCTTGATCAGCAGCTTCTTCTCCCATAATCATTTTAAAAATAGTGGTCTTACCTGCTCCATTCGGGCCAATAATACCAACAATTCCTGCTTGTGGTAAATTAAATGCTAAATTATCATATAATAATTTATCTCCATATGCTTTTGAAACTCCTGTTGCTTCAATCACATTGGTTCCTAATCGCGGACCATTCGGAATGTAAATTTCTAATTTATCATCCAATTGTTTTTGATCTTGACTCATCAACTTATCGTAGTTCTTCAAACGTGCTTTTTGCTTTGTTTGACGACCTTTTGCTCCTTGACGAACCCAGTCCAACTCGCGTTCCAATGTTTTTTGACGTTTTGATGCTGTTTTACTTTCTTGCTCCAATCGTTTTGATTTTTGATCCAACCAAGACGAGTAATTCCCTTTCCAAGGAATCCCTTCTCCTCGATCTAATTCTAAGATCCAACCATCAACATTGTC
>JAQWOR010000067.1 GCA_029245785.1 Polaribacter sp.
TAAAAGCACTAAAAGAAAAAGAAGTACGAAGAATTGTTTTAACACGTCCGGCAGTAGAATCTGGAGAGAAATTGGGCTTTCTTCCTGGCGATATGAAAGACAAACTAGACCCGTATATGCAACCTTTATATGATGCATTACGTGATATGATTCCACATGAACGCTTAGAGTCACATTTAGAAAAAGGAATTATTCAAATTGCACCTTTGGCATTTATGCGTGGAAGAACCTTAGACAATGCTTTTGTGATTTTAGATGAAGCACAAAATACCACACACGGACAGATGAAAATGTTTTTGACCAGAATGGGAAAACACGCAAAGTTTATCATTACTGGCGATCCAGGACAAATAGATTTACCGAGAAAGCAAGTTTCTGGTTTGAAAGAATCTTTATTAGCGTTAAAAGATATTGACGGAATTGCACATGTAGTTTTAGATGATAAAGATGTGGTAAGACATCGTTTGGTAACAAAAATAATAAAAGCCTATACAAGTATAGAAACAGAGTAATCTTTAATTTGTTGTGTGTTGTGATTTAGGTCTCTATTGGAATGTCGGTTCGAGTGAATTTTACGAATGAGAATGAGTGAAATTAGTATCGAGAATCAAATTTTATTCAAAATGAACAATGGGTTGCTCCTGTTTATCTTTTAAGTATTTTCTGCAAGGAGAAAAGACACATAACTTTCAACTTTTAATGTTGAACTTTTGAATGTAAAAGGTTACTTTTGCACGCAACAAGGATACAATACATGAATACAATTAACGAAACAAACTTTGAGTTTCCGAAACAGAAATCGGTGTACAAAGGCAAAGTACGAGAAGTGTATAACATCAATGATGAAGTGTTGGTGATGATTGCTTCAGACCGTTTGTCTGCTTTTGATGTGATTTTACCACGTCAAATTCCGTTTAAAGGGCAAATTTTAAATCAGATTGCTACTAAAATGTTGCATGCTACTTCAGATATTGTTCCGAATTGGTTAGCAGCAACACCAGATGAAAATGTGGCTGTTGGGCATTTGTGTAATCCTTTTAAAGTAGAAATGGTTATAAGAGGCTATCTTTCTGGTCATGCAGCACGAGAATACAAAGCAGGAAAAAGAATACTGTGTGGTGTAACAATGCCAGAAGGAATGAAAGAAAATGACAAGTTCCCATCTCCAATTATTACACCATCTACCAAAGCAGAAAATGGCGCGCATGATGAAGATATTTCTCGTGAAGCTATTTTAGCAAATCAGGTTGTTTCTGAAGAAGATTATCTTGTTTTAGAAGAATACACTCGTAAATTATTTGCTCGTGGAACAGTAATTGCAGCAAAACGCGATTTGATTTTGGTAGACACCAAATATGAATTTGGGAAAACAAAAGAAGGAAAGATTGTATTGATTGATGAAATTCATACGCCAGATTCTTCACGCTATTTTTATCAAGAAGGCTATGCAGAACGACAAGAGAAAGGTGAAAATCAAAAACAATTGTCAAAAGAATTTGTACGTCAATGGTTGATAGAAAATGGGTTTCAAGGATTAGACGGGCAGAAAATTCCAGAAATGACAGACGAAAAAATCATTGAAATCTCAAATAGATATATCGAATTATACGAACAAATTACAGGAGAAAATTTTGTAAAAGCCAATACAGAAAATGTATTGCAGCGTATTGAAAAAAATATAACGAAGTTTTTAACTTCACCAAACTAAAACAACTAAGCATGATTATAGAACCAAGAACAAGAGGATTTATCTGTTTGACATCACACCCAACAGGATGTGCGCAAAATGTTAAAAATCAAATTGACTATGTACAATCTAAAGGAGCTATAGATGGCGCAAAAAAAGTATTGGTCATTGGAGCATCAACAGGTTTCGGATTGGCGTCAAGAATTACCAGTGCATTTGGTTCAGATGCAGCAACCATTGGTGTTTTCTTTGACAAGCCAGGAACAGAAAAAAGACCTGGATCACCAGGGTTTTACAACACAGCAGCATTTGAAAAACAAGCACATGCAGCTGGTTTGTACGCAAAAAGTATCAATGGAGATGCGTTTTCTAATGAAATTAAACGACAAACACTAGACCTGATTAAAAAAGATTTAGGTCAAGTAGATTTGGTCATTTACAGTTTGGCATCCCCAGTAAGAACACATCCAGATACTGGAGTTCGTTACAAATCGGTCTTGAAACCAATAGGAGGCGTGTTTACTAATAAAACAGTCGATTTTCATACAGGTACAGTCTCTGAAATTTCTATCAATCCTGCCGAAGGAGACGATATTTCAAATACGGTTGCTGTGATGGGGGGCGAAGATTGGGGTATGTGGATGAATGCATTGAAAGAAGAAAATTTATTGTCAGAAAATGCAACAACAGTTGCCTATTCATATATTGGCCCATCATTAACAGAAGCTGTATATAGAAAAGGAACCATTGGAGCAGCAAAAGATGATTTAGAAGCAACCGCTTTTACAATTACAGAAAATTTAAAAGAATTAGGTGGTAAGGCCTATGTTTCGGTTAATAAAGCTTTGGTTACACAAGCAAGTTCTGCAATTCCCGTAATTCCATTGTACATTTCATTGTTATATAAAGTGATGAAAGCAGAAGGAATTCATGAAGGATGTGTTGAGCAAATACAACGTTTGTACAGCGAACGATTATACGCCGAAGGAGATCTATTAGTAGATGATAAAGGAAGAATTCGTATTGACGATTGGGAAATGCGTGCTGATGTTCAAGCAAAAGTGGCTGAATTATGGAAGGAAGCTACAACTGATTCCTTGCCTAATATCGGAGATTTAGCAGGTTATAGCAATGAGTTTTTTAACTTATTTGGGTTTAAAGTAGATGGAGTGAATTATGATGAAGATGTAAACGAAGTAGTTGAAATTCCGAGTATGCAGTAAGAGTTTAATTACTTCTATTTAAAAAGGTCATCATATAATTTTTGTATAAAACAAGAAAATAATTTACGTTGGATGAAAAAGTATCCAAAGAACGAAGTGGTCTGGATACGTGTGATCAATTATTTTCGTTTGTTTTTTAGCAAAAATGATATAAAGACTAGATTTTTTGGTTCGTTTTTCATCAATGGAAAAATGAACAGATAAGAAATTAGGTTTATATATCAATTAAGAAAATATGAAAGCAGTAACCGTAAAAGTGCTAAAAGATGAATTGAGTCATCAAAATCAAAAAGAGCTAGTAGCCCTGTGTTTGCGGTTGTCAAAATTTAAAAAAGAAAACAAAGAACTATTGACTTATTTACTGTTTGAATCATCTGATGAGGAACGATATATTAAAAGTGTTCAAAATCAACTAGATGACTTGTTTGAAAACATCAATACCAACAGCTATTTTTACATTCGTAAAAGTGTTCGAAAGATCTTAACCATTACTAAAAAGTACATTAAATATTCTCAAAAAAAGGAAACAGAAGTAACCTTGCTATTGTATTTCTGTAAAAAACTTAAAAACTTTAAACCAACGATAAAAAAGAGCCCTCGATTACAGAACACATTTGATAGACAGGTGTTGTTGATTAAGAAAGCACTCGCAACACTACACGAAGACCTACAATATGATTATCAATTGGAGCTAGATGAATTGTTGTGTTAAAAAAGATATTTCCACAGAATTCGTAGACTTACAAAGGCAATCAATAAAGCGGTTGCCTTTTTTAACTGAATAGGGGTAAAGAAAGTTCTACCAGTTCTACTTCCAATGTATCCACCAATAAAAACAGTAACTAGTAGCATAGATGTCAGTGTCCAATCAATTGCAAAATTTGGGTTTGCATACTGTCCTATCAATCCTGAAATTGAATTTACAAGGATAAAAAAACTAGCAGTGGCTGCAATTTTTTTTGGGCGATCCCAATGTGTCAAATGAAATAAGGGCGCCAAGAAAATTCCGCCACCGATGCCAACCATTCCAGAAATAAAACCGATGACGCTACCATAACCAGCGTTTTTGGTCAAACTCAATGTACGAGTATCTTCTTCAGAGGCAATTATTTTTTTAGAAACCCACATGGTAAGTGCTGCAAAAAGCAAGGTGAGTCCTAAGAGAATAAAAAAGAAGGCTTGACTTATTTTTAGATATCCACCAATAAAAGCAAAAGGAACACTAAAGAACACTAAAGGCATTACTTTTTTCCACGGAATTATTTTTTCTTTTTGAAACAGCAATACATTTCCAACTACCACTACAATGTTACATAACAAGGCCGTTGCTCTAATTTGAGTAAAGGCAATTCCTGTCAACGTTAAAATAGCCAAATAGCTAGAGCCGCCACCAAAACCTACAGAAGCATATAAAACCGCCACTAAAAAGAAAAGGATGATAAGGTGCCAATTGTTGATTGCAATTTCTAATAAAGAAGTAAACTCCATAGAAAACAAATATAGGGGCATTTTTAGGATTCAGATTGTGGTTTGTCAATAAAAAAATGTTGTCAGTAGAAAAAAGTGTAAAAATTGCTTCAAATTTAGTAGTTTAGTAAACTTTAAAACTAATTTTTAAAACCAAGCTTATGTCAACTAACATGCTCAAAAAATATTGGAAAACAAATCTTAAATACCTGGCCATTTTACTTTCCATTTGGTTTGTTGTTTCTTATGGTTTTGGAATTTTATTAGTAGATGAATTAAACACCATTCGTTTGGGAGGATTCAAATTAGGGTTTTGGTTTGCACAACAAGGTTCTATGTATGTTTTTGTGATACTAATTTTTGTGTATATCAGATTGATGAATGCCTTGGATAAAAAATACAACTTAGACGATTAATTATGACATTACAAACTTGGACATGGATTCTTGTAGGAATCACATTTGCACTATACATAGGAATTGCCATTTGGTCTAGAGCAAGCTCTACCAAAGAATTTTATATTGCTGGCGGAGGTGTCTCTCCATTGGCTAATGGATTAGCAACTGCAGCCGACTGGATGTCAGCCGCTTCCTTTATTTCAATGGCAGGAATCATTTCTTTTAATGGCTATGATGGCTCTGTATATTTAATGGGTTGGACCGGAGGTTATGTGTTACTTGCCTTATTGTTAGCGCCTTATTTGAGAAAATTTGGAAAATTTACAGTACCTGATTTTATTGGAGATCGTTATTATTCAAATACCGCGCGTAGTGTTGCGGTTTTTTGTGCATTGTTGGTGTCATTTACCTATGTAGCTGGACAAATGCGTGGTGTTGGCTTGGTGTTTTCTAGATTTTTAGAAGTAGATATCAATACCGGTGTTATTATTGGAATGATTATCGTATTGTTTTATGCAGTGCTGGGAGGAATGAAAGGAATTACCTATACACAAGTAGCACAATATTGTGTGTTAATTTTTGCCTTTATGGTACCCGCTATTTTTATTTCGATTCAAATGACAGGAAATCCAATTCCGCAATTAGGATTTGGAGGTATGGATGAAAACGGCGTGTATTTGTTAGATAAATTAGATGGCTTGCATCGCGATTTAGGTTTTGCAGCCTATACTTCAGGAAGTAAATCTACCTTAGATGTGTTCTTTATTACAGCCGCACTAATGGTAGGAACTGCAGGGTTACCCCATGTAATTGTGCGATTTTTTACGGTAAAAAAAGTGTCTGACGCACGAAAATCTGCCGGATGGGCATTGTTGTTTATTACTGTATTATACACAGCGGCTCCTGCTCTTGCAGTATTTACAAGAACCAATTTAATTGAAACAGTAAGCAATCAAAAGTACGATGAGTTGCCAAGTTGGTTTAACAATTGGGAACACACAGGGCTGATTTCTTTTGAGGATAAAAACAACGATGGTAAAATACAATATGTTGGAGACGCTGCTAAAAATGAATTGACCGTAGATAGAGATATTATGGTGTTGGCAACTCCAGAAATTGCACACCTACCAAACTGGGTAATTGCACTGGTTGCCGCAGGAGGATTGGCAGCAGCTTTGTCTACAGCCGCAGGACTACTATTGGTAATTTCTGCCTCTGTTTCACATGATTTAATTAAAAAAATGATCAAACCAGACATTTCTGAAAAAGGAGAATTAATAGCTGCGCGTTTATCAGCAATTGTTGCCGTATGTGTAGCTGGTTATTTCGGAATCAATCCACCAGATTTTGTCGCCGCAACAGTGGCCTTGGCGTTTGGATTGGCTGCCGCATCATTTTTTCCAGCAATCATTTTAGGAATTTTTAGCAAAAAAATGAACAAAGAAGGTGCCATTGCAGGAATGCTTGTAGGTATTTTACTAATGCTTTTTTATATGACAAAATTTAAATTCGATTGGTTTGGTGGAGGAACAAAAGAAGATTGGTGGTTTGGAATTTCACCTGAAGGATTCGGAACCGTAGCAATGATGGCTAATTTTGTGGTATCCATTATAATTTCAAAATTCACACCCAATCCACCAGAAGAAGTTCAAGAGATTGTAGAAAATATTAGAATTCCTAGTAATGTTGGTATCGCACAAAACCATTAATTCATTAAATCATTGTAATAAGAATGAGTAATTACCATATAAAAAGTTTAGAAGAATACTACCAAGTATATCGCAAGTCTGTCAGAAATCCTGAAGTTTTTTGGGAAGAAATTGCCGAAGAACATTTTGTTTGGCGTAAACGTTGGAACACTGTACTGTCTCATGATTTTACTAAACCAAAAGTAACCTGGTTTGAAGGCGCTAAATTAAACATTACCGAAAATTGTATCGACCGTCATTTACAAATTCGTGGAGATAAAACGGCTATTTTATTTGAACCTAATAATCCAGAGGAGGAAGCAGCGCATATTACCTATCAACAATTGTCAGAAAGAGTCAATCAATTTGCGAATGTATTGAAAGAGCAAGGCATCAAGAAGGGAGATCGGGTGTGTATTTATTTACCAATGATTCCAGAGCTCGCAATTTCTTTATTGGCTTGCGCACGGATAGGAGCTGTGCATTCTGTTGTTTTTGCAGGATTTTCAGCAACAGCTTTATCAACACGAATTAATGATGCTGATTGTAAGCTAGTCATTACATCAGACGGATCATATCGTGGCACAAAAACCATTGACTTAAAAAGTATTGTTGATGAAGGTGTAGAAGACTGCCCTTGTGTAGAAACAGTGTTGGTGGTCAAACGAATTCATTCAGAGATTGCAATGAAAGAAGGTCGTGATCAATGGTTACAACCATTACTAGACAGCGCATCTACCGTTTGTGAACCCGAAATTATGGACGCAGAAGATCCATTGTTTATTTTGTACACTTCTGGATCTACTGGAAATCCAAAGGGAATGGTGCATACCACCGCAGGTTATATGGTGTACACAGCATATACCTTTAAAAATGTATTTAATTATCGTGAAAGCGATGTGTATTGGTGTACCGCAGACATTGGCTGGATTACGGGGCATAGTTATATTGTATACGGTCCTTTAGCAAATGGAGCAACTACAGTGCTCTTTGAAGGAGTGCCAAATTATCCTGATTTTGGTCGTTTTTGGGAGGTCGTAGAAAAGCATAAAATCAGTCAGTTCTACACAGCGCCAACAGCCATTAGAGCCTTGGCAAAAGAGAAGTTAGATTTTGTAGACACCTATGATTTATCATCATTAAAAGTATTAGGAACCGTTGGTGAGCCTATCAATGAAGAAGCATGGCATTGGTATAATGACAATATCGGTAAAAAGAAAAGTCCAATTGTAGACACATGGTGGCAAACAGAAACAGGAGGAATGATGATTTCTCCAATTCCGTATGTAACCCCAACCAAACCCACCTATGCAACCTTGCCTTTGCCAGGAATTCAATTGGCATTGATGGATGAGAATGGACAAGAAATAACAGGAAATCAAGTAGACGGACGCTTGTGTGTGAAATTTCCATGGCCATCAATGGCACGAACCATTTGGGGAAATCATCAACGATACAAAGAAACCTATTTCTCCGCATATAAAAACATGTATTTTACGGGTGATGGCGCTCTTCGCGACGAGGTAGGCTATTACAGAATTACAGGTAGAGTAGACGATGTGATTATTGTTTCTGGCCACAACTTAGGAACGGCACCTATTGAAGATGCGATCAATGAGCATCCAGCAGTGGCAGAAAGTGCCATTGTAGGTTTTCCGCATGATGTAAAAGGAAATGCCTTGTACGGATATGTTATTTTAAAAGAAGTAGGAGAAGGAAGAGATCACGATAATTTGCGAAAAGAAATCAACCAGATTATTACCGAACATATTGGTCCGATTGCCAAGTTGGATAAAATTCAATTTACAGATGGGCTCCCAAAAACACGTTCAGGAAAAATAATGCGTCGTATTTTACGGAAAATAGCACACAATGAAATGGACAATTTAGGAGATATTTCTACCTTGTTAAATCCAAATGTGGTGCAAGAGATTATTGATAAGAAGTTGTAAATAAGGGTTTCGGCTTATAAATCAAGACATCTTGTAAATTTGTCATGTCTCTATTTTTGGCATGTAAATTGACAAAGAATATTCAGTACGTTTGTCAATCATTTATTTTCGTAATTCAATAAAAAATGCAGCACTATAAAGCCTCTCAAAAGACGCCTAAAAAGAAATCAAAAGTAACTATGGCGAAAGCCTTTAAAACCATTATTTGGCCGAGAAGGAATATCGTTTTTATAGGATTGATACTAATTGTAGTTCGTAGTTTATCTGGCTTGGTGTTGCCATGGCAAAGTAAAGTATTGCTAGATGATGTGGTTCCGAACAAAGACTTCAATCAGTTGTATTCTTTAATTGCAATTGTCATTACGGCGATTGTACTACAGGCAGTTACCTCGTTTTTACTGACACGAATCTTAAGTGTACAAGCACAATTGTTAATCTCAGAATTGAGAGCACAAGTACAAAAGAAAGTATTATCGTTACCCATTCGTTTTTTCGACAACACAAAATCAGGAGCGTTGGTTTCACGGATTATGAGCGATGTTGAAGGAGTACGTAATTTAATTGGAACAGGATTAGTGCAGTTGGTTGGCGGTACGTTTACAGCGATTGTATCGTTGACAATTCTAATCAACTTAAACCCTTGGATGACCTTATTTGTGTTTCTTCCAATTTCAATTTTTGCTTTGATCGCTTTAAAAGCCTTCAAGTTTATACGACCTATTTTTAGGATTCGTGGAAAAATAAATGCAGAAGTTAAAGGACGTTTAACGGAAACATTGGCAGGAGTTAGGGTAATCAAAGCATTCAATGCAGAAGAACAAGAAAATAAAGTCTTTGAAAAAGGTGTTGACAGACTATTTCAGAATGTTAAAAAGAGCTTAACCGCCACCGCCATTATGACAAGCTCATCTACATTTTTAATAGGTGTAGCTACCACAGGAATTATGGGAATTGGTGGCTATTATATGATGGATGGCAGTATGACAACCGGTGAGTTTTTGTTCTTTACATTAATCCTTGGTTTTATGATAGCGCCCATTGTTCAGATGAGTAATATTGGAAGTCAGTTAACAGAAGCGTTGGCAGGTTTGGATAGAACCGAAGAATTGATGAATATGACAGCTGAAGAAGATGATGAAGAACGAACAATTGTTTTAGATACCATGAAAGGCGATCTTGTTTTTAAAGAGGTTTCTTTCTCCTATGATGCAGGAAAAGAAGTGCTAAACAATATTAATTTTGAAGTGCCATCGGGTTCAGTAGTAGCCTTGGTAGGAAGTTCAGGTTCGGGAAAATCGACCATTGCAGGTTTGTCAGCAACATTTTTAAACCCTGAATCGGGTTTGATAACCATTGACGGGCATGATGTTTCTAAAGTGAATTTAAGTAGCTACAGACAGCATTTAGGTGTTGTATTACAAGATGAATTCTTATTTGAAGGATCGATTAGAGAAAACATTCTATTTCCAAGACCCAATGCTACAGAAGATGAATTACAAAACGCAGTAAAAGCGGCGTATGTAAATGAATTTACAGACCGTTTTGATGACGGACTGGATACCTTGATTGGAGAAAGAGGTGTGAAATTATCAGGTGGTCAGCGACAACGTTTGGCCATTGCAAGAGCTATTTTAGCGAATCCTACAATTATTATTTTAGATGAGGCTACTTCAAGTCTAGATACAGAAAGTGAAGCGCTGATTCAAAAAAGTTTATCAGAATTGATCAAAAATAGAACTACCATTGTTATTGCACACAGATTGAGCACCATTAAAAAAGCAGATCAGATTTTAGTGATCGAATCAGGAAACATAGTAGAAAGAGGTACCCATGATGAGTTGATTGCAAAAAAAGGAAGGTATTATGACTTGTACACCTATCAATCAAAAATTTAATCGCAGGGCGATAGCCATAAATGGGTTTATTTCCCTGACGCTTTGTGTCAAAATAAAAAGGGAAGTCTTAATTTGACACTTCGTACCCTTGGGTTGAGGTAGTTTATTTTTTTAGAAACCTACAGAATAGATGTGGTCATATACAAAATCATAATAATGATTCATATTAGGCATCATAAAACTGCCGTGTTTTTCAGCGTCTTTTAAAATAGAGAGGTCAAACAATTGCAGGTCGTCAATTTCACTGACTTGCCTCGTTAATCCTGATAATTCTCGATGTAGTTTGCACAGAAAGATGTGTTTAAATTCATTGTCTAAAATACCATTAGGGTGCACAATTTCATCTTTCCGTAAACCGATTTTTGTCAACTCATTTTCAGAAATGGAGAGTCCAATTTCTTCGTGCACTTCTCTGATTGCGGCAGCTTTAATTTTTTCTCCAGCTCCAACGTGACCAGCAACAGAAACATCCCAGTGATTTGGAAACACTTTTTTAACCGAGGCTCTTTTTTGAAGTAAGATTTTTTGATTATCCGTATAGAGCCATACATGGACGGTTTGATGATACAATCCTTTTTGATGTGCCTCAGATTTTAAACAGGTTTTACCGGTATGTTCTCCTGTTGCTGTAAGTATGTCTATAATTTCATTCATAAAAAAATCCCGCCAAAGCGGGATTGATATTATTCAAAATAAGAAAATGTTTCTCCTTCTTTTATTTTTAATAAGGTTTCGTAAATCATTTGTATCACATGCTCTACATCTTCTCTGTGCACCATTTCTACAGTGGTATGCATATAGCGCAGAGGTAAAGAAATCAATGCAGATGCAACTCCGCCATTGCTATAAGCAAAAGCATCGGTGTCTGTTCCTGTGGCTCTTGACAATGCAGCACGTTGAAACGGAATCTTATTTTCTTCAGCAGTTGCTGTAATTAGATCGCGTAATTTTTGCTGTACCGCAGGAGCGTAAGCAATTACAGGGCCTTTTCCCATTTCACACTGACCTTCTTTTTTTTGATCAATCATTGGTGTTGTGGTATCGTGTGTTACATCCGTAACAATCGCAACGTCTGGTTT
>JAQWOR010000020.1 GCA_029245785.1 Polaribacter sp.
TTAAAATAAAAAAAATTTTTCTTCAAGGTATAATATAGTTGTGTTACATTTGTAACATCAACATGAATTTACAATGGTAAACAGCGAGCATTTCATCCATAGGCTTAAAAAAATCATGGAGCACCACCATTTAACAGCATCATTATTTGCTGATAAAATTGCTGTGCAACGTTCTAGCATTTCTCATATATTATCTGGAAGAAACAAGCCAAGCTTAGATTTTGTACTAAAAGTCACCACTGCTTTTACAGATGTTGATATCCATTGGTTGTTAAATGGAAAAGGGAATTTCCCTAAAGCATCTAAAATCTTTACCCCTCCTACTCTTTCTGTAGAAGAAAACAATCTAGAAACCCCTGTTTTAGGAGTCAAGAAAATACAACGAGTCGTTGTGTTTTATGACAACGGCACTTTTGAAGAGTATCAAAAAGAATAGCCTAAAGAAGTATTTTACCACTTTAACAGCAATTTCATCATTTCATCAGCCGCTACCGCTGCTTTTAATCTGACAAAATCTCGAGGTGTTTCGTCACCAATTTCATAGGTAATGGTATTGGCGTTAAAATATTTTAAAAACCACCCTTTAGAGACTGGTTTTACGGAGTTTGCACGCTCTTGTTCTGGAATGTATGCATGTGATTTTAAACTCTTTTCTATGCCTGCAAACCAATTTTCAATAAAATCAGGATGCGCTGTCATGTGCCGGGTTTCATTAGTGTAATACATGTCTTTTTGTGTAGAGTGAAAATCAATCCCAACAAGAACAGTACTGTTGGTTTCTTTAGCCGCTTTGACAATATAGCGTGTAATGTTTTTAATTTCTGGCTGTCGGTACTTTCCCCAATCCCTATTGGTGTCAATTCCTCCCGCATTATGACGCCAATGTCCTAAATCTACGCCATCAGGGTTTACAATAGGAAAAACAAGCAATCGGTATTTCTCTAAAAATGATTGTGATAGCTTGCTTTCATTTAAAATGGTCGTTACAAAGCTTTGAAAGGCAAAATATCCAGTTAATTCTGGCGGATGCTGACGTGTTAATAACACAACAATAGGTTTGTTTTGGGCGCTATTTTTATAAATGTCCAATACAGGTAAGTTTCTTTTTAAAACAGATTCTCCAGCACTACCTACATGTACATAGGCTTTATTCTTTACCAATTTACTATACCAATTCTTAGTATCTATAGATGATACCGATTCTTGTGCCGATACCCAAACAGTGTCTTTTGAAACATCAATTTTTAGCAGAGCATCTGTGTAATTATAGGTAAAGTTCAGCGAATCTGCTGACTTCCAAGCTGCTGCACCTCTTTTTAGCTTAGGTATATAACGATGTCCATATTCTTCTGGGTATTCAAACAGTAAATAATAGGTTTTAGCTGTTGTTGACCAAAGCTTGAAGGAATAGTAAGGACTGTTATTAATAGGGGTGTTTTCTGGTGTAATGATTACTTTGGCAGTACTGTCATTAACCATTTCAAATCCATTTAAACGTGATGCTAAAAAATCATTGGTGGCGTACAAACCCATTGCGTCTAACTGAAATACTTTCTTTTTCTGAACATGTATTCGTTTTGACTTGGTATCAACAGGTTTTTCAAATTTTAGTCTTTTTACAGTTGAACAACTTGCTGCTACAAGAGTTGTACAAAAATAAAAAAGCAACGATTGTTTTCTTAAGCGCATTGTAATATATTTAAAAGGTTGGTTTCTGATATTCAGGAACAAGCGTCTAAAGTAATAAAATTAACCTTTATAGCTCAATAGCTAGCTCCATATTTTTAAATTTGAACAAAGATAAATGGCTTCCAATCTCTAATAAAAGCGGTTAGAGCGCAAGATTGTTTTAGACGCAAGAACATGTGGAAAGACTTCGTTTTGCTTCTTTTCAAGCTGTCAATAACTTCAACTAAAAGAAAAGAGTCTTACTTAATCAACTGTGCCATTCCTGTTCGTATAATTTCAATGTGTTTTCTTTTATTGGCTACATTTGCTTCTTTTTGGTAGTTTTCCATCTGACGCATTAAATTGATAGCTGTCGTATCAAAGGCATATTGTTTGTACTGAATTCCTTTTGCTACCAAATCACTCACTAAGTTTTCAATAGCTTTGGTATTGTTGCTTTTTGCAATAGCCTCATAGGCTCTTTTATACAATGCTTGTGCTGAAGGGTTGCCGTCTAAAAACATACCCGCTAAGACATTCTTTGCAACAAAAACCAATTCTGTATCGTCTTTTTCTTCAATAAAAATGCGTGTTAGTGGTGTGGCAATAATTTTTCTAATTTCATATGGTAACTTTTTAGACAAAGTAACTGCGCTTGCTCTGTCTATATAATAGGTTGCAACTAAAGCCTTGCCTAGCACACTATATGATTTGCTTTTAAGCGCTTCCTTAAAAATGGGGGCATTTTCTGGATCTGTTAATTTCCCTAAGGTTTCAATTGCCGAAGCCTGCACCAATGTTTTGGCATCAGAAGTTGCAATGCTTTTAATTTTATCTATTACAGCATTTTTTAAATGCTTATTGATCAGATCGATCTTTTCTAGTGCCAATATTCTAATTTTATAAAAAGAGTCGCTCATTGCATTTGCAACAGCATTGAAGGCTTTTTTATTTTCTTGGTGTTTTGCAATTTCTACCAACGCATCTCTTCGGTGTCCGTAATACGAAGCGTGCTTTAATTGACTCATATATTGTTGCAAGCTCTTTGTCTCTACAAAGTCAGCCAATAAAACACCATCTGCATTGACTAAAATTACATCTGGAGCTTCTGTATATGAAAATAAAAATGAAGCATCTTTTCCGTCTACAAATACGTCATGTCTGGTTTTTTTTCCGTTTTCTACAACATCAATTACTAAAGGAAATTGAAAAACTTTACCGACCTGCACAATGTTCACAGCAACTGTTTTTTCGAGTGTAT
>JAQWOR010000026.1 GCA_029245785.1 Polaribacter sp.
AAACATCAATACTGTTCCTGTTTTAGATTTAAAAGTAAAAGGTGTAAACTCTTATGAAAAATACACTGTTGAACTGATGTTAAAAAATGCAGGAAATAATGACATCTATGCAAAAGGACATGTTGATTTTTCATCTCAGAGGCCAACACTAGATTTGAATTTGCACTTACATAAGTTTAAGTTAAATGCATTTAGCCCATTAGGGAAAGATGTATTGACAAAGCTTAGAGGAGAGGTGAGTACTGAAAAAGACAGTATTCAGGTAACAGGATTTCTACGAAACCCTGTGATGGAAGGAGAATTGAAATTAGAAAATGCAGGATTGAAATTCCCTTATTTGAATGTAGATTATGATTTTGAAGGTCATACAAAAATTCGATTGGAAAATCAATCTTTTATTTTTGAAAATTTAACATTAGTCGATACCAAACACAAAACAAGAGGCGATTTTAAAGGCAGCATTACGCATCAAGATTTTAAACATTGGTCATTAGATTTAAATGTTGATACTGATAATTTGTTAGTTTTAGACACGGAAGAAACAGAAGAGGTCTTGTATTACGGGACCGCATTTATCAATGGAAATGCAAGAATTACAGGCTTAACAAGTCGCTTATCAATAGATGTTAATGCACGGACAAATTCAGGAACACTCTTTGTAATTCCATTGAGTGATCTGAAAACGGTAGATAGTTACCAATTAATTCATTTCAATACCGAAAAAAACACCACCAACAAAAAAAACCAAATCGTATTAAATGCTTTGAAAGGGCTTTTACTGACGATTAATTTAGAAATCACAAAAGAGGCAACTGCAGAAATTGTAATTGATAAAGTTACTGGAAGTTCTTTACAAGGAAAAGGAACAGGAAATCTTCAGATAGAGGTAGATACCAAAGGGAAGTTTAGTATGGATGGAGATTTTATTGTTGACGAAGGGAAATATGATTTTAAATATGGAGGCTTGGTAAATAAACGTTTTCAAGTAGAAAAAGGAGGAGTTATTTCTTGGGATGGAAGCCCGTCTGAGGCCAATTTAAATATTGTTGCAGTATATACCACCACAGCAAATCCTGCACAATTGTTAGAAAATTTTAACACCAATAGAAAAATTCCTGTCAATTTAATTACAAAGATAAGCGGAGGATTATTCAATTCAAAACAAGAGTTTGATATCAAAATTCCGAATGTAAACCCTACCATAAAGTCAGAGTTAGAATTTAAACTGAATGACAATGACGTGAATGAAAAAACGCTCCAGTTTTTATCGTTAATTGCGCTAAATAAGTTTTACAATCCAGAAAAATTTGTTTCAAATAGCTCTTCTGCAATTATAGGAACCACTTCAAATGCCATTTCGGGGGTTTTATCAAGTCTAATTAGTAGTAAAGATGGTACCGTTCAGTTTGATTTGGGCTATGATATTGCTGATAGAAGTGATATAAACAACCTGCAGACAGATGATTTAGTGAATGTTTCTGTAGGAACTCAACTGTCAGAAAAGATTATAGTAAATGGCAGAGTTGGAGTTCCGGTTGGCTCTAAAACACAATCAAGTGTGGTTGGTGAGGTGAAGGTAGAAATATTGTTGAATGAAAAGGGAAATTTTAGAGCCGTTATTTTTAATCGTCAAAATGAAATTCAATACTCTAATGAAGAAGAGGGATATACACAAGGTTTTGGATTGACCTATCAAGTAGATTTTAATAATTTATCAGAATTATTTAAAAAGATAGGATTGAAGAAAAAAAAGAAAGAGCGCGTCAAAAAAGACACTATTTTAGCTCCGAAATTAAATAAGTTTACAAAATTTACATCAAAAAAAAATAACCAATGAAAGAATACACATTAGTAATATTAGCAGCAGGAATGGGAAGTAGGTACGGTGGCACAAAGCAATTAGATACCGTTTCTGACCATAGAGAAACCATTATGGATTTTTCTTTGTTTGATGCTATAAGAGCAGGGTTTACCAAAATAGTTTTTATTGTTAGAAGAGATATTTTAGAAGAAGTTAGAACCGATTTTAATCAAAAAATAAATGGCAAAGTAGCTGTTGAATATGTATGTCAAGAAACCAATGATATTCCAGAAAAATACCGCGTAAACAATCGAGTAAAGCCATGGGGAACGGGACATGCATTGTTGGTAGCAAAAGAGTTGATTAAAGAAAATTTTTGTGTGATTAATGCAGATGATTTTTACGGATTTGATGCTTTTAAATCTATCATTTCCTTTTTAAAAGAGACCGATCCAACAAGTACTAATTTTGCAATGGTTGGCTATCCAATTATAAATACATTGTCAGACAATGGAAGCGTTTCTAGAGGAGAAAGTTTTGTGAATTCACAGCACGAATTAGTGAAAATTATTGAAAGAACAGCAATTACAAAAAAAGGGAATGATATTGTTTATATGTCTGATGATGATGTAGAGGTACAACTTCCGAAAGACACCTTGGTTTCACTAAATTTTTGGGGATTTACACCAAAATATTTAGCCCTTTTGGAGCAAGAGTTTACGACCTTTTTAGAGTCAAATTCTCAAGAATTGAAGGAGGAGTTCTTTTTGCCTTACGTAGTTGATGAGTTGATTCAAGCCAATAAAGCAACAGTTTCGGTATTAAAAACCAGTGCAGAATGGATGGGAGTTACCTATAAAGAGGACAAAGAAGCTGTGGTAAAAAAAGTAAAAATTTTAAAAGAAAAAGGAGTGTATCCTGCTAAACTTTGGTAATGAATCATAAATTGGAACGTATTTTTAAACAGTTTCAAAGTGTTGCAGAATTTGTGTCCTTCGAAGAACTAAATGCTGGGCATATCAATGATACTTTTTTAATAAAGACAGCGCAAAGTTCAAATTATGTGTTGCAAAAGTTAAACGGAGCTGTTTTTAAAGATGGTGGCAAATTAATTGAAAATAAATTTTTAATTAGTAAGCACTTACAAAGAAAATTCGCACAACTCTCTTTTTCTGAAATACAACGAAGAGTACTGTGTTTTGTGGCTTCTAAAAGTGGAAATTTCTTTTATCAAGATATAGAGGGTAATTATTGGAACCTGTCTGTTTTTATAGCAGATTCTGTAACCTATGAAAAAACACCAAATTCAGAAATTGCTTATGAAGCAGGAAAAGCCACAGGGAACTTTTTAGCGCTAACATCAGATTTTAATGCAGCTAAGCTGACTCCTGTTTTACCCGATTTTCATTCCGTTTCAAAACGATTTTTGCAGTTTAAGGAAGCCTTAAAAAATGCATCGAAAGAAAGAAAGGAACAAGCAAAAGAGTTGATCGATTTTTCCAATTCTAACATCGCTGAAATGTTGGTGTTAGACGATGCAATCCGACTTAAAAAACTGCCTTTACGAGTTACCCATAATGACACTAAAATATCGAATATTTTATTTTCCAAAAACAATAAAGCACTTTGTTTAATTGATACAGATACGGTTATGGAAGGTGTTATTCATTTTGATTATGGCGATGCCATTAGAACCATTTGTAACACGTCAGATGAAGATTGCTCAAAGACACATCAAATAGGGTTTAATATGGATTATTTTAAAAGATATACAACAGGTTTTTTACAGGAATTAAAAGACAGCATTACTTCAGAAGAGCTCCAGTACCTATCGGTAAGTATTCAGATTATGCCTTTTATTATGGGGCTACGTTTTTTAACCGATTTTTTAAACAATGATGTCTATTACAAAACAAATTACGAGCAGCATAATTTTGATAGATCCAAGAATCAATATACTTTAGTACAGAAAATAAAAGAAAAGTATTCAGAAATTGACGCTTTTATAGAAAGTGCTTTTTAGCACATAAATACTACTTGTTTATCCCTGTTTATTAGGGTTTTTGCGAAATCGTTTTCGCTTTTTTTTCTCTAGAAGAGATTAATATTGACTAATTTTACACTAAGTTTTATGAAGAAAATAAAGAAAATAGCAGTGATGACTTCTGGAGGAGATGCTCCAGGAATGAATGCAGCAATTCGTTCTGTAGTTAGAGCTTGTGCATTTTACAATGTAGAATGTGTGGGTATTTATAGAGGATATCAAGGAATGATTGACGGAGATTTTAAAACTTTCTCAGCAAGAAGTGTGAACAATATCATTCAAAAAGGAGGAACTATTTTAAAATCTGCAAGATCATTAGAATTTAGAACTAAAGAAGGGCGTAAAAAAGCATTCTCTAAATTAAAAAAAGAAAACGTAGATGGGCTTGTAGTAATTGGTGGAGATGGTTCTTTTACTGGAGCTGTTATTTTTAATAAAGAATTTAACTTTCCAATTATAGGGATTCCTGGCACAATAGATAACGACATTTACGGAACTACACACACCTTAGGATATGATACTGCATTAAATACGGTTGTAGAGTCTATTGATAAAATTAGAGATACTGCTTCTTCTCATAATCGCTTGTTTTTTGTAGAAGTAATGGGAAGAGATGCTGGGTTTATTGCGTTAAATGCCGGAATTGGAGCAGGCGCAGAAGAAATTTTAATTCCAGAAGAAGATTTAGGTTTGGAAAGATTATTGCAGTCTTTACAAAAAAGTAGACGAGCAGGAAAATCTTCTAGTATTGTAGTGGTTGCTGAAGGAGATAAAACAGGTAAAAATGTTTTTGAATTGGCAGATTATGTAGAAAAAAACCTTCCAGAATACGAAGTTCGAGTTTCTGTATTAGGGCATATGCAACGAGGAGGTTCGCCAACTTGTTTTGATAGAGTTTTAGCAAGTAGGCTTGGCGTTAAATCGGTAGAGTTATTGTTGGATGGAAAAACGAATTTAATGGTTGGTCTGATAAATAACGAAGTAGTAACTACCGTATTAGAAAAAGCAATAGAAGGAAAACATATTGTAAATACTGAATTGTTGAGAGTCTCAGACATCATCACAATTTAGAAAATAATTAATAAAATAAAAAGAAATGATCAAAGTAGGAATTAATGGATTTGGTAGAATTGGAAGACTGGCTTTTAGGTCTGCAATGGAGAGAGATAATGTACAAATAGTAGCCATCAATGATTTATTAGAGATAGATTATTTAGCATACATGTTAAAATATGATTCAGTTCATGGTGCTTTTAAAGGTACGGTTGATGTTGTTGAAGGAAAGTTAATTGTGAACGGTAATGAAATCAGAATTACTGCAGAACGCAACCCTGCCAATTTAAAATGGAACGAGGTAGAGGCAGAATATGTGATGGAATGTACAGGTTTTTTTACCACGAAAGAAGCCGCAGGAAAACACCTTGAAGGAGGTGCTAAAAAGGTTGTAATTTCTGCTCCATCATCAGATGCACCTATGTTTGTAATGGGGGTTAATAATGAGAAATTAACTGCTGAAGATACAATCATTTCGAATGCATCTTGTACTACAAACTGTTTGGCCCCAATTGTAAAAGTATTGCATGATAATTTTGGAGTTCTAGAAGGATTGATGACAACGGTACATGCAGCCACAGCAACTCAAAAAACGGTAGACGGACCTTCAATGAAAGATTGGAGAGGTGGTCGTGCAGCAATTCATAACATCATCCCTTCGTCAACAGGAGCCGCTAAAGCCGTTGGAAAAGTAATTCCAGAAATGAATGGAAAACTAACAGGAATGTCTTTTAGAATTCCTACAATGGATGTTTCTGTAGTTGACTTAACGGTTCGTTTAGAAAAAAGTGCTTCGTATGCTGACATTAAAAAAGCGATGAAGAAAGCTTCAGAAAATGAGATGAAAGGAATTTTGGGATATACGGAAGAATTGCTAGTTTCTCAAGATTTTGTTGGAGATACAAGAACTTCAATTTTTGATGCCAATGCAGGGATTGCGTTGAATGATAATTTTGTAAAAGTAGTTTCTTGGTATGATAATGAAATGGGATATTCGACTAAAATTGTAGATTTAATTGAGTATGCAGCTTCTTTAAAAGAGAAAAAAAAAATAGTAGAAATGGCGTTTTAGTATAAGTAAAACACCATTGTCAATTATGCAATTTGAATTAATTGTAGAAAAAGCAACCTCTCAATACTACTTGTAAGGTTGTTTTTTATTTTATAGCAATGGCACTTATTTCTACGTTTACAAACTTAGGAAGATTGGCAACTTCAACAGTTTCTCTTGCAGGCGCCGTAGCTTCATTAAAATAGGTTCCGTAAACAGTGTTAATAGCACCAAAATTATTCATATCAGAAATAAAAATAGTGGTTTTGACAATGTTTTCAAAATTCATATCAGCCGCTGCTAGTACTGCTTTTAAATTCTCCATAACTTGCTTGGTTTCTGTTGTGATGTCGTCTAAAACCAGTTTGTCATTTTCTGGATTGATGGCAATTTGTCCAGAAGTGTACAATGTGTTTCCTACCAATACCGCTTGGTTATAAGGACCAATTGGCGCAGGTGCTTTTGAAGTTGTAATAATTTTTTTCATGTTTTTATGTTGTGTTTTTTGGAGTGTTAAAATAATCGTCTATCTGGTAAACTACGCTTTTCCCATTTTAAATCACTTAACATACTAGAGTTTACACCAATTCTAAAATAGTACGATTTATTGTATCCGAAAGGAGACCAATCAAAATTAAAGCTCCAACTATCTAAATCTCTACTAAAACCAAGTCGAGTAAAAGAATATCCACCATTCTCAAAATCATATCCAGAACTAAATCGGACTTTCCATTTTGGAGACAACTCAAGGTTTCCATTAAACATTAAAGTATTGGACCCAATACCACTGACTAAACCGTTATTAGAATAATTAATAGCATAAGAGAGGTTCAAAGACCAAGGGATAGAAGCTTCGTATAGTTTGGTTTCTTTTACTTCAGGCTCTTGTTGCTGATTTGGAGAACTACTTCGGCTATCGTTAACTTGATTTGAACTTGATTTGCTTTTGTTTGAAGCGTTTCTGCCGTTTTTTTTCTCAAAATCTTTGCTAGAGATTGAGTAATTCGCAGAAGCATTTATGTTTGTTAATCTGAATAAGCCACGATTAAACTTATCAATTCTTGTTCCTGCACTATTTACTTGGTAGGGGTCTAAAGAAGCATTCATATTAATAGATAGCTTGTCTTTAAGTATCCGTGTACCTGCAGAAATAGAAACCGGACTCCAGCGTAAACTATCGGCAGCAAAATTATAACTTGCATTAAAATTTAAGTTGTTCAATAGCGTAATTTTTTTGTCTTCAACCTCTGTAGAATCCCTTGAGGCAACTTTTGCCTCCAGTACATTGTTGATAGAAAAACCGATAGAATTTGACAATCCGCTCGAAGGTCTTCCGTAGATGCCATTCTCAAAAGGAGAGTAGGTTAAAAGATCTGTAGGGTCTTCACTTTGCTGTACTTGTTGGTTGTATTTATCTGCAAAATCAGGTCTGTATCCATAAGATATAGAGGGTCTAATGGTATGGCGAATCGATTTTAAACGTCCTTTTTTAAAGTTTACGAGTCCATATATAGCTGTAGATAAAGAAACGTTACTTCGGTATTCTCTAAAGCTTTTAAAGCCTTTAAGAGTGTCGTTAATTATGGCATTGTCTTCATAACGTTTATTGATGTAATCAAAATTCCAAACTTCTTTATAAGACGCATTTGGTGATAAGGTAAAGTATTTTAACACTTTCATGTTTGTGCTAAAGTCAGCATTGTGTTGAACACCTGTTTTTGCAGTTTTAAACATTGCTGATTTAAAAAATAAAGAATCTACAGTGTTAATTCTATAATCACCACTCATGTTGTAATTGAAGCCAATTTTTTGCAATGCATTCTTTTTGACACCTCCTTTACCCGCAAAAGGATAAATCCGATCCATATTCAATTGCAATGATGGCAAGGTCATGGTAATGGCTTTTGTATTGGTGTTTTGAGAATGTGTTGCCGTAGCGTTGATATTAAAAGGAGTACCTACAAATTTTCGGTAATAAGAAATGGAAGAACTCAATGTGTTTGTTAAGAAATCAGAACTATTAACTTGGTTTAAAGATTCTCTATAGTACTGGCTACTTCCTAAATTTACAGAAGCAGAAATACGCGAGTTTGGATTGGATTTAGAGTCTTGAGAATGCGACCATCTGATATTGAAATTTGTTGATTTGCTATAATCATCAAACCCTCTTAAACTTTGAATCAAGTTTTCAAATCGAAGGCTAAAGTTTCCGCTATATTTATATCGAACTACATAGCTAGATTCTGTTCTTAATCCCCAACTTCCGTTGGTGTATATATCACCAAGTAAGCTGATATCTAAATAATCATTAATGGCAAGATAGTATCCTCCATTTTGTAAAAAATATCCTTGATTACTTGATTCTCCCCAAGTTGGAATGATCAATCCAGAAGTTCGCTTGTTTCCAAGAGGAAGATAAGCAAAGGGTAGAAAGACAGGTGTTGGAACATCAGCAATGACTAGGTTGCTGAGGCCAACAATGATTTTTTTTCCGGGAACTAATTTTGCTTTTTTCGTTTTAATATAATAATCAGGATTGTCTTTTTCAGACGTTGTAAAACGGATGTTTTTAATGTAAATGGTAGAATCATTTACTCTTTTAGTCTTTTCTCCGTAGGTAATCATTCCACTTTGAATGGTTTTTAACCCGTAAATCAATGCTTTTTTTGTTTTGAAATTGTAAAACAGAGAATCTTGTTCAGAATCTTGATTTCCTTGTTTAAAAATAGCTCTTTGCTGATAAACGCCCAGGCTATCTATAATCCCTTTGGCAAATAGAGTGTTGTTTTTGTTGTCAACAATAATAATACCCGCTTTTAAATCAATGTCTTGGTAGGTAATATGCGCATTGTCATACAAGATTGTCTGTTTCTTTTTTACATCTTGTAATGTGTAGCCATCCGCGTCATGTGTAATAATTCCTTCAATAGAACTTTTTTGTGTAATACTGTCTTTTCGTATTGTATCAGTAGCTTTAAGAAGAAGTGTACTGTCTTTTTTTAAGAGAGGTTTTTGAATTTTTTTCGCTAAAATTGGCCTTGTTTTTGGTGTTGTATCTTGAGCATAACTTTGCTCTAAGCAAAAAAAGCTAATAAAACTAAATAAAAGTATGTATGGTATGTTTGATTGCAATGCTTTTAATGCTATTTTTGTAAAGGTGTAAAAATATGCTTCAATACCTGAAGTACCAAATTTGAAATGCCAAAAATAAATAAAAATTTATTGATAGAAACGCCGAAATATAGCAAATACAATACCAAAACAAAATTTTTTAGTCTTTTTCTATGCGGGCTTTTTCTGATTTTTGCTACCCCAGATCTAACAGCACAGAAAAGTAGCTTTACAGTGGTTTTAGATGCAGGACACGGAGGTGGTGATCCAGGAAACTTAGGCAACGGGTATAAAGAAAGAAATATTGCATTAAAAGTAACCTTAGCTGTTGGTAGAATTTTAAAAAAGAATACTGATATTAAGGTTGTGTATACTCGAGATAAAGATGTTTTTGTTGAATTATGGAAACGCGGGGCTATTGCAAATACGGTAAAAGCAGATCTGTTTGTTTCTTTTCATTGTGATTCTCATACTTCTAACGCTTATGGACTCGGAACATTTGTTTTAGGAATGAGAGGGAACAAACAAAATTTTGAGATTGCAAAAAGAGAGAACAGTGTAATTTTATTAGAGAAAGATTATCAGCAAAACTATGAATACGATCCAAACTCACCAGAATCTATTATTGGATTGTCATTATTGCAAGAAGAGAATTTAGAGCAAAGCTTGCAGTTGGCAAGTTTGATACAGAATAACTTGGTGTCAAAATTAAAACGAAAGAACCGTTTGGTAAAAATGGATAATTTTCAAGTATTGAGAGAAACCATTATGCCAAGTGTTTTGATTGAGTTAGGTTTTTTAACGAACAAAAAAGAAGGTCGTTATTTAAATTCTAAAACAGGGCAGCAGGCCATGGCAAAAAACATTGCCAATTCAATAGAAAAATATATCTCTCAGCTTAAATTAAATACAATTGAAGGTCAAAATAATGACAATGTCATTGTGAAAAGAGAGCACAAAAAGCAGTCTAAAAAAAAGAAATTAGTTGTTGAGTACAAAATTCAAATTTCGTCAGGTAAAAGAAAGATTGCTACAAAACCATATAATTTTAAAGGCCTGAGAAAGATAGAGCGTGTTAAGGTAGGTTCTTATTATAAATATTACTACGGGAAAACAACAAGCTATAACAGTGCGAAATCAATGTTAAAAAAAGCAAAAAAGAAAGGATTTTCATCTGCACTAATGGCCGCATTTAAAAATGGAGAGAAAATTTCTGTCAAAGAAGCAATAAAAATACAGTGATTTACCAATACGCTACAAAAAATAATTAGTAATATTGTTCTTAAAATAATAGCATATGTCTAGAGAATTGAAAACAGGTCTTATTACAGTAATTATTATTTCGCTATTTATTTGGGGATATAATTTTTTGAAATCTGAAAATGTATTTGCCCCAAACGTTCGTCATTTTTATGTTGAGTATAGCAACATTCAAGGATTGAAAAAATCAAGTAGTGTAACCATTAATGGGTTGCAAGTTGGTAAAGTAGTTACAATTAAATTTAATAAAAACCCAGATAAAAGAGGGATGTTAGTCGTTGAAATACTGGTTGATAACGATTTTGAATTCTCTAATAAAAGTATTGCAAAAATTTATAGTGCCAGTTTAATGGGTGGGCAATCCTTAGCGATCATACCTTCTTATGAAGGTGATATTGCAGTTTCTGGTGATTATTTAAAAGGAGAGGTTGAATCAGATATTTTCTCAGCAGTGGGAGAAAAATTAAATCCACTACAAGCAAAGTTAGAAAGTGTAATTGTAAGTGCAGATTCATTATTGTTAGGATTAAATCAAACCTTAACTCCAGAAACCAGAAAAAGTTTAAACAGAAGTATTATGGAACTAGAGACCACCATTACAGGCATTGGTAAAACGGTAAGCTCTGTAAACGAGTTCTTAGATTCAAGTAAAGAAGAGCTTGGTGTTACATTTGGGAAAACAAGACATATTTTAGATAATTTTGCACAACTCTCAGATACATTGGTTAATGCAAACATTGGGTTAACAATTAAAAAAGCGCAAATTTCATTAGATTATATAAATAAGTTGATGGTGGGTGTTGAAAACGGAGAAGGTTCTTTCGGGAAGTTTGTAAAAGATACCAAAATGTATGACAACTTAACGAGAATGTCTAAAGAACTAGAAGAGTTGATTAGAGAAATGAAATTGAATCCGAAGCGATTTGTGCATTTTTCAATATTTGGAAAAAAAGCAACGCCTTATGATCCAAAAAATAATAAAAACAATAAGAGCAACAAACAATAAGTGGGATACGAATTGTTTCAAAAAAAAATTAATAGCAATCAAATAAAAAAAATATGCACTATTTGCCAAACATTATTTTTGCACTTGTAGCCGTTGTCGGAATCGGTTTTTTTGTAAGAAACTTGCGTAAGGTAATCCGAAATATTAAGCTAGGAAAGTCTGTAGATAGAACCGACAATCAGTCTGCACGCTGGAAAAACATGATCAAAATTGCGTTGGGACAGTATAAAATGGTACGTCGTCCAATTTCTGGAATTTTACATGTTGTGGTTTATTTAGGGTTTGTTATTATTAATATTGAAGTATTAGAAATTATTATTGATGGGCTCTTTGGTACCCATAGAGTTTTTCAAGATGTTTTAAGTCCTGCTGTTTATGGCTTTTTAATTGGGAGTTTTGAAATTTTAGCAGCCTTAGTTTTTATGGCAGTTATTGTTTTTTGGATCCGAAGAAATGTGATAAAAGTTAAACGATTTTGGAACAAAGAAATGAAAGGGTGGCCAAAAAATGATGGAAACTTTATTTTGTATTTCGAAATGGTATTAATGGCATTGTTTATTGTGATGAACGCAACAGATATACCGTTTCAAGCAGGAGAAATAGGAAACCCAATAAGTCAGTTTGTTGCTCCTTGGTTTAAGAGCCTTAATCCAGAAACAATTCACATAATTGAGCAATCTGCTTGGTGGGCTCATATTATTGGAATATTGATTTTCTTAAATTACTTATACTATTCAAAGCACTTACACATTCTATTAGCCTTTCCAAACACGTTTTTTGCGAACTTAAACCCCAAAGGACAGTTTGATAACCTAGAAGCAGTTACCAAAGAAGTACAATTAATGATGGATCCAGATGCAGATCCGTATGCGGCACCAGAAGAAGGTACAGAAAATGAAGTGCCAGAAAAATTTGGAGCCAGTGATGTGACAGATTTAAATTGGGTTCAGTTGATGAATGCATACACCTGTACGGAGTGTGGCCGTTGTACCTCTGCATGTCCAGCAAACTTAACAGGAAAAGAATTGTCGCCTCGTGCAATTATGATGAAAACTCGTGATCGTATGGAAGAGGTGGGTAAAAATATAGATACCAATGGAGGCGAGTTCAAAGAGGATGGCAAACAATTATTAAACGATTATATCACCCCCGAAGAATTATGGGCATGTACAAGCTGTAATGCCTGTGTAGAAGAATGCCCTGTAAATATAGATCCGTTGTCTATAATTGTAGAGATGCGTCGCTATTTGGTGATGGAGCAATCTGCAGCGCCACAAGAATTGAATATGATGATGACAAACATAGAAAATAACGGAGCACCATGGCAATACAATCAAATGGATCGCCTAAACTGGAAAGACGAAGAATAATTTCAGTTTTCGGTATTCAGTTTACAGTATTTAGTGACAGTAAATAGTGAATGTCAGTTCGAGTGATTTTTGACGAAAGGAGAAAATTGTATCGAGAACAACTTAAAAGGAAGAATTAATAATTCAAAATTTGCAATTTATGATAGTACCAACAATGGCAGAAATGATGGCTCAAGGAAAACAACCAGAAGTGTTGTTTTGGGTTGGAGCAGCAGGAAGTTTTGACGATCGCGCAAAGAAAATAACACGGGCTTTTGTGAAAATTTTACACAAAGCAAATGTAGATTTTGCAGTGTTGGGTACAGAAGAAACTTCTACAGGTGATGCCGCAAAAAGAGCTGGAAACGAATTCTTGTTTCAGATGCAGGCCATGATGAATATAGAAGTATTGAATGGCTACAAAGTAACAACAATTGTAACTGCAGATCCACATTCTTTTAATACCTTAAAAAATGAATACCCAAGTTTGGGCGGAAATTATAAAGTGTTTCATCACACACAGTTTATTAAAAAACTGTTAGATGAAGGACGACTAACAGTAGCGAATGCTGTCTTAGAGGGAAAACGAGTTACGTATCATGACCCTTGTTATTTAGGCCGTGCAAATGATGAATACGAAAGTCCTAGAGATTTGATAAAACGCCTGGGAGTCAATTTAACAGAAATGAAACGTCATAAGTCTACCGCATTGTGTTGTGGAGCAGGAGGGGCGCAAATGTTTAAAGAACCAGAAAAAGGCGACAAAGATATCAATGTATTGCGTACAGAAGATGCGTTAGAAACCCAAGCTGAAATTATAGCGACAGGATGCCCGTATTGCAATACAATGATGACCGATGGAATTAAGTTTAAAAACAAAGAAGCTGAAGTTGAAGTGTTAGACATTGCTGAATTGATAGCGAAAGAAATTTAGTTATGTTTAAAAATCAACAAATAGAGCAGCTTCCAGCTATTGAAGAGCTGACCTTTAAGGGGATTCAAAAAGCATATTTGAAAGTGATTTTTATACATCTTTTGTTGTTTTTTTTAGTCGCTTTCGCAGGGCTTTTTCTATTAATTAGGTACAAGTTACAAGAGGATGTTTTGGCATACGAGTCTTATCTGTATCTAGGCGTTTTAAGTGTTTTTTTCTTTGTTTTACTCATTTTAATTGTTGGTTTTTCGAAACGAAAATATGCTTTGAGAGAAAAAGACATCTCGTATAAAAGCGGCATTTTTTTAAAAAAAATTACCACAGTCCCATTTTCTAGAATTCAACATGTAGAGGTTGATGAAAGGCCTGTTTCTAGAATCTTTAAACTCGCTTCAATTAGCGTTTTTACTGCAGGAGACAGTAGTGATGATTTAGAAATTAAAGGCATTAAAAAAACAGAAGCACTTCAAATCAAAGAATTCATTAGTCAGCAGATCAATGAGTAGTACACACTGTTTTACAGAATTTTCTAAGCAGTCTCCAAAAGGGATTCTTGTAATTTACGGAAACCTTTTATACAAACTTTTAAAAGGAACTTGGTTTTTGTTATTTCTTTTTATAAAAGATTTTTCAAAAATAACAGAAGAAACACTTGGCTATATTTATCTGGGAATTGCTGTAGTGCTATTGTTGTTTTTATTTCGAGCTTTTTTGTTGTATAAAAATTTTCAATTTAAAATTGCCGAAGGCCATTTTGTTTTGAAACAAGGAATTTTTAAAAAGACAGACACCTCCGTTTCTCTTGATAGAATTCAGAACATCAATTTTAAGCAAAATATAATTCAACAGCTTATACAAGTATATGAAGTAAGTATAGAAACTGCGGGATCTGTAAAAACAGAAATTGCCATTAAAGCCTTGTCGTATGAAAGAGCTCAAGAATTGAAAAGTCAAATTCTGCTTACTAGCCCCTCCTTTGAAGATGATTCAGAGATGTTGGAAGAAAAACCTTTGCTAAAAATTAGTGTTTTAGAATTGTTGAAAGTTAGTTTAACAGAGAATCACTTTAAAAGCTTGCTTCTTTTTTTAGCCATTTTAATTGGCCTGTATCAACAAGTAAAAGATCTTATAAAAAGCTTGGGAAAAACAGCTGATTTTGATAGCTATTTTGGTGAAGGTGCAGCGGTAATTTATGGAAGTCTTGTGTTAATTACTATATTTTTATTGCTGTTAATTGTGATTGGAGTACTCGGTTCTTTTGTTAGGGTTTTTCTTTTTCATTTCAATCTTACTGTGTTTGTTAAAGATCAAGCTTTTGAAATCAATCAAGGTTTGACAACGAAAAAATCCATCTTATTAAAAAAAGAAAAAGTTCAAAGCATTACAATTTCTACCAATCCAATTAAAGAAAAACTCGGCATTTCATATGTTGTCTTTAAGCAAGCAATTAGCGGAAAAGTAGTTAAAAAGAAGTATAAAGCAATTAAAATAGTAGGTTGTAAAGCCGCTCAAGTTGCAAAAATTAAAGAGCTGCTATTTGATACTGAAAAACTTGAAGCAGCAGAAAAACATCATGTAGATGGATATTACAAAACCAGAATGTATTTTAGAAGTAGCATTGTGTTATTTTTGTTCAATCTGATTTTGTACATCAGTTTTGAAGAGCTAACATTGTTTTTTTGGAATATACTCTTGATTCCTGTTTTTGGACTTTTAATTCATCTGAGTTTTAAAAAAACATTTTATAAATTTAGTAGAGATCTACTGCTTTTAGGGAGTGGTAGTTTGGGAACGCATTACAGTTATTTGCCTTTTTTTAAAGTGCAAAATATAGAAATGAAACAAAATATTTTTCAAGAGAAAAGAAATATTGTAGACTTGGTCTTTCAAACAGCAGCAGGAAAAATAAAAATTCCGTGTATCAACAAAGATAAAGCCGTAGAAATTTATAATTATACCTTATATAAAGTAGAAAATAGTACAGCTCCATGGATGTAAAAAAATACCTACAAGCGGCAAGGTTAAGAACTTTGCCATTGTCTCTTTCAGGAATTGTTGTTGGAAGCTTTTTGGCGGCTTCACAACATGTTTTTGATTGGAAAATTTGTGCATTGGCCTTGTTGACTACTGTGGGTTTTCAAGTGGTATCTAATTTTGCAAACGATTATGGAGATGGTGTAAAAGGAACAGATGACCATCGAGTAGGAGAAAAACGATTGGTGGCCTCTGGAGCAATTTCTCCCAAGCAAATGAAAACAGCCACATGGGTAGCGACAATACTAACGTTAGTGGTTGCGCTATTGTTAATTTATAGCGCTTTCGGAAAAGATAATATTGGCTACTCTATTTTATTTTTCTTACTCGGTATAGCCTCTGTTGCAGCGGCAATAAAATATACAGTAGGTAAGTTTGCTTATGGTTATAGCGGGTTTGGAGATGTTTTTGTATTCCTTTTTTTTGGCTTGTTAAGTGTTGTAGGAAGTTACTTTTTGTTTGCTAAACATATTAACGTTGCTATTTTTTTACCTGCTATTTCTGTTGGCTTGTTAAGTGTAGCGGTTTTGAATTTAAACAATATGCGAGACAGCGCAACAGATAAAAAAGCAGGAAAACACACGCTGGTTGTTAAAATCGGAATGGAATTTGCAAAGTATTACCATTATTGTTTAATCATTGCTTCCTTTTTATGTGCATTTTTATATGTGGTTGTTTGTTTTCAAAAGACCGTACAATTTTTGTTTGTGCTTGCATATATTCCGTTGGTAAAACACTTAATTTTTGTTGTCAATAATAAGGTGGCATTACAATTGGATGGAGAGCTAAAAAAAGTGGCGCTCAGTACATTTTTAGTTGCACTTCTTTTTGGATTGGGACAGATTTTGTAATTTTAAATCAAAATTAAAACTTATGAAAATCACGTTTTACGGCCATGCAACATTCGGAATTGAAATTAACGGAAAGCACCTTTTAATAGATCCATTTATTTCTGGAAACCCGTTGGCCTCTGATATTGATATCAGTCAGTTAAAAGCAGATTTTATACTGTTGACACATGCGCATCAAGATCATGTTTTAGATGTTGAAATTATTGCAGAAAGAACCGGTGCTACGATTATATCCAACTATGAAATTGTACTGTACTATCAAGCTAAGAACTTAAAAGGGTTTGCAATAAATCATGGAGGCACTTTTAAAACCGATTCTTTTTCTGTAAAATATGTAAATGCTGTCCATACATCGTCTTTTGCAGATGGAACTTATGGTGGTCAGCCAGGAGGATTTGTAATATCATCTAAAGATAAATCGCTCTATATTGCTGGAGATACTGCGCTGACTTTTGATATGAAATTAATTCCGATGCAAACAACATTAGATGCTGTTATTTTACCTATTGGAGATACCTTTACAATGGGAATTGAAGATGCGATTTCAGCAAGTGATTTTGTAGCGTGTAACAAAGTTTTTGGCTGTCATTTTAATACATTTCCTCCCATTAAAATTGATGTAAAAAAAGCAATTCATAGTTTTGCTAGCAGAGAGAAAGAGTTAATTTTATTAGAAATAGGAGCGTCAATAGATATATGAATAAAATAGCAAAAATTATTTTTAAGTTAAGTGCAGTGCTTTTGCTTATTTTCTTGGCAACAGGCTTGTTGATTAAAGAAACTTCATATCAAGTAAAAATTCAAATTAACAAACCGTTGGTAGAGGTTTTTAAGGTGTTTAATGATTCTTCAAAATGGCAAGATTGGATGCCAGAACTTAGATCAGTAGAAGTTGTTGAGGCAAGACCCGGCGTTGTTGGAAGTGTTTATAAAATGCTGCTTGAAAACGAAGGAGAAATGATGACAGCAACAAAAAAAATAATGGCATATGTCCCTGAAGAAAAAACCACCTTTTATTTTCGTGTTGATGAGGTATTAAAAACAGATGATTACAGTTTTTTAACCCGTGATCATGTAACCATTATCACAAAAAGCGTGGTTTGTAAAAGCGATTCTTATTTATTGCAATGTCTACTGCCTTACTTTAAAAGAACATTTATAAGTGCAGATCAAAAATATTTAGATAACTTTAAAGCATATCTTGAAAAAGATTGATTTTAGATTTTGAAAGAAACCACATTACATAATAAATAATAAACTCACGGAAGCTATCCGAAATATTTCTTAGTTTGATAAAAGCAACTTACCAACAATATATTCTCAAATTTAAACGCCCAAGCGGAACGTCAAGAGGAATTTTAAAAACCAAAGAAACCTGGTTTGTATTACTCTCTGATGGTAAAAATCAAGGCGTTGGTGAGTGTGGAATTCTACGTGGCTTGAGTATTGATGACAGACCAGATTATGAAGAAAAACTAAAGTGGGTTTGTCAGAATATCAATCTCGGATTGGTCATTTTACTACAAGACCTTCTTGAGTTTCCGAGTATTCAATTCGGATTGGAACAAGCGTTTTTATCCTTACAAAGTGCATCAAAATTTGAATTATTTCCATCAGATTTCACAAGAGGAAAGCGATCAATTCCTATAAACGGATTGGTTTGGATGGGAGATGCGAAATTTATGAAAACACAGGTCATAGAAAAAATTGAAGCTGGGTTTTCCTGCATCAAAATGAAAATAGGTGCCATTGATTTTGAGACAGAATTAGACTTGTTAACGTCTATTAGAAAAGAGTTTTCATCCAAAGACATAGCATTACGAGTAGATGCTAATGGCGGATTTCATCCGCAGGAAGCGTTAGAAAAATTAAAAAAATTGTCAGCGCTAGAGATTCATTCTATTGAGCAACCAATTCGGCAAGGCCAGTTTGAAGAAATGGCTCGTTTGTGTGAAAAAACACCGCTGCCAATAGCATTGGATGAAGAGTTGATTGGTGTTTTTTCTCTAACAGAAAAAAAAGAGCTATTGCAAACAATACAGCCGCAATACATTATTCTAAAACCAAGTTTTATAGGAGGTTTTCAAGGGGGTAGCGAATGGATTTCTTTGGCAAATAAGCAAGGCATTGGCTGGTGGGTAACCTCTGCTTTAGAGAGTAACGTAGGACTAAATGCAATTGCGCAATGGACATTTACATTGCAAAATACCTTACCACAAGGATTGGGAACAGGAGGTTTGTATACAAATAATTTTGATTCTCCTTTAGAGGTTCAAAACGGTAATTTACATCATACCATTTCTAGAGAATGGGATTTTAATTTAAAATAATATGGATTTTTTACAAAGAGGTTTTACGGGGTACAATAGCATTTGGTTGTATGTAGTAACGATGGTTCTTGTTTTTTTAGGAATTCAAGTGGCGAGCATTCCATTAATTATTGCAGCTTTCAGAACGGTTAATTTTGATATGGATAAACTTTTAAAAGAAGCTGAAAGTAGCTTTATGAATATCGGAATGAACTCAAGCCTATATTTATTTTTGATGATTTTTACATTTGCAGTTGCAATATTGGTATTGTTTTTATGTCTTAAATATTTTCATAAAAAGAAATTTATTTCCATTATTACCTCAAGAAAAAAAATAGATTGGCAACGTGTATTGTATGCTTTTAGCGTTTGGGGATTTATTTCTGTAGTGTTTGTTTTTATGGGAATTTTTCTATCTCCAGAAGATTATACTTGGAATTTTAAGTTAATTCCGTTTGGTATTTTACTCTTGGTTTCATTTTTGTTTTTACCGTTTCAAACAAGTGCAGAAGAATTAGTTTTTAGAGGTTATTTAATGCAAGGATTTGCAATTTTGGCAAAAAATAGGTGGTTTCCGTTGCTTATGACTTCTGTTATTTTTGGACTGCTCCATGGGATGAATCCAGAGGTAGAGAAATTAGGGTATATCACCATGGTTTTTTACATTGGAACAGGATTTTTTTTCGGGATTATTACGTTAATGGATGAAGGAATAGAGTTGGCACTTGGTTTGCATGCGGCTAATAATATTGTGGCAGCATTTTTAGTGTCGACAGATTGGACTGTTTTTCAAACAGATGCATTGTATATTGATACTTCAGAGCCATCAGTAGGTCTTGAAATGTTTTTTCCTGTACTGGTTTTGTATCCAATGTTGTTGTTTGTTTTTTCTAAAAAATACGGTTGGAAAAACTGGAAAGAAAAGCTGTTTGGAAGAATTGAAAAACCAATGCTTCAAGAGGGTAATTAAATATATATAAACGTGAAGAACTCAAGGGTTCATAAAAATTTTCAACTCAACGAGAAATCATTTTCTTCGGTTGCTGAATTGTTGGTGTTTTCTAAAACCATTTCTGAGACTGTTTTTCTGTTTTTATCAGATTGGTTTTCTGATGACGATTTTATAAAAGTTACTACGTCGGGCTCTACAGGGAAACCAACAGTGATTACGCTTAAAAAAGAGTTTATGAAAAATTCGGCATTGGCCACAGGTGCTTTTTTTGATTTGAAAGAGAATACAACCGCATTGTTGTGTTTGCCTGTTGCGTACATTGCTGGAAAAATGATGTTGGTTCGTGCATTGGTGTTAGGGTGGCATTTAGATGTTGTAGCGCCAACTTCTGAGCCGTTAAAAGGAATTGAAAAAACATACGATTTTTCTGCAATGGTGCCAATGCAATTACAAAACTCGGTCGAAGAATTACATACAATAAAAAAGTTAATTGTAGGTGGAGGTGTTGTGACAAAAATAGTAGAAGCACAATTACAATCGTTAAAAACCGAAATTTTTGCCACGTATGGAATGACCGAGACAATCACACATATTGCTGTTCGAAAATTAAATAATTTTCGTCATGCCGAAACAACTTCAGTATCTCATTATAAAACACTATCAAATATAACAATCTCCCAAGATGACAGAAATTGCCTAGTAATTAATGCTCCTAAAATTTCTGATACTCAAATTATCACGAACGATATAGTACGGATTATTTCTAACATCGAATTTGACTGGTTGGGCCGTTTTGACAATGTGATTAATTCTGGTGCTGTAAAATTGCATCCAGAGCAGATTGAAGAAAAGTTGTCAGCAATTATTTCACAACGTTTTTTTGTAGCAGGAGTTCCAGATAGTTTGCTTGGAGAAAAATTGGTTTTGCTTATTGAAGGACCGATAGAAAAAACCAGTATAGATAAAATAAAGAGTCTAAAGACACTTTCAGGGTTTGAAATTCCAAAAGAAATTTATTTTATAAATGAATTTATAGAGACCAAAACAAAAAAAATCCAACGCAAAAAAACGTTGGATATATGGATTGAACACTTAAACAATATGAATGATATAGTTTCTTAAATGGTATCTTCATCCAGTTCCATTTTCTTTTTAACCTGATACCGAGAGCTTTAAGTCTTTGTTTGTGTTTTTTTTTGATTTTTAGGAATAAATGAGTAACTGTATTAGTTTTTTTATAATATAATGTATATTTGTTATGTACTTAAGACTAACCGTAAGGAAAATTGTCATGAGTCGTGGGGATGATTGATAAAAGGAATTATAAATTGTTTTATGCGAAAGCCGTATACAATGTGTACGGCTTTATTTTTTAGAAGCGTTATGTTGCTATGATTGTTGCATAGAATGATATACGTTTTGCACATCGTCATCATCTTCTAATTTTTCTAATAGCTTTTCAACGTCAGTTTGTTGTTCTTCAGATAACGTTGATGTTGTTGTTGGCATTCTTTCGAAGCCAGAAGAAAGTATTTCGACATTGTTTTCCTCAAAGAAAGATTGAATAGCTCCAAATTGTTCAAAGGGTGCGTAAATGATGACGCCTTCTTCGTCAATAAAAACTTCTTCTACGTCAAAGTCAATTAGTTCTAATTCTAATTCTTCTAGGTCAATGGTAATGTCTTCTTTTTTAACAGTAAAATTACAAACATGGTCAAACATAAAAATAACAGAACCAGAAGTTCCGAAATTCCCTTCGCATTTGTTAAAAATAGCTCTAACGTTGGCAACGGTCCTGTTGTTATTGTCGGTTGCAGTTTCTACAATAACAGCAATTCCATGTGGTGCATATCCTTCAAATAAGACCTCTTTATAATTAGAAGTATCTTTGTCCGAAGCTTTTTTTATGGCACGTTCCACATTTTCTTTAGGCATGTTTGCCGCTTTGGCGTTTTGCATAACAGCTCTTAAGCGTGAATTTGTTTCAGGATTTCCGCCTCCATCTTTAATAGCCATTACAATGTCTTTACCAATTCTGGTAAACGTTTTTGCCATTGCTGACCAACGTTTCATTTTTCGACCTTTTCTTAATTCAAATGCTCTTCCCATTTTATTTTGTCTTTTGTAATTGGATTATTGTTGTGGTTTTTTTTGTTGTTCAAGTTTTGCTACCTAATAGCGTGTTAAACTTGTATAATACCTAAATTAAATTGCTTTTGAATAGGTGCGTGGTTTGCGGCTTCAATTCCTATAGAAATCCAAGTTCTTGTATCTAGGGGATTAATTACGCCGTCTGTCCAAATTCTTGCTGCCGCATAGTAAGGAGAGGTTTGATTGTCATACCGCGTTTCAATAGATTTTAAAATTTCTTGTTCACGTTTTGGGGTAATTTTTTCTCCTTGTTTTTTCAAAGAAGCAGTTTCTATTTGTAATAAAACTTTTGCTGCTTGTGATCCGCCCATTACAGCTAGTCTTGCTGAAGGCCATGCAACAATTAATCTTGGGTCATAGGCTTTTCCGCACATGGCATAATTTCCTGCTCCATAAGAATTCCCTATGATGATTGTAAACTTGGGTACTACAGAATTACTTACTGCATTCACCATTTTTGCACCATCTTTTATGATTCCGCCATGTTCAGATTTGCTACCTACCATAAAGCCAGTAACATCTTGTAGAAATACCAATGGAATTTTCTTCTGATTGCAATTGGCAATAAAACGAGTTGCTTTGTCGGCAGAATCAGAATAGATAACCCCGCCAAATTGCATTTCTTTTTTGGCGTTTTTTACCACTTTTCTCTGATTGGCCACAATACCAACAGCCCAACCGTCTATTCTGGCGTAGCCAGTAATGATGGTTTTTCCGTACTTCTCTTTGTATTGCTCAAACTCAGAGTTATCTACCAGTCGCTTTATGATTTCTATCATATCATATTGGTCGGTTCGTGTAGCGGGTAAAATTCCAAGTATTTCTTTTGGGTCTTGTTTTGGTGCTGCAATTTCTTTCCTGTCAAATCCTGCTTTATCAGCTTCTCCGATTTTATCCATCAGCTTTCTGATTTTATCTAATGCATTTTTATCGTCGGTTGCTTTGTAGTCAATAACTCCTGAAATTTCAGTATGTGTCGTTGCACCCCCAAGAGTTTCATTGTCAATATTTTCTCCAATAGCAGCTTTTACCAGGTAGCTTCCTGCTAAAAAAACACTCCCTGTTTTGTCAACAATAATCGCTTCGTCGCTCATAATTGGTAAATAAGCTCCTCCGGCAACACAGCTTCCCATTACGGCAGAAATTTGTGTAATTCCCATGCTGCTCATTATGGCATTGTTTCTGAAAATTCGTCCGAAATGTTCTTTGTCTGGAAAAATCTCATCTTGCATGGGTAGGTACACGCCAGCGCTATCTACTAGGTAAATGATGGGTAGTTTGTTTTCGATAGCAATTTCTTGTGCTCTTAAATTCTTTTTTCCTGTAATAGGGAACCAAGCTCCTGCTTTAACTGTTGCGTCATTTGCAACAACAATGCATTGCTTGCCTGAAACATAGCCAATTTTTACAACAACGCCACCAGAAGGACAGCCTCCGTGGCCTTTGTACATTTCATCGCCAGCAAAAGCAGCAATTTCTATGCTTTTTGACTTTGAGTCAAATAGGTAGTCGAGTCGCTCTCTGGCAGTTAGTTTTCCTTTTGACTTATGTTTTTCTGTCTTGATTTTTCCACCTCCAAGTTTTACTTTTAGGAATCTTTTTTTTAAGTCAGAGAGTAAGAGCTTGTTATGATCTTCGTTTTTGTTGAAGTTGATGTCCATATAGTTATGTCTCAATTTTAAAAGGCTAAAGTACGAAAATGTCTTTTAATTACTAGAAAACATGAATAACAATAATAAGGTATTGTTTGTTAACTGTATGAATCTATAATGTTGTTTACGGTATTAGAAATTTCAATGTATTGTTGCTGTCTGTTCAAGGTTGATGGCTCTGCAATACGTTCTTTACAGTTTTCAACAGCGCAAGTCTCACAGGTTACTCCTACTGTTTTTTTAGGAATCGCCTCGTCTTTGGTAAATCGAAGTTTCTTTTTTAAATGAGGAGATAGCAAGAGTCCAATGCTAACACTTCGGTTTAAATTTTTTCTAAAAGGATCTGGGGTTGCAGATGAGAATACGATATATTCGTTATTAGGGTTTTTATAGGAAGATATTTGGAGTCCAAATGTGGCTGTTTTTTCTGTTGACTCTAATTCTTGAATTGTTTTTAAAGAAACCCATCTACGACAGTAGTGTTCATTGTTTCTATTAGCGTGTGGAGCTTGTTGTTGCGTAATGTGTAATTCCTTGCTTAATCGAAAGGTGTTTGAATTGAATTGATGGGTAAAACGTAAAAAAAACAAGTTTTTGATATGAAATTGTTTTGGTAAAATATTCGTTAAGCGTTGGTAAAAAGTTTCTACAGAGCAATTGTATTTTTGAATAATTTTTTCAAAATCAGCCTGCTTCCATTGTCTTAGATCAAAGAATTTTTTCAGTTCTTTGGTCAGTGATTTTTTCGAAATAATAAGTGCGCCTGCAAAATAAGAGGCAATAAAATTATTCAAGACTTGGTCAAAGCTTTCGAATTTAATCCAAGGAAATGTGTATAGCCGGTTTTCTGTTTTTAAATAATTATAAGCCAATTCTTTTGCGAAAATAAATGTTTTTTGCGCTTCGCTAATGTTCTTGCTGATCAATAAAATGTTCTTTTTGGGAATGTAGATTGTGCGTAATACCACTAGGTTTTGATGTTTCGATAATTCTTCAGTGTCAATCGTGTAATTAAATTCCTCAGTTAAGATGTCTTCTAGGTCTTTTGATAGGATTTTTTTATTGAGATCAATATGGTAGGCTTTTGCAAATTTCACAACTGATTCTTCAATTTCCTCAAAATAATTATTGTGCGCTTCTTGGTAGGAACGAAGCGATGCTAAGAAAAAACTTTCACGAGTTAAGTTGTAGTTCTGGGCAATCTTAATAATGGTGCTAATAAAGGCGTTCACTTTTGCAGGTGCATTTGCGATGATGTCTATTAGATTGTTTTCTTTAATTCCGAAGAGGTCTAATGGGATTTCTTTTAAAATTTTTGATTGTAAAATTTCGCCAATAGGAGCTAGGTTTTTATCGAGTTTTAAAGAGACTAAATGGTCGTAAGGAACTTTTAGGCTTTCAGAAAGTAGGCTAATTTTGTCAGTTTTAGGGTATTTTTTTCCTTTTTCAATTTCGTTTAAATACGATTTTGATAAACCGGTAAGTTTGGCTAATCCAAAAAGAGATAATTTCTTTTCGGTGCGTATTTGCTTGAGTTTAAGCCCAAAAATAAGGCGGATGTATTCGTCTTCTATTAACATGAAGGCGAAGATAGTTAAAATAAGCGAACTAAAGGAAAAATAAATATTTTAATATTTAGCGAACGTTCGCTTGTGGCGTTCAAATATTTTTTATATCATTGCAGAGTAGAATGGTAAAAACAAGTAGTATGTCACAAAGCACATTGATAAGTAGGTTAGAGTTAAAAGGTTTTGAAATAGGTTGTTATGATCGCATTTTAACAAATAAAGCAACTGATTTTTTAGTAGCATTACACGAGAAATTTAATGACGGTAGATTGTTGTTGTTAGAGGAAAGACAAAAATTACAAGCACATTTTGATGCAGGAAATTTTCCAGTTTTCCCAAAAGAAACTCAAGAAATTAGAGATTCAGAATGGGTGTGTGCTGAATTGCCAGAAGACCTATTGGATAGAAGAGTAGAAATTACAGGTCCGGTAGATCGAAAAATGGTCATCAATGCGTTGAATTCTGGAGCTAAAACATTTATGGCTGATTTTGAAGACAGTAATTCTCCAAGCATAAATAATTTGTTAGATGGTCAACTAAATTTAAAAGACGCCGTAGATAAAACGATTTCATTTTATAATGAGAAGAACGGAAAAAGCTATCAATTGAATGAGCAGACGGCAACACTCTTGGTGCGCCCAAGAGGATTGCATTTGAATGAAAAACATTTTTTAATAGACGGAATTGAAATGTCGGGATCCTTAGTGGATTTTGGATTGTTCTTTTTTCATAATATCAATGCGTTGATGGCGCAGGGTTCGGCAACGTATTTTTATTTACCAAAACTAGAACACTATTTAGAAGCGCGTTGGTGGAATGATGTTTTTGTATTTGCGCAATATGAATTGAAAGTGAGTCAGCAAACAATCAAGGCAACGGTGTTGATTGAAACAATAACAGCAAGTTTTCAATTAGATGAAATCATCTATGAATTGAAAGATCATATGGCTGGCTTGAATTGTGGGCGATGGGATTATATTTTTTCGTACATCAAAAAGTTTAGAAACCATGGGGGTTTTGTGGTTCCGAATAGAGATCAAGTTACCATGAGCACTCCTTTTATGAAAGCCTATTCGTTGCGTGTTATTCAGCGTTGCCATAAAAGAAAAGTGCACGCAATGGGAGGAATGGCCGCTCAAATTCCTATAAAAAATGATGAGAAAGCAAATACATTGGCTTTCGAAAAAGTATTGAAAGATAAAGAACAAGAAGTTAAAAATGGACATGACGGAACTTGGGTAGCACATCCAGGATTGGTGTCAGTAGCGATGGATGTTTTTAATGCTCATATGGAGGCTAAAAACCAAATTCATATCAGTAAAAAGGATATTTTAATTACTGAAAAGGAGCTGGTTGAGATGCCTAAAGGAACCATTACGGAAGGCGGAATTCGAAAGAATATAAATGTCGGAATTTTATATATAGAAAGCTGGTTGCGAGGTGTTGGAGCTGCGGCGCTATATAATTTAATGGAAGATGCAGCTACAGCAGAAATTTCTAGAACTCAATTGTGGCAGTGGATGCATAAAAAAGCTCATTTAGAGGATGGGCGTATTTTCACTGAAGAAATGTATAAAAAACTAAAAAAAGAAGAAGTCGAAAAAATTAAGTTATTGGTAGGTGAAACTCAGTTTACAAACGGAAAATTTCCATTAGCTATTCAATTGTTTGATGCCTTGGTCTTGTCAGAAGAGTTTGTAGAGTTTTTAACCTTACCAGCATATGCTTACTTATAATATATAAAAAAGTGTCCCAAGAAATGCTGCAACATTTAGTGGGACGAATTATCAATAAATAATAATCTATCGCAAAATTATGAAAACTAAAGCAAGAATTCAAGAATTAATTACTGATTGGACCGTAAACCCACGTTGGAAAGGCATTGAACGTCCTTACACAGCAGAAGAAGTGGTAAAGTTACAAGGGTCTTACAACATTGAGCACAGTATTGCCAAATTGGGAGCGAACAAATTGTGGCGAAAATTAAACTCACAAGATTTCGTAGCGGGTTTAGGTGCTTTAACAGGAAATCAAGCTGTGCAAGAAGTAGAAGCTGGCTTAGAAGCTATTTATTTAAGCGGATGGCAAGTGGCAGCAGATGCAAATTTAGCGGGCGAAATGTATCCAGATCAGTCGTTGTATCCAGCAAATAGTGTGCCGATGGTAGTGCAGCGAATCAATAATGCGTTGTTGCGAAGAGATCAAATACAATCGGTTAATGAAGATGCTGCTAAAATAGATTACTTAGTGCCAATTGTAGCGGATGCAGAAGCTGGTTTTGGAGGTAATTTAAATGCTTTTGAATTGATGAAGTCAATGATTGCTGCGGGAGCTTCAGGAGTGCATTTTGAAGATCAGTTGAGTTCTGCAAAAAAATGTGGACATCTGGGAGGTAAGGTTTTAGTGCCAACTCAAGAGGCGATTAATAAATTAGTGGCAGCTCGTTTGGCAGCAGATGTTATGGGGGTTTCTACGCTTATTATTGCTCGCACCGATGCTGATGCAGCAAACCTAATTACAAGTGATATTGATGAAAGAGATGCTGAATTTATTTCGGGAGAGCGAACAAATGAAGGTTTTTACCATGTAAACAATGGTATTGATCAAGGTATTGCAAGAGGGTTGAGTTATGCTCCCTATGCTGATTTAGTTTGGATGGAAACTTCAAACCCTGATTTGGAATATGCACGTGAATTTGCTGAGGCAATTCATGCAAAGTATCCAGGTAAAATGCTTGCATACAATTGCTCACCTTCATTTAATTGGGCAGCAAAATTAAGTGTAGCTGAGATGGAAACATTTAGAGAAGAATTGGCAGTAATGGGCTATAAGTTTCAATTTATAACCCTAGCCGGATTCCATGCGTTAAACACGTCTATGTTTGAACTTTCTAAAGCATATAAAGAACGTGGAATGGCAGGGTATTCTGAATTACAAGAACGTGAATTTGCTTTGCAAAAAGACGGATTTAAAGCCGTGAAACATCAAGGATTTGTAGGAACTACTTATTTTGATGCCGTTCAAAGTACTGTAACTGCTGGTACAGCAAGTACTGTGGCTATGGAAGGATCTACAGAAACAGAACAGTTTCATTAGGTTTCTTTTTAATAAAAATCGCTAAAAAAAACCTTTGAAATTAATGGGTTGTTTGTAATGAAAACTCCGCTGAGAAATTAGTGGAGTTTCTTTTGGAGTGTTATTTTTAAAATAGTTTCCATGGAAAATAAAAATTGTTTTTATACCTTTGTGCTGAATTTAAAACCAATTAAAATGGAACGAAAAAAGATTATTTATTATGTATCAACAGGTTTGTTAACGATGTTGTTATTGTTTTCTGCGGGAATGTATTTCTTTAACCATGAAGAAGTAGCAGGAATATTTACTGCATTTGGATACCCAACTTATATTATTTATCCATATGCCATTGCCAAAATTTTAGGATTGATAGCCATTTGGTTTGTGAGTAGTAAAAACTTAAAAGAATGGGCCTATGCTGGGTTTTTCTTTGCTTTTGTTTTGGCTTTCTTTGCACATGTAATGGTTGGAGATGGAGAACAAATGGGAGCGGTAATTGCATTAGTTTTATTAGCGGTTTCTTATATTTATAAAGAGAAAAAATAAAAGAATATTAAATATAGGCCTCGTAAAAACAACTAAATGAAGAAAATAATAACTTTTGCAGGAAGTAATAGCACGAAGTCTATTAATAAACAATTGGCGATCCTAAAGAAAGACTAAAAGAAGCAGTTTTGCTATTTCAAAAAGCATTATAACATGGGGAATATCTCTAAAGACATTAATACAACGTTTCTTACAGAGAAATTAAAAGCGTTGATCAATATTAAATATACAGCAAATTGGCTGAATAGTAAAGAGGTTGAGTTTTTTAAACCTTTTGGAATTTCACCACAGCAATATAACATTCTACGAATTTTACGCGGCGCAGGAAAAGAAATAAAAGTGCAAATTGTGAAAGACAGAATGATTGAGAGAGCGCCTAATGCTACTCGATTGATGGATAAGCTGTGTGATAAGAAACTCATAAAACGTATTCGCTGTGAGCATGATAAAAGAGTAGTATATGTAACTATTTCTAAAGAAGGACTCCGGTTGTTAAAAGAGATTGGTGTGCTAGCAGATGTTGGTTTTATGGATAAGTTGACCGAAAAAGAAGCATTGCAATTAAGTGATTTGCTAGATAAAATTAGGTAGAAAAAAAGTAATATTTTTTGATAAAAATGCTAAAAACAATACAGCACAAAGTAGAAAGCCCATTGGTAAATATGGGAACAATTCGATTGCGTCAGCCAATTCCAACAGAAGGAATTGAACAAGTAGATCCATTTATTTTATAACATCATTATGGGCCTTATGCGATTAGTGAATTTAACAATCCATTTGATTTAGGAGCGCATCCTCATCGAGGTTTTGAACCTATTACGCTCCTGTTTCAAGGAGAACAATTACATAGAGATTCGCTCGGAAATGAAATATTAGTAAAAGCAGGAGATGTGCAATGGACAACCGCAGGAAGAGGGATTATTCATGCCGAAGGGCCTACCAAAGAGTTTGTGAAAAAAGGAGGAACTTTAGAAGGGGTGCAGTTGTGGCTAAACCTTCCTGCTGAATTTAAAATGATACCCGCAGCATACCAACATATAAAAAACGAAGAAATTCCTGTTGTAACAAATGCAGATAAGCGTATAGAATTAAAAATAATTGCCGGTGAGCAAGCAGAGAAAAAAGGATTCATTAAAACACAAACCTCTGTTAATGTATTTACAGCAAAAGCAATGGCGGCAAGTAAGATGCGTGTTGATCTTCCAGAAACACATCAATCGCTATTGTACTTATTAGACGGTGAAGTTTTGGTAAACAATGAAGTTGTTCTTAAAAAAGGAGCCCTGCAAATGCTTACCTTTAATAAAGATGGTAATGCAATTGAATTTGAAGCCAAAGAAGCAAGTAATCTGCTGATTCTTTCTGGAGAACCCATCAATGAGAAAATTACACAATACGGTCCTTATGTGATGAATACACAAACTCAAATCATGGAAGCGATGCGAGATTATCAACAAGGAAAAATGGGCTATTTGTATTAAATTTTTTAAAAATATGTAGAAATAAATATGTTTACAATGTAAGATTTATTTCTTGAGTTTTTTCTTTTGCTATAATTAACATACCTTGCCATTTATTATGCGTGCATAATAAATAAAACGTTAAATTATTTCCAATGAGCAAATACAAACATATTTTTCAGCCACTAGATTTAGGGTTTACTACGTTAAAAAATAGAATTTTAATGGGCTCTATGCATACGGGATTGGAAGAGGAAAAGAGTGGTTTAAAAAAAATTGCAGCGTATTATGCTGAACGAGCAAAAGGAGGTGTAGGGCTGATTGTTACTGGGGGAATTTCGCCCAACATTCAAGGTTGGACAGGGCCATTTTCTGCGAGAATGTCAACCAAAAAGCATGCACGTGAGCACAAAGTAATTACAGAGGCTGTACATAAAGAAGGAGGTAAAATTTGCATGCAAATTTTACATGCTGGGCGTTATGGATACCATCCATTTAGCGTAGCACCTTCAGCAATAAAATCGCCAATTACACCTTTTAAACCTTTTGAATTGAAAAAATCTGGAGTGCGTAGAACCATCAGAGATTTTGTAAACTGTGCCAAGTTATCTAAAGAAGCAGGGTATGATGGTGTAGAAATTATGGGTTCAGAAGGGTATTTGATCAATGAATTTATAAGCAAAAGAACAAACAGGCGGACAGATGCGTGGGGAGGAACTTATGAGAATAGAATGCGTTTGCCTATTGAATTGGTAAAGCAAGTCCGTGCAGCAGTTGGTAAAAAATTTATTATAATTTACCGCTTATCGATGTTAGATTTGGTAGATAAAGGGAGTTCTTGGGAAGAAATTGTAGCCTTGGCAAAAGAAATAGAAAAAGCAGGAGCTACTATTATAAATACAGGAATTGGTTGGCATGAATCTAGAATACCAACCATTGCAACATCGGTTCCTAGAGCGGCTTTTACATGGGTAACTCAACGAATGAAAGAAGAGGTAAGCATTCCTTTGGTTACAACAAATAGAATTAACATGCCAGAAACGGCCGAAAAAGTATTGGCAGAAGGACATGCTGATATGATTTCTATGGCACGTCCTTTTTTGGCAGATCCAGAATGGGTGCGCAAAGCTTTTGAAGAAAAGGAAGATGAAATCAATACCTGTATAGGTTGTAATCAAGCATGTTTAGATCATGTTTTTGAACAAAAAGTAGCTAGCTGCTTGGTAAATCCAAGAGCTTGTCATGAAACAGAATTGAATTACAACCCAGCGGAAATAAAGAAGAAAATTGCAGTTGTCGGTGCTGGCCCGGCAGGCATGTCAACGGCGGCAATTGCGGCACAACGTGGGCATGAAGTAACCTTGTTTGATGCCGAATCAGAGATTGGAGGGCAATTTAATATTGCAAAGCAAATTCCAGGAAAAGAAGAGTTTTATGAAACCATTCGTTATTTTAAAAGACAATTGGAGCTGCATGATGTAACCGTAAAGCTAAATAAAAGAGTTTCTGTAGATGAGTTAGAAAATGGAAATTTTGACGAAGTTGTCTTAGCAACAGGGATCCAACCAAGAATGCCGAAAATTGAAGGAATTGAACACCAAAAAGTGTTGAGTTATATAGATGTACTAAAATTAAAAAAGCCTGTTGGTAAACGAGTTGCAGTGATTGGAGCTGGAGGAATTGGTTTTGATGTTGCAGAATATTTAGCTCATGATGGAGAAAGTACTGCGTTGAATTTAGATGCGTGGTTAAAAGAATGGGGAATTGATAAGACAATGAAGGCTAGAAGTGGTATTGAAGGCGTGAAACCTGAAACAACCCCTTCGTCAAGAGAAATTTTTATGCTCAAGCGTAGCAAAGGAAAGTTTGGTAAAAACCTTGGAAAAACAACAGGATGGATACACCGATCTACGTTAAAGAAAAAAAAGGTAGAATTCATCAATCGTGTTGAATATACCAAGATAGATGACAAAGGCTTGCATTATGTTCAGTATGAAAAACAACAGGTGTTAGAGGTGGATACTATTGTTGTTTGCGCTGGGCAAACTCCGCTTAAAGAGTTGTTGCTTCCGTTGGAAGAAAAAGGGCTAAAAGTTCATGTAATTGGTGGCGCAGATATTGCTGCAGAACTAGATGCAAAAAGAGCAATCAACCAAGGTTGTAGGTTGGCGGCTACTTTGTAAAGTATCCATTTCTTATTTCATAAATAATTACGATATTTGCGATTCACGTTGCGCAAAGGATTGAGGTATTGTTGAAGCTCATTACAACTTTTAGAGAACACTTGTTAAAGAAGAGTACTTCTAGTTGTAATAGCGACTACCGAAAGCCAGACCACTTTTGTGGATGCGCCCAAAAAATGATTAGATATGTCGATGAATAAAAATACAGTGCTCGCTTGGGCAACTTTTATAATGATTTTTGTAGGATTGGGTTTAATTGCTTTAGGGGCTTTTAGATATAGAGATGTTTCTGGATGGGGATTTGCTGCTGTTGGAGTTGGATTTTTCTCTGTTGCCTGGGTGTTTAATGCCTTAAAAGGAAGGGTGTAAAGTAAGAACCAAGACAAAAGACGAAAGACAAAAGACAAAAGAGAAGAAAGGAAAGTGAAAAATACTGGAGTTTCTTGCTGAAATTTATTTCTCACCTAAGACCTAATTAATACCAAACAACAACATAATGAGCGACGATAAGAAAGTCATCTTTTCGATGAATAAGGTTACAAAAACCTATCAAAGTGCCAATCAACCTGTTTTAAAAGATATTTATTTAAGTTTTTTCTATGGAGCTAAAATCGGGATTCTCGGTTTAAATGGTTCTGGAAAATCTACCTTATTAAAAATTATAGCTGGGGTAGAAAAGAACTACCAAGGAGATGTGGTTTTTTCGCCAGGCTATAAAGTTGGTTATTTAGAACAAGAACCAAAGCTGGATGAAACAAAAACAGTGATGGAAATTGTAAAAGAAGGTGTTGCAGAAACCGTAGCAATATTGGACGAATACAATAAAATCAATGACATGTTTGGCTTAGAAGAAGTGTATTCTGATGCTGATAAAATGGAGAAATTGATGGCAAAACAAGCTGAACTTCAAGATCAAATTGATGCAGCAAACGCTTGGGAGTTGGATACAAAATTAGAAATAGCAATGGATGCATTGCGTACTCCAGAACCAGACAAACTAATTTCTGTGTTGTCTGGAGGAGAGCGAAGAAGGGTTGCTTTATGCCGTTTGTTATTACAAGAGCCAGAGATTTTATTGTTAGATGAGCCAACAAATCACTTGGATGCAGAATCTGTACATTGGTTAGAACATCATTTGGCGCAATATAAAGGAACTGTAATTGCTGTAACGCATGATCGTTATTTCTTAGACAATGTTGCTGGTTGGATTTTAGAATTAGACAGCGGAGAAGGACTTCCCTGGAAAGGGAATTATTCTTCTTGGTTAGATCAAAAATCTAATAGAATGGCACAAGAAAGCAAAACAGCTTCTAAACGTCAAA
>JAQWOR010000040.1 GCA_029245785.1 Polaribacter sp.
GGTTTTGAAAAATAATCACCATCAGTTCCGTACGCAGGCCTGTGTGCTTTTGCTGTGAGTGTTACGGGTTTGCTGTCTAAATGTTGATATCCGTTTTGTTTTTCGAGTACTTCTTGCAATAAATAAGCAGAAGCTCCGCCTGGAAGATCTTCATCTACAATTAATAAGCGATTTGTTTTTGCTACGCTTTTTACCGTGTCGTGATTGGTGTCAAAGGGCAATAAGCTTTGCGCGTCAATAATCTCAATATCAATACCTGCTTGTTGTAGTTCTTTTGCAGCTTCTTCTACAATTCTTAACGTAGAGCCATAAGAAAGTACGGTAATATCGGTTCCTTTTTTAAGGGTTTCAATTTCTCCAATCGGAGTTTTAAATTCACCTAAATTGCTTGGTAGCTGCTCTTTCAGTCGGTAGCCGTTTAAGCATTCTATTACCAATGCAGGATCGTCTCCTTCTAAGAGTGTGTTGTAAAACCCAGCTGCTTTGGTCATGTTTCTTGGTACCAATACATGAATTCCTCTTAGTGTGTTGATGATGGCTCCCATTGGAGATCCTGAATGCCAGATTCCTTCCAAACGATGTCCACGCGTTCTGATGATTAAAGGTGCTTTCTGTTTTCCAAAAGTGCGGTAGCGCAGTGTTGCTAAGTCGTCACTCAAAATTTGAATTGCGTATAGTAGATAATCTAAGTATTGAATTTCTGCGATGGGTCTTAATCCGCGCATTGCCATTCCTATTCCTTGACCAATAATGCTTGCTTCTCTAATTCCAGTATCTGAAACTCTTAGTTCTCCAAATTTTTCTTGCAAGCCTTCTAGTCCTTGGTTTACATCGCCAATAAAACCAGCGTCTTCACCAAAGATCAGTACTTCAGGGTGTTTTTGTAAGAGTGCATCAAAATTATCACGCATCACAATTCTGCCATCTACCAATGTGCTTTCATTGGTGTAGCTTGGTGAGATAGGTTCTATGTTGGTTGCAGCATTTTCTGTTTCACTTGTTAAGTGTGTAGAGAAGTGGGTTGCACCTTTTTGTATTGCAGATTTGATAAAGACCTGTAATGCTGTTTTTTCAAGAGATGATTCGTCTTTTAGGTAACGCAACGCTTTTCGTGTTGCTATTAGAATGTCTTTTCGGATAGGTTCATGAATTTCCGTCAGATCATTTTTAAGTTTTGTGATAAAAGAACCGTTACTGCTTTTTTGAGCAGCATTTTCTAGTAGTGTTACAGCAGTGTTAAGCTCTGTTTTAATTTCGTTTAAAAACAAATTCCATGCGGTTCTTTTTGCGGTAGAGGCTTCTTTTTTTGCTTCTTTTTCTATGTTGATAAGCGCTTCTTCTGAATCAACAAATTTTAAAATCTCTCCTGTTTCGTCTTCTAATTCAAACTCTAAAATCCAAGTTCTCATTTTTGCTACACAGTCAAATTTTTGCTCCCATTTTAAGCGATCGCTACTCTTGTAGCGTTCGTGAGATCCAGAGGTAGAGTGCCCTTGTGGTTGAGTTAATTCTTTGACATGAATTAAAACAGGAACATGCTCTTCTCTTGCAATTTTTGCAGCTCTGTTATACACAGCGATCAGTTGTACATAATCCCAACCATTTACCACAATAATTTCGTAGCCCTTTTGCTCATGGTCTCTTTGAAATCCTTTTAAAATTTCAGAAATGCTTTCTTTGGTGGTTTGGTGCTTTGCATGTACAGAAATTCCGTATTCATCATCCCAAACACTCATTACCATAGGTACTTGTAGTACCCCAGCGGCATTTATAGTTTCAAAAAAGATCCCTTCACTTGTGCTTGCATTGCCAATGGTTCCCCAAGCAACTTCATTTCCTTGGTCAGAAAATTTGGTAAAACTTTCTAAGCCTTCTACGTTTTTATATATTTTAGACGCTTGTGCTAGGCCTAATAATCGTCCCATTTGTCCGGCTGTTGGAGAAATGTCTGCGGAGGAGTTTTTTTGTTGAGTCAAGTTTTTCCAGTCGCCATTTTCATCCAAACTGTGGGTTGCAAAATGACCGCCCATTTGTCTTCCTGCTGACATTGGGTCTGCTTCAATACTAGGATGTGCATAGAGTCCGGCAAAAAATTGTTGTGCTGTTAGTTCACCAATCGACATCATAAATGTTTGATCTCTGTAGTAGCCAGAGCGGAAATCTCCATTTTTAAATGCTTTTGCCATTGCCAATTGTGGCACTTCTTTTCCGTCGCCGAAAATCCCGAATTTTGCTTTTCCTGTCAACACCTCTCGTCTACCTAAGATACTACACTCTCTGCTAACACGTGCTATTCTGTAATCTTCTAGTACTTCATTACGAAAGTCGTTGAAAGAGAGTTTTTTAGCGCTAGAAATGGCAGTGTCTTGAGTCATAGGTGTTGTGTGTTTGCTGTTCTGCAAAGATAGGTTTTTTGATTGAAATTTAAAAATGTTTTTATTTTTTTGAGAATATCGTAATTAACACTTAGTTAACCTTGTTTAAAATGCGAAATACGTAATATTAGGCGCCTTACAGAAAACCTCTTCTAAAGAAGTTATAAATAGCAGCAGGATTTGCGCTGAGCACAAATCGGATCTTACTTGGATAGGCGGTTTGGTTTATTTCCCATCCTAAATTTGAATATAGCGGGAAATAAAGTTCTAAAATATTATGAATAAAATTCAGCCGGATTCCGTTTTCGTAGGCAAAATAGGTGCGTTCTCCTTTATTTTTTAGAAAAGCAACATCGGTATAATACTCTATCCATTTCCAAACACCAATGCTTGCATTGAACGAGCTCATCCATTGATTTGCAAATCGAGTAGGTAATTTAGACTTAAAACCTCCATCGGCAATGATTGTTTGTTGGCTAAAAACCCCTGAACTTTCAGAGCGTCCAAAATAGTTTTGTTCAAATAAGTAGTCAGAAGGCCTGTCTAGACCAAAACTAAAATAAGTATCTGTTGTGGTATTGTTTAAAAAAGCGCCTCCAAAGAACCGAAAATCTAACTGTCTATTTTTTCCTGTAAGTCTTCTAAAACGGAGATCGGTAGAGAGTTTTGTAAAATTTGACGCAAACTCACTGTTTATTTGGTATTGAATTCCGCTAATGATATTTGGTTTTGAATACGTATATCTTAGATTTAAAACACTGTATTTGTCTTGTTCTTGTGTTTGTGTGTTCGGCTCATTTTCTTTGTAAATAGCTACTAGTTTTGCTGTTAAAGCACTCCCTCCAACATCTCGTAAGCTTTTGCGTTTAAAATGAATAGACGCAAAAGGAACAAGGGTGTTGTAAAATAAATTTGGTGCATAATGTGAGTTGCTTGCTAGCAATCCATATGAAATTTTGTTAATTTTTGATGTTTCAAAATAGTGATGATAGATCATTGAGAAGGCGCCTGTAAGAGACTTGCTTTTTGTGGCGTAAGAAGGAATGATTCTGAAAATAAAATTCCGATATATGATGGGTTTGTTGTGTAGTTTTAACCCGATTTTAAGCCCGTCGTAATAATTGTAGTTAAACTTAGGTTGGTAAAATAGTTGGTGATAATACGGGTCTTGAATGTCTTTTAGAAATCTAAATTGTATCGGTTTGTTTAAAAAACTTTTGCTTACATTTCTCCAATTGTCTAAAGAATTATACTCTGGGTATATGTGTTCGTAGTTTAAAGAAACTTTATCAAAATCTCTTTTAGCAATGGTAACTGTTTTTGTAGAATCAATTTTTGAAAACCATTTTTTTAGCTGTATTTTTTTATTTTGAACTCCGTATAAAGCAACTGGTGCAGTGATGTTTCGTTTGTTTTTAATGGTAATTTTTAAGGAGTCATTATCTACATGAACTTTTTTGATGGTGTAATCTATTTTTTTATTTGTTTGTAGGTAATCACCAAAAAACCAGTGCAAATCTTTGTCTGTTTTGGCATTGAGAATCTCTTTGAAGGAATTGCTGTGACTTAATGTTAGCTTGTTTTTTTGATAAAATTCTTTCAGTGCATTTTTTAAAACAGGTTCACCTAAATATCCTTTTAAGTATTGAAGTCCTAATGCCGCTTTGTATTTTCCAGCAATTTTTCGGTTAAAATTAGATAAAGAATCTGATCGAGTTGTCAATGCTTGGTCTAAAAATTTTCGTGCACCAAACTGATAGATAAAAGGATACTTGTCATTGAATTTCAACTTTGCAAGGTTAGAACTTCGGACTCCCCATAGTGTTGAGGCTTTTCCTAACAGTTTTGTGTCTGGGTAGTATTTTTGTACATATTCCATCATTAAATAAGTCTGAATACCATCAGTTAGCCAATAATCAGATCGCTTGTTTAAGAGTAATGTGTTTTCAATATACTTTTTTGTCAGTGCTTTAAAGACGGTGATGTCCCATTCAAAAACATCTGAAAAAGGGCTTAAAAAACCAGGTAATTGGTTGAGGCCATAAACAGGGTTTTTGCGCTGTGTTGCCTTGTCGATTAGCATTTTTTGATGCGGATACTTTCCTAAATAGTCTTTGATAAAATGAATTTCTCTGTTTAAAAGATCTGTAGATAATTGAAGATTGATCTCTTTAGGGGCGATATCTGTTACGACTAAAAAATCATCTGTTGTGTAGGTTTTAAATTTTTTTACTTTCGAAATATTGAGGATGATATCTGTGTTGCTTTTTCCTATTAAATGATGTTGATGATGATTTTTAGTAACAATTTTAGTTTGTTTTAAGTTGCTTGTAATTGTAAACTCTTTTGGGGTTTTTAACTGAATGTTGTAATTGACAACATCCATATACAGATCATCCATATTTAAATTGCTCATAATCTGCCAACCATTTTTGTAAACAGCAGGAACTAAATACCAGTAACGTAAATGGTACCCCGTGTCTGTTTTTCCGTAACCAGTAAATTTTGCACTAGGTATTTTTACGGTATAGGTAATAATAATTGTTGCAGAATCGGTTGGTTGAATCGGTGTTTTTAGAGCTACTTTTAAAACATCAGGGTGTTTTTTTAAGGTAGAAAAATGAGTAGGGTCGTGGTTTGCTGTAATGTTTAAAATATTAGAAAAGCCTCTTTCGCTATCTTTTGCAAAATACAATGCCTTGTTGTATGCTTCTGTAAATCTATTGGTTAAAGGGGTTTCTTTGTCTTTAAAACTATTTGCCCAATTGTGCAGGTGTATTTCAGATAAAGAAACCTCTGTTTTATTATAGTATACAAGCTCTTGCTGTATGTTTAAAACGTCTGTTTTTGTATGGAGTTCTGCATGAATTTTAATTGAATTTTGCTGCGCAGCAATTCCATAATATACAAATAGAAAGAGAATTGCTATGCTGCTTTTAGGGTTCAATTTTGGTGTGTCTTTTTAAAAGTTTGGTTTGAAGCTGTATTTTGAATAAAATTTGTTCAAATGCTCAATAGCTTCATCGGCAGTGTCTACAATTCGAAATAAATTCAAATCAGATTCGCTAACATTTCCTTGTGCAATCACTGTTTTTTGAATCCAGTCTATCAGTCCGCTCCAAAAATCTTTTCCAATCAATACAATTGGAAACCTCCCGATTTTTTTGGTCTGAATTAAGGTGATTGCTTCAAATAGTTCGTCTAAGGTTCCAAATCCTCCTGGCATCACAATAAAGCCTTGAGAGTATTTTACAAACATTACTTTGCGAACAAAGAAATAATCGAACTCTAAATTTTTATCGCTGTCTATCCACGGGTTAAAATGTTGTTCAAAAGGCAGCTCAATGTTTAAGCCTACTGAAGTTCCTTTTCCTTTGTGCGCACCTTTGTTTCCTGCCTCCATAATACCGGGTCCACCACCAGTAATAACTCCGTAGCCATTTTGGGTTAGTTTATAAGCAACTTCTTCAGCTAGTTGATAATACTTGTCTCCTGGTTTTGTTCTTGCAGAACCAAAAATAGAAACACAAGGGCCAATTTTACTTAGTTTTTCATAGCCCTCAACAAATTCAGACATGATTTTAAAAATTGCCCAAGAATCATTTGTTTTGACTTCGTTCCAGGTTTTTTGTTTTAGTTTGTCAATTATTTTACGGTCATCATTCTTACTCATAACATATTTTTTTAAATGTAAATTTTAATGTCTTTAGAAGCCAAAATCTATTTTTTAAAATTTTGGCAAACACGCTAAGATAGTTCTTTTTTTAGAAATTTAGCGGTATAGCTCTTTTGATGTTTGCTAATTTGTTCTGGTGTGCCCATACAAATAATATTTCCTCCTTTTTTACCGCCTTCCATACCAATGTCAATCACATAATCGGCCAGTTTTACAACATCTAAATTGTGTTCAATAATCAGTACGGTATTTCCTTTGTCTGCCAATTTGTTAAGCACATTCATCAATACCCGAATGTCTTCAAAGTGCAAGCCAGTTGTGGGTTCATCTAAAATATAAAAGGTGTTTCCGGTGTCTCTTTTAGAAAGTTCAGCTGCCAATTTAATTCGTTGTGCTTCTCCACCAGACAAGGTAGTAGATTGTTGACCGAGTGTAATATATCCCAATCCTACATCTTGAATGGTTTTAATTTTTCGATAAATTTTAGGAAGTTTTTCAAAAAACACTACTGCTTCATTAATGGTCATTTCTAAGATGTCAGAAATAGATTTTCCTTTGTATCTAATTTCTAAGGTTTCTCTATTGAAACGTTTTCCTTGGCAAGTTTCGCACTCTACATGAACGTCTGGTAAAAAGTTCATTTCTATAACGCGAACTCCGCCGCCTTGGCAAGTTTCGCAACGCCCACTTTTTACATTGAATGAAAACCTTCCTGGTTTGTAACCTCTAATAGAAGCTTCTGGAGTGATGGAAAACAAGCTTCTGATTTCTCCGAAAACACCCGTGTAGGTTGCTGGATTTGAGCGTGGAGTTCTTCCGATTGGAGATTGATCAATGTCAATTACTTAATCAATATGCTCAATTCCTGAAATGCTTTTGTAAGGCATCGGCTTTTTTACACCTCTATAAATTTGTGCATTTAAAATTGGATACAGTGTTTCATTGATCAGGGTAGATTTACCGCTGCCAGAAACGCCGGTAACACAAATCATTTTTCCGAGAGGAAAATTGACAGAGAGGTTTTTTAAATTATTTACTGTGGCACCTTTTAGTTTGATGAACTTTCCGTTTCCTTTTCTTCGTTTGTTGGGAATAGGAATTTCTTTTTTTCCTGTAATATAGTTGGCAGTGAGTGTATTGTGTTCTGTGAGCTCTTTAAAGGTGCCTTCGCTTACAATCTCACCTCCATGTCTTCCTGCTCCAGGACCAATATCAAAAACAAAATCGGCGTGTTCTATCATGTCTTTGTCGTGTTCTACAACAAGAACAGAATTGCCAAGATCTCTTAGTTTAATCAAAGAATCAATCAGTTTTTGGTTGTCTCGTTGATGCAATCCAATGCTGGGTTCGTCTAAAATATATAAGACACCAACTAATTGAGAACCAATCTGTGTGGCCAATCGGATGCGTTGTGCTTCTCCGCCAGATAATGATTTTGAGGTTCTGTCTAGGTTTAAATAATCCAAACCAACATCTAATAAAAATTGAATTCGTGTACGGATTTCTTTTAAAATTTCAGCAGCAATAGTAACCTGTCTCTTCGATAATTTTAATTCAATATTTTCAAACCATTTTGATAATTCGGTCACATCCAGATGTGCTAAATCGCTAATGTTTTTATCGAGAATTTTAAAACAGAGGGCTTCTTTTTTAAGGCGTTTCCCTTTGCAAACAGAGCAGTTTTTAGCATCCATAAACCCTTTTGCCCATCTTTTAATAGAAGTAGATTCGCTGTTTTTATATTGACTGTATATAAAGGAAATGATGCCTTCAAAATCAATTTCATAGTTGCGCATAATTCCCATTGACTTGGATTGAATTTTGAATTTGTCATTTCCTCCATTCAAAATAATTTACATTGCTTCTTTAGGGATTTTATCAATGGCTTCATTGAGTTTGAATTGATGACGTTCTGCAATCAGTTCAAGTTGTTTAAAGATCCAACTGTTTTTTTGCTCTCCTAAAGGAATAATGCCTCCATTTTTTATGGAAACGCTTGCATCTGGAATGATTTTTTTTAAGTTCACTTCATCGGTAATTCCCAGTCCGTTGCAATTTGTACAAGCCCCTTTTGGTGAGTTAAATGAAAACGTATTTGGCTCTGGGTTTGGGTACGCAATTCCAGAGGTAGGACACATCAAATCTCTACTAAAATAGCGTGGTGTATTGTTTTCTAGGTCAATGACCATTAAAATATTATCTCCTGTGTACAACGCTGTTTTAATGGTTTCTTCCAGGCGTTTTTCTACCGAGTTGTCAACCAATAACCGATCAATAACCACTTCAATGTCATGGGTTTTATAGCGGTCTAAACGCATGCCTTTTTCAATTTCTTTAATCTCGCCATTGATACGAACTCTGACAAAACCTTGCTTGGAAGTTTGTTCAAACAATTCTCTATAATGTCCTTTTCTAGATTTTACCAAAGGCGCTAAGACCGCTATTTTTTTACCTTGAAACTCAGAAAGGATCAATTCTTTAATCTGTTCATCGCTATAGCTCACCATTTTCTGATCAGTGTTGTACGAATACGCATCTGCCGCACGTGCGTAGAGTAAACGCAAGAAGTCGTAAATTTCTGTAATGGTTCCAACGGTAGAACGTGGGCTTTTGTTGGTGGTTTTTTGTTCGATAGAAATTACAGGAGATAAGCCGTCAATTTTATCAACATCAGGACGTTCTAGTCCTCCTAAAAACTGTCTGGCATATGCCGAAAAGGTTTCAATATACCGACGTTGCCCTTCAGCATAGATAGTGTCAAAAGCCAAAGAAGATTTTCCGCTTCCGCTTAAACCAGTAATGACGACAAGTTTTTCACGTGGAATTTTGACGTCAATGTTTTTTAAATTATGCACTCTAGCGCCAAAAACCTCGATGTATTCTTGCTGTTTCAAATTGGTGTTTTTTTATGGGAAAAAGCAAAGTTACACAATCTCGATTTATTTTTGGGAGGAAGTAAGAGGCAAATCAACATAAAATACTATCTTGCAATTACAATAAGGATCTATGGGTTTTATACATGCTGTTAGGCATTACTTTGAACGCCACGGTTTTGCAGTTTCTACAAGATTAGCAGACAGGCTTGGTATGCGAGCAACCAATGTGCGTTTGTTTTTTATTTATATCTCATTTGTAACCGTAGGGCTTTCATTTGCGCTTTATTTAATGTTGGCTTTTGTGCTGCGTTTAAAAGATGTGCTCTATGTAAAACGTAGTTCAGTTTTCGACTTATAAAGATGGTATTTGAATCTAAAATATACAAAGCTATTTTTCTGATGCTTGCTATTATTACAGTAGGCGTTTTTGGCTATACATTCTTGTCTGGTTTTAGCTTTGTTGATGCCTTTTACATGACGGTTATAACTGTTACTACGGTAGGTTTTGGAGAAGTGCAGCCACTAGGAGATCAAGAAAAAATATTTACCATATTTTTAATTTTAACAAGTATTACTGTTTTTGGATATGCCGCTTCTGCTTTTACAGAAGCGTTAGCTAACGGACAATTTTTTAAACAATTAAAACATAAAAAGGTGCAACGAAAAATTGATACACTAAAAGGACATACCATTGTTTGTGGGTATGGTAGAAATGGAAAACAAGCTGTTTCGAAATTAAAAAATTACCAACAAAAATATGTTATTCTAGAAAAAAATAAAGAGCTAGTCGCTTTTTTAGAAACAAAGGGCATTCTCTGTATAGAAGGAGATGCAACAGTGGATGAATCTTTGCAAAATGCTGGAATTAAAAACGCTAAAAATTTGATTACCACATTGCCCTCAGATGCAGATAACTTATTTGTGGTATTAACAGCAAGTCAATTGAATAAAGGTTGTAAAATTATCAGCAGAGCTTCTAATGAATCTTCTTTTGATAAATTAAAAATAGCTGGAGCAAACAATGTGATTATGCCAGATAGATTAGGAGGAAATCATATGGCGTCTTTAGTAGTTACACCCGATGTGATTGAATTTGTAGACCGCTTAACTATAGAAGGAGAGACCACGCCAAATTTAGAAGAAATTTCTGTAAATGGACTGCCAGAAATGTATTTAGGAAGAACAATTTTAGATTTAGATTTACGACAAAAAACAGGCTGTACCGCTATTGGATTTAAAAACCCTCAGTGCGATTATATCATTAATCCAGAAGCATCTACCAAGTTAGTGGCAGACTCTAGTCTTATTGTACTAGGAAGACCAGAGCAAATTTTAAAATTAAGAAAATTATTTTAGGGAGGCTAAAAGCTGAAAAGAACCTAGAAGCGAGAGTCAAGAGCCAAGGCAGAAAAACTGAACGTTAAAAATTTATACTTTAACGTCATTACAATCCTGAGAACTAAGAGGGAAGTAATCTTATTAAAAACATTTCGTTTGAAAAAAATAATCATCACAGGAAGCAATGGGTTGCTAGGTCAGAATTTACTAAATCTATTACTTGAAGAAAAAGAAACCTATAAAGTGATTGGTTTTTCAAGAGGAGCTAATAGAAGCGGACGAGATGATTTCGAATATCACAACCTTGATATTACTGATACTAAAAAATTACAAACCAATTTGTTAAAAATTCAACCTGATGTTGTCATCAATACAGCGGCAATGACCAATGTGGATGCTTGTGAAACGGACAAAGAAAATTGTCATCTGCTAAATGTAGATGTTGTACAGCAGCTAACATCGCTTTGCTCAGAAATACAGACACACTTGATACACATATCAACAGATTTTATTTTTGATGGTAAAAATGGGCCTTATACAGAAGAAGATACACCCAGTCCGTTGAGTTATTACGGAGAAACAAAATTACAGTCTGAAGAGATTTTATCAAAATCTACTATTGATTATACAATCTTAAGAACCATTTTGGTGTACGGAATCGTTGCTGAAATGAGTCGGAGTAATATTGTACTTTGGGTAAAAGAAGCTTTAGAAAAAGGAAATCCAATTACTATTGTTGATGATCAATACAGAATGCCTACCTATGTAGAAGATTTAGCGCTCGCCTGCAAGTTGTGTATTGATAAAAAAGCCACAGGAGTATTTCATATTTCGAGCAATCAACTGTTGAGTATTTATAAAATTGCCCAAGAAATTGCAGATGCTTTTGATTTGGATAAAAAACTAATTCAACCCATTTCTACGACCACATTAAACCAGCTTGCAGTAAGGCCTGTTAGCACAGGTTTTGATTTGACAAAAACAAACCGAGAACTGAATTTGTATCCGAAATCATTTACAGAAGATTTACAACGATTTAAAGAAAAGCTAACACAAATTCAGATTTAACATTCAAAATTTGTTAGAAGTGCATTTTTTTTAGGATATTGCGGACTACTAAATTCAAAAAACTAACATATTTATTATGAAGAAATTACTTCTTTCGTTGCTTTTTATAGCAACCCCATTTCTAACTTTTGCACAAGAAAAAGGACTAGATCAAAAAATCGATGAGGCATTTGGAAGTGCAACAGGTTGGTTTGTTGATTTTATATTTTATCAAATACCTTTTGGAGATACTATTAAAGTATATTGGGTATTATTTCCCTTAATATTAGGAGCTACTTATTTTACATTTTATTTTAAATTTATAAATTTAAAAGGATTTTTTACTTCTGTAAATATTGTTAGAGGTAAATATGACCATGTAGATAAGCATGAGGCATTAGAAGGATCTGGAGATTTAGCTTCTGGTGGAGACCATATCGAAACCATTGCTATTGAAGGGCATGAAGGAGAAGTAACACATTTTCAGGCATTAACAGCTGCCTTGTCTGCAACCGTAGGTTTAGGGAATATTGCAGGTGTTGCAATTGCTGTTTCTATTGGAGGAGCGGGAGCAACATTTTGGATGATTATTGCTGGTTTTTTAGGAATGGCTTCTAAGTTTGTAGAATGCACGCTTGGTGTAAAGTATAGAGATATTGGAGAAGACGGAACGGTCTATGGAGGTCCTATGTATTATTTAACAAAAGGATTAAAATCTAAAGGACTTGGAAATTTAGGAAAAGTATTGGCAGCCCTATTTGCGGTATTTGTTATTGGAGGCTCTTTTGGAGGCGGAAATATGTTTCAGGTAAATCAAGCTTTTCAATTGGTTGAAAATATTACAGGAGGTGAGGCTTCTTTCTTACACGGAAAAGGTTGGTTGTTTGGAGTAATCATGGCTGTACTGGTAGGGATTGTAATTATTGGTGGAATCAAAAAAATTGCCAAGGTTACAGATAAAATCGTGCCTTTTATGGTGGTTATTTATGTGGCAGCTTCTTTATTTGTAATCGTTGCAAACTATGATATGATTGGTGCTGCATTTGCACAAATATTTAATGGAGCTTTTAGTCCAGAAGGTGTTGCAGGAGGAGCTGTAGGAGTTTTAGTTCAAGGATTTAGACGTGCGGCGTTCTCAAATGAAGCTGGTGTTGGTTCTGCATCTATTGCGCATTCGGCAGTAAAAACAAAATATGCGGCAAGTGAAGGAATGGTTGCTCTGTTAGAGCCGTTTATTGATACAGTTGTTGTTTGTACGATGACTGCTTTGGTTTTGATAATTACTGGAAATGTTACAGCTGCAAACTCAGGATTGAATGATGCACAAGCTATATTGTTAACCTCAGGAGCTTTTGAATCTGCAATTTCTTGGTTTCCGTATGTACTAACCATTGCGGTAGTCTTATTTGCATTTTCTACCATGATATCTTGGTCTTATTACGGTTTTCAAGGATGGGCATATTTATTTGGAAGAACTAAAAAAATGGAATATGCATACAAATTGTTATTCTGTGTTTTTGTAATTATCGGTTCGGCGGCTAGTTTAGGCTCTGTAATTGGTTTCTCAGATGCTATGATTTTTGCCATGATGGTACCAAATATGATTGGACTTGTGTTATTGGCTCCAAAAGTAAAAGAAGAACTAAATAAATATATTGCCGCGATAAAGGCGAAGGTGTAATACACAAAAAATGAAATATCTAAAACCCCATTTCTGGTATGCCAAAAGCCAACGAAATGGGGTTTTGTTTTTAATACTCCTTATTATAGGTTTACAAACGCTCTATGTTTTTGTTGATTTTTCTTCGGATAAAAACACCGGCGTTACACATCAAACACTTGTTGCTTTTCAGCAACAAATAGATTCCTTAAAAAGCATTGAGCTAGAAAGAAGGAAGCCCAAAATATATCCTTTCAATCCTAACTATATAAGTGACTATAAAGGCGCTCAATTAGGATTGTCTCTAAAAGAAATCGATCGACTACATGCTTTTCGTAATACAAAAAAGTTTATCAATTCAACAAAAGAATTTCAGCAAGTCACACAAGTTTCAGATACGTTGCTTGGTAAAATAGCACCTTACTTTAAATTTCCAGATTGGGTTACAAAGCAGCAGCAAGCATTAAAAGCGAAAAAAACACATGCTAGCTCGAGTATACAAGAAAGTTCTTATGGCAGAAACTATTCAATTACTACAACCAATATCAACGAAGCTAGCTCACAAGATTTTCAAACTATTGCTGGGGTTGAAGATCATTTAGCTGAAAGAATACTGAAATACAGAAAACGACTACAAGGCTTTTCGTTTGCGAGTCAACTTTATGAAGTTTGGCAATTAGATCCAAAAATTGCTGCTCAAATTTTAATGCAATTCAAAATCAATAACACACCAAAGATTCAAAAAATCAATGTTAATACGGCAACATTTAAAGAGGTGATGTCTAATCCGTATATTGATTATGAGCTATGTAAAAAAATCTTTGAATATAGAGATGAGGTTGCTGAACTACAATCTATTGAAGAATTAAAAAATATTGTCAAATTTCCCTTAGACAAATACAAAAGAATAATCTTATATTTGGAGGCAAAATAACAAACAACAAAATACGATATATAGCTATGAATAGTATGTATTTCACTGAAGAACACGAAGTTTTTCGTCAGAGTTTTAAAGATTTCTTACAAAAAGAAGTGGTCCCTTATGTTGATGCATGGGAAGCCTCAGGAACCATAGATCGGTTGGTCTGGAAAAAATTTGGAGAGATGGGTTATTTTGGTTTGAATTCGCCAGAAGCTTATGGTGGATTGGAATTAGATATTTTTTATACAGTTGTTTTTTTAGAAGAATTACAAAAAATTAACTCTGGAGGGTTTGCGGCGGCCATGTGGGCGCACGTGTATTTGGCAATGACTCATGTTGCCAAAGAGGGAGATGACGCCATTAAAAAAACGTATTTAACGTCAAGTATTTCTGGAGACAAAATAGGAAGCCTTTGTGTTACAGAACCTTTTGGTGGTTCTGATGTTGCAGGAATGAGAACTACTGCAGTTAAAAAAGGAGATAACTATGTGATCAACGGATCAAAAACGTTTATTACAAATGG
>JAQWOR010000054.1 GCA_029245785.1 Polaribacter sp.
CCATTTCAGTTAAAGGACTTAATGGCGGTCATTCTGGAATGGACATTCACAAAGGACTAGGAAATGCAAATAAGATCATGAATCGCTTATTTTTTGATGGCTTTGAAAATTTTGGACTTGGACCCCAAGGGCTTCCTAGAACTACTATAGCTGTAACTCTACAACAAGCAATTGACGCATTAGGCATACCAGCCTCTGCGGTAGATTGTGGAGGTGTAATGACTTTTAGACTAGCGCTTAATTTAACCGATGGGCGTACATTTTCTGACTATAACGCATCTGGTAGTATGTCTGGCTCTTACTTTAAGTCGCCTTTCCTTTACAGTGTTGGTGTTGTTGCAAATTTACCAAGTGCTACTCTATATACGGGAGTATATCAGTTAACAACTGTAGCAAACGGTATTTATGGCGTTTCAGATTATGCTACTGGTCTCTACACCATAGAGGCAATTAGTAACACTCAAAGGGTACTTAAGGCAGTTACAACTTTCCCCGCATTTGGAGGATTTGGACCAGTAGACGTTCAATTCAATCTTGTTTGTGGAGAAATCATTGTGCCTGGTGGCCAAAGTGTAGGTGCCGGTTGTACTGGTGGAAATCCTATTCAATCAGGACCAGCTCTTGTTAATGCTGTGTATGATATAAATAATCCTGATGATACAGATTTTACTATCAACTTTACATCTGATGAGACTACAAGTTGTAACGGACCTGTACAAGCAGCTATTAGGTTAGTTAAAATGTAATATATTTAGAAAAGAGCCCCTTTTTTGGGGCTCACTTTTCTCTTTTATAAAGGAAAATGAATACTAAACCAACTTAATAAAGTAATTTAGATGTTCAGATATTTTGAGACAATACCCTATTATAAGGGTTCTTGTAGCTAATTAATTTTAAAATAATATACGATGAAAAAAATAATTAATAAAATAACGTTACTAATCCTTACCATTTCAATGATTGGATGTTCGGAGCCTGATAACGCAATTTATGATGTTTTTGATGGGGTTTCTCACGGAGCTGCTTTAAGAACATTAGATAGGGTAAGTATGAATTTTAATATTTTTGATTTAAATTCTACTTTCGAAATCGTTGTTGAAGAACAAGATGAAGAAAACGGAAAATTATTATCGAAAGTAAATGTGTACATTAAATATTCAGACAACACACCAGGTGGTGCTGATAATTCAAAATCAGATGTATTAGCATCAAGTATTCCAGCTAGCGCTTTTACAACAAGTGCAAATGGTTTACCCTCTACTACAGTTAAGGTAACCTTTTCAGAAGCTTTAGCAGCTTTAGGATTGACTCCTGGACAGTATGCTGGAGGAGATGTTGTTACATTTAGATTAGAAGTAGTTTTAACAGATGGAAGAACTTTTAGTGCTGCGGATACTAGTGGTTCTTTACAAGGTTCTTACTTTTCTTCTCCATATGCGTATAACGCAGGAATTCTTTGTATACCTACATCTCCAATCACAGGAGACTATGTTATTAACATGCAAGATTCGTATGGTGATGGATGGCAAGGTTCTAAAGTAGTATGTACTATTGATGGTGTTGCAAATGAAGCTTTTCTTGCTGATTACTGGTCAACCGGATTAGGCCCTTTCCTAACCGGAACACAAACAATAACTATACCTGCAGGTGCTAGTACAGTTGAGTGGTCATTTTCTGCCGGAGATTGGCCGAGTGAGGTTACATTCCAAATTATTGGCCCTAACAGTGGAAATATTATTGGAGACTTTGGACCTTCACCAGCTGCTGGACCAATCGCTTTGAACTTATGTGATGAGTAAATAGTATTTAAAATAAGTATTATAAAAATCCATCTCTATAATAGAGATGGATTTTTTATTAAAGTCATTTATTAACTTACAATAAAGATTAGTATATAACCTCCTATTTTTTAAAATCGCTAATGTAATCTCAACATTAGTATCCGATCCTTTCGGCTGCACTCAAGAGAAACTAGAATCGATACCTACATAAACATCCATAGTTCTCACCTTCCGAAAGCAATTGGGATAGAACGGACAAACAGTTTATCTATGCTCTTCTAAATTAACTGAACATAAGTCTTCTACACCTATTTTTATTAACCCCAAACTCATAAAACACCAATCTAAAAAATGGAGTTCATAAAAAAATGTTAAAATAAGTAAAAGAGTTTTCTATTCCCTTGGGAAAAGTTAAATTCGCGGCTCATCTTTTAAACAAAAATTATGAAAATTAAATTCGCGTACCTTACTTGTTTTTTCCTTTCCTTTTCAGCCGCTATAAATGCGCAAATATCAAATGATGCTATAGATAATAGAACTGGATTTGCCTATAGTAATTTAATCTCGAAGGCGGGAAAATCTAATAAAACAAACGCACTTAGTTTAAAAGATATTGCTGGAAACCCTTATACTAATAAAGATTTTTTACCTGGTAAAATTCTTTTTAAAAATGAAAAAGTTGACAAGTTGTTTTTGTTAAGATACAATGCCAATAAAGACTTGATTGAGGTTAAAGTTGAAAAAGATGTCATAGATAATGTATTAATGAGCGGAAAAATAAGCTGTCTTATTGGAGATGACTTATACATCTATACAACATATAAAGATTTGAAAAGCAATGAAGAAAAAACGGGATATATAAAAATATTATATAAATCTGATGATTTCGTGCTTTTTGCCAAACAGAAAAAAACTTTTTATGCAGAGAAAATATCTGTAGACCCTCTTGTGCCTTCTCACAAAGCAAAATTTGTTGGAAGTCAAAAATTATATGTATTAGACAATGCAAATAATACGGCCTATTTATTAAAAAAGAGGAAAAATTTTCTAGCCTTGATCAAATCAAGCACTCTTAAAAAATCTATCAAGAAGTTTATGAAAAAAGAAGGGATTAGTTTTAAAAAAGAAAAGGATTTAATTCGACTGCTTAAACACTACAACAAAATAAAATAATAAAAAACGCTCCGAATTTCGGAGCGTTTTTTATTTTATATACCTTTGCTCTATGGAACATCAAACATCAATTATATTTGGTATTAGAGCAATTATTGAAGCTATTGATAGCGGAAATACAATTAGTAAAGTATACTTACAAAAAGAATTAAGAGGCCACCTTTTTTCTGAATTAAACACCTTGATCAAAAGACATGGAATTTCTTCAAGTCAAGTTCCTGTAGAAAAATTAGATCGCCTTTCTAAACACAACAACCACCAAGGTGCTGTAGCTCAAATTTCTCCAATTGAGTTTCATGATTTAGAAGAATTGATTGAAAAAACGGTGGAAGACAACAAGGTTCCCCTATTCTTATTATTAGACCAAATTTCTGATGTTCGTAATTTTGGAGCCATCATAAGAACTGCAGAATGTACTGGAGTAAATGGCATCATTATTCAAAAAAACGGGAGTGCTCCTGTAAATGCAGAAACCATTAAAACATCGGCAGGTGCCGCTTTTAAAATTCCAATCTGTAAAGTAGATCATATCAAAGATGCACTGTTTGTTTTACAAGGTTCTGAAATTAAAACTGTGGCGGCTACAGAAAAAACAGAAGACTCTATTTTTGACACCAACTTCAATCAACCCATTGCCATTATAATGGGTTCAGAACACAGAGGTGTAAACCCTTCTATCTTAAAAATGGTCGATTACAAAGCGAAGCTTCCATTATTAGGAGAAATAGGCTCTTTAAATGTTTCTGTTGCCTGTGGTGCTTTTTTGTATGAAACGGTGAGACAGAGAACAGTAGTCAGTAGTCAGTAGTCAGTAGTCAGTAGTCAGTAGTCAGTAGTCAGTAGTCAGTAGTCAGTAGTCAGTAGTCAGTAGTCAGTAGTCAGT
>JAQWOR010000068.1 GCA_029245785.1 Polaribacter sp.
ATCTAAAAACCACTTTGGTATTAAATGCCATAAAGGTTGGAAAGGAGAGCGTGTGTATCATGACGATGATGAAAAAGGAGAGTGTTTTCGGAAATATACCTATGTTGAGAATTCATACAGCGATCATTCTAAATTCTTATACGGCAGAAAGCGATACGCATTTTTGTTTAAACTCAACAAGAAGAAATATAAATCTTGGGCAAAAGGACTCAAGAAAGCAGGCTATGCAACAGATAGAAAATACCCCAAAAAGCTCATTAAAATTATAGAGAACTATAAGTTGTATGAATTTGATAAGATTCGAAAAAAAGATCTTAAAAAATCAAAAAAACGAAGGATAGTAACAAAATCAACGCCGGTTTCTGTAGTTGATTCTTCAAAAAAACTCCCCAGATTAAAATCTAGATATCATCAAGTAAAAAAGGGTGATACGCTGTATGCGATTGCAAGAAAATACAATATTACTGTTGGAGATTTGAAAAAAATAAACAGCTTAAAAAGTAATGAAATTAGTATTGGACAACGGTTGCGGTTAAAGTAAGAGTTCGCAAAAAAGCAACGAAACAAAGGAAGATGAGCATAATAAAATCAGTAAATGGAAAACACCCACAAATTCCTGAAAATTGTTTTGTGGCAGAAAACGCCACTATTGTAGGAGAGGTAACCATGGGAGAAGAATGTAGTGTTTGGTACAATGCTGTAATTCGCGGCGATGTTCATTTTATAAGAATGGGCACTAAAGTAAATGTGCAAGATGGTGCTGTAATTCATGCCACATATCAAAAATCGCCTACCACTATTGGAAATAATGTTTCTATTGGTCACAATGCCATTGTGCATGGGTGTACAATTCACAACAATGTTTTAGTAGGAATGGGAAGCATTATTATGGACGACTGTGTGATAGGAAGCAATAGTATTATTGCCGCTGGAGCGGTTGTTACAAAGAACACACATGTAGAAAGTGGTAGTATTTATGCTGGAGTTCCCGCAAAAAAAGTGAAAGATATTTCTGAGGAATTACTTTCTGGAGAGATCCATAGAATTGCTAACAATTATGTGAAGTATTCGGGTTGGTTTAAAGAGTAATACTTGGGCACTTTTTGTACCTGTTTACGGTAACTTGTTATTATTGAGAATACAATAAACATTCAAAATCATTTTGATTTTAGAGAATGGTTTTTGTTTTACTGTAAAAAACAACCCCAACAGTAGATGGCTATTATCGGGGCTGAAACTAATCAAACAAAACGGTTGTTAATGCTCTTTATTTGCATGCTTACGCATTTTTTTTCTTTTTGCCATTTTCTCTTTCATTTCTCCTTTCATCTTTCTTTTTTTATGGCTTTTTAATTTTTTAAAGCGATCATATTGCTTTTCGGTTAATATTTTTTTCATCTTGCTTTGAAAAACAAGTTTCGCGTCTAAGGTTTTATTCATTTTTTCAAAATGTCCTTTAGCAGCCTTTTTTTTGCCTGCTGCTTTTGCAGCCTTCATTTTTTTATGCATTGCTGCTCTTTCACTCATTTGTTTTGCGATTAAAGGCTTGATTTTTTGCATTTGAGCGTTGCTTAAATCCAGTGTTAATGCCAATCGTTTTACAGCAAGTGTTGTTTTTTGCTCAACCGTAAGGTTGTTTCCTTTGTGCATTCTTTTTTTATGATGTTCTCCTTTTTGCGCTTGTGTACTAACAGTAAATGCAAGGACAAAAGCTAAAATTCCTGCTATTTTTTTCATTGTAAATTGTTTTAGTTATTATTTTATTTCACATCTATGACTTTTAAATTTTGAAAAGGTTTAACTTTGACTGTTTTTTTAACATACGATTAACAAAAACCCATAGAAAATGAAAAACCTTTTATTTGTAATAGGATTCCTTTCCGTTAGTATTTACGCACAAGACACGATAAAAGTTGATTTGGAAAATCCCAATGCAACCATTTATACACACTTATATTTTTTACAACCCGATTCATACCAACCAGAAAAATCGGCCGTCACCATTCAAGGATACACGGGAGAAGAGGCTATAAAAAAAGCAATCCGTTTAAAGCAGATTTTAGATGGTAAAGGCTTGTTTATTGATTTTAATAAGGTTCCAACCAATCCAAATTATAATGATACCATTGGGTATGCGAAATCTTATAAGTATATATTGTTTCCTAATAAAATGCCATTGATTTCGGTAGAAAAGATAAACGAAAACTGGTATTATTCTACAGAAACTATTCAAAACATAGCTGCTTTATACAATGAAGTATTTCCTTGGTATGTGCAAAAAATCCAAAAAATAATTCCAGAAGCAGGATATAAAAAAGTTTTTGGCCTAGAAAGCTGGCAATTAATTGCCGTTGTTATTTTGGTATTAATGGCTTTTTTAGTGTTCTATTTGGTGAAAAAAATAGCCTTTTTTATATTACAAAAACTACAATATCGAATTACAGGAAGTAAAAATGAAGAAGTGAGAGAAGTGCTAAAAAATCTAGCACACCCCATCAGTTTGTTAATAATGATTGGATTTATCAATCAAGTGTTTCCTTCTTTACAGTTTGGTTTAGAGATTAATACGGTCGCCTTTTTAGGGTTGGATATTTCTGAAACTATTTTTTGGATTTATGTTTTCTTAAAATTGGTACGAGTGGTGATGCGTATCTATGCAGAATTTACCAAACGAACCCATGGGAAATTAGACGATCAGATAGTGCCAATTTTAAATAAATTTTTAACTGGAATTGTCATCTTTTTAGGAATTTTAAAACTTCTAACCTTATTCGGAATTGATGCCACCACTGTAATTGCAGGAGCTTCTATTGGAGGTTTGGCAGTTGCCTTGGCATCACAAGACACGGTAAAGAATTTGATAGGAACTTTTATGATTTTTCTAGACAAACCTTTTCATATTGGTGATTGGATTGAGGCAGATACAGTGATAGGAACTGTTGAAGAAGTTGGATTCCGTTCTACAAGAATTCGTGCGGCAGACACCTCTATTTTTCAAATCCCAAATAGTAAATTGGCAGAAATCGTTATCAACAATAAAGGGTTGCGTTTATACAGGCGTTATAAAACCAATTTAGGCTTGCGGTACGATACCCCACCAGCATTGATTGAGGCGTTTGTAAAAGGTATCAAAGAAATTGTCATTGCCCATCCAGAAACACGTTCAGAATCGTACAATGTTGAGTTTACAGGCTTCGGAGATTCTGCCTTACTCATTATGATCAATGTATATTTTAAGAGTTTAGAATGGGGTACAGAGCAATCTTCTAAACATAGATTACACATTGCCATTGTAAAGTTGGCAAAAGCCTTAGGCGTAGAATTTGCATTCCCGTCGTCTACGGTAATGATAGAGCAGTTTCCTGATAAAAATTCGGTCGATTTAAAATACAATACAGACCAAGATCAAATAGCAGTGGCTATTAAAAATACCATCGATGATTTTAAGAAGAATAAACCATCATAAAAAAACAGAAAACGCAGATTTTTACAAATATCCGTATAAAAACCTCTACTAAAATAGTTATTTCATTAGAGGTTTTTTAGATAGGTGCAAGTATAGGGTTGGTTAGAAAAAGTGAAGGCTATAGTACGTTGTTCAAATGTTTTTATTTAGAAGAAAACAAGGTGGGTTTAAAGGTAAACATGACCCAAGCCCAAGAATTGTTTTCGTCTTTATCTCCACCTTTTAAAACCTCCATAGCGTTGGTGGCAAAAAGTTTCGAATAACCGATGTTTACGGAACTATTTGATGAAATGGTGTAGCCTAAATTCACGTCAATTTCTGTTCCAAGATTGCTGTCCATTTTTGTAGTTCCGTCATATACATCAGCAGCAGCAGAAAATAAATGCGGAATGACTTTGGCGGAGAATTTACCTTTTTTATAAGCAAATGTTGCATTGATGTCAATCATACCCACGGAGTTTTTGTGGTTTCCAACATAAAAGTAATCCATCCAACCGTTAAATTTGTGGTTGGTTCCGTACAAGGGCGCAAACGACTTGATGGTCGTGCTTGTGGCATTCATATCTTTTCCAGACAAATACTCAGCACCTACTCCTAACGTAATTTTTTCAGAAGTCTTGTAGCTGATGTTTCCAGCAAAATAAGATGCCGAAACTGTATTTCCGTTGAGCTTTCCTGTTTGAATATATGCCGCGCCATCTACATTGAAACCTCCCCGTTTTGTGGTGAGTCTACCACCTAAAGTTTGGGAATAATTCACTTCTTTTTCTAGATGTGTATTCAAAAATTCAACCCCATTGTTTACCGCAAGGAGGCTAAGGTTAACATTGTTTATGTTGGTGTGATACCAAGCGTATTGGAACGCTTTATACCCTGCAACATTACTGTACAAGGTAGCAATTTCTGATTGATTGTCTGCATTTAAGGCAAGTCCTATGTCCAACTTGTTGTTGTTCCATGTAAATTTAGCAAGCAGTGCATCATGGCTTCTGGCTTGTTGTGCCCATCCTAGATTTCCGAAAATCCGACTGTCATCATACACAATTTCTTGTCTACCTAATCTCACAGAAAAGTGATCTGAAATACGTGTTTCTGCCCAAGCTTCATGCAAGGCAAAAGCATTGTCGTTTGCAGATAAGGTACTAACATCTCCCCAAACTCTTACATTTTGATAGGAAAGACCTATGGCAAGTTTTTCGGAATTGAAATGAAGGTTTAATCGCGTTCTTTGTGACACAAAATTACTACCTTCTGCATTGCTTAGTAGTAATGTTTTATAGCCGTGTTTGTTTTCAAATCGAGGTCTAATTTCTGCAGACATTTCAAATTGCTGAGCAAAAAAAGCACTTGTAAAAAGACTTGCAATAACGGTGAGTATGCCTATTTTTTTCATGGGATATTGATTTAAAGTGGCAATGATTTTTAGGATTGAACTTTTTGCTCTAACAGTATTGCTTTTGGAAATAAAATATTATTCTCAAGGTGAATATGCTGATGTAGGTCTTGTTCAAATTCTTCTAATTTTGCATACAAGGCTTTAAAGGTATTACAGGCGCCTTCTGGCGGCGTGTACTGATTGCTTAGTTTGGCAATTGTTTTAAAAATATCACCCGCATTTTCATGTTCATCTTGCATCATTGTAATTGGGTTGTTAACCGTTCCAAAACGAGGCGCGTCTAAAGAGTAACCTTCTTTGTCTGCTTGTACCAGTTTTTTGATAAAAGGAAACAGAATTAGCTCTTCTTTTTTCATATGCGTCGTCAATTCGTTGGCAACTTCAGTAAAAAGGCTGTTAATTTCTACGACCTCTTTATAATGATGTCCGTGTACTTTTGCAACTTTAGCGGTATACTGAATTAGCAGCGGAACATTCTCTTCTACATAGGTATGATGAATGTTTACAATATGCGCTACTAAAAAATCTAAATCCCATTGATCATAACGGTATGCATTTGAATTTTCAACAGCTACATTGGTCAACTCTTTTTCTAGTAGCGCTACATCTACGTTGTTTTTAGCACAGGCCTTTTCAACGGTAATTCCGCCTCCACAGCAAAAATCAATTCCGTGTTTTTTAAAAATATGTGCTGTTTTTATGTTTTTACTTACTATTTCCGCAACGGTTTTGTCGGTTATTGTATCCATTTTTTTTATTTTGATGTTTTAATAATGTTGGCAATTGTTTCTTTGTTGTCTACACCCAAGCCTTCTTGTTGATGTACCAATTCTCCCTTCGGATTAAAGACACTTATAATATTAGAGTGCGAAAAATCTAGTGGAGAAATCTGTTTGTATTTTACGGCCAATACATTGGCAAATTCTCTGACGCTGCTATTAGTTCCTTGTAAAAAGGTCCACTGTTCACCATCCATATAGTTTTCAATAGCAAATTCTTTTAAACGTTTGGGAGTGTCTGTTTCAGGATCGATACTAATCATCACATAGGTAATTTTGTCGCTGATGTTTTTAGGTATTTTAGCTTCAATACTACGCATGTCTGCAACCAATCTCGGACAGGCAGATTGACACGTGGTATAAATCATTACCATGACCAAGGTTTTTCCTTTTAAAGCTTCTAATTGGATAGATTTTCCTTCTTCCGTATTCCATGTAGAGGTTAAATTGAAAATAGAAGTTTCAGAAATAGCTGCATCAGCAAGAATTTTAGAAGTTGCTGATTTTACAGGAATTAAATCCATTTTACAAATAGGGCAGCTCCCTTTTTTTGGATATGTTTTTTCACCTTCACATTTCATTGGGCAGTAAAAGGCAGCGGTTTCTTGTTGTTTGTTTTTTGAAGAGGTATCTCCACAAGAAACAAAAGAAGTCACTGCTATTACTAGAATAATTAAGTGTTTTATAAATTTCATTTTTGTTGATTTAGTTATCCTTTACACATCTAAAACCTAGGTTTTTTAAGGTGTATTTTGCTTTAACGCTTCCTCGAATTGCATAGCGCATAAAAGCGGCATAGTTCATTAGGTCAGTAGCTCCAATGGCTGCGCTTCCGCAAAATAAGTTGCTATCGTTATCCACATCTTTTCTTGATTCTCCAGAAACCAAGACCGAATTAAAATCTGAAGTCCATTCCCAAACCAAGCCGTGTAAATCGTACACGCCCCAATAATTTTTAAAGGTAGATCCAATCATTTTTTTAAAAGTTTTTGGCTGTTCGTACCAGCTTAAAATATATTCGTTGTAAGATGTTAGTCTTCTGGCATCTGGTAATGTTTTGTTCGCCATAGCAACATATTCCCATTCATCAATGGTTGGTAGACGTTTGCCTTGTTGTTTGCAATAGGCTTTTGCTGCAAACCATGAAATGTTTGTTACGGGAGATTTTAACTCTTCATTGGTGTGAATCACCGTATCAGATTTCCATTTAATAAGGTAACTTTCATCTGCAAAAAGACGAATGATTTTCGATTTTTTCCACCGAGGGTTTTTCTTTACAAATTGTAGGTATTCTTGATTGGTAACAGGATATACATCCATTAAAAAATTGGTAACGTTTACTTGTAAAGAATCTCTTCCGTAGAGAGGAGTATACGTACTCCCCTTTATAGAAACCATTTTAGATTGGCAATTTATGGGGGATGCCCATAAAAACAAGGCACAAATCACCAATCGTAAAATAGTTTTCATAAGAGTAATTTTTAGTGACCGCTTTTAACTTCTTGAACAGCACTTACTTTTACATTGGTTTTATTGTTACCCCAAGAGTTGTATACATAGGTCATTACATCTGCAACTTCATCATCAGTCAACGTTTGTTTGGTCATTACACTGTTGTAAATTTTTCCATTTACTTTAATTTCTCCAGTTTTACCATTTAAAACAATGTCAATAGCTCTTTTCACATCAGCATTTAAGTAATCTGATTTTGCCAAAGGAGGAAAGGCATTTGGAATTCCTTCTCCATTTGCTTGGTGACAAGCAAAACATGTTTTGGTGTACACATTTTTACCTGAAGCAATTTTTTCAGCCAATGTTTTATTTTTAGATGACTTTACTTTTGGTTTTTTTGCTCCTGGCATTTCTTGAAGCGTTCCTCCTTCTGGATTGTAGATTCCTTCTTGTTTTACTCCAGAATACAGTTTCTTGTTTTCTGCACCTTTTACTTTTAACATTCCTAGCGCCCCTTTATTAAAGGCTCTAAAAATAGAGTGATCTACAATGATAAAAGTTCCAGGAACATCTACTTTAAATTCAACAATTGAAGCGCCACCAGCAGGGATCAAGGTAGTTTGTACATGTTCGTTTATTGCAGTACCTCCTTCAATATGTACTTTGTCAAAAATTTCTCCAATTACGTGAAAAGAAGAAACCAAGTTTGGTCCGCCGTTTCCAACATATAACCGAACGGTTTCTCCTACATTGGCAGTAATTGCATTGTCGCCTGTTAAAGCCCCTACTTTACCATTAAAAACCACATAATCTGCATCTTCATCTACTGCTTTTTTCATATCGAAAGCCTGTAGCCCTGGCGCTCCGTTTTCTCCTTTTGTGTAAAAATCACCTTGCATGATGTAGTATTCTTTGTCTACTTTAGGTAAGCCTCCTTCGGGTTCTACTAAAATCAATCCATACATTCCGTTTGCAATATGCATTCCAACAGGAGCGGTTGCACAGTGGTATACATACAATCCTGGGTTTAAGGTTTTAAAAGAAAATG
>JAQWOR010000079.1 GCA_029245785.1 Polaribacter sp.
TTTCTATCAATTGCTTCTATTCTAAAACTCGAAACCATTCTACCTACACAACCATCAAAGACTTTGATGACAATTGGAATAAAGCCAAGTTTAAAGTAGGTGCTATTGAGCCTAGTGGCTATACTCGAATAGGAACTGCCCTGAGGCATTCTGGTGAGTTACTGAGTAAGAGAAACACAAAAAACAAATGGGTGATTTTGCTTTCTGATGGAAAGCCAAACGATTACGACCGTTATGAAGGAGCCTATGGAATTAATGATGTAAAGCAAGCATTGCGGGAGCTGAATGCTCAAAACATCCATTCATATGCATTGGCAATTGAAGCACAAGCAAAGTATTATTTACCACAAATGTTTGGTCAAAATCACTATCAAATTCTAACAACACCAGTAGAACTCTTGCGGTCACTGGTTAAACTGTATGATAAAATTAAACACACGTCATGAAAAAGGAATTGTCAATTAATCATCAGAAGTATAAAAACCTCTATTATCCTCCAGGAGGAATTTTATTGTGGATTATTATTTTTTTAGAATTAATCACTTTTGGTTTAGCCTTGCTTGCTATGGCACATTCCGGTAAAGAAAATCCAGAAGTTTTTCATGAGTCTAGATTGCTTTTAAACAGTACAATAGGTACAGTAAATACACTCTTTCTAATTGTAAGCGGTTTTTTTATGGCAACTTCGGTTTGGTATTTAAAGCAAAGCAATCAAAAAAAATCATTGCTCTTCTTAAAGCTGACCATGCTTGGCGGATTCTTTTTTTTGGTATTAAAAAGTATTGAATATGCTCATAAAATTGAAATGGGTTATACCATTGGTTACAATACATTTTTTACATACTATTGGATGTTGACCCTATTTCATGTGATTCATGTTGTGGTTGGCTTAATCATTTTGTTATTGATACACAAGGGTATCAGCAAAAACACGTCAACTACAATTGAAGATGTAGAAGCAAGTGCTGCCTTTTGGCATATGTGTGACCTAATTTGGTTGCTTTTATTTCCAATCCTTTATTTACTTTTTTAAGATGAAAACAATAAAAATTATTTTAGCAATTTTAATTGTCTTAACATGTTTAGCAGCATATCTCTCCAATATGTCTGGAAGCCATGTTATTTTTGGAATTCTAGCAATAGCTGCATTAAAATTTATAGGCATTTCCTTTTTTTTTATGGATGTGAAAAATGCGCATTCTTTTTGGAAAGGAAGTATTATTGCTTTTTTAGTACTCTTTTCAATAACACTATTAATAATTTTATAAATAACTATAAAATATGCATAAAACACATTCATTTCATATTCCAGTAATGGGAATTGGATTTACAATTGATTCGCCATTAAAAGTGGCACAATACGGTATGGATTCCGTTATTTCATTAGTAGATGATATTTTACTAGAGAAATTGCGAAAAATGTACAGTGAACAATTTGAAGTCCCATATCAAGAAATTACCAATAAAATGGATGATTTTAGAGCGAAACGAATCACTTCTTATTTAAACATGATTCATGAGCAAACTGAAAGAAAGTTTAAAGCGATTAAAAATGTCACTTTAGAAAAAAGTCATGAAATTAAAGAATATATCAGTATGCTTCCAGACTACTCAACTATCAAAAAGGAGTTTGAGAAATTGACCAGTAATGGGTTTGTTTTTTCTGAAGTGAAAGAATGGGCACATCAAAACTTGAAAATGGGAAGTGTTGATGTAAATATTATGACAAAAATAGACAAGGATAATTACATTAAAAAAGAGCAGCTTCCTGCAGAATATAATGATGCACATGCAGCCTTAAGGGGCTATGCAAACAGCAATTTGAGTTCTTCATTGATTCTTTCAGCAGGAATGAATCCAAGGCTGTATAGGTATATGAGTCAGTTTGATGATTTTTTTCCAACGGCAACAGGATGCATCAAAAAGAAAATTATTTTAAAAGTAAGTGATTATCGTTCTGCACTTATCCAAGGAAAATTTTTGGCTAAAATGGGTCTATGGGTTTCTGAATATAGAATAGAATCTGGATTAAATTGTGGGGGACATGCTTTTGCAACTGATGGATTTCTTTTGGGACCTGTTTTAGAAGAGTTCAAGGAAAAGAAGGCGGTATTGACTGAATCAATTCAAGAGTTATTAAATCAAGCACTTAAAGAGCAAAATAGAAGCGCTCCAGAAACTAACTTAGAAATTAAAATTACCGCACAAGGTGGAGTAGGTACAGAAGAAGAACAACGTTTTTTATTGGACTATTACAATATTGATTCAGTAGGGTGGGGAAGTCCATTTTTATTAGTTCCAGAGGCCACAACGGTAGATAAAAAAACATTGAACAAATTGGCTGCTGCAAAAGAAGAAGATTTGTACTTAAGTGATATCTCTCCTTTAGGAGTTCCTTTTAACAACCTAAAAGGAAATACGAAAGACGCAGAAAAGGTATTGCTGATTGAAAAAAATCGACCAGGAAGTTCTTGTCCAAGTAAGTTTATTTCTTTGAACAAAGAGTTTAAAGAAACGGGTATGTGCACTGCGTCAAGAGAATATCAATATTTAAAAATAAAAAAGTTGGAATCTCAAGAACTATCATCAGAAGCACACCAACAGCAATACGATAAGATTATAGAGAAATCATGTATTTGTGTTGGTTTGGGGACTTCTGCTTTGTTGGAGTACGATTTAGATAGAAAAGCTGAAGGTGAAGGGGTTTCTGTGTGTCCAGGTCCAAATATGGCTTATTATTCTAAAATAATGAGTTTAAAAAACATGACCGATCATATTTATGGAAGAGCAAACATGATTAGCAGAACAGATCGTCCGAATATGTTCATTAAAGAAATGAGTATTTATATAGAGTACTTACAAAATAAATTAGAAGAAGTTAAATATTCGATGGATACGAAGCAACGCAGATATCTATCAAAATTTAGAAAAAATTTAGAAGCAGGAATTCACTATTACGCCGATTTATTTTTAAAACAAAAAGAGCTGTTTATTGAGGGGAAAGAAGAGATTTTAAAGGCATTAAAACGCAGCGAGAAAATACTTTCTTTGATTGAAATAGAAATAGAAAGTATAAAGTAAATAAAAGAAGCCTCCATTCCGATAGTTATTGGAAGGGAGGCTTTCTGTTATAAAAAAAATATTATTTATCTAACGATTGTTTGTTTTCTGTCAGGTCCTACAGAAACTATTTTTACGGGAACTCCAGTTTCCTTTTCTATAAAAGCCACATAATCTAATAAACTTTGAGGCAATTGATTGGCAGATGTCATTTTAGTTAAATCTTCATCCCATCCTTTAAACTCAGAATAATTTACAGATACATTTTCAGGTTCAATATTGTAAGGAAAATGTGTAATTTCGGTTCCTTTATAATTGTAAGATGTACATACTTTTAAGGTGTCAAAACCAGAAAGAACATCTCCTTTCATCATCATTAATTGCGTTACACCATTAACATCTACAGCATATTTTAAAGCAACTAAATCTAACCAACCACAGCGTCTTGCTCTTCCTGTTGTAGCACCAAATTCATGACCCACTTTTGCCATGGTAGCACCATCTTTATCAAATAATTCTGTTGGAAAAGGTCCAGAGCCTACACGAGTTGTGTATGCTTTAAAGATTCCGAAAACCTCACCAATTTTATTTGGGGCAACTCCTAATCCAGTACATGCACCAGCTGCTGTTGTTGTAGACGAGGTAACAAATGGATAGGTTCCAAAGTCAACATCTAGTAAAGAACCTTGCGCTCCTTCAGCTAAAATGGTTTTATTTTCTTTAATGGCATCGTTTAGATATGCTTCGCTATCAATAAATTGTAATTGTCTTAATTTTTTAATTCCTTCAGAAAATTCCGCTTGCAATTCTACGAGATCATAATCTAATTGAATGTCAAAATGCGACAACATTTTTAAATGTTTCTTTGTTAGATGCTGGAATTTTTCTTCCCAATTATCTAACTCTAAATCTCCAACACGAATTCCGTTTCTACCTGTTTTGTCCATATATGTTGGACCAATACCTTTTAATGTAGAGCCAATTTTGGCTTTTCCTTTTGCAGTTTCTGAGGCAGCATCTAGTAAACGATGTGTTGGTAAAATTAAGTGTGCTTTTCTAGAAATTAACAATCTAGAAATGTAGTCTATATTGTGTTTGTCTAGGTTTTCTAGCTCTTTTTTGAATATTACAGGATCAATTACAACACCATTTCCAACCACATTTAATGCTGTTTTATGAAAAATTCCTGATGGAATGGTGTGTAATACGTGTTTTGCTCCGTCAAAAATTAGTGTATGTCCAGCATTTGGACCTCCTTGAAAACGTGCAATGATATCATAATTTGTGGTTAATACATCTACAATTTTACCTTTTCCTTCATCGCCCCATTGCAATCCGAGTAATAAATCTACTGCCATTTAGTTGTGTGTTGTTGTTAGTTTTTGTTTGTTGTTCTTTTTGTTCCGTAAAAATAGAGAGAATGACTTTGAATATCAATATCAAAAACTTCTTCTATGGTTTTTTTGATTGTTTGTATTCGAGGATCACAAAATTCTTTTACTTCTCCAGTATCTGTTATGATTACATGATCATGTTGCTTATCGAAATAACTTTTCTCGTAATGGGCCATGCTTTGACCGCTAAATTGGTGTTTACGAACCAAGTTTGATTCCAATAGCAAATCAATCGTATTGTATAGTGTTGCCCTACTAACACGATAGTTTTTATTTTTCATATTGATATATAGTGATTCAATATCAAAATGCTTTTCTAAATCATAAATCTCTTGAAGAATTGCATATCTTTCTGGAGTTTTTCTATGCTTTTTAGATTCTAAAAATGTAGTAAAGACTTTTTTTACAATGTCTTGATTTTCTTTTGTACCCATTTTTCTGAATTTATACGAAAAATCAAATTTAAGGTTATTTATCTATAAAAAAAGTATTTTTATAAAATGATATTTACAATGTATTAACACGTTTTACATTCTGTACCCCATCTACCTTTTGAATGCTCTTAATTAGCTTTGTAAGTTGCGTTTTATTTTGAACACTGATAGATATTTTTCCGTCAAAAACACCTTCATTTCCTGAAATATTTATATTGTGTATATGCACATCCATAGTATTGGAAATAACTTTTGTTAAATTATTGATGATTCCTTTTTTATCTTCACCGCTAATGTGCAAAATTGCTTTGAACTCTTCTTTTGATGAATCAATCCATTTAGCTGCCAAAATTCTATAGGCATAATTAGACTGCATCGAAATGGCATTTGGGCAGTCTTTTTTGTGTACTTTAATACCTTCGTTAATTGTGATAAATCCAAAAACACGATCTCCTTGAATGGGGCTGCAGCATTTAGAAATGGTATAATCTAATTGCTCTTCTTCTTTTCCAAAAACTAGGGCATCGTATTTGGTCGTTGTTTCTTCTTTTTCTACAATAGTGCCTTTGGTAGGATTTCTTTTTAATTTGCTTTTAAAGAAACTTATAAACGCATTGTTTTTCTGTGTTACAAATGCTTTTAATTGTGTGTTATCAAGTGCTCCGGTACCAAATCTATAAAACAAATCTAGGCTTGTTTTTAAAGAAAAATAAGTCACCATTTCATTAATTACTCGTTCATTCATCGTAATTTTAAGATGGCGGAGTTTACGAGCTAATACTGCTTTTCCTTCTGCTGCAATTTCTTTTTCCTTTTCTTTGAGTGCTGTTTTTATTCTTGTTCTAGCTCTTGCTGTTATTACAAAATCTAACCATCTTATATTGGGTTTATTCATGGCTGCGGTTTGCACTTCTACATGATCTCCACTTTTTAAAATGTAACTTAATGGAACTAATTTACCATTTACTTTTGCTCCTCTACATTTTAAGCCCACATCGGTGTGTATAGAAAAGGCAAAATCTAATGCTGAAGCTCCTTTAGGTAACGATTTTAAATCTCCTTTTGGAGTAAATACAAATATTTCTTTAGAGTAGAGGTTTAATTTAAAATCTTCAACAAAATCAACAGCATTGATGCTTTGATTTTCTAAGGTTTCTCTTAACTTATTTAGCCATCCGTCTAATCCGTTTTCTTTGATATTTCCTTGTTTGTATTTAAAATGAGCTGCATAGCCTTTTTCTGCAATTTCATCCATTCTTTCGGAGCGAATTTGCACTTCAACCCATTTGTTTTGCGGACCAATTACAGTAATGTGTAAGGCTTCATATCCTGTAGATTTAGGTTGAGAAATCCAATCTCTAAGTCGAGAAGGATTGGGCTTGAAAAAATCTGTTACAATGGAATAAATTTTCCAAGCATCAAATTTTTCATCTTTAGAAACGGGCTTAAAAACGATTCTAATAGCAAATTTATCATAGACTTCATCATAAGAAACATGTTGCTTTCGCATTTTTTTACGGATAGAAAAAATGGATTTAGAACGCCCTTTAATATCATATTCAAATGCTTCCGTTTTTAATGCATTGTCTAATGTTTTTGCAAACGAATCTATGTATTTCTGCTGTTCTTCTGTACTTTCTTTAATCTTGCTTAAAATGTCTGAATAGACTTCAGGCTCGGTATATTTTAAACCCAAATCTTCTAATTCGGTTTTAAGATTGTAGAGTCCTAATCGGTGGGCAAGTGGGGCGTAAATATATAAGGTTTCAGATGCAATTTTAACCTGTTTGTGTGCGGGCATTGCGTCCATTGTTTGCATATTGTGCAAGCGGTCTGCAATTTTTATCAAAATAACACGTACATCATCGTGTAGTGTTAGTAGCATTTTTCGAAAATTTTCTGCCTGAATAGAAAAGTCTTTATCTTTTTTTAAATGCGATATTTTTGTCAATCCGCTAACAATACGAGCAATGTTTTCTCCAAACAATCGCTCCATGTCTTCCGTGGTGTAGTCTGTATCTTCTACAACATCGTGTAGAAGAGCGGCAGCTATAGAGGTTGCTCCCAATCCAATCTCATAGGCAACAATTTTAGCAACGGCTATGGGATGATAAATATAAGGCTCTCCACTTTTTCTACGCTGTTCGCTATGTGCTTCAACGGCAAGATCAAAAGCAGTACGAATTAATTTTTTGTCTTTTAAAGACAAATCTTGATACGTACCTTTTAATAAGTCTTTATAGCGTTTTGCTATTTCCTTATTTTCATCTTCTATAGTTGCCGTGTAACTCATTAATTAAAAGTAAACCAAAGAAATTGAATGCGCAAGTCTTTTTTAATGTTTGATATAAAATCAATTATTTTTTAAATTTTGAATACGTTTTAATAAAGGAGGATGTGAATAGTGCACAAAAACATAAGCAGGATGCGGTGTTAAATTACTCAAACTATTTGTAGATAATTTTTTTAAAGAACTAATGAGCGATGCCTTATTAAAGGTTTCTTTTGCGAAATTATCTGCTTGGTACTCAAATTTTCTAGAAAGAATGTTCATCAATAGTCCTGTAATTTCAGAAATAGGAGTATATAAAACTCCAAAAGCAATCAATCCTATGTGAAATGAAGGCGTGGTAACACCCAATGCATCAGACAATAAAGGAGCGTCTATAAATAGAGAAAAAAGATAAAACGTAAGTCCTGTTAATAGGTTAGAGGCAATGAAGTTATAAACAACGTGTTTCCGTTTGTAATGCCCCACTTCATGCGCCAATACGGCAACAATTTCATCTATTTCTAGATCTTTGATTAAGGTGTCAAACAGGGTGATTCTCTTTTGCGAACCAAACCCAGAAAAATAGGCATTGGCTTTGGTAGATCTTTTAGAGCCATCAATAACAAAAATGTTGTCTAAAGTAAAACCAACTTTTTGGGCGTATTTTTCAATGGCTACTTTTAGTTCTCCTTCTTCTAAAGGAGTTTGCTTGTTAAATAGCGGAACAATTAGTTTTGAGTAGAACAGGTTCATGAGCAATGAAAAAGTACTTACCAGGCCCCAGGCATAGATCCAAAACTGATTTCCTGTAACTTGATAAAACCAAATGATTGCCGATAAAATTCCGCCACCAAGTACTATGGTCATTAAAATTCCTTTAATCTTGTCAATAAAAAAAGTAGTTTTTGTGCTTTTATTAAAACCAAATTTTTCTTCAATCACAAAGGTTTTATAATAGGAGAAAGGTAGAGTTAATAGACTAGAGCCTATTAGGATAACTCCAAAGAATATCAGGGCAATTATAATGGTGTTTTCTGAATAGTGTCTTGAAAATTTATCTACAAATTTAAAGCCATCAAAAAAGAAAAAAGATAAGGTTAGCAACAGTGAAAATAAGCTTGTTCTGTTAGAAAATGTTGCATTGACCTTTTTATAGGATTGCGATTTTTTATAGACATCCAATTCATATACATCACTCAACTCGTCAGGAATTGCAGCGTCAAAGTGTTTGCTGTTTAGTGTGTCTATAATTTTGTCAAAAATAAAACTGATTACTAAAATTGCGATAAAAATATAGAATAGGGTTGTAGCTGTCATATGTATAAGTTTACTTAAAGTTTCGCTGTCTTTTTGCTTCAAAAATAACAATGGCTGCTGCAACAGATACGTTCATAGAGTCGATGTGTCCTTGCATTGGAATGTTGATATTTTGAGTGGCTGCATCTCTCCATTCTTGAGACAAGCCCGTAGCTTCTGTACCCATAACAATGGCAGATGCTGTTGTATAATCACCTAGAGTGTACATATTTGAGTTCTGTAAAGTTGTACAGTAGATTTTGATGTTGTTTTCTTGTAGAAAGGCAATGATTTCTTGAGAGGTTCCTGTTGCAATCTGATTGGTAAACAAACAGCCTACACTTGATCGTATGCTATTTGGGTTGTACAAATCTGTTGTTGGATTGGCAATAAAAACGGCATCAACATTTGCGGCATCGGCAGTTCTTAAGAGAGCTCCAATATTTCCTGGTTTTTCTGGGGCTTCTGCAACCAAAATCAAAGGGTTCTTCGTTGTAAACTGAATGTTTTTTAAAGAGAATTCTTTGGTTTTTATTACTGCAATAGCACCTTCGGTAGAAGATCTGTAGGTTAATTTTTGGTAAACTTCTTTGGTGATTTCTATGTAAACGGTTGCTTTTATGAGTTTTTTCACGTCTTCTTCAGAAATCAAATCAGCATAAAACAATACCGTGTCAATTATATAGCCTCCAGAAATGGCCAATACAATTTCTCGTTTTCCTTCAACCAGAAACAGCCCTGTTTTTTTACGTTCTCTAGATTTTTCTTGGAGCTTTAGCAGTTGTTTTATATACGAGTTTTGGGCGCTAGAGATGTGTTTCATAAAACAAAAATACATCTAAAAAAGTTGTTATACCATTTTCTTTTGTACTTACTGCAAAAGAAAAGGCTCTGAAAATTTTCAGAGCCTTTTAGATGTTTGAAAGAACTTCTTTAATTCTTTTTTTGATCTTGATACTTGTTAGAATATCGTTTCCAAAGTTTTGTTTGATGCGATTCTAAACTGATTTTTCTTCCTTGTATAAAAGCATCTGTTAGTTGATTGGTTCTCATGTCTAAAGCATCACCTATAGAAATGAATAGGGTAGCGGCTTTACCAACAGCTAATGTACCTACTTGATTGTCAATTCCTAGTATTTTTGCTGTATTAGAGGTAATCAACTTTAAGGCTTCTTCTTTGTCTAATCCATGTGCCGCATAAGTTCCTGCATAAAAAGGAAGGTTGCGTGTGTTCATTCGTTCCATTTGTCCATCCATTCCTATGCCAACCAACACTCCTTTGTCGATCAATGATTTTGCGGTTTTGTAAGATAAATCGTAATCATCATCATCATTACCTGGTATTCTGTGCGCTCTTTTTATAATCACAGCAACCTTATTTTTTACTAAAAGATCGGTTACTTTATAGGCGTTATCACCACCAACAATTACTGGTTCTTTAATGCCGTTTTGAATGCAGAAATGAATGGCGTCGATGATTTCTTTTTCTCCATTTACATGAATGAATAATTTTTTAGAACCCTCTAGCAACCCTTGCATGGACTCTAGCTCTAAATTTTTAGGGTTCGTCTTTCCTGGCAAGTAATTTTTAGCACTTGTAATATAGTCTGTAATTGTATGAATAGTTGCAGCATATTTTTTATTTGGTTTGGCACTTTCACCCAACCACCAACGTCCAGGGCTGATTGTGTTTGGCCAATTTAAATGAATTCCATCGTCCATTTTAATTACAGCGTCTTCCCAGTTCCAAGCATCAAACTGAACAACAGAAGAAGTTCCTGAAATCATTCCACCACGTGGAGTAATTTGCCCCATTAAAACACCATTTGGACGCATACTTTCCACAACCTTAGATTCAGCATTATAGGCTATTAAACTTCGTATGTGTGGTAGCATTGTGCCAATTTCATCATGGTCTAAACTTGCTTTTACGGCATCAATTTCTCCCAATCCTAAGGTAGAGTTTGCGGCAATAAAACCTGGATACATATGTTTTCCTGTTGCGTTGATAACAGTTCCCATTCTACCAATTTTTAAATTGGCACTTCCTACAAATTGTATGGTTCCTTGAGAAAACATAATTAAGGAATTTTCAATAACTGTTCCATCTCCTAAATGCGCTGTAGCTCCTTCAATCGAATAGGCTTTTGTTTGTTTAGAAGCCGGAGTTTGTTGCGCAAAACTATTTCCCATAATCATGAAAAATAGCATACTATATATCAATTGTTTTTTCATAATTTCATTAGTTTAAAGTTACTTCTTCGGTGTCACAAGTCATTTCTCTTTTTACTTTCTTTTTAGGTTGTTGTACTTTACCACCATTAATTTTTTCATCTAGCATCATATTAATTAATAAGCTACGTTCTTTTTTAACGGCCGTTCTTTTTGCTAAATCTTGTTGCAAATCAAAATAGATCGTACCATCAATAATAGTGGTTTGTGCTTTTGAATAGATAGACATCGGATGTCCTGTCCATAAAACAACATCGGCATCTTTCCCTACTTTAATACTTCCAACTCGATGGTCTATGTGTAATAATTTTGCAGGGTTTAGTGTTACAAATTTCCATGCTTCTAATTCAGAGACACCACCATATTTAATTGTTTTAGCGGCTTCTTGGTTTAACCTTCTAGACATTTCTCTGTCATCAGAATTAATAGCAACAGTGATTCCTTGGTTGTGCATAATGGCAGCATTAAAAGGAATGGCATCGTTTACTTCATATTTATAGGCCCACCAATCTGAAAATGTAGAACCTCCAACACCATGTGCTTTCATTTTATCAGCTAGTTTATAACCTTCTAAAATGTGTGTAAACGTATTGATATTAAAGTTGAATCTCTCAGCAACTTTCATTAACATATTAATTTCACTCTGAACATAAGAGTGAGAAGTTACAAAGCGTTCTTTGTTTAAAATTTCAACCAATACTTCTAGTTCGACATCTTTTCTATATGGCTTTCCACTTTTCTTTTTTGCATCATATTCTTTTGCTCTTGTAAAGTAATCTAGATATACTTGTTCAACTCCCATTCTTGTTTGTGGAAAACGTGCACTTGTTGTAGAACGAGATTGCTTTACATTTTCTCCTAAAGCAAATTTGATAAACTTAGGTGCGTTTTTATACACCATGTCTTTAGCAGTTTCTCCCCATTTAAATTTTACAATAGCAGATCTTCCTCCAATAGGATTTGCAGAACCGTGTAATAATTGAGCAGTAGTAACTCCACCGGCTAAATTTCTATAGATATTCATATCAGAAGGATTGATATCATCTTCTTCAGTGACTTCAGCGGTTGAGTTTTGACCACCTTCATTTACATCAAATAATGCAACATGTGTGTGCTCATCAATAATACCAGCAGTTAAGTGTTTGCCAGTTGCGTCAACAACTCTAGCTCCACGAGCTCTCAAGTTTTTTCCAATTTGAGCAATTTTACCATCTTTTAATAATACATCAGTATTATTTAAAACGCCTGCTTTTTCACTAGTCCAAACTGTTGCATTTTTAAATAAAATGGTTTCTTGTTTAGGTTTGCTTGTAAATCCGTATCCAACATTTGGATAGGTTATAGGCATTACAACTGGAGCAGTAGAATTTGATTTTTTCTTCTTTGTTGATTTCTTTTTATTAGTTGAGGTTTTAGTTGCAGTCCAAGAAGATTCATTTCCTTTTTCATCAATTACTTTTCCAGAAAATCCATTTTGAGGAGCATTTAAGTTTCCGATAAAACGAGTAAACTTAGAACCATCATTTTGGTTGTTTAATGTGATAGTAACCCAATTATCTTTGAATGAAAATTTAGATTTCAATTTTTTAGTTCCGTTTTTTAAACTTCCCTTAGTTCCAGTAATAGTTAAATTTAAACTCTTATTATTATAAGACAATGTGTAATTACCACTAGCATCAACTGTATTCATAATAGAAATAACATTCTTATTTCCTTGAACCCAATTTTCATAGATTTTAGTTGAAGCATCGAAAACTGGACCAGAAGTAATTAGAAAGTTAGCATAACTACCATTTTGCAAAGTTCCAATCTCATTAGATTTTCCTAATAATGTAGCAGGAACTGTTGTTAAAGCTTCTAAAGCTTTTGTTTCACTTAAACCATATTTTATTG
>JAQWOR010000015.1 GCA_029245785.1 Polaribacter sp.
CATCAAAATCTTTACTTAATTCTTCAATATTTAAAATCTGATCTCCTGCTTCTCTATCACTTTTATAAATAATTGCAGGATAACGTCTACTTGAAGGTCTAATTTCATCAACATTTAACTTATCAATCATTTTTTTACGACTGGTAGCTTGTTTTGATTTTGCCATATTTGCAGAAAAACGACGAATAAACTCTTCTAGTTCCTTCTTTTTATCCTCTGCTTTCTTATTTTGTTGAGCGCGTTGTTTTGCTGCTAACTGACTTGATTCATACCAAAAGGTATAATTTCCTGAAAAGTGATTTATTTTTCCAAAATCAATATCAGAAATATGGGTACATACGGCATCTAAAAAGTGACGATCATGCGATACAACAATTACAGTATTGTCATAATTTGCTAAAAAATTTTCTAACCAGCTAATTGTTTCAAAATCTAAATCATTGGTTGGCTCATCCATAACCAATACATCTGGACTGCCAAATAAAGCTTGCGATAACAACACTCGTACTTTTTGCTTACCGTCTAAATCTTTCATTAAAGAGAAGTGTAAATCTTCTTTAATTCCTAAGTTAGATAACATCGCTGCAGCGTCAGAATCTGCATTCCAACCATTCATTTCTTCAAAAGACACTTGTAGTTCTCCTATTTTTTCAGCGTTTTCATCTGTATAATCAGCATACAAGGCATCCATTTCTTTCTTGATTGCAAACAACTCTTTGTTTCCCATCATAACGGTTTCTAAAACAGGAATTTCATCAAAAGCAAAGTGATCTTGAGATAAAACCGACATTCTTTTTCCTTTTTCTAAATGAACATGACCAGACGTTGGGTCTTGTTTTCCAGAAATGATTTTTAAGAAGGTTGATTTACCTGAACCGTTTGCTCCAATAACCCCATAACAGTTACCCTGTAAGAATTTGGTATTTACTTCATCAAATAAAACACGTTTACCAAATTGAACTGATAAATTAGAAACTGAAAGCATTTTTGTGTATTTAAAATTTTTGCAAAAATATAAAATAAAATCAAAGTTCATCAGTATTTATACTCTTAAATGAATATTCTAAAAACAAGAGCTGTTATGCATACATCAATCCCAAAAAAAAAGTGTAGATTAGCCTGTTTTTACAGAAGGCAATTGGCATTTTTTAACAGGTAATTAACAAAGTAATCCCTGTTGAATATTTACTTTTGTCATTAGAATAACAGCAACTGTATACATGAAGTTTTTTATAAACTGTTTCTTGTTTTTTTTAACAATCTCCCTTTTCACAAGATGCGATGCAGAGGATGAAAAAACGGTGACTTATTTTGGGGGGAAAATCATCAACCCTAAAACAAATTTTATTCTATTATACAATCAAGATAAAGTGATTGATAGCTTGCTCTTAGATGATGATAATAAATTTATTGGAGAGTATGAACGTTTCAAAGAAGGACTCTATTATTTCAAACACGGACCAGAGTATCAATATGTATATATAGAGCCGAAAGACAGTCTTTTAATTCGTTTGAATACATGGGATTTTGATGAGTCTTTAGTTTTTAGCGGCAAAGGTGCCGATAAAAATAACATTCTTATAGACTGTTTTATAGAAAGTGAGGAAGATATTAAAAATTACAAACTGTATTCTTTTTACAATTTAAAACCTACCGCATTTAAAACAAAATTAGACTCTGTTCTTGCGCTCAAGCAAGAAAAAATCAATGATTTTAAAGCTAAAAAACCTGCATTGACAGATAACTATTTGCTTTTATTAGACATTGCCGTAAAATACCCTATTTATAACAGGTTTGAGAGATATCCAGAAGTTCACAGAAGAAAAACACAAGAAACTACCTACCCTAAAATAGACAGTACATTTTACACATACAGAACCCTTATTGATACCAATATTGACTCTCTGATGATTTTTGGTGCTTACAGTCGATACATTGTTGAGAGGCTATACAGCGATGTACATTCAAAAGGAATAACACCAAATGCAAAAGAATTTATCGTTACACTTCTACATTCGGTAGACAAAAACATTAGCAACGAAAAATCAAAAAACGCCTTTTTAAAAAATATGCTCATCAATGATTTTTATAAAAAATCAAGTTGTGCCATTGATAAAAAAGCATTTTATACGTACTTTAAATTGAGCTCTAGCATTGACGATAAAAAACAAGTGCAACGTATACTCAACGATGCTGTGAACACCTATAAAGGAACTAAAATTAGCAACTTTAAGGTTACAGATTACAATGGCACAGAGCACAGCATAAAAAAATTAATCAAAGGAAAAAACACGGTGTTGTATTTTTTGCCTTCAAAATACATTCCTAATTCTAACATTGCATCTAGAATTAATTACTTGAGTAAAAAATTTCCAAAAACAACGTTTCTAGGAATTAAATTTGCTACCACAAATTTCAAACCTATACAGGGTATTGATATTAAAAGCCAATTTTACATAGACCAATCTAGTGCCGCTAATTTGTTCTTAACAAGTAAATTACCTAGAACATTATTAGTTGCTAAAAACGGAAAAATACACAATGGCTACACTTCAGTAAATAGCCGCTTGATCAATGCACAGATTGAAAAATTGCAAAAAAACTAATTTCTAGTTCTATCCATTTATTTTACCGTACATTTGCACGCCTTTAATTTAAAGGGTGGTAAAATGTAGCTTGCTAATACCCAGAGATTAAGTATTAAAAAAAGCTATAGCGAAAATTTATAATCCGAGTTTACAGATGCTGGTATCTGTGAATTCACAACAATTCACAGAATGTCAACATTTTTAGAGTTGGGCCTTAAAGAAGAAATCAACAAGGCCTTAACAGATTTGGGATATGAAAATCCTACAGTAATTCAAGAAAAAGCAATTCCACAAGTAATTGCATCTACACAAGATTTAAAAGCCTTTGCACAAACAGGAACTGGTAAAACAGCGGCCTTTAGTTTGCCTATAATAGAGCAAATAGACAGAGGTAGTAAAAATACGCAAGCAATCATTCTATCTCCAACGAGAGAACTGGCTGTACAAATCGGAAAAAACATACAAGACTTTTCTAAGTACATTCCAGAAATAAAAGTAACAACCGTTTATGGTGGAGCTAATATTGATGAGCAAATCAGGTCGCTAAAAAGAGGTTCTCAAATTGTAGTGGGAACTCCAGGAAGAACAGTAGATTTAATTAAACGCAGGGCTTTAAAATTAGGAAACATCAGATGGGTGGTTTTAGATGAAGCAGACGAAATGCTAAATATGGGGTTTAAAGATGAGCTAGATCAAGTCTTAGAAGTAACTCCAGAAACGAAGCAAACTTTGTTGTTTTCAGCTACGTTTCCTAAAGAAGTAGAGTCCATTGCTAGAAACTACATGGACAATCCGGTAGAAGTTACTTCTGGGCAAAAGAATCAAGGTGCAGATAGTGTAAATCATGAGTACTATTTAGTTACTGAAAGAACTCGATATGCTGCATTAAAAAGAATTGCTGATGTGAATACTGATATTTATGCAATCGTTTTTTGTAGAACCCGTAGAGAAACACAAGAAGTTGCCAATAACCTAATTAAAGATGGTTATAGTGCAGATGCACTACACGGAGACTTATCACAAGCACAACGTGATGGTGTGATGGATAAATTTAGAAAGAAAAGCATTCAAGTTTTAGTAGCAACTGATGTTGCTGCTCGTGGATTGGATGTAAATAGCCTTACACATGTCATCAACCATAAATTACCAGATCAAATAGAAAACTATACGCATAGAAGTGGTAGAACCGGCAGAGCTGGTAACAAAGGAATCTCAATTGTACTGGTAAATAGCAAAGAAAAAGGAAGAATCCGTGCTATTGAACGAATTATCAAAAAGAAGTTTGAACAAGTTGCTGTTCCGTCTGGAAAAGAAATTTGTCAAAACCAATTGATGCATTTAATTGATAAGGTGCAGAATGTTGAGGTTAACACCAAAGATATTGAAGAATTTTTGCCTAGTATTTATGAAAAACTAGAAGGTTTAGACAGAGAAGAATTGATTCAAAAATTTGTTTCTTTAGAGTTTAACAACTTCTTATCTTATTATAAAAATGCGCAAGACTTAAACGACTTATCATCTTCTAGAGGCGGAAGTTCTTCATCAGGATCTAGAGGAAGAGCTAGAGATGAAAATATGACTCGTTTCTTTATCAATATAGGTAGAAAAGACAATTTAAATCCAGCTCGTTTAATTGGCTTGATCAACGATCAACGAATTACAGACAATATAGATATTGGAGCTATAGATATTCTAGACACCTTCTCTTTCTTTGAGATTGATAAAAACCATGAATCTGGCGCTTTAGAAGCTTTTGAAGCAAACCATCCAGAATTTAATGGCAGAAATGTAAATATTGAAATCACAAAAAAAGAACGTGATGGCGGCGGTGGGCGAAGACGCGGTAAAAAATCTTTTGGAAATAAAGACGGTGGCGGATTTGGAAGAAGACGTAGTTCTGACAGAAAAAGTGGTACTTCAGAAAGAAGATCTAGAACCGCTGACAGACCAGACAGAAATTCTAAAGACAAAAAGTCTGGTGGATTTGGAAGAAGACGTAGAGAACGTTAGAAAAGAAAAAAGCCTCAAGATTTACTTGAGGCTTTTTTTATGCTTTAATAATAAAATATTACAAGGCTACTGAGGCTGCTATACGTTTGTAAACACCGCCTTCTAACTTACTTCGTATTCCAGAAAAAGCTGTAATGGTTTCATCAATATCTTCTTGAGTATGTGTTGTGGTAGGTATCAACCTTAAAATAATCAACCCTTTAGGAATCACTGGGTATACCACGATAGAACAAAACACGCCATAATTTTCTCGCAAGTCATTTACCATTGCCATCGCTTCTGGTATTTCTCCTTTTAAAAACACGGGTGTTATACAGGTCTCTGTATTTCCTAAGTCAAAACCAGCCTCTTTTAATCCGGCCTGCAACGCATTGGTGTTTTGCCATAATTTATCTTTCAATTCTGGCATGGTACGCAACATCTCTAGCCTTGTTAATGCACCTTTAACCATTGCCATTGGCAATGACTTTGCAAACATTTGAGATCTCATATTGTATTGTAGGTACTGTATCACTTCTTTATCACCCGCAAAGAAAGCCCCAATTCCAGCCATAGATTTTGCAAACGTTGCAAAATAAACATCTATTCCCTCTTGCACTCCTTGCTCAAAACCGGTACCCTTACCTTGATCTCCCAAGGTTCCAAAACCATGTGCATCATCTACCAGTAACCTAAAGTTATAGGTCTTTTTTAATGCAACTATTTCTTTTAACTTTCCTTGTTGTCCACGCATCCCAAAAACAACTTCAGAAATCACAAGAATTCCTCCTCCTGTTTTTTCAGACATTTTGGTTGCTCTTTTTAAGTTCTTTTCAAAACTTTCTATATCATTGTGTTTGTAAACAAAACGTTTTCCTGCATGCAAACGAACGCCGTCAATGATACATGCATGTGTATCCATATCATAGACAATCACATCGTTTTTAGTAACCAAAGCATCAATGGCAGAAACCATTCCTTGGTATCCAAAGTTCACCAAATATGCAGCTTCTTTTTCTACAAAGGCTGCACATTCTTTTTCTAATTGCTCATGAAAAACAGTGTGTCCAGACATCATTCTGGCTCCCATTGGGTATGCCATTCCGTGTTCTGCTGCCGCTTCTCCGTCTGCCTTTAAAACTGCTGGGTGATTGGCTAATCCTAAGTAGTCATTAATACTCCAAGTAATTACCCTCTTGCCGTTAAACAACATTCTGTTAGAAATTGGCCCTTCTAGCTTTGGAAACACATAGTATCCTTCTGCTACATCTGCCCATTTACCAAGGGGTCCTTTATCATTTTTTATTCTTTCAAATAAATCCTTCATCTATTTTAACTTTTGCAATTGCAAATTAACTGAATTTTTAAGGATTTTCAAATAAAAAAAGCCTCTGACATTCAGAGGCTTTTATATATTTTATGCGGTTTCTTATAAATTAACAACCTTACCTTCTTGATTTTCAAGTTTTAAGAACCCTTGCTCTTGCATCCAAACATCACTATAAATTTTATTCATATATCTCGATCCATGATCTGGAAAAATGAGCACAACATGGCTATTCTCATCAAACATCCCCATCGTTGCATATTGTTCTGTTGCTTGCATTACCGCACCACTTGTATAGCCTAGAAAAATACCCTCTTTACTTACAATTTCACGTGCTTTAAATGCAGCATGTTTGTCTGTTACTTTTTCAAACGCATCGATAAGGTCAAAATTAGTGGCATCTGGAATTAAATTTTTTCCCAATCCTTCTATACGATATGGCCCTATTTCAGTTTCATCAAATTTTCCAGTTTCATGTTATTTTTTCAATACAGAACCAAAAGCATCTACTCCTAAAATTTTAACATCTGGGTTTTGTTCTTTTAAATATTTTGCGACACCAGAAATGGTTCCTCCTGTACCAGAAGCAGCAACAAGGTGTGTGATTTTTCCGTCGGTTTGTTCCCAAATTTCTGGTCCTGTTGTTTGGTAGTGCGCGTCTATATTTAGTTTATTAAAATACTGATTGATATAAATAGACCCCGGAGTTTCTTTATGAATTCGTTTTGCAACTTCATAATAAGAACGTGGATCATTTGCAGGAACGCTGGCTGGGCAGACATGTACTTCTGCTCCCATTGCCTTTAACATGTCTATTTTATCTTGCGAAGACTTGTTGCTTATTGCCAAAATGCATTTGTAACCTTTTATAATACTTATCATCGCCAAGCTAAAACCTGTGTTTCCTGAAGTTGTTTCTACAATGGTATCTCCAGGTTTTAGAATTCCTTTTTTTTCAGCATTTTCAATGATGTGAATGGCAATTCTATCTTTTACAGAATGTCCTGGATTGAAGGCTTCCAATTTTGCATAAAAACTCCCTTTTAAGTCTTTTGTGATGGTTTGTAGCTGAAGTAATGGTGTTTGACCAATTAAATCTAATATGTTTTGTGTAATCTTTTTATTTCTTGTCATTCTTTACTTTTTATGTACTTAAAATGTACAATCTGTATTCTTTTAATGATAACCGTAATTGATTTTTCGGCTATTTGAGCTTATTTTCTAAATCTAATAAAAACGAATAGTCTCTTGCAGTCTCTTTCA
>JAQWOR010000080.1 GCA_029245785.1 Polaribacter sp.
CTAAAAAACATACACAATCAACGATCTCTTCTTTAGAGAAACCACGGCTTCAAAATTTAAAAAATCGCTGTCTCCTGACTACTAGTGGTTTTAAAAGGTACATCAGCTGCTTTTCCAAGTACAGAAGTATTGGAAACTTCAGAATCTGGATAAAACACGGCAATAAAACGTTTGGTAATGATGTCATACACTTGCTGTTGGTTATAAGGCAAATTGCTTTGTATTCCTGTGGGTATAATCGCGTGGTGATCGGTTACTTTTTTATCATTAAAAACTTTGGATGATTTCTTGGTCTTCTTTCCTAAAAGTGGTTGCGTAAGTGTACTATAGTTGGTTAGCTTGCTTAAAATTCCATGTACTTTTGGATAGACATCATTGGGTAGAAAGGTTGTGTCAACTCTTGGATAGGTGACCACTTTCATTTCGTACAATTTCTGTGCTATTTTCAGTGTTTCATCCGCAGAAAAACCAAATTTGGTATTGCAATACACCTGTAATCCTGTTAGGTCAAATAATTTCGGAGCGTATTCTTTTCCTTTCTTCTTCGTAACAGACACAATTTCAAAATCACTCTTTGTTACTTTCGATGCTAAAATAGCGCCATCTTCCTTTTTTAAAAAACGTCCTTCTTCATAGTTGAACAGTATATTTCTGTAAGTTGTTTGTAATTCCCAATAAGGTTGTGACTTGAAATTTTGAATTTCTTGAAACCGATTTACCAACATAGCCAATGTAGGTGTTTGTACCCTTCCCACAGACAACACTTGTTTGTAGCCACCAAACTTTACCGTAAATAGACGCGTGGCATTTAGCCCCAAAAGCCAATCTCCAATGGCTCTAGAGTACCCTGCGTAAAATAAATTATCATACTCTTCAGAAGGCTTCAGGTTCTTAAAACCTTCTCGAATCGCTTCTTCAGTCAAAGAAGAAATCCATAATCGTTCTACTTTCCCTGTGTAGTTTGCCTGTTGCAATACCCAACGCTGAATCAACTCTCCTTCTTGACCAGCATCTCCGCAATTGATGACAACTGATGCACTGTCAAACAATTTTTTTACAATGTTAAATTGTTTTTGAATACCATTATTATCGGTTACCTTGGTAGAAAACCGTTCTGGAAGCATTGGTAAGTTGTTTAAATCCCAACTTTTCCAATGTGGTTTGTAATCTTTAGGTTCTAATAACGTGCATAAATGTCCAAAAGTATAGGTGACTGCATAGCCGTTGCCTTCATAATAGCCATCATGTTTGGTGTTGGCACCCAGTATGTTAGCGATTTCTTTTGCTACACTTGGTTTTTCAGCAATGCATACTTTCATAGAAACGTATTTTACGTGCTTCGAAAATAGTGAAATTCCTGAACAGAGTTCGTTGTATAGCTGTTTTTTTTTACTGAAAAAGATTGCTTCGTCGATTTCTCTTCTCGCAATGACGAATTATTTATTTAACGTCATTACACTACGGCTAAGAAGGCTCAAAATGAACCTTGATTACCCGTTTAAAAAATCTTTTAAACCAACGTAATTCGAAATTTTAATGGATGTCTTTTTCTTGTGTAGCACTGATTGAATCTGACTCGGAATTTCAATAGTTGTGTCAAGGGTTTCTTCAACCACATCTAAAAACTTTACAGGATGTGCTGTTTCCAAAAACACGCCATAAGTCTCTTTTGATAGCCCATAGGTTTTTAGCCCAAGATACCCGACCGCACCATGTGGGTCTGCAATATAACTTGAGTTGGCATAGATTTCTTTCATGGCAGCACGCGTGTCGTCATCAGAAAAAGCAACCGAAGAAAAGGCCGTTTTTAGTTGGTCAATATCATTCTCAAACAATTCTTGAATTCTGATAAAATTACTAGGATTTCCTACATCCATTGCGTTAGAAATGGTTGCTATTGATGGTTTGGGATTGTATGTTCCTTTTTTTAAATAGTTAGGAACGGTGTCATTTATATTGGTAGAGGCCACAAAATGTTGAATAGGAAGTCCTAATTTTTGAGCCATCATTCCTGCACAAATATTTCCGAAATTTCCGCTTGGCACTGAAAAAACAAGTTCTTTATGTTGCTTGTATAATTGTTTGTACGCAAAGAAAAAATAGAACATTTGCGGTAGCCAACGCGCTATATTTATAGAATTTGCAGAAGTAAGAGTCCTGTTAATTTCAGGATCTAAAAACGCGGTTTTTACCATCTCTTGGCAATCGTCAAAAACACCATCTACTTCGAGAGCAGTAATATTTTTTCCCAACGTGGTCAATTGTTTTTCTTGAATGTCACTTACTTTTCCACTTGGATATAAAATAACAACATCAACGCCTTTAACACCTAAAAACCCATCAGCAACAGCGCCTCCAGTATCCCCAGAAGTAGCCACTAAAACAGTTACTTGCTGCTTATTGTTCTTGTTAAACTCACTCAAACAACGCGCCATAAAACGTGCGCCAACATCCTTAAAAGCCATGGTTGGCCCATGAAACAATTCTAAAGCGCCTATATTTTTTTCAATAGGGACAATTGGGAAATCAAAATTTAATGTTTCCTCAATAATTTTTTTCAGTGTTTTTGTTGGAATGTCATTTCCAACAAATTGCTCAATTACCTTAAAGGCTATTTCTGTATTGGAGTAGGTGTCTATGTTCTTGATAAACGCTGCTGGTAATGGTGTGATTTTTGTTGGAAAATACAAACCTCTATCAGAAGCCAACCCATTGATTACGGCTTCTTTAAAGGACGCATTGTTTGCTTTATGATGTAAACTGTAATAGTTCATGTGGTGTTGCTTTTATGTTAAATATTTTAAAAGTATTTGAATAAAGTTACTTGTTTTCAGACCTACAAGGTTTTAAAAACCTTGCAGGTCGTCTTGATAGCTAGCGTTAATTTTTTTTATCATGTATTTAGATGATTTTTACACCTGTTGAGTTGATTTTTGAAACGTGAACATCAAAGTCAATAGTTGTGTTTTGATACACTTTTGACATCGCTTCTCCTACTGTTTTTGCAATTTCTTTTCCCTTGCTCAAGGCAAAAACAGAAGGGCCAGAACCTGAGATGCCTGTTCCTAAAGCGCCTACTTTTTTAGCGACTTCTCGTACAGTATCGAATTCTGGAATGAGAATAGATCGGTACGGCTCTACAATTTCATCATGTAAAGATCTACTGATCAAATCGTAATCTTCTGTATATAATCCGCTGATTAAACCACCAAGGTTTCCTAATTGTATTACGGTCTCTTTTAAACTTATCTTTTGTTTTAGTACAGAGCGCGCATCAGAAGTTTTAATTTCTATCTGCGGATGAATTACTGTTGCATACAATTCTTTTGGAGTGTTGATTTTGATTATATCCAACGGATCGTAACTGCGAACCAAGGTAAATCCACCCAAAAGGGCAGGAGCAACATTGTCTGCATGTGCCGTTCCACTTGCTAATTTCTCTCCTTCCATTGCAAACTCAATGAGTTCATGTATTGAAAAAGGCGTTCCTAATAGTTTATTGATGCCAAAAACGGCACCCGCAGCGCTTGCAGCACTACTTCCAATACCACTTCCTGGCTTGATATTTTTTATAATTTGAATGTCAAATCCAGTGTTGATATCAAGTTGTTTTAATAAGGCCAATGCTGCAACTCCAGCAACGTTTTTAGCAGGATCAAGCGGCAATGGTTGTCCGATTATTTTACTAATGGTGACGCCTTTTGTAGTTGTTTTTCGAATGGTCATTTCATCGCCAACAGTGTCTAAACACAAGCCTAAGACGTCAAAACCACAAGAAACATTGGCAATCGTTGCAGGAGCAAAGAGCTTAATTTCTTCCATATTTTATTTATTTCCAATTCTAATTACATCTGCAAAAATCCCAGAAGCAGTCACGTCTGCACCTGCACCCGCACCTTTAATTTGCAAAGGGTTTATAGGGTATCTGTCTGTAAAAAACAAAACGATATTATCACTTCCTTCTAAATTGTAAAACGGATGATCTGCAGGAATATGCTGCAAGCCTACTTTGGCTTTTCCGTTGACAAACTCCGCTACATATTTTAAGCGACAGTTCTTCATTGTGGCTTCTTTATATAGTTCTTGAAAATGAGTTTCAAATTCAATTAACGAAGCATAAAAGCCATCGTTACTAGTAGTTTCTAAACTTTTCTTCGGTAAAAAGGCATTGTTCTCGATGTCAGACAATTCTAATTCAAAACCGCTTTCTCTTGCTAAAATCAATATTTTTCTAGCCACATCTACACCGCTCAAATCTATTTTAGGATCTGGCTCTGTATATCCTTCTTTTTGAGCTTCTGCAACCACATCATGAAATGTTGAATTGAGGTCAAAATTGTTAAAAACAAAATTCAAACTCCCTGACAAGACCGCTTGAATTGTATGCACTCTGTCTCCAGAAGCAATCAAGTTTTTCAAGGTGTCAATAATTGGCAATCCTGCACCAACATTGGTTTCAAACAAAAAAGGTACATTGTATTTTCTAGAAACTCTTTTTAAAGTCTTGTAATTTTTAAGATCAGAAGCACAGGCAATTTTATTACAAGTAACCACTGCTGTATTTTGGCGTAAATAGTTTTCATACACTTTAGAAACATATTGATTTGCAGTATTGTCTACAAAGACACTGTTTCTCAAATTATATGCTTTTGATTTGTTGAAAAAAGCTTCTAAACTGCTTGCCTCTCCATGCTGTAAATCCGTTTTCCAAGTGCTTAGATTGATTCCTTCTTCACAAAAATGCATTTTTTTAGAATTTGAAATACCAATTACTCGAATGTTTAATTTTAAGTGCTTTTTTAAATAGTCGCCTTGTTGATTGATTTGCGCTAAAAAACGTTCGCCAACATTTCCAACACCTGTTACAAACAAATTCAATTGCTTAATGTTTTCTTCAAAAAATTGCTCGTGCAAGGTATTCAGCGCTTTTTTCGCATCGTTGCTATTGATCACTGCAGAAATATTTTTTTCTGAAGCTCCTTGTGCAATAGCCCTTATGTTTACATTGTTTTTTCCTAGAGCACTGAACATCTTTCCGCTCAATCCTTGATGGTTTTTCATGGTATCACCAACCAAGGCAATAATGGCAAGGCCCTGTTCTACAACTACTGGATTTATTTTGTGTTGCATAATTTCAATATTAAATGTTTCATCGATGCTTTTGGCTGCTTTATCAGCATCGGTATCATAAATACCAATGCAAATAGAGTGTTCTGAAGATGCTTGGGTGCTTAAAACGATATTGATGTTTTGTAAAGAAAGCGTTTCGAACAATCGTTTAGAGAACCCAGGAATTCCAACCATCCCACTTCCTTCTAAAGTGAGCAGTGTAATGCCTCCAATATGAGTAATTCCTCTAACAGGGTTTTTATGGTCTGTATTTTTGGTAATCAGTGTTCCTTTGTCTTGAGGGGCAAACGTATTTTTGATGACTATTGGAATACCTTTTTCTAACACAGGTTGTATGGTAGGAGAGTAGATGACCTTTGCTCCAAAATGCGACAATTCCATCGCTTCCTGATAGGAAATGTGTGGAATGGCAAAAGCTTGCTTTACAAGTGCCGGGTTTGCAGTAAATAACCCGCTAACATCTGTCCAGATTTGCAATTCATCTGCACCCAAGGCTGAAGCATAAATGGCTGCAGAATAATCAGAACCTCCACGACCTAATGTGGTTGTTTTTTGATCAACAGTACCTGCTATAAACCCTGGTAAGAGTGTAACTTGTTCTTTTGATTTTAAAAAATAAGCTTGACAGTTTTTATAGGTAAGTTGTTTATTTACCTGCGCATTTTGATACTGATTCGTAGCGATAATCAACTCTCTGCTGTCTTTATATGCACAATCTAATTGATTGCTTTTTGCCGCTTTGGCAATGATATATGACGATAACAATTCTCCGAAACTAGTAATCGTTGCTAAGGTTTTTGGAGATAGCTCTTCGAGTAAATAAGTTCCTTCTAGCAAGGTTTCTAAATGGTTGAACAAGCGCTTTACGTGACTTAAAACTTCACTTTGCTTACTTACAGGAATGAGTTTTTTTACAACCGTAAGATGTTGATTTTCGGTTGCTTGTAAAATTTCTTTATATGTTTCATTTTGATCTGAAGCTAAGTTTGCAGCCCTTACCAATTGATCTGTTGTTTTGCCAAATGCAGAAACAACAACTGCTATTTTTTGATTTTTTGATACCTGTCCTATAATATTTAGAACTTGTTTAATGGTATTGCTATTCGCTACTGATGAGCCTCCAAATTTTAAAACTTTCATTTTTGGATGATAAATATGTTGATATAATTAAATACAATGTGTGTGTTTTTTATGTTTAAAAAACAACTAAAACCTAAAGATAATATGTGTAAAAAGAACCCCCTAAAGGGTAATTGTGCCTGTAGAAATAATTGCACGAAAAGACACCGTAGAAATACTAGCCACAGGAGTAGCTTTTGTAGAATTTGTATTTCGTATTGCGTTATTCACACTACAAATGTATGCTATATTTTAAAGTGACAATGGTAAAACTTTATTTTTACGAAAATTTCAAAAAAAGGAGATTTATCTTATGAAAAATCAATTATTTCTTGATTTTTTAAGATATCGTCAAAGGTTTCTCTTTTTCGAATCAAGTATTCTTGTCCTTGATGCAGCATTACTTCTGCAGGGCGGTATCTAGAGTTGTAATTTGATGCCATAGAAAAGCAATAAGCACCTGCATTGTGAAAGCATAAAATGTCATCTTCTTTAATTTCACTAATGCGCCTGTTCGAGGCAAAAGTGTCTGTTTCGCAAATATAACCCACCACCGAATAATAGCGTTCTTTCCCCTTTGGGTTGGATATGTTGGTAATATGGTGGTAAGAATTGTACATCATGGGCCTAATTAAATGATTAAATCCACTGTCTACACTTGCAAATACGGTAGACGTAGTTTGCTTGATTACGTTTACTTTTGCTAAAAAAGAACCTGACTTGCTCACCAAAAATTTTCCTGGCTCAAACATAATGGTCAATTCTTTTCCGTATTCTTTACAGAACTCATTAAATCGTTTTGAAAGTTGTTTGCCTAATTGATTGATATCTGTAGAGATATCTCCTTCTTTATAAGGTACTTTAAAGCCACTTCCAAAATCAATAAACTCAAGTGCGTTAAAATGCTTGGCGGTATTGAAAAGAATTTCTGTTGCCAATATAAACGTATCAATATCTAGAATATCAGACCCTGTATGCATGTGAATTCCGTTGATATGCATTCTTGTGTTTTCTACAACACGTTGTATATGTGGAACCTGGTGAATGGAAATTCCGAATTTAGAATCGATATGTCCTACAGATATTTTACTGTTTCCACCTGCCATTACATGCGGATTGATGCGAATACAAACAGGAATTGTTGGGTGTTTTTGCCCAAACAATTCTAAAATAGACAAGTTGTCGATGTTAATTTGTACGCCAAGATTGGCTACTTCTTCAATTTCTTCAATAGAAACACCATTGGGAGTAAAAATAATATCTTTGGGATCAAAACCTGCTAACAATCCTAGTTTTACTTCTTGTATAGAAACGGTATCCAATCCTGATTTTAATTGTTTAAAAACCTTTAAAATATTGATATTGGATAGCGCCTTTACTGCATAATTAATTTTTACATTCTTTACATTGGCAAAAGCTTTTGTAATAGAATTGTATTGTGAAATTATTTCCTCAGTATCATACACATACAATGGACTTCCATATGTTGCTGTCAGTTGAAGTAACTCTTTATTGTTCACAGGGTTCTTATTTTAATGTTGAAGGCAAAAATAGAAAAAGTAATAAGACAACAGTATAAAAGTTAAAAAATAAAACAAATTGTTAAATTTTGTGATAATAAAACTAGAAGTGAAAAGGTGAAAATTAAAAATCAGAATCAAGAATCAAGAATCAAGAAACTAGAGACAAGACTAATGTGTTGTCCGGTGATCAGTTAAAGACTAAAAGAGGTTGTCTTCCTCGTGGGAGCCTGTGTTCAATTTGATTGGGTAATGGAAATTCACCGGTTTTTAGTGTCAAGCTTTAGTGTTTTTTATCTTTTCGGCGTAGCCTATGTTTAATTTAAAAAATTTAAGTACAACAAAGACACATGCGGTTATTGAAACTTTTCAGCAACCTTTTGTGCAATTCCAACAATCACTTTGGTTGCTTTTACAATGCTCTCTACAGGAACATATTCATAACGACCATGAAAATTATGTCCGCCTGCAAAGATGTTCGGACACGGCAAGCCTTTATAAGATAATTGAGAGCCATCGGTTCCTCCACGAATTGCTTTGATTAATGGTGTGATACCTAAATCGCACATTACTTCTTCAGCAATATCAACAATATGCATTACGGGAAGTACTTTTTCCTTCATATTAAAATATTGATCCTTGATCTCTATCTGAATTAATTCTTTCCCCAATTGCTTATTGATCTCATTTGCCACTTTTTGAAAAGTTGTTTTTCGTTGTTGAAACAAGTCCATATCATGATCTCGAATGATGTATTTCAATACCGTTTTCTCTACGTTACCATGCATGTCATGTAAATGAAAAAAACCTTCATAGCCTGTTGTTTTTTCAGGAACTTCGCCTTGTGGAAGTGCCGCAATAAATTGATTGGCAATCAACATAGAATTGATCATTTTTCCTTTGGCATATCCTGGATGCACAATTTTACCAGTAATGGTTGCAGTTGCTCCAGCGGCATTGAAATTTTCATATTCCAATTCTCCAACCTCACTACCATCCATTGTATAGGCCCATTCTGCACCAAATTTCTCCACATCAAACAAATGTGCGCCTTTGCCAACTTCTTCATCTGGAGTAAAACAAATTCTTATTTTTCCATGTTTGATTTCTGGGTGTTGAATCAAATACTCCATGGCAGAAACAATCTCTGTAACTCCTGCTTTGTCATCTGCCCCAAGAAGCGTGGTTCCATCAGTAGTGATAATTGTTTGTCCTTTATATTGTAGCAAGTCTTCAAAGTAATCAGGAGACAAGATAATGCCTTCTGCTTTGTTTAAAAGAATGTCTTTTCCGTCGTAATTTTCATGAATCTGCGGTTGCACATTGGCTCCAGTAAAATCTGGGCTTGTATCTATATGCGAAACAAAACCAATGGTGGGCACTTTATAATCTACATTACTAGGTAAGGTTGCCATGATGTAACAGTTGTCATCTAGTGTAACCTCATTCATTCCAATTTCTTTTAATTCGGCCACTAAAACATGTGCCAAATCCCATTGCTTTTCAGTACTTGGAAAAGCAGGGTTGTTAGGGTCAGATTCGGTGTCAATTTTTACATATTTAATAAACCTATCGGTGATGTGCTTTGCATTCATGAATTCAAAATTTGACCCCAAATGTAGAAAATTTAAAGCTAAATAAAGGGGGTTAGAAAGTTATTTCAATACTAATTTTCCTATTTTTTGATGCCCAGACAACCAGGCCGTATTTCTATTTACAAATTGAATTGCATAATAGCCATCTGTACTGACTTCTTTCCAGGTAATTCCTCCATCATTGGAAAAAGAAATTCCGGTTTTTCCAACAGCAAAAACTTCTTTTCCATTGGTGTTCGGAACGTATTGCACGCAGCTTTTATAAGCTGGACTCTGTCCGTCTGCAACCAATGTCCACGTTTTTCCTCCATCTTTTGTAATGGCTTTTGTAGCTTTGTTTTCATTGGGTTTCGAATAATCTCCACCTACAATAATCCCCGTATTTTCATCATGGAAATCAACAGAATAAATTCCCTGTGGACCGTTCCCTTGAATGATAGGCGTGTCAAAAACTTTCCATGTCTGCCCTTTGTCAGTCGACTTAAAAACACGTGCTTTTGTTCCACCAGTCACTACCCAAACAGTATTGTTTACAATGGCAATATTTGTATTACTGGCAGCAAAAGACGCTTCTCCTTCATTTGCAGCAGGTAATTTATTACAAGCTACTTTTTGCCAAGTGTTTCCACCATCACTGGTTAGAATTACGGAGATGCAATTTTCTGTTGGGTCTCCAATAGCAATTCCGTATTGCTCATCAAAAAAGGCCATGGCATCATAAAACACATTAGGATGCTTTTCAGTGTATACTATTTTTGTTGCTTCGTTAAAAACTTTGTAGAGCAGGGCAGGGTTGCCAACGCTCAATACAAATGTATTTGATGAATTGCTTGCGATACTTCTAAAAGAAGGCTGTATAGAGTCTTTGTAAGTTATGGTTTCTCGTAACCAAGTAGCGCCATTATCTGCAGTGAAACCGATAGTGCCATTAGAACCTGCAAATGACATTTTTGTCTCTGCTAGAGGAAGTATGGCTCTTATGCTGGTGCTATCTATAGTAATTTTTTTTATAGTAACTGTATCTATCGCTCTAGGCTGATATTCTTTTTTGCAAGAAAAGCATATCATAACAACTGCCGTTAAAAGGAAGGTTTTTTTCATTTTTTTTATATTTTTGAATGACCAAATTAAGTAAAACTACACGAAGTTTATGAAAAAAGCATTGGTAATTTCTGGGGGAGGTAGCAAAGGAGCCTTTGCAGGTGGAGTGGCCCAGTATTTAATGAAGGAAAAGGGAAAAGACTATGATCTTTTTGTGGGAACTTCAACAGGGAGCTTAATGGTTTCTCATTTGGCGTTGGGAATGTTAGATGAATTGAAAGAATTATACACATCTGTAAATCAACAAGCTATTTTTAGCAACAATCCATTTATTGTTAAAAAGGTAGACGGCGTAAAAGTGATTAGTATCAACCACTTAAATACCTTGTGGAATTTTATCAACGGTAGAAAAACTTTTGGAGAAAGTAAAAATTTACGAAAGTTGATCAAACATAAGATTACCAGAAAGATGTATGATGCTATCCGTAAAACAGAGAAAGATGTGGTGGTGACCCTTTCTAATTTAACCACCAATCATATAGAATACAAATCGGTACATGATTTTAGTTATGAAGACTTTTGTGATTGGATTTGGGGCTCTTGTAATTACATTCCGTTTATGAGTTTGTTAGAAAAAAACAATTGCCAATATGGCGATGGAGGCTTTGGAAGCCTTGTGCCGATTAAGGAAGCTATAGAACGCGGTGCAAAAGAAATAGATGTGATTATCTTAGAAACAGAGGTGCATCAATTGAATAAATTACCTGCTAAAAATCCCTTTTCATTAATGATGAATGTTTTTGATTTTATGCTAGAACATGTAGAGCGGCATAATATTACGATTGGTAAATTGTCTGCCAACCATCGTGATGTACAATTGAACTTATATTATACACCTATTGTTTTAACCACAAACTCGTTGGTTTTTGACAAAGTACTAATGAAAAAATGGTGGAAAGCAGGGTATAAGCACGCCAAATCTAAAGATGAAAACCTAATGAATGATTTTAGACCCGATTTAATTGAAGAGTAGTTCTTGAACTTTAGTTTAAAAATCATTCAACTCTACATACATATTATTTCGAGTTGGTAATTCCAACTTAGAATTAGTAATTTCTTCAAATTGAAGTCCGCTGCGTGTCGAAATTCCTTTTGCTCCCGTAGTAATATAGGTGATGGTTCTTTGTAGTAGTGGGTCTGAAAGCTCTCCTAGTACGCCAAGATTAGCATAATCTTCACTTAATTCTTTGTCAGGATCAAAACCATCTGGAGCATTTTCTCCTAGTTTATTTTTAACCTCCAACACAATAGGTTGCATTGCCCACGTGTGTTCTGTACTTGCTTCTGTTCTAGAAAAATTAGGTGAATCATATAAGGTAACAGAGCCTACATATTTTCCATGTGTTTTTGTGCCTACTGTTTTTACATCTATATACGGCTTTAGCCCGTTGATTACCAATTCTGATGCAGAGGCACTACTGCCTGTAGTGATAAAGTACACCTTGGTCAATTGCAAGCTATTGATAGCTTCTTTGATGTTACCATTATCAATCTCATTGGCAAAGTTATTGACAAGGTTCTCTGTAGAAATGAGTCCTTGAATTCGTGAATTCCAATGATTTTTAGAAAACAGCTCTCCTGTAAACTGCCCTGTAATCATACTTGACAAATATTTTGCGGTTCTAATTGATCCACCTCCATTATACCGTAGGTCAACAATTAGCTCGGTAATTCCACTTGCTTTTAAGGTTGAAAATGCGGCGTTTAATTGCCCATCAAAACTAGTCGTAAATGCATTGTACATCAAATAGCCAATTTTTTTAGTACCTGATGTAATGGTTTTGTTGATAAAAACGGGGTTTTCTTGATAGGCTGACTTTGTTAATGCAATGGTATTGCCATTGCTTACAAAAGCACCTCCAACAAAGTCTGCCAAATGAATGGTATATGAATCTGTAGAGAACAATAAGCTTCCATAATTGCTACGGGTCAATTGTGTGCCGTTTACGACATTGAACAGCATGCCTCTCTGCACATTTTGATCAGAAGCGTCTGAGTTGGGAAGCACATAACGTACATATCCAAAAATATCTGTAGCACTGCCTTCAACTGCAGCCAAGCCAAATTCCATTCCGTGGTGTTTTGTAATCCCTTGAAAAGCTTGTTCAAGAGCAATGTAATCATCTACAATCCAAGACCATTTATCTACAACATCTCTTTGGTGTAACAGACTTTCAAAAAACACTTCTGGCGATGATTCTGAGCCCAAAAACGAATTGTATTCTTGCATGTTTAAAAAACGAGCATCCGATAAGTTAGGAACTTTGTCTTGCCATAGGTAGTAGGTGTTTAAACCAGACCATATAAAGTTGTTGACTTGAAAATCTTGCTCCACGCCAATTTTTGTTTTGGTACAAGAGCTTATCGTTAAAAGGAATACTAGTAATGCTGTTTTAAAAATAAATTTCATGTGTTATGTATATTAATAGGTATTGGGTAAATTTTGCTCTATAAAAACACCTGCATCAAAAATTCGTTGTGCTTGAATTGAACTGTAAAGAAACTCAAAATTATTTGGATTGCAAACAGGATTTGCTCCAATTATTCCTGTGGCAATATAATTCAGTACGTTCTCTAATAAAGGATCGCTAGTTTCTCCCAAAACGCCTAAATTTAGAATGTCTTCTTCGGCACAGGTTTCTATGCTTGGTATAATTCCAGTTGCATACGATTCGTCGTTTTTATTTAGAAATTCTAACACAATGGGTTGCAAAGCATATGTATGATCTGTATTTCTTCCTTCAAAATCGTAATCAGCAGAATTGTATAAGGTGATGGCTCCTGTGTTATTTCCAGCTGTTTTTCTTCCAACCACATGGACATTTATGTAGCTGCGCAAGCTGTTGATTAATAATTCGATTGCTGAAGAACCTTTAAAATTGGTTCCGTTTAAAATCAGATATACATCGGTTAGCTGCAATCCGTTAATCGCTGTTGTTGGATTTAATTGATCAGAGAAATTTGTAATTAATGAATCCGGTTGATTTGTCTCAAACCATGGCTGTGCTTTTACATTCCATTTCTCTTTTATCAATGGTTGATTGGCAAACTGACCTGTAATCATGCTTGCCATTTGAGCAATTGTTTTTGCAAAACTTCCTCCACCAATATTATACCGTAAATCGAATACCAACTGAGTTGCTCCTTGATTTTTAAATTCTAAGAATGTATTATTAAGATCTGCAATATAGTTGGTAGAAAAATCATTGTTGTAGAGTAGGTATCCGATGGTGTTTGTTCCTTCAACAAATGTTTTCGACATAAATACCGGTACATGTGTGTATGCCGTTTTTGTTAGCTGTACTTTTTTAGCGGTTGATGTTACTATGGATCCATCAAAAGTGGCTATGCTTAACTCTGTTGTGGTTGCACTTAATCGTTGCGTATAGTTTTCTTTTGTTAATTGTACACCATCAACAGCATTGAAAAACGTTCCTCTTGTTATGTCTTTTAAAGTAGCGTTAGAATTGGGAAGAATATGAGTGACATAACCCAAAACATTTGCTGGATTTCCTGGTTCTTCAATAATTCCGAATTCGATACCATTTGTTATAGCAGTTCTTACAGCAGGTGTTTTAACGGTGTTATAATCAGAAATTAATACCGATTTGTTATCTGTATTCGGACGGTCAAAGAGTAGTGAAGTAAACAATTCCTCACTATCTGTAAAGCCTCTTAAATAGTTGTTTAATTCAGGTTGAGAAGAAAATTTTCTGTCAGACAAATTAGAGATCTTGTCTTGATGTAAGTAATAAGCGTTCAATCCTTTCCAAATAAAATCATTGACAGCAACATCAGCGGGAATTTTATCTTCTTTTGAACAAGCGAAAAGAATGGAGATTGTCAAAAAAAGAATACTTAATTTCGAAAGGTTTTTCATTGATAAAACAATTAGTAAAAGAATTCGTGTTTGGATGGAAGCATAACAATAACCACTTGCTTTATAAAATTCGTCTGTTTCCATTCAAACACTAAGCTAGTATGCAAACGCAATTTATAGAATTATAGTATATTTAAAAAATAAATGTAACAAAATGAAAGACACGTCGTCGTAATGTTGTAAAAGCAATTAAAAAGAATTGTTTTTGTGTTTGTAATTAACTGAATCAATGACTCAATCAGACTTTTTAAAATCTGTTTTACCTTTTAAAGATAAAGTATTTCGCTTAGCGAAGAGGCTCTTAGTTTCTACGGAAGAAGCAGAAGATGCCACACAAGAGTTGTACTTTAAACTTTGGAGAAATAAAGAGAAATTGGCTGAATATAAAAATGTAGAGGCGTTTGCGATGACCATGACAAAGAATTATTGTTTTGATCGATTGAAATCAAAACAAGCCTCTAATTTAAAATTAGTGCATAGTAATTATAAAGAAAAAGACACAGCTTTAGAAAAGAAGTTAGAATATCAAGATAGTGTGAACCAAGTACATCGGCTTATTGAAAGTTTACCCGAACAGCAAAAATTGGTTATCCAATTAAGAGACATTGAAGATTACGATTTTGAAGAGATCGGAAAAATGTTAAACTTAAAACCAACAGCAGTAAGAGTAACTTTGTCAAGAGCTAGAAAATCAATAAGAGAAAAACTAATAAAACAACACAATTATGGAGTTATCTAAAATCGAATCGTTGTTAGAAAAATATCTAAATGCAGAAACCTCTTTACAAGAAGAAGTGATATTAAAAAACTATTTTTTATCAGGCAATGTCGCTCCAAAACTTCAAGAGTATAAAGCAATGTTTAGTTATTTTAATTATAGCAAAGCTGAAACGCTAGAAGCACCCATTCAATTAAACACCAAAAAGAGGAATTGGAAGTGGCTATCTATGGCAGCCTCTGTTATGCTATTAGTGAGCGTATATATGGGTAATAATTATTTAGCAGAAAAACAGGCTAGAGAACAATATGCTCAAATTACAAGTGCATTGCAGCTTCTGTCTTCTAATTTAAACAAAGGCAATAAAGCAATGGCAAATTTATACGTGTATGAAGACACTGTAAATAAAATTTTTAAACCAAGTAAATAATAATAAAACCAAGTAAATCAGTAAATTATGAAGAAAGTAATCACAATAATCGCATTTGTGGCAATCTCAGCTACAACCTATGGGCAAGCTATTTTTGACAAATAAGAAGAGATGGATAATGTGTCTTCTATTGTAATCAACAAAGACGCTTTTCAATTGTTATCAAAGTTCAATGTACATGTTGATGGAGAGAACAACGAGGCTATGGAAGTTTTTAAGATGATTCAAGATCTGAAAGAGTTAAGAGTTTTTAAAACCAACGACGCAGCAATCTCAAATCAAATGAGCGAGATGGTGAGCACAGCAATTAAAAAATCTAAGCTAACTCAATTGATGCGAATTAAAGAACAAGGCGCTAGAGTTAAAATTTATGTAAAGACAGGAAAAGATAAAGATTATGTAAGTGAAGTTTTAATGTTTGTAAAAGGGGGTAGTAAAATGACCAAAGGTGAAGCAGAATCTGTTATTATCTCTTTATCAGGAACTATAGATGTCAATAAATTATCAAAATTAGCAGATAAATTTTCTAAAGAAAGTTAACTAAAAAAGCACTTTTTTTAATTACTAGAAGCTATCATCACTTAAAACAATACAAATGAAAAAAATAAAAATCCTTTTAGCAAGTATCGCTTTAATACTCTCTGTTACGTCTTGTACCAATGAGTCTTTGCAGAGTTACTTGGTAAAAAGTCAAGAGAAGTCAGGTTTTGTAACCTTTGATATTCCAGCAAATATTTTACAATTAAAATCTGATACAGCATCTGACGCTACAAAAAAAGCGTTGAACAGCTTAAAGAAAATTAATATCGTAGCACTTCCTTTTAAGGACAATGCTGCTGAATTGGAAGCAGAAAGAGCTAAGATTTCCTCTATATTAAAAAAATCTGAATACAAAAGCTTGATGCGTTTTACGGAAAAAAACATGAAAATACGCTTGTATTACACCGGTTCTGAAAATGCCATTGATGAAATCATTGCTTTTGGTTATGGTGCGACACAGGGAGTTGGAATTGCAAGAATTATTGGAGAAGATATCAATCCTTCAGAAATTGTAAAAATGATGCGAGACGTGAAGTTTGATTCAAAAGGTGCTAATTTAGAGTCATTTAAAGCTATCTTTTCTGCAAAGAAATAAACAGTTTGCTTAATTTAATAAACCCCGCAATTTTATACAAGATTGCGGGGTTTCTTTTTAACGAGCAATTAACAAGTACCTCTTATTATTTTGTTACTTTTGAATCTTTAAGATGAACAAATTATGAAGCTTCAAAAACTTACGCTTTTTTTATGCTTGATTTTTGCAACAATTGCAATTTCACAAACCAAAGATCCGGCAACAATTTATAGAAAAGAAAATGACAAAATCAATGACTTGGTGCATACGAAATTAAACGTTGCATTTGATTTTGAAAAAAAGCAGCTGCGAGGAGAGGAGTGGCTTACGCTTCGTCCACATTTTTACGCAACTAATAAACTGACCTTGGATGCAAAAGCAATGATTATTCATAGCATTGTATTGAATGATAAAGAGCTTGCTTATCATTATGACGGTTTTAAAATTCGTATTGAATTACCTAAAAAGTATACAAAAGACGAAACCTATACGCTGTATATTAACTACACGGCAAGACCAGAAAAAGTAACTCAAAAAGGAAGTGCTGCTATTACAGGCGCAAAAGGTTTGTATTTTATCAATGCCGATGGCGCTAATAAAAACAAGCCCACACAAATCTGGACACAAGGAGAAACCGAAGCAAGTAGTTGTTGGTTTCCTACAATTGATAGTCCAAATCAAAAAACATCACAAGAAATATACATCACTGTTCCCAGTCATTTTAAAACGCTATCAAACGGAAAATTAATTAGTCAGATTAAAAAAGGAAATTTAAGAACAGATTATTGGAAATTGGATCAAAAGCACGCCCCTTATTTATTCTTTATGGGAATTGGCGACTATGAAATTATCAAAGACAGCTATAAAAACATTCCGATTGAATATTATGTAGAAAAGAAATACGCGCCCTTAGCAAAAGATATTTTTGGCCTCACGCCAGAAATGATGGGTTTTTTCTCTACCATAACAGGCATTGAATACCCTTGGAACAAATATAGTCAGATTGTTGGAAGAGACTACGTAAGTGGCGCTATGGAAAATACAACGGCGGTAATTCATGGCGAGAAAGCCTATCAGATGGCCGGGCAATTGATTGATGAGAACGTACAAGAAAACACCATTGCTCATGAGCTTTTTCATCATTGGTTTGGAAACTTAGTAACTGCAGAAAGCTGGAGTAATTTAACGGTCAATGAATCTTTTGCAAATTATAGTGAATACTTATGGAGAGCATATAAATATGGAAAAGAAGATGCAGATGCGCATTTACTAGAAGATACAGAAAGTTACAAACAAGGTCAGAATTACGACAAACATTTAGCGCGTTTCTATTATAAGAACAAAGAAGACATGTTCGATGCGGTAAGTTATAATAAAGGAGGTGCTATTTTACATATGTTGCGAAAATATGTGGGAGACGATGCTTTTTATGCAAGCCTACATCAATATTTAACCGATTATAAATACCAAACTGCAGAAGTACATCAATTACGATTGGCATTTGAAAAAGTGACAGGAAAGGACTTGAATTGGTTTTTTAATCAATGGTATTTTGACGGTGGTCATCCAAAGGTTCAAGTGAGCTATGATTACAATACACTCGAAAAAACAGTTGCTGTGAACATTGTGCAGGTCGGTAAAGTTTTTCAATTTCCTTTAGTAATTGATGTTGTAGAAAACGGAAAAAAA
>JAQWOR010000052.1 GCA_029245785.1 Polaribacter sp.
TCAGACCGTTTTCGGATATGCCTTGCCGCAGTAACACCAGAAATTCCGTTTCCTATAATAACAATGTGTTCCATAAATTGATCGTTGTCTGCTGTTTTGTCGCGTGTGAAGTTACAAACTTAAACAGAGAGTGTAATTTAGAATTGTTACAAATAAAGGGATAAATTTTTTTATATGTAAGCGAAGTGATACAAGAAGCGACTGAACTTTAAATTGTCATTTATTTTAATTTATTATTTATGAAAATAGAAATACAAACACTATGTGCAATTGTAGGGTTGTTAGTGGTTACACAAGGGTTTTCTCAGGAAGACAAAACAGATGAAAGCAATCTTAAATTGTATACACCTTCTAAGTTATTGAAAAAAGGAGATTGGGATGTAAAGTGGTTTAATAATTTATATACAGAAACTAAAAAAGATATAAATGGAGACACTAAAAAAGTATTAAGAGCCAGCTTTTTCACAGCATCTTTAGACATTTTTACAGGGGTTTCAGAAAATAACCGCATCAATATAGGGCTCCTTTTAGAATACCGTTCTAACACAATTGGAGGAAGACAAGCAATTTCTGTTTTTGATCTTAAAAATGCAGTTACGGCAAGAAAAGGACTTTCTTCTTTTGCGCCTGTGATCAAATTTCAACCTTTAAAAAACGTAGTAAACTTTTCTATTCAAAGCGCATTTTACATTCCAATTATTAGTAAAGAAACAGATATAAATGGGGTGTATTTAGATCAAACGGCATTTGCCTTTCAAAATAAATTTTTCTATGATTATACTTTTTCAAGCAAACAATGGCAATTCTTTGCTGAGCTAAATACAGCATATAATTTTGGTAAAGAGGAGAGTTTTGCAAACAACACTTTTTTAGCGGCTCCAAGTGTGTTTGTGAGTTATTTTCCGACTCAAAAATTTACGGTATTAGGTTTTGTACAACATTCGCAGCGTTTTGGAGATTTTACACAGAATTATACCGCTGTTGGACTTGGAGGAAAGTGTCAATTAACAAACGCTTTAAATTTAGAAGTGTTGTACAGTAATTTTGTAAGAGGCAGAGATACTGGATTGGGGCAGACCTTCAATTTGGGGCTACGATATTTACTAACAAAATAAATTAAGCTACCTTGGAGTTCTTATGAAAACATGTAGACTTCTTATTTTACTTGCGCTTTTTTTGCAGATTCCGATTCAAAATTTTGCACAAAAAATCAACGGAATTAGTTTTGTTGCTTCCAAAGATTCCATCAGCATAAAACATGTTCAGCCAATATTAAAAATGCATAGCAATTTTGTTGCTTTGATGCCATTTGGGTTTGTAAAAGGCTTGGAAACTCCAGAAGTACGGTACAATTCAAACAGACAATGGTTTGGAGAAACCAAGAAGGGCTTGAAACATTATGCGACAGCATTTCAAAAAAATAAGGTAAAAATAATGGTAAAACCTCAAATTTGGGTTTGGCGTGGGCAATACACAGGCTTTATTAAAATGAAGACTGAAGATGCCTGGAAAATACTGGAAAAATCATACGAGAAATTTATATTGGATTATGCAGGAATTGCTGCTGAAATCCAAGCAGATATTTTGTGTATTGGAACCGAGTTGGAAAAATTTATAGCGAACAGACCAATATATTGGATACAATTGATCGCTAAGATCAGAAATATATATAAAGGAAAATTGACCTATGCTTCTAATTGGGACGAGTTTAAAAGAGTTCCCTTTTGGGACAAGTTAGATTATATAGGAGTGGATGCTTATTTTCCGTTGAGCGAGCAAAAAACACCTTCTGTTTCTGAATTAGAAAAAGGGTGGGAATCTCATAAAAATGAAATTCAACGAATTCAACAGCAATTTCAAAAACCAATTTTATTTACAGAATTTGGCTATAGAAGTATAAATTTTACTGCCAAAGAACCATGGAGTTCAGCTCATGTTCAAGGAAATGTAAATTTAAAAGCGCAAGCAAATGCCACACAAGCTATTTTTAATCAGTTTTGGAAAGAAGATTGGTTTGCAGGTGGGTTCTTGTGGAAATGGTTTCATAATGTCGAGAAATCTGGTGGAGAAAAGAACAATCGATTTACGCCACAAAATAAACCAGCAGGAAAATTAATTCAACAACTATATACACAATAATGAAAGGAGTCGTTATTTCCTTGTCGTTCATGTTTTTCTTAATGGGCAATAGTTATTGTCAATCAGCAAGAGTAACGGATGTAAAAATTAGAGGAGCGAAAAAAACAAAAACTACATTTTTAACCTCGTTTTTAGAAACAAAAATAGGAGACGTTTTAGATTCTGTTGTTTTAGATGAGGATATAAAAAGGTTGCAGAGACTTCCCGCAATCTCCTATGCATATTATCAAGTGTTTTTATCACAAGGAGAGTTGTACACTGTTTTTATACATATTGAAGAAAACAAAACATTGATTCCTGCAATTAATCTTTGGACGACTACAAATAAGCAATTGGCTTATAAAATAGGGTTGTATGATTTTAATTTTTTAGGAAGAAGCATCGCTTTTGGCGGATTTTATCAAAATAATGGATACCATTCGTATGGAGTTCACTTTAGAGCGCCGTATTTGTTTTCTAATGCATTTGGAATGGCGATTCATCATCAAAATTGGACGAGTGAAGAACCTTTGTATTTCGAGAAGGGTTCAGCAAATTACAGGTATAATAATGTCTCTTTTGAAGTGCTGGGGATGTATGAAATCAATGGAAAAAACAGTATGCAACTAGGCGTTAATCTTTTTAAAGAGCGTTATAATTTTATAAGCGGTGTCGAATCTTCAACGATTCCGAAACAATTAAGCCTGAATAAGACATTGTTTAAATTTGTGTATTCCTATGATGATTTAACATATTTCTATCAATACATTAATGGCTTTAAAAATGAGTTGTATAGCCAATTGGTAATTTCAAAGAATGCATATCAAGATAAATTTTTGATTGCTTGGAATGATTTTTTTTACTTTACGCGAATTGGAGAAAAAGGAAATTGGGCAAATCGATTGAGAGTTGGTTTGTCATCCAACAAAAAAAGTCCTTTTGCACCTTTTGCTTTAGACAATAATGTGAATTTGCGAGGGGTTGGAATTTTGGTGGATAGAGGAACAGGAAGCATTGTGTGCAATACAGAATATAGACATACCTTGTATGAGAAAAAATTGTTTGTGTTGCAAGGAAATTTATTTGTTGATGCTGGAACTTGGCGAAACCCTGGAGGAGAACTCTCCGATTTTATAGACAGTAAAAATGTAAAAGTTTTTTCAGGAATTGGATTGCGATTTATTCATAAAAAAATATTCAATGCTATTTTTAGAATCGACTACGGGTATGGATTAACGAAAGGTGCATCCAAAGGATTGGTCTTTGGAGTTGGGCAGTATTTTTAGACATAAAACAGTAACCTTGTGAAGGAGTGCGCAAATTTTGAGTTGAGAATATTTTATAGATTTGTGTTTGATGTATCTCGATACAAATTTGATTTGCCTATCGGACATCAAATTCACTCGATGTGACATTACGATTGTCGGTTCGAGTGTTTTCGAGGTACGAGGAAATGTATCGAGAACTAATATTTATCAAAAAAATTAATGGGAGTAGTGATTCCAAGAAGTTATTGGAGGCTATCGGAGATGAATTTACTCAAAATACACAGTGACTAACAGTATTTATTTAACAACAGCCACCACCATCGTAGTGGAATGTAGATTCCGAGAAATAAATATCGTCTCTTCCTAATGCCTGTAAATCTCTCGCTGTTTTATCGCAGATTGCGATTGGTTGGTTTTTTAATAAAACATGCCCTTTTTTGTCGTCAAAATAGTTTTCATCACCAAAGTAAATGGCTGCTTTTCCTGTAAAAATACACGGGCCATCTTCAGGCATAGGGTCTTTAATGGCCGCCACTTCAATAGATTCTATATAAATCAATTCATCGGTAGGGTAATTTTTAGGGTCTAAAATTCGGTACGGTTTTCTAGCTCTAATTTCAATGGTTCCAAAACCAGCATCTGTCAATGCTTTTACATAGTCTGCAATAGACAAGCTTCCGCTTAAACACAAGGCACGAAGTCTTTCATCATTGCGTAATTCATCATTCATCGGTTGTTCACAAGTAGGATCGCTCATCACCAAACGCCCGTGTGGTTTTAAAACGCGGTACATTTCTGCAATGGCTTGTTTTAAATCATCAGACTTAAAAATATTAAATAGACAATTTTGAGCGGCCACATCAATCGAATTGTCTTCAATAGGTAAATTCATGGCATCTCCTTTTCTCAAGTCTACAAAGCCGCTTTTAAACCATGCGTTTTGTTCTTCAGCAATGATAAAATTTTTACGAGAAGCCTCTAGCATTTCATCCACAACATCCAATCCAATAACGCCACCTTTTTGACGATTGAAATATGAAAATTGCAACAACTCCATGCCGCCGCCAACACCCACATATAACATCTTCGGGTTGTTGGTTAAGTCTCTAGCGTGTACCGTACTTCCGCAGCCATAATTCATTTCTTGCATGATACGAGGAATCTTCAATCCAGGAAGTTCCCAAATAGGGTTTGTAGTACAGCATAATCCTATATCTGGAGTCAAGGCTGCTTCTTTATATACGTTGTGGGTTGTTTCTAAGTAACTCATATTTTTAAGAGAGAAGATTAAAATCAGGAATCACGGGATTCTTGGTTCTATATTTTAGTAATTAATTCTTTAAATAATGTGATCATTTTTGGTTCTGCTTTTCCTGCAACCGAAATAATTTCTTCAATGTTTACAGGTTGTAGGTTTTTCGGATCACATTCGTCTGTTAACACAGAAATGGCAGCAGCGGGCAAGTTTAATTGTTTTGCCACAATTATTTCAGGAACGGTACTCATTCCAACGGCATCTACTTCTAAAATTTGTAACATTCTATATTCTGCTCTGGTTTCTAATTGCGGCCCTACTACACTAGCATAGGTTCCTTCTTTCAAGGCTATGTCGTGTTTTATTGCAATAGCTTTCACTAGTTGATTTAATTTTTTAGAATATGGTTCGAGCATATCAGCAAAAATAGGTCCAAAAGTATTGGCACCTTTAAATGCTAATGGAGAACTTCCTTGTAAATTGATATGATCGTCAATCAACATAAGATCTCCTTTTTTGAAATTTAGGTTGATGGCTCCCGCAGCATTAGAAACTAGCAATGTTGTAATGCCTAATTGGCGCATGGTTCTAATTCCGTAGGTAACTTCCCAAAGATTATATCCTTCGTAAAGGTGAAAACGCCCAGACATAACCAGTACTTTTTTTTCAGCCAATGTGCCATATATAAGTTTTCCTGAATGAAACTCTACCGTTGCTTCTGGAAAATGAGGAATTTTTGCATACGGAATTTCTTGTTCGATGTCAATTTCATCAATCAGTTTTTTTAATCCTGTGCCTAATACAATACCTATTTCTGGATGTGTAATCCCGTTAGATTGTAAAAATTTTACTGTTTCTTGTAACTGTTGTTTTTTCATATTAAAAATTGCTCAAAAGAAGGGTGGTTTTCAATGTCTTTACGTACATCAACATCATTTAACTCTTCTAACAAATGTACGGTAACTTTTTTTAAGTCTTTTAATGTTTCTTTTCTAACAGATGCCGTTCCCCATTTTTTATTTTGAAAGATATTTGGATGCAGTTTTTTCATTCCAAGTAAATAGTAACCTCCATCTTTTGCAGGCCCTAATACCACATCATTGGTGTTTAATTGCTGAAAGGCTTCGAGAATGTGTTGTTCTTCTAAATCGGGTAAATCACTGCCAATGATCACCACTTTTTCGTAGCCATCAGCAAATGAATTGATAAATGCTTGTTGCATTCTACTTCCTAAATCTGCTCCTTTTTGTAAGTGTTTCTGATAAGTGTTTTTATGCCAAATATCACGTTCTCTGATGTTAACAGAATAATAAACAGCTTTGTCACAAGGTAGATGCTGGGTTGTTTTTTTTGTGTGCTCTAATAAAAATTTATAGATGGTCAAGGCAGTTTTATCTCCAACAGCTGTTGCCAAGCGAGTTTTTACTTTTCCCAATTCAGGATTTCGAACAAATACAAATAATAGTTCGTTTGTTTTTTTTGGAACCCCCTTTCTTTCTTCGTTGTTTTTCATCTATAATTCTACATTTAATTGGCAACTACTCCTTGGCAACTGCTCCCTGCTCCAGCAGTGCAGCCATAGCAATGCTGATTGATGATGATGTTTCTGTCTTGTAAAAGATCTTCGTTGTAGTCAGAAATGTGTTGGATTGTACTGGCTACTTTTAAGTGTAGCATCTGGTTAAAATCGCAATCGTATAGCCATCCATCCCAACTTACAGAAATGGTATTGGTACACATCACATTTTCTACGGCAGTTGGGTTGTATGCTTCGATTAAAGAAATCATATAGTCCTCGTAATTTTCTGAAGCAATTAGGTAATCTAAAAACCGACTGATGGGTAAATTGGTAATTGCAAATAGGTGGTGAAAGTTGATATTAAAATCTTCGTTCAATGCATTTTTAAAATCTTTTTCTAATGCCAATTGATCTCCTGGTAAAAAAGCTCCAGAAGGATTGTATACCAAGTCTAATTTCAACGCGCTATTAGGTATTCCGTAGCCTACAGCATTCAGTTCTTGTAGCGCTTTTATTGACGTTTTAAAAACGCCTTCCCCACGTTGTTTGTCTGTTTTTCCACGGGTCCAATGTGGCATCGACGAAACTACATGGATGTTGTATTTTTTAAAAAACTCAGGCAAATCGTAGTATTTTTTGTTTGCTCGGATGATGGTTAAATTTGAACGAACAATAAAATCATTGATTCCAGCTTTAGAAGCTTCTTCAACAAACCAACGAAAATTGGGGTTCATTTCTGGAGCTCCCCCCGTTAAATCTAAGGTGTGTGCTGCTGTTTTTTTGATGACATCCAAACATTGCTGCATGGTTTCTTTGGTCATGATTTCTTTACGATCTGGTCCTGCATCTACATGGCAATGTGCGCATACTTGGTTGCACATATATCCCAAATTTAGCTGCAGAATTTCCAGTTTTTTTGGACGTAAGGGAAACTGATGGGTTGCTTTTATTTTTTTTGCAAAGGTTGGCAATTCTCCATTCGCAAAAATTCCATTAGATAAAATTTCTAACTGTCGTTGCGTATTGGCCAAATCGTTATTTCTTGCTAAAAGAGATTTTTTGAGCATTTATTGATAGTCTGTCTTCTCGAGCGCAGTCGAGAGGTTTATAGTTGTGTTTTTAAAAAATTGAGATTCCAACTTTCGTTAAAATATCGATCTGTAAAAATTTTGCAAAGCAAAATTAGCAGCCTGCTTACATTTCTAATTTGTTTACTTTGTTCATCATTTGAACACTGTGAACCAGCGTTGCGCCACTTTTTATGGCAGCCCCAACATGTACTGCTTCCATCATTTCTTCTTTGGTAATTCCACGTTGTAAGCCATCTTTTGTATAGGCGTCAATGCAATACGGACACTGCTCTGTATGTGCAACTGCCAACGCAATTAACGATTTTTCTCGGGCTGTTAAAGCGCCTTCTTCAAACACTTTTTCGTAATAATCGAAAAATTTTGCTCCCAATTCTTCGCTCCATTCTGTAATATTTCCAAACTTTCGTAAATCGGTGGGATCATAATATGTTTTTGACATTTTTTGTGTTATTTATTTTGAAAAATAAAGGTACTACTTTCCATTTAAACCCCAGTCGTATTTTAAGAAACGTACCTTGGCTTTTTTGTTAATTTTTATCTCTGAATAGGAATTTAGGTAGTCAATTAAAGAACCGTTTTTGATAAAATCACTTTTAAACCAATCAAATATCTTAGAAAGAGACACCTTCTTTTTACTGATGTTATTTTTGCTGGTATCGTTGATGAATGTCTTCATTAAATCATCTAATTTTTCGTCAATATTTTCTTCAGTAAAAGCAAAATTCGCTAATTTAGGGCAAGATACTGATGCGCAATTTACACCCACATGAATTCTGGGATCGTTAACGTCTTTCCGTAAAATGGCATGTTCAATGGTGTTTAAGGTGTGCATTTTTCCACCAATATTAGCAAACGGAATATTCCAGGCATCTTTTCCTTTTTGGGTAATTTTTGTAATGCTCTTTAACGGGTAGTTTTCTAAAATAATTTTGATTGTATAGGCATTGTACGCATTAATCCAAAAAGCTTTTTTTTTGTATGGTGACCAACTTTTTTCTGGATGTGTGCTTGCTAAGTAAGAGAGGTAAGTGTTGAGCGTAACTTCGTCTTTTTTAAAACCCTTATAATCTACATTTCCTTTTTCATCAACATGTGTTTTTAATAGCGTATTGAGTGTTGCTGTTTGTGCAGTTGCATTCAGCAATAGAAATAAAGCGCCTATCAGCGTCCATGTTTTTTTCATATCTGGTATTTTGTTTGAAGATATAGACGGAAAATTGATGAAGACTTTACAGAAGTTCCTAAGTATATGAGGAAAATCACCTGTTTTAAATCCAACGCCACATTAAAAGACCTGCAAGGTTTTGAAAATCTTGTAGGTCTAAAAACTACATTACTTATAAAACACTGTTTGTGAATGTGTTATTTTTTTTGAAATGATTTTCCGTACTAAAAGAAAGTTTGTTGAAACTAATCAGAGATTTCTTCACCAATTTTTAGATTAAATTTTTTCCGAAATAAAAACACAATTCCATATAAGATAGGGGTGTCTAAAAGGGCAATCATAATTTTAAACAAGACTCCACCAATTAATAGCCCCGAGAATTTATCCCAATCAATAATTTCAAAAGAGCAAAGTAAAAGGAGTATTGTTAATGTGTCAACAAATTGAGAGGTAAAAGTTGAAAAATTATTCCGAAGCCATAAATGTTTTCCTTTGGTGAGTTTTTTCCAAAAATGATACACTCTGATATCAATAAATTGGGCAAATAGATACGTCATCATAGAAGCAAATACAGCTAAAGGCGCTGCGCCAAAAACAGTTAAAAATGTTTCGTCGTTAACTTGTGACCATGAAGTAGCGGGTACTTGTTTTGAAATGTAAATGATTAATAAAGAAAAGAAAGACGCAAAAATCCCAGCAATAACCACCTGGTTAGCCTTTTTCTTTCCATAGATTTCTGATAAAATATCTGTTATTAAAAAAGTGATTGGATATGGCAATAATCCAACAGATATTTCAAAAAGAGGTACATCAAAAAAACGAAGGTTAAAAGGATACCAATAAAAAAATTTTTGAAAAATTAGATTAGACGTTACTAAAGAAGCAATAAAAAGTGCCGCTAAAATTAAATAAATTAGTTGTGCCGTAGATTTTTGTTGCGTGGTCATATAACGAAAGTAAGCATTTCGATTGGTTTTAAAAATTTGTATGTTTGCCCCATCAAACAAACAACTAAAAAAATAACAACATAAATAGATGAAAGCATATATTTTTCCAGGACAAGGAGCACAATTTACAGGAATGGGATTAGATCTCTACGAGAAATCTCCATTGGCACAAGAGCTATTTGAAAAAGCAAATGACCTCTTAGGGTTTTCAATTACTGATATTATGTTTGAAGGAACGGCAGAGCAATTGAAAGAAACCAAAGTAACACAGCCTGCTATTTTTTTACATTCGGTAATTTTAGCGAACGTATTAGGAGATTCTTTTCAGCCAGAAATGGTAGCTGGACATTCTTTAGGGGAAATCTCTGCCTTGGTTGCCAACGGAGTTTTGTCTTTTGAAGACGGATTACAATTGGTTTCTAAAAGAGCATTGGCGATGCAAAAAGCCTGTGAAATAAAACCTTCAACCATGGCAGCTGTTTTAGGCTTGGAAGATGTTGTTGTAGAAGACACGTGTAAAGAAATTGATGGCGTAGTAGTTGCTGCTAATTATAATTGCCCAGGGCAATTGGTTATTTCTGGAGAAGTAACAGCTATTGAAAAAGCTTGTAAGGTATTGACAGAAAAAGGAGCAAGAAGAGCCTTAGTGTTACCTGTTGGTGGTGCGTTTCATTCTCCGATGATGGAACCTGCTCGTGAAGAATTAGCAGCAGCAATTAAGGCAACTACCTTTAATGAGCCTACCTGTCCGGTATATCAAAATGTGGTTGCAAAGGCAGTTACCAATCCAGTCGAAATTAAGGAAAACTTAATGTTGCAATTAACAGCTCCGGTACGTTGGACACAGTCCATACAACAAATGGTTGCTGATGGCGGAACTGAATTTATTGAAGTAGGCCCAGGAAAAGTATTGCAAGGATTGATGCGTAAAATTGATCGAAGCGTTGCCGCAAGTGGGGCTGCTGTAGAAGCATAAATAGAAAGAAATTTACATAAAAAAACCTTGCAGATTTTTAAATTCGCAAGGTTTTTTTTATGCTTTAACAAGCTTATTGTTTCAACTGCCATTTCCAAGCAGCTGCTAAAGCCTCTTCCAGACTTTTTTCGGTTTTCCAATGGAGTTTTTTGTTGGCAATAGTGGTGTCTGCATAGGCGGCAGTGATATCTCCTTCTCGTCTTCCAACCATTTTATAATGTAGTGATTTTCCAGACACTTTTTCAAAAGTCTTGATGACTTCTAATACAGAAGTACCCTTACCTGTACCTACATTGTAGTATTCAAAGTTGTTTTCATTTTGTTTGTTAAGCAAGCGTTGCAAGGCTGCGATATGCGCTTTTGCTAAGTCTACCACATGAATATAATCTCTTACAGCGGTTCCGTCTGAGGTTGGGTAATCATCACCAAAAACAGAGAGCTCTTCACGGATTCCTGCTGCGGTTTGGGTAATAAACGGAATTAAATTCTGAGGAACTCCTAGAGGTAGTTCGCCAATTTTAATGCTTTCATGGGCTCCAATTGGATTGAAATAGCGCAAAGCAATGGCATTCATTGCATATGCATTGCAACTTTCTTTAATAATTGCTTCTCCAATTTGTTTGGTGTTTCCGTACGGAGACTCCGCTGCTTTAATCGGGGCATTTTCTGTAATGGGCAATTCGTCAGCTTGTCCATACACCGTACAGGAAGAGCTGAAAATAAAATGATCGAGCTTGTGGTTCTTCATTTCTTGGAGCAGAGTTACCAAACTTCCGATATTGTTTTCGTAGTAATCCAATGGTTTTTCAACGCTTTCTCCTACGGCTTTAAAAGCTGCAAAATGAATAACCCCATCAACAGCAGTTGTATCGAAAAACTGTTGTACAGCTGTTTTTACTCGTAAGTCAATCTGATGAAATTCAGGATTAATACCAGTAATTGAAGTAATGTTTTCTAGCACTTCTATCGTTGTGTTTGATAAGTCATCAATAATGACAACTTCAAAACCTGCATGTTGTAATTCTACAACGGTATGTGAGCCAATAAAGCCTAAGCCTCCAGTAACTAGTATTTTTTTCATATTTTTTTTCAGTCTTTAGCTGTTAATTTATCCTACAAATTCTAAAATTGTTTTTGTAATAAATTCCAATTGTTCTATGTCTAGTTCTGTATTCATTGGTAAGGAAATTACGGTGTCAATCAATTGATTGGTTACTGTAAAATCGTCTTCGTTGTAACGTGCATCTGTATATGCTTTTTGTGCGTGTAAAGGAACCGGGTAATAAATGGCATTCGGAATATTATTATCTAATAAATGTTGATGCAATTCATCACGTTTTCCATTGGTAATTTGTAAGGTGTATTGGTGAAAAACGTGTGTAGAAAAATTACTAATTACCGGTGTGCTGATGTTTGAATTGCTTGCAAAAGCTGCACTGTAAAATTCTGCTGCTTTTCTACGTGCATCACAATAGCTATCTAATAGCGGTAGTTTTGTTTTTAAAACGGCAGCTTGAATACTGTCTAAGCGAGAATTTACTCCCACAACATCATGGTAATACCGCCTGTACATTCCGTGGTTTACCACTCCTCGAAGCGTGTGCGCTAAGTCATCATCATTGGTAAAAATGGCACCGCCATCACCATAACAACCTAAGTTTTTAGAAGGGAAGAAAGAGGTGGTTCCTACATTTCCTATCGTTCCTGCTTTTTTTGTGGTTCCGTCTTTAAAGGTGTAATCTGCTCCAATGGCTTGTGCAGTATCTTCTATGACATGTAAATTATGTGCTTTGGCAACGTCCATAACGGCTTCCATATTGGCGCATTGTCCAAATAAATGTACAGGAACAATTGCTTTTGTTTTTGGAGTGATGGCTTTTTTCAAGGCTTCAATATCCATGTTAAATGTGTCGGCTTCAACATCAACCAAAACAGGTGTTAGCTTTAACAAAGCAATTACTTCCACAGTGGCTGCAAAGGTAAAGTCGGCTGTAATTACTTCGTCGCCTTGGGTTAAGCCCAAGCCCATCATTGCAATTTGCAAGGCGTCTGTTCCGTTGGCACAAGGAATTACGTGTTTTACATCTAGATATTTTTCTAAATCTGCTTGGAACTCTTTTACATAAGGGCCGTTAATATAGGCTGCTGAGTTTAAAACTTCTTGAATCGAAGCGTCTACAGTTTCTTTTATGTGTTTGTATTGACCAGGAAGATCAACCATTTGAATTTTTTTCATTGCTGTAATTTTATGACCGTTCAAAAATACAATTTAATTCTGTTATCTTTGGTAAAAATCACAAAACGAAATGAAGCTTATAAAAAAAATTATAAAAATTGTTATTGCCCTTCTTTTAGTAGTAATTGTTGGATCTTGGTTGTATAGCAGAACCTTACATCCAACCTATGATGGAGAAATTGAATTGGAAAATCTTACGGATGAGGTTACGGTGTATTATGATGAAGTAGGTGTGCCGCACATCAATGCACAAAATCAAAAAGATGCCTATACGGCGTTGGGCTATGTACACGCACAAGATAGATTGTGGCAAATGGAACTGATTCGAAGAATTTCTGCAGGAAGATTAGCAGAACTGTTTGGAAGAGAATTAGTGCCAACAGATGTGTTTTTCTCAAGTTTGGGAATTGAAGAAGCGGCTGAAAAAACAATCGAAAACTTAGATGTTAATTCTGAAGTGTATGCATTGTCGAATGCCTATTTGAATGGAATCAATCAATTTATAGAAAATGGACCCACGCCAATCGAGTTTTCTTTGGTGGGTGTAAAAAAAGAAACTTATACCATGAAAGACATGTACAATGTTTTCGGATATATGGCATTTAGTTTTGCGATTGCTCATAAAACAGATCCGTTGTTAACAGAGGTAAAAGAGAAGCTAGGAGAGGCTTATTATCAAGAGTTAATAGGTTCAATAGCGAAGGATACCGTTTATATTAAGAATGAACAACATGGAGAGATCAAGGCCGGCTTTGCAACAGCAATGAATAATTTATATGACAACTTGCCGATTTCGCCATTTATAGGAAGTAATTCTTGGGTAATTGGTGCCGATAAAACTAAAAATGGACATGTTATTCTTGTGAATGATCCACATATTGGTTTTGCGCAGCCATCAGTGTGGTATCAATCACACATAAAGACGCCAACATATGAAATGTATGGATTTAATATGGCTTTAACACCATTTTCTATGTTGGGACACAATAGAGCATATGCTTATGGTGTGACGATGTTTGAAAATGATGATGTTGATTTTTATTTCGAAAAAAACAATCCGAAAAATTCAAAAGAATACAGTACTCCGAACGGATTTGTTCCTTATAAATTTATTGAAAAACGCATCAAAATAAAAGGAGAAAAAGACACGGTATATCAAATTAGGGTGAGTAAACATGGCCCTATTATGAATGATGCTATTAAGCATATTGATGATGATAGGCCTATGGCAATGCAATGGATCTATACAAAATTAAAAAATGAACTGATGGAGGTTTCTTATGAAATGTCTCATGCAGCATCGTTAGAAGATTTTAGAAAAGCAGCCAGTAAATTACATGCGCCAGGACTAAATATTATGTATGGTGATGCAAAAAAGAACATCGCTTGGTTTGCTTCGGCAAAGTTGTATAAATTTCGAGAAGGTGTAGATCCTAAGCTTGTTTTAGACGGTGCCTCTGGAGAGGATGAGATTGTTGAGTATTTAGATTTTAAAGACAATCCACAAGCGATTAATCCAGCATGGAATTATGTGTATTCTGCAAACAATCAGCCAGACACTATTGCAGGAATTTTGTATCCAGGTTATTATTTACCACGTGATAGAGCGCAGCGAATTGTAAATTTATTGGAGGCTAAAAACGATTTTACCAAAGAAGATGCAGCTAGCATGGTGTATGATGTTACCTCGGCAACAGCAGCAGATAATATTCGAAAATTAGCCACTGGAATTGACATGTCAAAACTGACTCCTAATGAGCTAAAAAGCCTAAAAGAACTGCAAGAATGGAACGGAGAGTTTGCGAAAGGCAAGGTAGCTCCAACTATTTACACCCGGTTTATGTACGCGTTTTTAGTGGATACTTTTAAAGATGAAATGCAAGCAGGTTTTACACAGTTTATTAATACGCCATTACAGAAAAAAATCTGGCTAACACAAATTGACAAGGTCAATTCTGTTTGGTGGGATGATATTACTACCAAAGGTGTGAAGGAAGCACGACAAGACATTATTACAAAATCATTTCAATCTTCTATTGCTTTTTTAGAAAATCAATTGGGAGAAAATGTAGAAGGTTGGGTATGGAGTCGGGTGGCTTCTGTAGAGCACAAGCATTCATTAGGAGAAGTTGCCTTATTGCGAAAGTATTTTAATGTAGGTCCTTTTGAAACAAATGGAGGGAATGAGGTAATTAACAATCAAATTTTTAAATTAAATAGTACAGGTTATTATAAAATTCATGCGGGTCCTTCTACGCGTCGAGTGATTGATTTTTCTGATGTAGAACATAGTTTGGGGATTTTACCAACTGGGCAGTCAGGAAATGTGTTTAGTCCACATTATAAAGATCAAGCTCAAAAATATTTAGATGGGAAATCTGTGATGATGAAGTTAAATCAAAAAGAAATAGAAACTTCTGAAAACAAATTGGTATTGAAGCCGGTTAAATAGAGTCAAGACCGCTACGCTTTAAGACCTAAGAGCTAAGAACCAAGGACGCTGCTGCCGCACGATTGTATCGTGTGGTAAATAAGTTAAGATAAATAGCAGAGAATCATTTTGTTTTCTAGACTTCGGTATATACTTCTTCAAAAGGAATTCGAAAACGTTCTCCATATACGCCTTCTGGTTTTCTGATGCCACAGCTAATAATCATGTTGATCTCAGCGCCTACAGGTAGTTTTATGGCTTGTTTTACACGCCATGTATCTGAACCTTCCATTGGGCAGGTGTCATACCCAATAGCAGCCATACTTATCATAAAATTTTGTGCAGCCAGCGCTGCTGTTTTATGAACAACAACACGCATGTCTTGCTCGCGAACTTCGCGATACATAGGTCTAAATATCCCTGAAATTAGTGCCACAAGGTATTTGAACCATCCAAAAATACCGTAAAAATCTGCATAGGTAAAGGGCATTAATTTTCCGTAGTAATTCCTAGCCATTTTCTCTCTACCACTTTGCTCTGATGTTGGTTTTGGAGGAAAGAGTATGTTGAGGTTTTTTAAATTTGCTTGTACTCGTTTTTTCCATAAATCTTTTCGTGTAACAATAATCACTAATTGTTGTGCTGTTGTTGCTGCTTTTTGATTGAAACAAAAAGGGGCAATTTTTTGAATCACTTCTTTAGAGGTGATGTGATAAAATTCCCACAATTGCATATTGCTGCTATTTGGGGCAAGAACAGCTTGTTCAATGCATTGTTTTACACGTTGCGTGTCAAGTGGTTTTTCTGCGTCATAGACTCTTACGGAACGTCTGTATTGTATGGCTTCCGAGACTGATTTTTCTGCTGACATAAAGGAAATTATTTTAGCGTTTGTATTTTGTTGTTCATCAACCAAAACCATAAAGGAGGAAAGAGTGAAAGTAGCATCATTCCGGGGTAGCCTGTTGGCATCTGCGGGCTTTCAGGAAGTGATTTTAAAATTTGATACTGCTTGCTGCCATTATAATGATGATCTGAATGTCTTGATAGGTTGAAGAGCATTACTTTACCAATCACATGATCAGAGTTCCAAGAATGTGTTCTTTTTACACGTTCGTAGCGTCCGTGTTCGTTTTGTTTTCTGAGCAATCCGTAGTGCTCAATATAATTGACAGTTTCTAGTTGTAAAATACCTATAACAGAGGCAGCAAGAAAACAAACAAGTCCAAACTGACCAAAGAAAAGGTAGATAGCTGTCAATAAACTTAAGGTTGCGATGGTGTAAATAATCATTCTGTTTTGAATGTGAAACCAACTTCTCTCAGAGTTCTTTAATCGCGTGTTTTCTAGTTGCCAAGCTTGCAGGTAGCTCGTAAAGTGTGAACGGATCCAGAACACATAAAGCCATTCATTTTTTCTAGCAGTAGCTGCATCTTTTCGTGTAGCAACGTTTAAATGATGCCCCGCATTGTGATACGGTAAAAAGTGAGTGTTTATAGAGGTTAATAGTAGTAGTTCTCCAATAAATTGATCAAATCTATTATTTCTATGTCCCAATTCATGTCCAATATTAATACCAATTACGCTACACATTAATCCCATGGCAGAAACTCTTCCAATTAAATCAAAGGTTGTTAGGTTGGCTTCTTGAATGACTGTAAAAAAGTAACTTAAAAACGCGAGTTGAATGGGCAAAGTTGCATATAAAATATAGGTGTATAGTTTGTTTTCTTTTTCTATTTGCTCTTGCTCTTTGCTGAAGTTTTCTTTGTCTGGACTCAAAAACAATTCGATAAAAGGAAGCAGTCCAAAAAAGGTAATTTGTGGTAAAAAGCTAAGCCATCCGTTGGATGTGAATGAAATATATACGGTAATTGGTAATACTAGAATTGATAGGTATTTGAGTGCTTTCATTATCTAAAAAAAGAATGTGTTGTTAGTTCTCGATTGCGCCTGTCTGCCAAACAGCAAGTTTGAACTGAGGCGATTAGCTATAATAATGTCTCAAGATACAACTTACAAACAAGCTTGCCAAATTACATCTTTTGGAAGCGGAGCGGTAATACTTATGTGTTGATTGTTTACAGGGTGTGTAAACTGAATTTTCCTGGCGTGTAAATGGATGCTTCCATTGGGGTTACTTCTGTTGAAACCGTATTTTAGGTCGCCTTTAATTGGGCTACCAATGGCTGATAGTTGTGCTCTGATTTGATGATGTCTTCCAGTTTCTAAATCAATTTCTAGCAGCGAGTAATTGTCTAGTCGTTTCAATGTTTTATAGTGTAAAACGGCTCTTTTACTACCGTCAATTTCTTTGTTAAAAACAGAAGATTTGTTGTTTTTAGGGTTTTTCTTTAGGTGGTTGATTAGTGTGTTGTTTGCTGTTTTTGGTTGGTTTTTTACAACAGCCCAGTAGGTTTTTTTAATGGTTTTTTCGCGCAGCATTTTATTTAAACGCTCTAATGCTTTTGAGGTTCTGGCAAATATAATAATACCACTTGTGGGCCTATCTAGCCGGTGAACAACGCCTAGAAAAACATTGCCTGGTTTGTTGAATTTTTCTTTGATGTATTCTTTGACAATATCGCTCAAAGGGGTGTCGCCAGTTTTGTCTCCTTGAGTAATATCGCCTGCGCGTTTGTTTACAATAACAAGATGGTTGTCTTCGTATAAAACTTGTACGTTTTCTTTGGTAGAGTGCATTGAGAGTTAGTTAAAATCGTCTGCTACATCTTTATTTACACTGTCAATAAATGTTAAAAACTCATCACGCCCAAAGCTAGTTGCAGAAGAGGTAATGAATGAGGTCGGAACCGTTTCCCAGGTGTTTAATAGTTTCTTTTTGTAAGAAAGAATTTGCTTGTTTAGTTTTGAGCTTCCTAATTTGTCTGCTTTGGTAAAAGTAATACAAAAGGGAATTTGATTTTCACCTAAAAAACGCATAAAATCCAAATCAATTTTTTGAGGATCGTGTCGGCTATCAATCAAAACAAAAGTGCAAACGAGTTGTTTTCTTTTCTTAAAATAATCTTGAATAAAAGATTGAAAAGATTTTCGTTTTGTTTTAGAGACTTTGGCGTAACCATAGCCAGGTAAATCTACTAAAAACCACTTTTCATTGATTTTGAAATGGTTGATTAGTTGTGTTTTACCAGGTCTTCCAGAAATTTTTGCCAAACTTTTCCGATCCATTAGCATGTTGATCAATGAAGATTTCCCTACATTAGAACGTCCAATAAAGGCATATTCTGGCAGGCGGTCTTTTGGACATTTAGCAACATCGGTGTTGCTAATGATAAAATCTGCGGATTTAATTTTCATTGCAATTAGATATTTCTAGCGGTGAGCCAGTCTCCAAGAATTTTATTGAACTCTGTAGGTGTTTCCATCATTGCGGCATGTCCGCATTTGTCAATCCAATACAAATCTGAGTTTGGCAATAAGTCGTGAAAACCTTCGGCAACTTCGGGAGGTGTTACGGTATCTTGTTTTCCCCAGATTAAACATGTTGGTTGGTTCATGGTTGGCAGGTCTTTTGCCATGTTGTGCCTAATGGCGCTTTTTGCCATTGATAAGGTTCTAATTACAGAGCTTCTGTCGTTTACAATTTTAAATACATCGTCTACCAATTCTTTGGTAGCAGTAGCAGGATCGTAAAAAACAGCTTGTGTTTTTTCTAAAATATATTGATAATCTCCTCTTTTTGGATAGCTGTCTCCCATGGCTTTTTCATACAATCCAGAACTCCCTGTAAGTACCAGTGCGCTTACTTTTTCTGGATGGTGTTTTGTAAAGTACAAACCGATATGTCCGCCTAAAGAATTTCCTAATAAAATGGCATTACTTAATCCTTTATGCTCCATAAAATCTCGTAAAAATTTTGCGAGGCTTTTTACATTGGTTTTTAATAATGGTAATGAGTATAACGGAAGTTCTGGAATTAGAACTTTGTATCCTTTTTTAGAGAAATAATTGAAGGTTTCGTCAAAATTACTCAAAGTTCCCATAAGTCCGTGCAATACAATAATTGCCCTTCCTTCACCAGCTTCTGCGTATGTAAATTTGTCTTCTGTCTTTAGATTTTTCGTCATTGCCTGTTTGATTTGACCTGAAGGCAAATGTAGTTTTTTTTTGCCACATAAGCATTTTTAATCGTGTTGTAGTGTTTGCTGCGCTATTGTTTAGATTATGAATGCCTTAGGGAATGTAGGAAAACTTATTAACAAAGTGGTAAAAAGTGGTAAAAAGTGGTAAAAAAAGCATATTTTTGAACCTCTAAGAACGATAAATACAGATTTTGATACACTTAATTGGGACATATGAATGCAAGGCAGATGCAAAAGGGAGGTTGATGTTTTCATCAGCTTTAAAAAAGCAATTGTTGCCTGTTGTGTCTGAAGGATTTGTGATAAAAAGAGCTGTTTTTCAATCTTGTTTAGAGTTGTATCCGATGCAAGAGTGGAATTTGATGATGGAGAAGATTAATAAGTTAAATCGATTTGTAAAGAAGAACAATGATTTTATCAGGCGGTTTACTGCGGGTGTAAAAGTGGTTGAACTAGACGCCTCAGGAAGGTTATTGATACCGAAAGACTTGTGTCAGTTTGCAGGAATTGAAAAACAAATTGTTTTGTCTTCAGCAGTAAACATTATTGAGATTTGGGATAAAGATCGATATGAGAAAGCGATTGATGATGCTGCAATAGATTTTGCAGAATTGGCAGAAGAAGTAATGGGAAATACAGAGGTAGATGAATTATCATAATCCAGTTTTGCTAAAAGAGAGTGTTGATGCATTAGACATACAAGAAGATGGTGTTTATGTAGATGTAACTTTTGGTGGAGGTGGTCATTCAAGAGAAATTTTAAGTCGATTGGGAAAAGACGGAAAATTATTTGCTTTTGACCAAGACCCTGATGCTTTAGAAAATGTCATTGATGATGAGCGTTTTGTGTTGATTGCTGAAAATTTTAGATATATCACACGTTTTTTAAAATTTTACAGAGTGCAAAAAGTAGACGGAATTTTAGCAGATTTAGGGGTTTCTTCTCATCAGTTTGATGTTGCAGAAAGAGGCTTTTCTACTCGTTTTGATGCTGATTTGGATATGCGGATGGATCAAAAAGAACGATTGTCAGCAAAGCATGTTATCAATAGGTATAGTGAAGAAAGATTGTCAGACCTCCTTTTTTTATACGGAGAGTTGAGGAACGCTAGAGTATTGGCAAAAGAAATTGTCGCAGCAAGAGACGTTGCAAAAATCGAAACAAGCTTTCAGTTAAAGGAGGTGTTGAAATTGCATTTGCCAAAAGCAAAAGAACACAAAATACTGGCTCAAATATTTCAAGCAATTCGCATTGAGGTTAACCAAGAGTTAGAAGTGTTGAAAGAATTTTTAGAACAGACGCCAGACTTGTTGACAGAAAAAGGAAGATTGAGTGTTATTTCGTATCACTCTTTAGAAGATCGCTTGGTAAAAAGGTTTATACGAACAGGAGCGTTTAGTGGAGAGCCTGAAAAAGATTTTTACGGAAATACTAATGAGCCTTTAAAAAAAGTAGGAAAATTAATTGTTCCTACAGCAGCAGAAATTAAAGAAAACAATAGGGCTCGTAGTGCTAAGTTAAGAATAGCCATACCCAAGTAAAGAGATGGGAAAAGTTAAAAGAAGCATATATGATGTTTTGAGGGGGAGTTTTCTTACAGATCCTTCTTCTTTTAAAAACTGGAAGATTCTTCTTTTTATAATGGTATTGGGATTGTGCATGATAACAAGTGCACATAGGGCAGATGGTAAGGTTATGGAAATAGCGAAGCTCAATAAAATGAAACGAAAGTTAAGAGCAGAATATGTAGATACGGGCACTATTTTGATGCGGATGAAAATGGAATCAAATATCCGACAAAAAGTAAAGTCAAGAGGCATTTTACCTTCGAAGACATCACCACAAAAAATAAGAATAACACATAAAAAAGACTAACCTTGGCAACAATTAAAAAAAGCATATTAAACAAACTATATATAGTTGTTGTTTTAATGACGCTTTTTTTTATTGCCATTATTGGAAGAATTGTAAATATCCAGTACGCACAAGGAGATAAGTATCGAAAGCTTTTTGTAGAAAGTACCGTTAAAAATGATACTATTTTTTCAAATCGTGGCAATGTGTATGCGGCAGATGGAAATTTGCTAGCAACCTCAATGTATAAATATACCATTCGAATGGATTTGCTTGCTGTAAAAAGCAGCGTTTTCGAAAAAAACATCAATGCGCTTTCAAAATCATTGTCGGCTTTATTAGGAAAACCAACCTCTTACTATCAAGAAAAATTAAGGACCGCAAGGAAGCGTAAAAACCGGTATTTGTTAATTGCTAGAAACATTGGCTATAACGATTATGTGAAAATGAAACAGTTTCCAATTTTTAGATTGGGAGCTTATAAAGGTGGTTTTATAACAGAACAAAAAACGATAAGGGTGTTGCCAATTGGTAAAATTGCAGAACGAACCATTGGCTATGATGATTATCGAGGAGGTGCTGGAATAGAAGGTGCGTTTGCAGATTATTTAGAAGGAGAAAATGGATGGAGGCTAAAACAAAAAATCGCAAAAGGGCAATGGAAGCCAATTAATGATGTGAATGAAAAAGAACCGATTGATGGCAGAGATGTCATTACAACGATTGATATAAATATTAAAGATATTACACATCATGCCTTACTAAGACAATTAGAATATTTTGAAGCAGAGCATGGTTGTGCCGTGGTAATGGAAGTGGAAACAGGAGAGGTTAAGGCGATTTCAAACCTTGGAAAAACATCAAAAGGAACCTATTACGAAAAAAGGAATTATGCAGTTTGGGAATCTCACGAACCTGGTTCTACATTTAAGTTAGCAAGCTTAATGGTGGCTTTAGATGATAAGGTAATTGACACGTCTACAGTTGTTGATACAGGTAATGGGATTTTAATGATTCATGGAAAAAAAGTGGAAGATTCTCATAGAGGAGGTTATGGAAAAATTTCTGCAGCTCGTGCGTTTGAAGTGTCTTCAAATGTTGGAATTGTTAAATTGATTCGAAAAGAATACGATCATCAACCGCAAAAATTTGTGGATAAAATAAACTCCTTCGGATTGAATGATAAAATTGGAGTACAGATAAAAGGAGAAGGAACGCCTGTTATTCCGACTCCAAAAGACAAAAAAACATGGTACAAGACCACTTTAGAGTGGATGGCTTGGGGCTATGGAGTTTCATTAACGCCATTACAAATATTGACGTTTTACAATGCGGTTGCAAATGATGGGCAATTGGTGCAACCAAGGTTTGTTAAAGAATTAAGAGCTCAGAATAAAACAGAAAAAGTATTTGAAAAAGTAATCGTAAAAGAAAGAATTGCTTCGCAAGAAACCATTGATAAGGTAAAGAAAGTTATGGAAAATGTTGTAAAAAGAGGTACAGCGAGTGCTATATATTCTCCAAACTTTTCTATGGCAGGCAAAACCGGAACGGCTAAAAAATTGGTACTTGGGTATCGGAATACTGAGGGAAAATATATCAAAGCTCATTATTCAAATCAACTATATGTGGCTTCTTTTGCTGGATTTTTTCCCGCTAACAACCCTAAATATTCATGTATTGTGGTAATTCATGAACCTAAAAAAGAGAAAGGATATTATGGAGCTACAGTAGCAGCGCCTGTGTTTAAAGAAATTGCACAAAAAATATATACAAGCACCGTAATAAACGTACAAAACGTTTCAGATACTCCAACTTTTACAGACATAAATAAACTGTATCAAGAGTTTGATAAAGATGTGCTCAAAACGCATAAGGAGATGCCGAATGTAAAAGGAATGCCAGGAATGGATGCGGTGTCTTTATTAGAAAATATTGGATTGAAAGTAAAATTTACAGGTTCAGGAAAGGTGAAGAGTCAGTCAAAAAGAAAAGGAACGCTCTTGAAAAAAGGAGATATAATTATTTTGAAATTATCATAGAAAGGTGAAGAAATTAACAAACATATTGTTTAAAGTTTCCATAGAAAAAATTGTTGGTTCTGTCGATGTTTCTGTAAATGCTGTTGTTTTTGATTCTAGGAAAATTCAAAAAAATGATGTTTTTGTGGCTCAAAAAGGGCTTGCTGTTGATGGGCATTTGTTTATAGAAAAGGCCATCAAGTTGGGTGCTGTTGTAATTGTTTGTGAAGTGCTTCCTGTAGCTATAAAAGAAGGGATCACGTATGTTCAAGTAGAAGATGCAAATAGTACATTGGCAATGATGGCTTCCAATTATTTTGGCAATCCGTCTTCTCATTTAAAACTGATTGGAGTTACAGGAACCAATGGGAAAACAACCATTGTTTCTTTATTGTGGCAACTGTTTAAAAAAGCAGGCTTTAAAGTGGGATTATTGTCAACGGTTAAGGTTATTGTTGATACAATTGAGTTTGAAGCAACACATACAACACCAGATTCCATAACTATTAATCAGTATTTAAGAAAGATGGTAGATGCTGGTGTAGAGTATTGTTTTATGGAAGTAAGCTCGCATGGAATTCATCAAAAAAGAAGCCACGGATTGTGTTTTGAAGGCGGTGTTTTTACAAACCTCACGCACGACCATTTAGATTATCATACCTCGTTTGCAGACTATAGAGATGTAAAAAAATCCTTTTTTGACTCTTTACCAACATCAGCTTTTGCATTGGTAAATGTTGATGATAAGAATGGGGCGTTTATGTTGCAAAATACCAAGGCCCAACAAAAAAGTTATGCGTTAAAAACCATGGCAAATTTTAGAGCCAAAGTACTAGAAAAAAGGTTGTCAGGGTCCTTGTTAACGATTGATGGAATTGAGGTTTGGACAAAATTAATTGGCGTGTTTAATGCCTATAATTTACTAGCAATTGTAGGAACAGCAGAGTTGTGTGGCTTGGAGAAAATGGAAGTGCTTCGAATTTTAAGCGAACTAGAGAGTGTAAATGGCCGATTTCAATATACAATTTCTAATGGAGGAATTACCGCAGTTGTAGACTATGCGCATACACCAGATGCACTTAAAAATGTATTGAAAACGATTGTAGATGTTAGAAAATCGACTGGAAAAATTTGTACAGTTGTGGGATGTGGAGGTGATAGAGATGCGACAAAAAGACCAAAGATGGCGCTGATTGCATCACAATTAAGTGATCAGGTAATTTTTACCTCAGACAACCCGAGAACAGAAGACGCGCAATTAATTATTAACGAAATGGAAGCGGGAGTTCCTACTGAAAATTTCCAAAAAACAGTATCAATTTTAGATCGAAAACAAGCCATAAAAACGGCCTGTGTGATGTCTCAAAAAGGAGATATTATCCTCGTTGCAGGAAAAGGGCACGAAGCCTATCAAGAAATAAATGGAGAGCGGTTTCACTTTGATGATTTTGAAACGGTTACCGAATGTTTAACACAATTAAATAAATAAGAATGCTGTATTACCTATTTGAATATTTAGAAAATCAATTCAATCTTACAGGGGCTAGTGTGTTTCAGTTTATCACTTTTCGTGCAGCGATGGCTTTTGTTTTTTCCTTGTTATTTTCTACTATTTATGGAAAAAGAATCATCAATTATTTAAAAAGACAACAAGTTGGAGAAACGGTCAGAGATTTAGGGCTGGAAGGGCAAGCAGAGAAGTCTGGAACTCCAACAATGGGAGGGATTATTATCATATTTGGAACCTTGATTCCTGTATTGTTATTGGCGAAACTTGATAATATTTATGTGATTATTTTAATCATAACAACCCTTTGGATGGGGTCTATTGGTTTTGTTCATGATTATATAAAGATTTTCAAAAAAGACAAAGCTGGATTAAAAGGGAGGTTTAAAGTATTGGGGCAAGTTGGTTTGGGAATTATTGTTGGATCGATGTTGTACTTCCATCCAGATGTAACCATCAAAGAGCAGTTGCCAAAGCAAGAGCAGGTTGTGCAGGAAAATGGAAGAAAAACAGTTTTTGGACCAGCGCATAAATCAACAAAAACAACCATTCCTTTTTTAAAAAACAATGAATTGGAGTACGCAAGAGCATTACGATTTTTAGGTGATGGATATGAAAAATATGCCTGGATCATTTTTGTTTTTATCGTGGTGTTTATTGTGACTGGGGTTTCAAACGGCGCAAATTTAACAGACGGAATAGACGGCTTAGCAGCAGGAACATCTGCAATTATGGTCATTACCTTGGCCATTTTTGCATGGGTTTCTGGAAATATCATTTTTGCAGATTATTTAGATGTCATGTACATTCCAAAATCTGGTGAAATGACGGTTTTTATAGCGGCATTTGCAGGGGCATTGATTGGGTTTTTATGGTACAATACATTTCCGGCTCAAGTATTTATGGGAGATACGGGAAGCTTAACAATAGGAGGAATTATTGCTGTAATTGCGATTGCCATTCGTAAAGAATTATTACTAGTGATACTTGCAGGTGTTTTTGTGGCCGAAAATTTATCAGTAATTGTTCAAGTCTTTTACTTCAAGTATACAAGAAAACGATACGGAGTAGGAAGGCGTATTTTAAAAATGTCGCCATTGCATCACCACTATCAGAAATCTGGATATCACGAAAGTAAGATTGTAACACGGTTTTGGATTATTGGAATCTTATTAGCGGTGCTTACCATTGTAACATTGAAGCTAAGATAAATGAAAAGATTGGTAATTCTTGGCGGCGGAGAAAGCGGAATAGGAACCGCAATTCTAGGGAAGCAAAAAGGGTATGAGTTGTTTGTTTCTGACGCAGGAAAAATTGCCGAAAAATATAAAGAAGTTCTTTTACATCATAAGATACCATTTGAAGAAAATAAGCATACAGAAACTAAAATTCTCAATGCAGATTTGGTGATGAAAAGTCCTGGAATCCCAGATAGTATTTCCTTGATTCAAAAGCTGAAAGAAATATCAATTCCAGTGATTTCAGAAATTGAGCTTGCGGCGCAATATACTCAGGCAACAATTGTAGGAATAACAGGATCAAATGGTAAAACAACCACCACATTATTAACGCATCATATTTTAAAAAGTGCGGAATTGGATGCTGGAGTTGCAGGGAATATTGGAGATAGTTTTGCGCAACAAGTGGCGCAAAATAATTTTGAAAATTACGTATTGGAGTTGAGTAGTTTTCAGTTGGACGGCATTGAGCAATTTGCTCCGCATATTGCTGTCATTTTAAATATTACTCCAGATCATTTAGATAGATATAAGGATCAGTTTGAAAACTATGTCAATGCTAAATTTAAAATCACCATGAATCAAACAAAAGGTGATTTTTTAATATACGATGCAGATGATGTTGCTATAGAAGAATGGTTAAAAAACAATAAAGTAAAGGCACATTTAGTCCCTTTTTCACTAGAAAAAGAATTGCCATATGGCGCCTTTTTAAAAGAAGATAAAATTATAATAAAATTAAATACAGAACAATTTACAATGAGCATTTCGGACTTAACATTACAAGGTAAACACAATGTAAAAAATGCAATGGCAGCATCTATGACTGCTCAATTGCTAAAGGTGAGAAAACAGACGATAAAGGAGAGTTTGTCTAATTTTGAAGGAGTAGAACATCGGTTAGAAAATGTAAAAAAGGTACGTGGAGTTTTTTATGTTAACGACTCTAAAGCGACCAATGTCAATGCAACATTTTATGCCTTAGAATGCATGAAAAATCCTACGGTTTGGATTGTTGGTGGTGTAGACAAAGGAAATGACTATCATGATTTGTTGCCTTTGGTAAGAGAAAAGGTGAAAGCAATAGTGTGCTTAGGGTTAGATAATAAAAAAATTATTGATATTTTTCATAATGTAGTTGATGTAGTTGTAGAAACTGCAGGCGCAGAAGAAGCGGTTAAAGTAGCGGCAAAACTAGCAGATTCTGGAGATACTGTTTTATTGTCGCCAGCTTGTGCAAGTTTTGACTTATTTGATAATTATGAATATAGAGGGCGGCAATTTAAAAAAGCATTAAGAGAATTGTAATTGTAGAAAGAGCTTAAACTAAAGGTTCTGCAAGGTTGTGAAAACCTTGTAGGTATGGCAAAAAAGTTATATTAAGTAAGAGATAAGAAGTACCAATAAAATGAATACCATTTTTAAACATATAAAAGGAGATAGAACTATTTGGTCTATTGTGGCTGTGTTAGCAATATTTTCATTTATGCCTGTGTACAGCGCAAGTACAAATCTGGTTTATGTTGTTGGGTCTGGTTCTACGATTGGCTATTTAATAAAACACATGATTTTATTGATTATGGGTTTCGTAATTATTTATGGAGTACATAAAGTTCCATACCGCTATTTCAGCGGAGGCTCTATTTTATTGTTGCCTGTTGTTGTTTTGTTGTTGATATATACCTTGTCGCAAGGAACCACCATTGGTGGTGCAAATGCAAGTAGGTGGATTCGTATTCCGTTTGTTGGTGTTGGTTTTCAGACATCTACTTTGGCAGGATTAATTTTAATGGTGTATGTAGCGCGGTATTTAGCAAAAAATAAAGAACGAGTAATTGAGTTTAAAGAAAGTTTATGGCAGTTATGGTTGCCTGTTGCTATGGTGTTGATTCTTATTTTACCTGCTAATTTTTCTACAACAGCAATTATTTTTATGATGGTGCTACTACTGGTTTTTATTGGAGGATATCCTTTAAAGCAAATAGGATATGTTCTAGGAATGGGTGTAATTGTATTGTCTTTGTTTATTTTAACAGCAAAAGCTTTTCCAGATGCAATGCCCAATCGTGTTGCTACTTGGCAAAGTAGAATAGAAAGCTTTTCTACAAGTGATGGAGTAGAAGGTTATCAGGTTACCAAAGCAAAAATAGCAATTGCTACAGGAGGTTTGACGGGGAAAGGCCCTGGAAAAAGTGTTCAGAAGAATTTTTTACCACAGTCATCGTCAGATTTTATTTATGCAATTATTGTTGAAGAATATGGGGTTATAGGCGCATTTTTAGTGGTGTTTGTTTATTTTTTATTGCTTTTCAGAATTTTGATTGCTGCCAAAAAAGCAACTACAATTTTTGCTTCACTGTTGGTGATAGGAGTTGGGTTGCCTATTGTTTTTCAAGGGATTATAAATATGATGGTTGCGGTTAATATTTTACCAGTAACAGGGCAAACATTACCGCTAATAAGTAGTGGAGGAACCTCTATTTGGATGACCTGTTTTGCACTCGGAATGATTTTGAGTGTCAGTGCTTCTAAAGATGAAACAGAAGAAACAATATTAGATGATAATCCGTTAGATATTTTACATGAAGCAATCGATTAATGTCATACTAAGTGGAGGTGGAACCGGAGGACATATCTATCCGGCAATTGCGATTGCAAATGAATTAAAGTTGCGATATCCAACGGCCAATTTTTTGTTTGTAGGAGCAAAAGATAAAATGGAAATGGAAAAAGTGCCACAAGCTGGATACGAAATTAAGGGTTTGTGGATCTCTGGAATTCAACGAAAGTTGACGCTAAAGAATTTGCTATTTCCTTTCAAATTGATTAGCAGTTTGTGGAAGGCGAGACAAATCATTAAAGACTTTAAGCCAGATATTGTTATTGGAACTGGTGGGTTTGCAAGTGGGCCTGTGTTAATGATGGCAAATAGAAGAAGGATTCCGACCTTAATTCAAGAACAGAATTCGTACCCGGGAATTACCAATAAAATGTTAAGTAAAAAGGCGTACAAAATTTGTGTGGCGTATGATCATTTAGAACGATTTTTTCCATCACATAAACTGGTTAAAACAGGAAACCCTATTCGTCAAGACCTATTGTCGGTGTATGCAAAAACAGCACAAGCCAAAGATTTTTTTGCTATAGAGAACAATAAAACAACTGTTTTGGTACTTGGTGGAAGTTTGGGAGCAAGAAGAATCAATCAATTGATTGAAGAGCAGTTAGATTTTTTTAAAAAGCAACACGTTCAGTTGATTTGGCAATGTGGTAAGTTGTACTTTGAAGAGTATAAGAAGTATAATACTTTAGAGAACGTGCAGGTACATTCGTTTCTAAGCAGAATGGACCTGGCTTATGCGGCATCAGATATTGTTATTTCTAGAGCTGGCGCAAGTTCGGTCTCAGAATTGTGTATTGTTGGGAAACCCACATTGTTTATTCCGTCTCCGAATGTTGCTGAAGATCATCAAACAAAAAATGCGAAAGCAATTGTAGATAAACATGGAGCTATTTTAATTAAAGAAAGCGAGCTAGAATCGTTTCCGATTGTATTTGAAACTTTGATAAAAGATAAAGGAAAACAAGAAAATTTGTCAGAAAATATTCATGAATTGGCTTTGCCTAATGCAACGAGTGCTATTGTAAATGAAATAGAAAAATTAATATCTCATCTTCCAAGAAGGAAGAAGCCTTGTTAAAATGAATAAAAAAGGGCACAACATATCAGAAAATAAAAGAGATCTTTCTAATAGTAAAGGTTTGGGCTGGAGCGCTGTTTATTTTGTAGGAATTGCAGGTATTGGAATGAGCGCGATTGCACGTTATTTTTTGTCTAATGGTAAAAAGGTTGCAGGATTTGATAAAACAGCAACTGCCATTACAAAATCATTAGAAGAGCTAGGTGCAGAAATTCATTTTGAAGATGCTGTAAGCAATATTCCGACATCATTTTTAGATGCCAAAAGTACTTTGGTAGTATATACACCTGCAATTCCAAAAAACCATCAAGAACTCAATTATTTTGAGCAACACGAATTTAAAATTTTAAAACGGGCAGCTGTTTTAGGAGAAATAACTAGAGCTACTTTTTGTTTGGCGGTTGCAGGAACCCATGGCAAAACAACTACTTCGTCTATGCTTGGGCATATCATGCGGCCAAGTAAGGCAACTTCTTTTTTAGGGGGTATTGCAGAGAATTATAATTCGAATTTAATCTTAGGAGCCCATGAAGTTTCTGTTGTAGAAGCTGATGAGTTTGATCGCTCATTTTTGCAGTTGTCTCCAAATATAGCCTGTGTTACTTCTATGGATGCAGATCATTTAGATATTTATGAAGAATCTGAAGCTTTAGAAAACGCCTTTGTAGATTTTTCGAAGAAGGTGTCTGATACGCTTATTGTAGCAAAAGGATTGCCTTTAAAAGGGTTGACATATGCCATTGATGGAGTTGCAGATTACAAAGCATTTCATCTAAGAATTGAAAGCGGAAAATATATTTTTGATGTGCAAACCCCGTCAGAAACGATTCAAAATATTGAATTGTCTTTGCCAGGAAGGCATAATGTTATGAATGCTTTGGCAGCCTTAGCGATGGCAGATGTTTATGGGGTTTCATTAGAGTGTGTCAAAGAATCATTACAAACATTTAAAGGAGTTCAGCGAAGATTTTCGTACAAAATAAAAACAGAAAACTTGGTCTTGATTGATGATTATGCACATCACCCAACAGAGATCAATGCCGTTATTAATTCTGTTAGAGAAATGTATCCAACAGAAAAAGTCTTGGGAATTTTTCAGCCACATTTATTTAGTAGAACGAGAGATTTTGTAGCTGATTTTGCAGCCAGCTTGGCACAGTTTGATGAGTTGTTATTGTTAGATATTTATCCGGCAAGAGAAGTGCCTATTCAAGGAGTTTCTTCTTCTTGGTTGTTAAGTAAAATTGATTTGGAACATAAAAAAATAATTTCCGAGAAAGAAGTGTTAATAAATATTAAAAAATCTTCAGCAAAAATTGTTGTTATGATGGGAGCTGGAGATATTGGAGTACTAGTGAGCGAGGTAGTAAGTAAATTAAAAACAACAAAAAAGAGCATATGAAAAAGTTGTTTACATACTTGTTTTTTCTTGTTTTACTAGGAGGTTTAAGCTTTTTGTACGCTTTTTCATCTCATAGAAACGGAGAGAAAAAAGTGCAAAAAGTATTGGTAGAATTTGAAGAAGGGAGCAATTATTTTTTTAGTCAAAAAATGGTTGATAAATTGTTAATACTAAATCAGCAGGAGGTTCAAAACCAACCAAAATCTATCATAAATTTACAAGGGTTAGAGCATCATGTAGTGTCAAGTCCGTATATAGAAAAAGCAATCGTTTTTTTGTCTATAGATGGGGTGCTAAAAGCAATCGTAAAACAACGAACCCCGGTTGCAAGAGTTAGCACGGGTAGCGAGTCTTATTATATTGATAAGCAGGGGTTAAAAATTCCTTTATCAGCAAATTATTCTGCTAGGGTACTCTTGGTAACAGGGGTTTTAGGCACGGATAATTTAACAAAGATTACGCAGCTTGTAAATAAAGTGTTGTCAGATGATTTTTTAAAAAAAGAAGTCGTAGGAATCTACAAAACGCCGAAAGGTGAATTTGTTTTGAGTGTTAGAAGCGGAAAACAAAAAGTAGAACTAGGTACTTTAGAGCATCTCAATACCAAGTTAAAAAAGTTAAAAGCGTTTTATAACAAAGCGTATGTTGATAAAACGATAGAAAAGTATAAAGTAATAAATTTAAAATACCACAATCAAGTTGTGTGCACAAAATAAACAAAATGGAAAACAATAAAATAGCAGTTGGTCTAGATATTGGTACAACCAAAATTGTTGCCATGATTGGTTGTGAAAACGAATTCGGAAAATTAGAAATTTTAGGGATTGGTAAAGCGAAGAGCTTAGGTGTAAAAAGGGGTGTTGTTAGTAATATAACACAAACCATACAATCCATTCAGCAAGCAGTAGAGGAAGCAGAAAGTGTTTCTGGACGAAAAATCGAAGACGTGGTTGTTGGTATTGCCGGCCAACATATTAGAAGCTTGCATCACAGTGATTACATCACAAGAAGCAATCCAGATGAGGTTATTGACGAGAATGATATAGATAATTTAGTGAATCAAGTTCATAAATTGGTCATGCTTCCAGGAGAAGAAATTATTCATGTGTTGCCACAAGATTTTAAAGTAGATAGCCAAGGAGAAATCAAAGAACCTATAGGGATGTATGGTGGGCGTTTAGAAGCTAATTTTCATGTAGTTGTTGGTCAAGTATCATCGATTCGAAATATTGGACGTTGTGTAAAAAGTGCAGGTTTAGATTTGTGTGACATTACGTTAGAGCCTTTGGCATCTGCTGGAGCTGTTTTGAGCCAAGAAGAAAAAGAAGCAGGTGTTGCTTTGATTGATATTGGAGGAGGAACGACAGATTTAGCCATTTTTAAAGATGGAATTATTCGACATACAGCAGTTATTCCTTTTGGGGGAAATGTAATTACAGAAGATATCAAAGAAGGATGCTCTATTATAGAAAAGCAAGCAGAGTTGTTGAAAATTAAATTTGGATCTGCTTGGCCAGGAGAAAATAAAGAGACAGAAATTGTTTCAATTCCAGGATTAAGAGGAAGAGAGCCAAAAGAGATTACCCTAAAGAATTTATCGAAAATTATACATGCACGTGTACAAGAAATAATTGAGCATGTGTACTTAGAAATTAAAAATTATGGACACGAAACTGTAAAAGGAAAACTTATTGCAGGAATCGTGTTGACAGGAGGAGGTTCTCAATTGAAGCATTTGCGTCAATTGGTTGAGTACATAACTGGAATGGATGCTAGAATTGGCTATCCGAATGAGCATTTAGCTGGAAATTCTGATGATTCGGTTTCGAGTCCGGCATACGCAACTGCAGTAGGGTTGTTGATGGAAGGTTTGGAAAGAGGAGTGGAGCTTGAAGAAGGTACATCTGTAGAAAATGAAGTTTCAGAAAACAGCGATGCCACTGACAAAGATAATGTAGCTACAACAGAAAAGAAACCTATTAAAAAAGGGAAAACTTTTTTCGAGAAGTTTACAGAGCGGTTCAAAGAGTTTTTGGACAATGCAGAGTAGTTGATATAAAAAATTAGAAAAAATAAATAACCATACTTTAAAAATAGAGAAGTTATTATGAGCGAAGAATTCGATAACATTTCATTTAACATGCCAAAATCAAAATCTAATTCAATTAAGGTGATTGGTGTTGGTGGAGGAGGGAGCAATGCTGTAAATCATATGTTTCAGCAAGATATTAAAGGGGTAGATTTTGTGATCTGTAATACCGATGCACAAGCCTTAGAGAACAGTCCTATTCCAAATAAAATTCAATTAGGAGAAGACCTAACTTCAGGTTTGGGTGCCGGAGCGAATCCAGATGTTGGAGAACAAGCAGCTCAAGAAAGTATCGCTGAAATTCAGCAAATGCTAAGCGCTCAAACAAAAATGATTTTTATTACTGCAGGTATGGGTGGAGGAACCGGAACAGGAGCAGCACCAATAATTGCTAAAATAGCCAAAGAAATGGGTGTCTTAACTGTTGGAATTGTAACCATGCCTTTTCAGTTTGAGGGAAGAATGCGTTCAAAACAAGCGCAGGCTGGAATAGATATTTTAAGAGACAATGTAGATTCTTTAATTGTTATCAATAATAATAAGCTTAGAGAAGTATATGGAAACCTTGGTTTTAAAGCCGGTTTCTCTAAGGCGGATGAAGTGGTGTCTACTGCAGCAAGAGGAATTGCAGAAGTCATTACACATCATTACAAGCAAAATATAGATTTACATGATGCAAAAACGGTATTGGCAAATAGCGGTACAGCAATTATGGGATCGGCAAAAGAATCAGGAACAAATAGAGGAAGAAACGCTATTGTAAAAGCATTAGATTCTCCATTGTTAAATGATAATAAAATTGCAGGAGCTAAAAATGTCTTATTGTTAATTGTTTCTGGAACAGATGAAGTTACGTTAGATGAGATTGGTGAAATCAATGATTATATTCAAGCAGAGGCAGGATATGAAGCCAATATTATCATGGGAATTGGTGAAGACGGCTCTTTAGGAGATGCCATTACCGTAACAATAGTAGCTACTGGGTTTTCTGTAGATCAGCAAAGTACAATTACAAATACAGAAGCTAAAAAGATTATACACACTTTGGAAGATGATCAAAAAGCAACGTATGATTTTTCTGAAGAGACCATTTTACCATCAAATGCTATTGATGCACCAATTGCAGCGAACAGTGAAAAAAGAATTGTTCATGTTTTAGAAGAAGATGTTGAGGAAGAAGAGCTGTCGTTAATTCCAACAACAGAATTGATTAAAAATATAGAAGTTGTTTATGATGAAATTGAAATAGGAACTGTTTGTGAAGAAGATTTTATCATTACAAATGCAACGCCAGAAGTAGAAACGGTAATTAAAAATGAGCCAACAACCCAATTACAAACAGACTTATTGTTTGACTTACCGCTTAATAGTTATGAAGAAATAAAAGAAGATGCGAAAGAAGCTCATTTAGATTTGCCTATTGATGTGTCTGATATTGAGGTGCATGATGCTATTGAAATTGTAGTAAAAAAAGAAGAAACAGTAGAGAAAAGATATGTGCTAGAAGACTTTGATGTAAAACCAACCATTGCAAAAAGTTCTGAAGTAAGGAAAAACACAGTTATTGAAGAAGAAGAGCTGCAGTTTGAATTGAAAACAAAGGAAGTTCCGACGGTTGAAGAAATAGAAACCATTTCTGAAGAAATTTCTCCTTTGAGTTTGACAATTTCACAATTGCAAAAAACAGCAGAATTAAGGCGTCAGAAAATGAAAGGGTTTAATTATAAATTTACAGATCAGGTACATAAAAATATCGATGAAATTTAGCGTCAACCTGCATATAAAAGAATGGGAGTTGATTTGGATGAAGTAGATTTAGAAATCAGTAAATCTAGAACCACCTTAAGTACAGATGCGAGTGATGACATTCAATTGCGTTCAAACAATTCATTTTTACATGACAATGTAGATTAGTAAAATGGTATTTTCTGTTTTAAAAGAATGGTAAGACTTAAAATCCCTAAATTTTCAGGGATTTTTTTTATACCTTTTGTAAAATAAAAAATAAATTTCTTAAATTCTCTAAAAAGGGAAACACATCGAGTATATTTGCAACTCTAAAAATGATATGATGAGTTTAGAAAAAGAATTAATGACCTTGTTAAAAGTAGCAATGAAATCGAAAGATACTGTTGCATTACAGTCCTTAAGATCCGTGAAGTCTGCTATTTTATTGGCAAAGACAGAAAATGGGGGAGGTAGCGAATTGACGGAAGAGCAAGAGTTAAAGATTTTGCAAAAACAAGTGAAACAGCGTAAAGATAGTGCTGCGATATTTATAGCGCAAGGAAGGCAAGATTTGGCAGATCCAGAACTAGCAGAAGCAACAATTATTGAGCAGTTTTTACCAGAAGCATTATCTGAGGAGGCTATAGAGAAAGTAGTTCAAGCTACTATTTTAAAGGTAGGCGCATCAGGAATGAAAGATATGGGAAAAGTAATGGGAATGGTTTCTAAGGAGTTGGCTGGACAAGCAGACGGAAAAACCATCTCTACATTGGTTAAAAAGAATTTAATATAAGTTTCTATTTTTAGGAATAGACATGGCTGCGTAGTTCAACTGGATAGAATATCAGATTTCGGCTCTGAGGGTTGGGGGTTCGAATCCCTTCGCGGTCACGAATGCACCAAAAAGGCAAGCAAAATATAAAGCTTGCTTTTTTGTTTTGTGTCCTTTTTGGTGCTCAAAGCGGAGCTTTGAGGGATCAAAGCACCAAGTGCTTTAATCCTAAAGCAGAGTATATAAATTCTTGTATTTTTTTGGTGCTCAAAGCACAGTATAAAAAAAGCATCCTGAGTATTTAGGATGCTTTTTTTGTTTTTTTATAAAAGGTGTTTTACAAAGTCTTTAAATTAGCAATGGTTGCTGTGGGGTCTTCACTTTTAAAGACAAAGCTACCAGCTACTAGTACATCTGCACCAGCTTCTGCCAATGCATTGGCATTTTGGTCAGTTACACCGCCATCTATTTCTATTTGAGCGTTCGAATTTGAAAATTCAATCAGATGTTTTAACTGTGTTACTTTTTTATATGTGTTTTCAATAAATGACTGTCCGCCAAACCCTGGATTTACACTCATGATACATACTAAGTCTAGGTCTGCAATTACATCTTCTAAAACAGCAATTGGTGTGTGCGGATTTAGGGCAACTCCGGCTTTCATTCCAGCAGCCTTTATGGCTTGGATGGTTCTGTGTAAATGCGTACAAGCTTCGTAATGTACTGTTAAGATATCTGCACCTAAATCTGCAAAAGTGCTAATGTATCTGTCGGGGTCTACAATCATTAAGTGTACATCGATTGTTTTTGTAGCGTGTTTAGAAATCGCTTTTAAAACAGGCATTCCAAAAGAGATGTTTGGCACAAAAACACCATCCATAATGTCAATGTGAAACCAATCTGCTTGGCTATTGTTAACCATTTCGATATCTCGTTGTAGATTGGCAAAGTCTGCCGCTAAAATTGAAGGAGCAATTAATGTAGTCATATTTTTATTGTTGTGTTGTTCGGTGCAAAATTACAATTTAAAAAAGAAAAACTCTCGATAAATGTATCGAGAGTTTTTTAGCGTGTTTTGTATAGGATATGCTGTACTTTTATCCTAAGTAGGTCATTAGAATTTTACTTCTTGACGTATGTTTTAATCTGCGAATTGCTTTTTCTTTAATTTGACGTACTCGTTCACGTGTAAGATCAAAAGTTTCACCAATCTCTTCTAAAGTCATTGGTTGATGTTCTCCCAAGCCAAAATACAACTTTACAACATCTGCTTCTCTTGGTGTTAGCGTTTCTAGAGCTCTAGAAATTTCAGTACGTAGCGATTCGTGTAATAATTTTTTATCAGGATTTGGAGATTCTCCTGAATTTAGAACATCGTATAAATTAGAGTCTTCACCTTCAATTAAAGGAGCATCCATAGATACATGGCGGCCAGAGTTTTTCATAGATTCTTTCACGTCATTAATGGTCATGTCTAATTTTTTAGCAATCTCTTCTGGACTTGGAGGGCGCTCATGTTCTTGTTCTAAGAACGCGTACATTTTATTAATTTTATTGATAGAACCAATTTTGTTTAACGGCAAACGCACAATTCTTGATTGTTCTGCCAAGGCTTGTAAAATAGATTGACGAATCCACCAAACGGCGTATGAGATAAATTTAAATCCACGTGTTTCATCAAAACGTTTTGCTGCTTTGATCAATCCTAAATTACCTTCATTAATTAAATCTGGCAAGGTTAGCCCTTGATTTTGGTATTGTTTTGCTACAGATACCACAAAACGTAAATTTGCTTTTGTCAATTTTTCTAAGGCAACTTCATCTCCTGCCTTTATACGCTGTGCCAATTCAACCTCTTCATCGGCTGTAATTAAATCTACCTTTCCAATTTCTTGTAAATATTTGTCTAATGATGCCGTTTCTCTATTGGTAACCTGCTTGGTAATTTTAAGTTGTCTCATCTAATTTGTGGGTTCTAATTTAAACGATTAATAATCTTCTACATATACTTATACGTTGAATACATCTTAAATGTTACAAAAGTGAATTTATTTTTTTCTTTTCTGATAAAAAAAAAGCGAACTTTAAAAGTTCGCTTATATAAAATTGAAGGTATTTTTTTTAAAATAAACCGTTTATTTGCGAATCAATTCGGTCAATAACATAGCCTAAGTCTTCTTGGTTGTCAACAAAGTTTAAATTATCAACATCAATAACAAGTAGTTTTCCTTTTGAGTACTTAGAGATCCAGGCTTCATAGCGCTCATTCAATCTGCTTAAATAATCAATGCTAATGGAGTTTTCATATTCTCTTCCTCTTTTGTGAATTTGATCTACTAAGTTCGGAATGCTTGATCGTAAATAAATGAGTAGGTCTGGCGGAGTTACCAAATTTTCCATCAGTTCAAATAATGAGCTGTAGTTTTTAAAATCTCTATTGGTCATTAATCCCATTGCATGAAGGTTGGGCGCAAAAATATGTGCATCTTCATAAATGGTTCTGTCTTGGATAATTTTATTACCTGATT
>JAQWOR010000064.1 GCA_029245785.1 Polaribacter sp.
ACATAGAAACTTAGTATATACCGTTATAGATAGTATCCGTGATATTTTTAATGAAGGTGTTTACGCAGACAAAGCAGTAGAAAAAGCATTAAAAAGAGACAAACGCTGGGGCAGCAGAGATCGTAAATTTGTTGCTGAAACCATTTATGAAATTGTACGTTGGAAAAGGTTATATGCCGAAATTGCAAACGTTAAAGAGCCTTTTGATAGGCCTAATCTATGGAGACTATTTTCTGTGTGGTGTGTTCTAAAAGGAATTGCCCTACCCGATTGGAACCAAATAGTGCCAACTCCAACAAGAAGAATAAAAGGAAGGTTTGATGAGTTGTCTCAGGTTCGAAAATTCAGAGAATCCATTCCAGATTGGATGGATGAATTGGGAGTAAAAGAATTAGGAGAAGAAGTATGGACAACAGAAATGGCAGCTTTAAACACACAAGCAGACGTTATATTAAGAACCAACACGCTACTCACTACTAAAGAAAACTTGCAAAAAGAACTTGCTAAAGAAGAAATTGAAACAACAACTATTGCCAACCACCCAGACGCATTAAAATTAACGAAAAGAGCCAACGTGTTTAAAACCGAGGCATTTAAAAAAGGATATTTTGAAGTACAAGATGCTTCTTCTCAATTGGTGGCTACCTATCTAGATGTAAAGCCAGGAATGAAAGTGATAGACACCTGTGCAGGTGCCGGTGGAAAAACCTTGCACTTATCTGCTTTAATGCAAAACAAAGGACAAGTAATTGCCATGGATATTTACGAAAGTAAATTGAGAAAATTAAAAGTTAGAGCAAAAAGAAACAAAGCACACAATATAGAACTCAGAGTAATCGATTCAACAAAACCGATTAAAAAATTGCACGACAAAGCAGATCGTGTTTTGATTGACGCACCGTGTTCTGGGATAGGTGTATTGCGTAGAAACCCAGATTCTAAATGGAAATTACAACCAGAGTTTGTTGACAATATAAAAAAAACTCAACAAGAAGTCTTGCAACAGTATTCTAAAATGGTAAAACCTGGAGGAAAATTGGTCTACGCAACCTGTTCAGTTTTACCTTCTGAAAACCAAGAACAAGTTGATAACTTTTTAGCTTCAGATTCAGGAAAAAATTTTACCTTCGTAAGCGATCAAAAAATCCTGGCCTCCATATCTGGTTTTGACGGATTTTACATGGCACTATTAGAAAAAAAACAATAACATATGGTTAAAAAATTACTCAGCGTATTATTTATATGCTCATTTTCAATTGTTTTAGCTCAAGAGAGCTATTACAACGATGTAGATTTAACAACATCAGGACAAGCCTTAAAAACTGCCTTGGCAACAAAAATTACCGCAACACACACAAATGCTTTAGATTATACTCCAGGAGTTTGGGAAGCCTCTAAAGCAACTGATGTAAATCCTTCAAACAGCAACGAAGTTTTGCTAATTTATGGGTGGGAAAATGGTGCTGACGGAACAATTGTTAATGACAGAGAACGTGGTATTAATAACAATGGAGGAGGCCAAGGAGAATGGAATAGAGAACATGTGTTTGCTCGGTCTTTAGGAAACCCTAATTTAGATTTTGTAGGACCTGGTGCTGATGCACATAATTTACGTCCTGCAGATGCTACATCAAACTCTGAAAGAAGCAATCGTAAATTTGGATTAGGTACTGGAAATTCTGGAAACTCAACCGACACCTACCCTGGAAACACTGCTTTTTACCCTGGTGATGAATGGAAAGGTGATGTTGCCAGAATGATGATGTATATGTATGTACGATACGGAGATCAATGTTTACCAACAGCCGTTGGCGTTGGAAGCACAACTTTTACCGGTGATGCGATGATTGATCTATTTTTAAAATGGAATGTAGAAGACCCTGTTTCTGATTTTGAAAAAGGAAGAAACACCTTTCATGAAGACATCACAAACAACACCTACGCACAAGGAAATAGGAATCCATTCATAGACAATCCGTATTTAGCCACTAGAATTTGGGGAGGAGATTCTGCTCAAGATGTTTGGGGAATTTACACAAGTAGTGATGCTCAAGCCCCTTCTGTACCCACTGCACTTACAACTTCTAATATTACAACCTCCTCAATCACACTTTCTTGGACCGCTTCTACAGACAATGTAGCGGTTACAGGCTATGACGTTTTTGTTGATGGTGTTTTAACACAACAAACAACTAGCACAAGCGCAACTTTTTCAGAACTAACTCCTGGTACTACCTATAGCTTTACAGTATTAGCAAAAGACCTTGTTAATAATAAATCTGCACAAAGTACCGCTAAAAACGAAACTACATTAACAGATACAGAAGCTCCAACAGTACCTACAAACCTTACTGTTAGTAATACAACCGATACTTCGCTTACACTTACATGGACTGCCTCTACAGACAATACCTCAGTAACTGGCTATGATGTTTTTATAGACGGTGTGTACAATGCAACCGCTACAACCACTACTCATACTGTGACAGGATTAACAGCCTCAACAACTTATAGCGCTACTGTGTTGGCAAAAGATGGAGCAGCAAATGCATCAGCTCAAACAACGGCCGTAAATGGAACCACAACAGACGGCTCCTCAAACGGAGCAAACGAATTGTTTTTCTCAGAATATGTTGAAGGATCTGGAAACAACAAAGCCGTAGAAATTGCAAATGTAACCAATGCAACCATAAGCTTAACGGGCTATACAATTAAGAGAAATGGCAACGGTGGTAGTACCTGGTCTGAAGCATTAGATTTGGCAAGTGGCTCTGTTACAAGCATTGTTCCTGGTGATGTTTTTGTAGTAATTAACGGAGATGCTGATAATGCAACATTAATTGCACAAGCAGATATCGTTGTTCAAAATGTACATCCAACCTATGGAGTTCCTATCAATTTTAATGGTAATGATCCTGTAGGCTTATTTAAGAATGATGTACTAATTGATATTATTGGTGATTTTAATAGTGGTTCTCAAGACTTCGCTAAAGATGTAACCTTGCGTAGAAAAAGTGCAGTTACAGCTCCAACAACAACTTATGACACCAGCGAATGGGATACTTTTGCTAAAAACACTGTTGATAACATTGGAATACATACCTCTACTCTAGCAGTAGATGATTTTAAAATAGGAACATTTAAAATGTATCCAAATCCAAACACCTACAACACCCTTTTCTTTAACGTTCAACAAGAGACTAAAATTTCAGTGTACAACGTCTTAGGAAAACTAGTACTAAAAAAAGAAATCAATCAAACTAAAAATAGTATTGATATTTCAACTTTAACTAGAGGGGTTTATCTTGTAAAGATTCATGTTGGAAATCAATTTATTACAAAAAAACTATTGAAAAACAATTAAAATCAAACACTATTGAAAGCGGCAAAATTTGCCGCTTTTTTTATACACATAATCCAATAGAAAAAAGTAAATTTGCATTTTACAAAACAACACACAAACACATACTAAATGATTCATTTCTTTGGAAACCAAGACAGCAAAGTATTTGCTGTTCAAACAGTAAAAGAACTATCAACTGAAAACAGCACAAAACTACATTGGCTTTTTGGCAATCAACCTAATACAAACACGGCGTCTATTGACGCCTTTTTTATTGGCCCAAGAGCAGCAATGATTACTCCTTGGAGTACCAATGCCGTAGAAATTACTCAGAATATGGGGATTGACGGAATTCTTAGAATTGAAGAATTCACTGCTTCTACAAAAGATTTTACGGATTTCGATCCCATGATTTCTCAAAAATTTGAACGCTTACATCAAGATATCTTTACCATTGATATCGCTCCAGAAGAAGTAGTAGAAATAGTTGATATTGCTGCATACAACACAAAAGAAGGGCTGGCCTTAAATGAAGAAGAAGTTGCGTATTTAGAAAACTTATCAAAAAAACTTCATCGAAAATTAACCGATTCAGAAGTTTTTGGCTTTAGCCAAGTAAACTCATAACACTGTAGGCACAAAATATTTAACGGAACCTTTATCATCGACGGACAAGAAATGCCTTCTTCCTTGTTTAAGCTGATTAAAAAAACTTCTGCAGAAAACCCAACAGGAATTGTTTCTGCCTATAAAGATAACGTGGCGTTTATTGAAGGCCCCTCGGTAACTCAATTTGCACCAAAAACTGCTGACAAACCTGATTTTTATCAAGAAACTGAATTCAATTCTGTGATTTCATTAAAAGCAGAAACGCATAACTTTCCAACAACAGTAGAACCTTTTAATGGAGCTGCAACAGGTTCTGGAGGAGAAATCAGAGATCGATTGGCTGGTGGAAAAGGCTCGCTACCATTGGCAGGAACTGCTGTATACATGACTTCCTACTCTCGATTAAATGATACGCGCCCATGGGAACAAACCATGGATGAGCGTGCATGGCTGTATCAAACTCCAATGGACATCTTAATCAAAGCTTCTAATGGAGCCTCTGATTTTGGTAACAAATTCGGACAACCCTTAATTTGTGGTTCTGTATTGACCTTTGAACATGAAGAAGATGCCCGCAAACTTGGCTTTGATAAAGTAATCATGCAAGCCGGCGGAATTGGATATGGAAAAGCTGAACAAGCCCTAAAAGACACGCCTCAAGGTGGAGATGAAATTATTATCTTAGGAGGAGACAATTACAGAATTGGTATGGGAGGAGCAGCCGTTTCTTCTGCAGATACAGGTGCCTTTTCAAGCGGAATTGAACTGAACGCCATTCAACGTTCAAATCCTGAGATGCAAAAACGTGCTGCCAATGCCATTAGAGGCATGGTAGAAAGTGATAAAAACACTATTGTTTCTATACACGATCATGGAGCTGGTGGACATTTAAATTGTTTGTCTGAATTGGTTGAAGAAACTGGAGGAACTATTGATTTAGATAAATTGCCTGTTGGTGACCCAACACTTTCTGCAAAAGAAATTATAGGGAACGAATCTCAAGAACGTATGGGATTGGTTATTGGTAAAAAAGGTGCTGAAACCTTAAAACGCATTGCAGACAGAGAGCGATCTCCGTATTATAAAGTTGGAAAGGTAACCAATAATAATCGTTTTACTTTTCAATCTAAAACAACGGGAGAGAAACCAATGGATTTAGACTTGGAAGATATGTTTGGAAGCTCTCCAAAAACGGTAATGACAGACACTACTGTTCATAGAAATTATGAAGATGCACATTATACAACATCAGAATTTAAAAACTACTTAGAGCAGGTATTGCAATTAGAAGCTGTTGCTTGTAAAGATTGGTTAACCAATAAAGTAGACCGTTGTGTGGGTGGTAAAGTTGCCAAGCAACAATGTGTAGGTTCGCTACAAATTCCATTAAATAATGTTGGTGTAATGGCCTTAGATTATAAAGGAAAAGAAGGAATTGCTACTTCAATTGGCCACTCGCCTATTTCTGGATTAATTGATCCTTCGGCAGGAAGTAAAAATTCCATTGCAGAAGCATTAACTAATATCATTTGGGCACCTCTTAAAGACAACTTACAAAGCGTGTCTTTATCTGCCAATTGGATGTGGCCCTGTAAAAACAGCGGTGAAGATGCTCGTTTATACAAAGCTGTACAAGCTATTTCAGAGTTTGCAATTGACTTAGGAATCAATGTTCCAACCGGAAAAGACTCTTTATCAATGAAACAAAAATACGCGAATGAAGAAGTGATCTCTCCAGGAACCGTTATTATTTCTGCGGCAGGGAATTGTAATAATATTACAAATGTTGTTGAACCTGTTTTACAGAAAAATGGCGGAGCAATTTATTATATCAACCTATCACAAGACACTTATAAATTAGGAGGAAGTTCATTTGCACAAATACATAATAAAATTGGAACTGAAGCTCCAACTATACAGAATGCCTCTTTTTTCAAAAAGACGTTCAACACCGTTCAAGAGCTTATAAAATCTGGCGCTATTATTGCCGGACACGATGTTGCTTCTGGTGGTTTGATAACTACCTTGCTAGAAATGTGTTTTGCTGATATCAATTTAGGAGCCAATTATAATTTGACTTCCTTGCATGAAAAAGACTCTGTTAAATTATTGTTTTCTGAAAACTCAGGAATCGTCTTTCAAGCCAAAGATACATCTGTAGAAACTATATTAACAGCGGCAGGCATTGAATTTTACAACATAGGAACTGCAAATGACTCTGGCGTTGTAACGATTAAAAACATTACAGACAGCTTCTCAATGTCAGTTTCAGAAATGAGAAACGTTTGGTACAAAACATCGTATTTATTAGATCAAAAACAAACCGCAAATGGGTTGGCAACAGCGAGAATTGAAAATTTCGAAAAACAACCTTTACAATATAAATTCCCTAGTCATTTTACAGGAAAATTAAAAGACATCACCCCTTTAAACAGAGCTCAAAAACCTAAAGCGGCTATCTTAAGAGAAAAAGGAAGTAATTCTGAACGTGAAATGGCAAACGCTATGTATTTAGCTGGATTTGATGTAAAAGACGTACACATGACCGATTTGATTTCTGGTAGAGAAACCCTAGAAGACATTCAATTTATTGGAGCTGTTGGTGGTTTTTCTAATTCAGATGTATTGGGCTCTGCAAAAGGTTGGGCTGGTGCATTTTTATACAATGAAAAGGCAAATACAGCACTAAAGAATTTCTTTAAAAGAGAAGACACCTTGTCTGTAGGAATTTGCAACGGATGTCAGTTGTTTATGGAATTGGAAGTAATCAATCCAGCACATAAAATTCATGGAAAATTACGACATAATGATTCTCAAAAACACGAAAGTGCTTTTACATCTGTAACTATACAAGAAAACAATTCAGTCATGCTCTCTAGCTTAGCAGGAACTACGTTAGGAGTTTGGATCTCTCATGGTGAAGGGAAATTTAAGCTACCAATGTCAGAAGATAATTATGATATTGTAGCAAAATATGGATACGATGCCTATCCTTCGAACCCAAATGGGTCTGATTACAATACAGCCATGCTGTGTGATGCAACAGGTCGCCATTTAGTGATGATGCCACATATTGAACGCTCTACTTTTCAATGGAACTGGGCAAACTATCCAAAAGGAAGAAAAGACGAAGTATCTCCTTGGTTAGAAGCCTTTGTAAATGCTAGAAAGTGGGTTGAAAACAAGGGATAATTTCTCCTGCAAGGTTTTCAAAACCTTGTAGGTGTTGTTTTTGATTACCGCTCCTGTTTACCGACAGGCAGATTCGCAGCAATGACAATTTCAAGAGAAGCCCCAAGGCAGAGCCTCGAGAAATTTTTTTTGATGAAACTGTCACATTTTTATGTTGATGAGGTCTTTAATTAAAACCGTTCAAATTCTATTTACAATGAAAAAATTTATCACACAAAAAATCGTCTTACTTACCCTATTCGTTTTTTGTTTATCATTTGTTACAACAGCACAAAAAAGAGTCGATGCAGAAGTTATTTTAAAAGCTGTTAAAAGCGGAAAAACCATTTCTTATAAAAACGCAACTATTGTTGGAGTCTTAGACTTTACTTTTATGGACGAAGCCTTGAACAACCTTCCAAAAAGAAAAAAATGGCGGAATTACAACAACACAAACAAAGTAGAAAAGCAAATAGAAAGTAGTATTTCTTTTATCAATTGCACTTTTGAAGATGATGTGTTAGCATATATTCCTGATGAGCACAGTGGATACACCTTTACTGCTAACTTTGAGGAGGGCGCTATTTTTAAAAACTGTACTTTTAAAGAGAAAGCAATGTTTAAATACTCAACTTTTGAAAGAGACGCTTCTTTTGAAGACACAACATTTAATGGCGATAGTACTTTTAAATATGCAAAATTCAAGAAAGACAGCAGCTTTAAAAACACTTCTTTTGAGGAGTCTTCAACTTTTAAATACACAAAATTTAACAGAAACGTAAGTTTTGCAAATGCTGTATTTAAAGAAACCGCAACGTTTAAATATGCTAAATTTAACGATGGTGTTTCTTTTAACAACGCAAACTTTGAAGAAGATTTAAATCTTAAATACACCAAAGTTTCTGGAGATTTTGATATTAAAGGAATGCATGTATCTTACAGTATAAATACAAAGTACACCAAAATAAACGGAAAGAGTTTTTCTTTTTATTAATTCTTTACAATAGCAAATAAGCCCTATTTTACTTCATACATTGTTTAAAAAAAGCGTTCGCAAATTTTTGCAACGCTTTTTTTAAGTATCTTGGCATACCAACTAATAACAAACTATATATGCCATCCTCCATTACACGTTTATTTGATTTTGCATACCATCAATTAGAAAAACATCCACAAAAAAAATGTTTTATAGCTAAAAAAGAGAACACATGGCAGCCTATTTCTACCTCGCAGTTTATTGCACAAGCAAATACGGTTAGTAGAGCTTTATTAAAATTAGGCGTCAAGCCAAATGATAAAATTGCTGTAATTAGCTCTAACAACAGACCTGAATGGCATGTGTTAGATATTGGTGTTTTACAAATCGGAGCACAAAATGTTCCGCTATACCCTACGCTTTCTATAGCAGATTACCAATACATCATCAATCATTCTGATGCCACCTATTGCTTTGTTTCTGACCGCGAATTGTTAGAAAAAGTGAGTAGCGTAAAAGAAAAAACCAACTTAAAAGGCATTTTTACTTTTGATCAAGTACATCAACAAACAAACTGGGAGACGTTTCTAAGCGCAGGAAAAGAAAAAGACAACCAAGAAGAAGTAGAAGAAAGAAAAAACGCTGTAAAACCAGAAGATTTAGCAACCATTATTTACACCTCTGGCACCACAGGAACTCCAAAAGGCGTAATGCTATCACATAAAAACATTGTAGAAAACACATTTGTCAGTGCAGAAGCATTAGATTTAACAGGAAACAAATATCGCGTGATTAGCTATTTACCAATCAGCCATATCTTTGAACGATTTGCTTCCTATTATTACTTATACATGGGCTTTGAAATTTATTTTGCTGAATCTATTGACAAACTGGTAGATAACTTAAAAGAAATCAAGCCACATTTTATGCCTGTTGTACCTAGGCTTTTAGAAAAGGTATATGATAAAATCATCGCCAAAGGAAATGATTTAACGGGGCTTAAAAAACTACTCTTTTTTTGGGCAGTGACCCTTGCTGAAAAATACCAACCTTATCAGAAAAATAGTGCTTGGTACTATTTCAAATTAAAAATAGCACGAACACTTATTTTTAGCAAATGGAAAGAAGCTTTTGGTGGTCATTTACACTTTATGGTCTCAGGAAGCGCCCCTTTGCAAGAACGGTTAATTCGAATTTTTACCGCAGCCGGAATTGCAATCTACGAAGGTTACGGAATGACTGAAACTTCTCCAGGAATCTCTATCAATGACTTAAGAAATGGTGGTTTAAAATTTGGAACAGTAGGCAAAACATTACGAGATATTGAAGTTAAAATTGCCGATGATGGTGAAATATTAGTAAAAGGCTCTAATATTATGAAAGGCTATTACAAAAATGAAGCGCTTACACAAGAAACTATTAAAAACGGGTATTTACATACGGGAGATATTGGAACGTTAGACTCAGAAGGTTTTTTAAGGATAACAGATCGAAAAAAAGAAATCTTTAAGACATCAGGCGGTAAATACATTGCACCTACAACCTTAGAAAACAGGATAAAACAATCTCGCTTTATAGAACAAATAATGGTGATTGGAGAGCATCAAAAAATGCCTGCAGCACTGATACAAGTCAATTTTGATTTTGTGTACGAATGGGCAAAAAGACACCAACATATTATTAAAGATGTAACTACTGATGAAAAATTAATTGCTAGAATTCAAAAAGAAATCGATGCTCACAATACACATTTCGGAAAATGGGAACAGGTTAAGAAGTTTGAAATTACCCCGGGTGAATGGAGCGTAGATTCAGGTCACCTAACCCCAACTATGAAAATGAGACGAAAAACAATCATTAAAAAACATCAAAATTTATTTGATAAAATATACAATTTGTAAAACGGTTGCTCCTTTTTTTTATTTGTGAAATCGACTGATTTTTCCTACTTTGCGATACCACAAAAAGTTTTATATGTCAACAAACATTACTCGATTATTTGATTTCCCGTACTATCAATTAGAAAAACACAATTTACCAAAAGCCTTTACCTCATTTAACAATGGAGAATGGAAGTCTATTAGTTCCCAAGAATATGTAGATCAGGCAAATACTATCAGTAGAGGCTTGCTACGCTTAGGGGTCAATAAAAATGATAAAATAGCGATCATATCTACTTCTAATAGAACGGAATGGAATGTATGTGATATTGGAATTTTACAGACTGGCGCACAAAATGTACCTATCTACCCAACCATTTCTAAAGAAGATTACGAATATGTTTTAAACCATTCTGAAGCTACCTACTGTTTTGTTTCTGATACAGAGGTTCTCAACAAAATCAATCAAATAAAAGGAAATACTCAGCTAAAAGAAGTTTTTACTTTTGATGAAATTCAAGGAGAGAAAAATTGGCAAGAAATATTAGAATTAGGAAAAGACCAAAGCAATCAAGATGAAGTTGAAACACGTAAAAAAAATGTAAACCCTAGTGATCTAGCAACCTTAATCTACACATCTGGCACAACAGGGCGTCCAAAAGGAGTTATGTTATCTCATAACAACATTGTATCTAATGTGTTGGCAAGTAAAAAACGTGTCCCTTTACAAGAAGGAGAAGATACGGCACTTAGCTTTTTACCTGTTTGTCATATTTTTGAGCGAATGATTTTATACTTGTACCAATATTGTGGTGTTTCCATTTGTTTTGCTGAAAGCCTTGAAAAACTAACCGCAAATGCACAAGAGATAAAACCCAATGTAATGACAGCGGTTCCACGTTTGTATGAAAAAATTTATGACACTATTTACGCCAAAGGAACTGAGCTTAAAGGAATAAAAAAAGTATTGTTCTTTTGGGCAGTTAACCTTGGTTTAAGACACGAACCTTATGGAGCAAACGGATGGTGGTATGAAAAACAATTAGCAATTGCTAGAAAATTAATTTTTACAAAATGGCAAGCTGCCTTAGGCGGAGAGTTAAAAATAATGGTTTCTGGCGCTTCAGCATTGCAACCTCGTTTGACACGAATTTTTGCAGCTGCTGGCATGCCAATCATGGAAGGTTACGGGCTGACCGAAACCTCTCCTGTTGTTTCTGTAAACCAAGAAGCAGAAGGCGGTTTTAAAATAGGAACTGTTGGTAGAATTCTAGATCAAGTAGAAGTTAAAATTGCAGAAGATGGAGAAATTTTAGTAAAAGGACCAAATGTGATGCAAGGGTATTATAAAGACCCAGAAAAAACAGCAGAAGTTCTTCAAAATGGTTATTTTCTTACAGGCGATAAAGGAGAGGTTTGCGAAGACGGATTCTTAAAAATCACAGGACGTAAAAAAGAAATGTTTAAAACTTCTGGTGGTAAATACGTGGTCCCTCCATTATTAGAAGGAGAATTAAAACAATCTCTTTTTATAGAACAAATAATGGTTGTTGGTGAAGGTGAAAAAATGCCTGCGGCAATCATACAACCTAATTTTGAGTTTGTGGCTGCTTGGGCTAAACGCCATGACATTACCTTTGATTCAAACGAAGAGTTGATTTGTAATCTGCAAGTATTAGATCGGATTCAAAAAGAAATAGATGCCTGTAATAAGAAATTTGGAAAATGGGAACGTATTAAAAAGTTTGAACTCACCAAAGATCAATGGTCTATAGATGGAGGACATTTAACACCAACCATGAAAATGAAACGTGAAATTATTAAAGAAATCTACACCGATTTGTACGATAAAATTTATAAAGAATAAAAAAAAAGAGTTGCTAACGCAACTCTTTTTTTTTATTGTATACAATTGTTTAAAACTTTTAAAAGTTCCTTCAAGAATTTAGTTGTAAATGGCTGAAGAGATACTTACATTTGTTTCACTTAAACAGCTATTCATTAATGGAACACTTTATAGTATCTGCACGTAAATACCGTCCTCAAAATTTTGAAGATGTGATTGGGCAACAAGCCATTACCAATACGTTAGAAAATGCTATAAAAAACAACCATTTAGCTCAAGCATTATTATTTACAGGACCTCGTGGAGTTGGGAAAACTTCATGTGCACGTATTTTGGCCAAACGCATCAATCAAGAAAGTGCAACTACTGAAGACGAAGATTTTGCATTCAATATTTTTGAATTGGATGCCGCTTCTAATAACTCTGTGGATGACATTAGAAACTTAACCGACCAAGTTCGGATTCCGCCGCAAACAGGTAAGTACAAAGTATATATTATTGATGAGGTTCACATGCTATCTACAAATGCCTTTAATGCCTTTTTAAAGACTTTGGAAGAACCCCCTGCGCATGCCATCTTTATTTTGGCAACTACCGAAAAACACAAAATTATCCCTACCATTTTATCACGTTGTCAAATTTTTGATTTCAAAAGAATTGGGGTATTGGACGCTAAAAATTATTTAAAAGTAATTTGCGAAAAAGAACAGATTACGGCAGATGATGACGCACTACATATAATTGCTCAAAAAGCTGATGGCGCCATGCGAGATGCTTTGTCTATTTTTGATAGAGTGGTCAGTTTTTCTGGAGATACGCTTACAAGAGAAGCTGTTACACAGAATTTAAATGTATTGGATTACGAGGTCTATTTTGACATGACAGATTTATTACTCGCTAATAAAATTCCAGAAGTATTGATTGCTTTCAATACCATTTTAAGCAACGGCTTTGAAGGACATCATTTTATCAACGGATTGGCGTCTCATTTTAGAGATATACTCGTAGCAAAAGACACCGCAACTGTGAATTTATTGGAAGTTGGTGACAACGCAAAAAAACGATATTTAGAACAAGCTGTAAAAGCAAGCATTCCATTTTTAATACAATCTATTGAAAAAGCAAATGACTGTGATTTAAAATATCGAACTAGCAAAAACCAACGTTTGTTAGTTGAGTTAACATTAATGCAGATTGCCTCTATCACTTTTGATGGAGAAAAAAAAAAGCCAGCTAACTACATAATTCCTGCTACTTTTTTCACCTCACTATCTCCAGCAAAAACCACACAGAAACCCATCGTTTCAGCTAAAGATAAAGAAGCTATTGTATCAGAACCTAAAACCGCCGCTGTTAAAGAACCTGTTGCAACACCTGTTCTTAAAAATATAAAAAGACGTACATCTTCACTGTCACTGAAAAGCATCCACATAAAAAAAGAAGAAGGTACAGTACAGAGCACGGAAGAGAATTTTGACAAGCATCCAAGAGATAACTTTAGCCAAGCTGATTTAGAAAAAGCTTGGAAAGAATACTATGGGAAACTAATTGAGAAAGGCCAAAAAAATATCGCGGCCATCCTAATTGCAGACAGTCCAAAATTAAACAATGGGGTTGTTGTACAACTAACACTTCCCAATCAATTGATGGCAAATCAATTAGAGCGCGAAAAACAAAAATTAACAAAATTCTTGAGAGAAGCCTTAAATAATTATGCCCTACAAACTCAACTTATAGTAAATGAAGCTGCTGTAAAAAAGTTCGCCTACACACCACAAGAAAAATATGAGAAGCTGCTAGAGAAAAATCCGCTTTTAGCAAGCTTAAAAAATGCATTCAAATTAGATGTTTAATTTATTTAAGATTCAAAAAAACTTTTTCTTTTAAGCTATTTTTTTATCTTTAGAACTTCATTAAAAAAAGGTATTTGCAAGAATTTAAAAAGATATTAATCGGAATTGCTTTTTCCCCCAATTTAAAAGCTAATTTATTTGAAGCTATACGAATTTCAAATATGTTTGGTGCTGAGTTGGTAAGTGTTCATGTTGGAGATAAAACTCCTGAAAAAGAAGAAAATCTAAAAGCCATTTTAGAAGAAGCTCCTCAATTAACTACTCCATTAAAAACTATTTGGCAAAAAGGAAAACCAATAGAAGTTATTTTAAACACCTGTGATCAAGAAAAAATAGAGCTTCTAATACTAGGCGCATTACAGAAAGAAAATTTATACAAGTACTATGTAGGCTCTATTGCAAGAGAATTAACAAGAAAAGCTCCTTGTTCCGTTTTATTATTAATTAAACGTTCGGTAATTAGAGTTCCTTGTAAGCACATAGTAGTTAATGGCCTAAAAGACGAACAAACTAAAGAAACTATAGCAACTGCATTTAAGGTTGCGAATCATTTAGAGTGCAAAAGGATCACAATTGTAGAGGAAATTAGCCAGTCAGAATTAGATATTAAAGTTAGTGATGACAGAACTTTAAGAAAGGCTAATATTGCTAAAGAACGTATTAAAGCACGCGAAAACTCTCGTGTAGATAAAATACTACAAACCATTAACTCTAAAGGTATTACACTTAAGATTCAAAGTATTTTTGGAAGAAGAGGATATTCTATTGGCCACTATGCTAAAGTAAAAAGAGCCGATTTGCTTATAATGAATGCTCCAACTAAAATAAGTATTTTAGATAGGTTTTTTCCTCATGATATTGAATACATATTATCAGAATTGCCTACAGACCTTTTAATTGTTAAACAACATGGTTAAAAAGAGTCCAATAAGAACATTTATGAATGATATTCCAAAGAATATCTTTTCAGGTTTTGTAGTTTCTTTAATTGCATTACCATTAGGCCTAGGGTTAGCATTAGCCTCTGGAGCCCCTCCTATTTCTGGTATTATAGCGGCAATTATTGGAGGTGTTGTTACTTCACTTCTGGGAGGCTCTAATGTTACAATTACTGGACCTGGAAATGGCCTGGTTGTTGTAATTTTAGCAGCAATTACAACACTTGGCGCTGGCGATATGCATCAAGGATTTCTATTTACACTTGCGGCCATTGTAATTTCTGGAATACTTTTAATTATTTTAGGTTTTTTACGAATGGGTGCCTTGGGAGATTTCTTTCCTTCTTCTGCAATTCAAGGAATGCTTGCTGCGATCGGAATTGGTATTTTTGCAAAACAAATACATGTAATGTTTGGCGACTTAAGTGCTCAAGGAAGTATTGTTGAGTTACTTTTAGACATCCCCAAAGGAATGTATTTATTTCTAACCACAGATAACTCTAGCGCTTTTTACGCAGGCCTGGTAGGAATCGTAAGTTTTTTAATCATGGTGTTTTATAGCAAGATTAGAAATCGTTATTTTCAATTAATCCCTGCTCCAATGTGGATTGTTATTCTAAGTGTTGGAATGTACTACTACTTCGACTATTTTTCTGAATTGAAATATCCGATTGAAAAAAATTTATTAATTACTTTACCTAATGACGTGCTTTCTAATTTTGCCTTTCCAGATTTTGGAAAAGTACTAGAGTTTGATTTTATAAATGCCGTAATTTCTATTACATTAATTGCTAGTATTGAAAGTTTATTGAGCATAAAAGCGGTAGATAAATTAGACCCTTTAAAAAGACGATCTAATGTAAACAAAGATATTAAAGCATTAGGGCTAGCAACTGTTATTAGTGGTTTTTTAGGAGGACTAAATGTCGTAACAGTAATTGCTAGAAGCTCTGTAAATGTAAACAACAAATGAAGTAACAGATCTGCCAACTTTTTTCATGCGGCCTTTTTAATGCTGTTTATTCTATTGTTTGCCACTGAATTACGAAAAATTCCACTATCTGCATTGGCAGCAATATTAGTCTATACCGGATACAAATTAGCGTCACCAGAAAACATTAAAAAAGTTTTTAGAATTGGTAAAGAGCAGTTGTTAATTTTCTTAATAACATTAGCAACCACAATTTCTACAAGTTTAATTACCGGAATCATTGTTGGTATTTTAGCAACATTTGTTATTCATGTTTTTATCAATAAAAACATCATGCTATTTGTTAGAAACTTGATAAAACCAAACGTCTTAATGTTTAAAGAAGATGGAACCTATTTTGTAAGTGTAGATAATTTTTCGAGCTTTTTAAACTACACAAGGTTAAAATCTAAATTAAATCAAATTCCAGA
>JAQWOR010000072.1 GCA_029245785.1 Polaribacter sp.
CCGAAAACGGTCTGACAAAAAAATCACCCTCATTTCTGCAGAGTCAGAATTCTTTTTTTCTCGTACAGCACTCATGTATGTGTATATGGGGCACATGAAGTTTGAACACACACAGCCTTACGAACCTTGGTTTTGGAAAAAGAACAACATCCATCTTAAAAAAGAATGGATTACTAACATAAAGACTTCATCTAAAACACTTATCTGCAGCAATGGAGAAACCATCACCTATGACAAATTAATCATTGCAACAGGCTCTAAACCAAACAAATTTGGATGGCCTGGACAAGATTTAGAAGGGGTAATGGGAATGTATCACAAACAAGATATTGAGAACTTAGAAAAATATGCTCCCAATAATAAAGTCTGTAAACGTGCCGTAATTGTTGGAGGTGGCTTAATTGGGATTGAACTTGCAGAAATGCTACACAGCAGAAATATTCCTGTAACTTTTTTAGTTCGTGAAGATAGCTTTTGGAATGGTGTTTTACCAAAAGAAGAATCTGAAATGATCAATAAAGAAATCAAAGACCATCATATTGATTTGCGTTTGAATGTCAATTTAAAAGAGGTTATAGCTGACCAAAACGGCAAGGTGAAATCTGTTATAATTGCAGAAACGGGAGAAGAAATTAAATGCGATCTTGTTGGACTAACCGCGGGGGTTTCTCCAAATATTGATGTGGTAAACAATTCTGAAATTGAAACCGGAAGAGGTGTAAAAGTCAACCGTTTTTTAGAAACCAATATCAAAGACATTTATGCAATTGGAGACTGTGCAGAACAGCATGAAGCCATTGACCAAAGAAAACCTATTGAAGCAGTTTGGTACACAGGGCGAATGATGGGAGAAACGATTGCCCAAACAATTTGTAATAATAAAATTGAATACAAACCTGGCCACTGGTTTAATTCTGCCAAGTTTTTTAATATCGAATATCAAACTTATGGTTGGGTTTGGGCACAGCCGAAAGAACATGAAGCTCGATTTTACTGGGAACATAAAAAAGGTAAAAAGTGTATTCATATGAATTATGATAAAAATACCCGGCAATTTATTGGCATCAATATCTTCGGAATTAGAATGCGTCATGAATTTTTTGACAAGGTTTTAAGTGAAAAACGCTCAATAGACCATGTCTTAGAACATTTAGCTGATGCTAATTTTGACCCAGAGTTTTACACCTTACACGAGCCTGAAATTTTAGAAAAATTCAACAAAGAAAACAACACCAATATTCAATTAAAAAAGAAAAGCTGGAAACGAATTTTTAGCGTTTAAAACTATGAAACTACTCCAAAATATCGGCTTGAGCTTATTCTTAATTGGACTTACCATCTTTAGTTCGCTCATCTTTTTAGGGAAGTATGAAGTCTCTTCTGAATTGTTTGAACAAACAATCAGCGATAAAAACATCAAAAGTGAACTTTTTATAGCTGATATAAATTCAACCATGGTTGGAAAAAATTTTAGCAATCCTTTCTCCTTTTCTTTGGCAATTACCTCCGCTTTAAAAAAGGCAAATACCATTCACAAACAACGCAATGAATGGCATAAAGTTATTTGGGAAAAACCACATAGCTTTTCTTTTCAGATTGCCAAAAATGCAGGAACAGGTTTGGTCAAAGAAAACAAAGGGCTATTTTGGTTTTTAACCTTCGGATTGGGAATTGTTGGCGCCCTACTTTTTATCATTCCAACTGTCATTACTTTGGGTCCTGCAGGCATTAAAAACAATGGTGTGTTTTTAAACGCATCCACAAATCGTGGCTGGATTGGTTGGCTAGTATTCATTTTTTTGGTAAGCTTTTACCTACTCCTATATTTTGCGCCCGATTACATTGTAAACTGGACCTATATTGTAGACCCAATTAGCCAACAACTAAGCGGTCATTTAGCAAGTCAATGGTTTTTATATGGTTTTTTATATTGTACTGTTATGACTGTTATGGCGGTAAGAATGTATATCAAATACCGCCATAACAAGTATCAAATTTTACGTACAACTTCGGTCTTATTCTTTCAAATTGTCTTTGCCTTTTTAATCCCAGAAATTTTAGTTCGCTTTGAAAAACCTTGGTACGACTTTAAAAATGCCTTTCCGCTGGATTATGATTTCTTTTTTAAATGGAATTTAGACGAATTGATTTCCAGTGGAGGATTTGGTTTATTTATTTTAGTTTGGGGAATTGTTCTAACACTTGTAATTGTTCCTGTAATGGTGTATTTCTTCGGAAAACGATGGTACTGTTCTTGGGTTTGTGGCTGTGGTGGTTTGGCAGAAACGCTGGGAGATCCTTACAGACAATTGTCTGACAAAACATTAAAAATTTGGAAATTTGAACGCTGGATTGTTCATGGAGTTTTAGTGTTTGCACTGGTGATGACTGGACTCACATTGTATTCTTATTTCTCTGGAACACAAGAAACATTAGGTATTAAAACTCAAACCATTCAAGATGTCTATGGCTTTTTAATCGGAGCTGTTTTTGCCGGAGTGATTGGCACAGGGTTTTATCCCATTTTTGGAAACAGGGTTTGGTGTCGCTTCGGTTGCCCACTAGCTGCTTATTTAGGAATTGTACAACGCTTTAAATCTCGTTTTAGAATTACAACCAACGGCGGTCAATGTATTTCTTGTGGAAATTGCTCTACGTATTGCGAACAGGGAATTGATGTAAGAGCCTATGCACAAAAAGGAGAAAATATTGTACGTGCAAGTTGTGTAGGCTGCGGAATCTGCGCTGCTGTTTGTCCTCGTGGTGTGTTAAAATTAGAAAACGGACCAGAAAAAGGCCGTATCAATCCTACAGAAATTTTACTAGGAAATGATATTGATCTGCTAAAATTGATGAACGAAAAACAATCCTAAAAAAACAACCCCATTAGATCATAAGAGCATGAACCCAACCATAAAAGTTATCATTCCCGCATACAATGAGGAAAATTCTATCGCACATGTGATTCATGACATTCCTTCAATGGTAAATGAAATTATTGTGATTAGCAACAACGCTACTGACAACACGGAGAAAAATGCAAAAAATGCAGGCGCTACAGTACTGCAAGAAAACAGAAAAGGCTATGGATATGCTTGTTTAAAAGGAATGGATTATATTTCTAAACAAGAAGCAGCTCCAGATATTGTGGTTTTTTTAGATGGTGATTATTCTGATTACCCAGAGCAATTGACAGAAATTATCACACCTATTGTACAAAATGACATCGATTTTGTGATTGGAGCTAGAGTAAAAAAACTCAGAGAAAAAGGCGCTGTAACACCACAACAAATTTTCGGAAATTGGTTGGCTTGTTTTTTAATGAAGCTCTTTTTCAAATCAAAATTCACAGATTTAGGTCCTTTTAGAGCTATCAAGTATCACAAACTACTTGCGCTGAATATGGTAGACAAAACCTACGGATGGACCGTAGAAATGCAACTAAAAGCATTGAAACAAGAATTTTCTTATGTAGAAATCCCTATAAAATATAGAAATAGAATTGGTGTTTCTAAGGTTTCGGGCACTGTAAAAGGTAGTATCTTTGCAGGGGTTAAAATTCTGGGTTGGATTTTTAAATACAGTTTTAAATAATGTTTGTTGAATACCTTATTATCGTTATTTATTCCATCGCGTTGGTGCTCATTTTTATGTACTCTCTGGCACAATTAAACCTGCTTTATAATTATTTGAGTGCACAAAAAAAAGAGGACAATTCTCCTAAGTTTGACCTTACAAAATCTAAAGAAGTTCCGTTGGTAACCATACAGCTTCCTGTGTATAATGAATTGTATGTGATGGAGCGTTTGCTTAATAACATTGTAAAACTAAATTACCCAACAAACAAATTAGAAATTCAAGTTCTAGACGACTCTACTGATGAATCTGTGATTTCTACAGCAGCACAAATTAAAGAACTTCAAGAAACAGGCATCGACATTCAACACATCCGAAGAGAAAATCGCCAAGGATTTAAAGCGGGTGCGCTAAAGGAAGGATTGAAAATTGCCAAGGGCGAATTTATTGCCATTTTTGATGCTGATTTTTTACCAAAAGAAAATTGGCTACTAGAAACCATTCCTTATTTCAAAGACACAGAAATTGGGGTTGTACAAACTCGTTGGGGACATATCAACAGAAACTATTCTACACTCACTAAAGTTCAAGCATTTGCGTTAGATGCCCACTTTACATTAGAACAAGTTGGGAGAAATAGCAAAGGACATTTTATCAATTTTAATGGAACTGCAGGAGTTTGGCGTAAAGAATGCATTTATGATGCAGGAAACTGGGAAGGTGACACCTTAACGGAAGATTTAGACCTAAGTTATCGAGCACAACTTAAAAACTGGAGATTCAAATACTTAGAAAACATTGTTACTCCTGCTGAATTACCTGTAGTAATTAGCGCAGCAAGAACACAACAGTTTCGTTGGAACAAAGGAGGTGCTGAAAATTTTCAGAAGATGGCAAAACGAGTTATTTCAAGCAATCGCCTCTCTTTCAAATCTAAAATTCATGGCCTTTTACACTTGTTAAACAGCTCGATGTTTTTGAATGTTTTTATTGTAGGCGTTTTAAGCATTCCGATGTTGTATATTAAAAATGAATACGAACATTTGAAGCCGTATTTTTACATGATGAGTTTCTTTGTCATAAGCTCTCTTATTTTCTTTATTTGTTATTGGCACATGTATAAAAACAGCTACGGAGGAGGTTTTAAAAATTTTATTCGTTATATCGGTACATTTTTTACCTTCTTCTCAATAGCAATGGGATTCTCACTACACAATACCATTGCAGTACTTGAAGGTCATTACGGAAAGAAAAGTGAATTTGTCCGAACGCCAAAATTCAATATAAAAACGCTAAAAGATGGATGGAAAAACAACAAATACATTCGTAAAAAACCTTCATCACATGTGCTTTTAGAAGGCTTGTTAACCGTGTACTTTGTCTTTGGAATGTACAGCGCTTTTATTGTTGGAAATCAAGGAGGAGATTTTGGACTCTTCCCCTTTCATTTGATGTTATGCATTGGGTTTGGCTATGTTTTTTTTAAATCAATTTTTTCAAAAGCCTAATGATTTTTAATAAGCAAAACCATAGCACCAACCTCCTCTTTTTGACGTGTATTAGTGCTTATTTTGTATTCGCTTATTTTTTAGAAAGAACCGAGGTTTACAAACTTTTGTTCTTATGGGTTGGGCTGTTTGCTGGTAGCTATTTCTTAATTAAAAAACAACAACATCAGATTGCTTTGCTAGCAGTAATTTCGATACTCTTTAAATTGGTGTTTTTATTTGCCATTCCCAATTTATCACAAGATTTTTATCGCTTTATTTGGGATGGACGGATGCTTTTTGAAGGATTCAACCCATACCTGTCACTCCCAGAAAGCTTTATTGAACAACAACAGAATCCTGTAAACCAAGCTGCAGAACTGTACGCAGGAATGGGTGAAATGAATGGAAGTCATTACACCAATTATCCACCCATCAATCAATTGTGTTTTTATATCGCTGCACTAATTGCAAACAAAAGTATTTTAGGATCTGTCATTGTATTACGACTCATCATCATTTTAGCAGATGTTGGAATTCTTTATTTTGGAAAAAAGCTCTTAGAAAAATTAAACATTCCTGCATATCATATCTTTTGGTATGCCTTGAATCCGTTTGTAATTATAGAACTCACAGGAAACTTGCATTTTGAACCTGTTATGTTGTTCTTTTTGGTTTGGGGCCTGTACAAACTACAACAACAAAAATGGGTATGGGCAGCTATTTTAATAGCGTGTGCTGTTGCTGTAAAGCTAATTCCGTTATTGTTTTTACCCCTATTTTATCAATGGTTTGTAAAACAAAAAAAACACGATAGAGACACGGTAAAACAGCTAGGACTTCTGAAATTGATTGGTTTTTATACAATTATCATATCTACAACCATCCTTTTATTTCTTCCATTTTATACGAAAACCTTACTAGACAATTATTTTAATTCTGTTGGATTGTGGTTTACCAATTTTGAATTCAATGCAAGTTTTTATTATGTCTTTAGAGAAATCGGAACACTGTTTAGAGGCTGGAATGAAATTGCTATTATCGGAAAAACACTACCCGTCCTAACACTTCTTTTTTTAGGGATTTTGACCTTTTTTAGAAAAAACAGTAGCACAAAACAGCTAATTACTGCCCTGCTTTTCGGGTTGTCTTTTTATTATTTTACTACTACAACCATGCATCCGTGGTATTTGGCTAGCTTACTAATTTTATCTGTTTTTACCAACTACCGATTTCCGATAGTATGGAGTTTTGTGATTGTAGTAAGCTATAGCGCCTACGCAAACAACTCTTTTAAAGAAAACCTGTGGCTTGTTGGATTTGAATATTTGGTTGTTTATAGCTTTCTGATTTGGGAGCTCTTTACAGTACCTAAAAAAGAAATTGGTAGATAATCATTTTTTACCGAATCTCGTTTCGTGTATTTTTTGTAATTTGCTATTTATTCTTTTTTTATGAAAAAACTTACCATTAAAGATATTGCCAATCAATTTAGTGTTTCCATATCTACCGTTTCTAAAGCGCTGAATGACAGCTATGAAATTAGCGTAAGCACCAAAGAAAAAATTGAGAAATACGCAAAGGAACACAATTACAAGCCAAACTTTAATGCGCTGAGTTTAAAGAATAGAAAAACAAAAACAATTGGAATCATCATTCCGAATATGCTGAATTATTTTTTCGCCCAAGTTTTTAAAGGCATAGAAAAAACGGCAAATGCATACGGATATAAACTAATTACGTGTATTTCTAATGAATCTTTTGATAAAGAAGTAGAAACTATGGAAATGCTATCAAACGGAAGTATTGACGGCTTGCTATTATCTATTGCAAAAGAAACCGAATTGAAAAAAGACTTTAAGCATTTTGAAGACACCATAGAACAAGGAACTCCTATTGTAATGTTTGACAGAATTGCAGAAGAAATTGATTGCGACAAAGTAATTACAGATGATTTTGAAGGCGCTTTTAACACGGTAAAACACCTCTCTAAAACAGGATGTAAAAACATTGCCTTTATCTCTACCATCAGTGATTTAAATATTGGAAAACAACGATATCTTGGCTATTTAAAAGGACTTGAACATGAAGGAATTCCTGTAAACAAAAATTTGATTATCAATATTTTTGAAAAAGACTATAAAAAATACGAAGAAATTCTAAAACCTATTTTTGAAAAAAACAAAATTGACAGTGTTTTGGCAACTGGAGAATCTTCTGCTGTTGCAGCTATGAAAACAGCCATTAAAACGGGTCACAAAGTACCTCTAAACTTTTCTGTAATTGCTTTTTCTAACGGAATTTTAGCCAGACATTCTAGCCCAAAAATGACCACGGTAAGTCAACACGGAGAATTGATGGGAGCAACCGCTACAGAAATGCTCATTCAGCAGTTAGAAAATAAGGAAGAAAAAAGAAAGTTCGAAACAAAAATTATTACAACAGATTTGGTAGAACGCAACTCTACAAGACTTTCCGTACCGAATGCGTATTAATTAACCGCAATATGAACAACCAAGCCTTCATTGGCACGTATATTAAAAACGGTATTGTCTTCAAAAATTAAATATTGCCCTTTAATACCTTTAAGTATTCCTGAATAATTAGGTGTTTTTAATAAATTTAGGCTTTTTACTTTTTCTGGCACTTTTAAAACCGGAAAATTCAATTCTGTGATTTTTGTGTCATTCTCCACAAAATACTGCCGAACTTCATCTGGAATAAACTCAGACAATTGCTGTTTTACCGCAGCCAAATCTGCGTCATTATCTATATTTTGCAGCATTTTACGCCAATTGGTTTTATCGGCAATATGGTCTTTTAAAGCCACTTCTGTAATGCCTGCTAAATAGCGATTCGGAACTTCAACAAACACAAGTGCTTTTTCAGCTCCTTGATCTATCCAACGTGTTGGAATTTGCCCTTTTCTGGTAACGCCAACTTTTACATTGCTAGAAAAAGCCAAATAAACAATATGAGGCTTTAATTGCATTTCTTTTTCATATTCTAGATCTCGATCTTCAATTCCTAAATGAGCGGTACTCAACTCAGGACGCATAATCCAATCTCCTGCATTCGGAATCTCAAAAAAGCAACTTTTACAAAATCCTTGTCGGTAAATTTCTTTCTCTAAATGACAATTCAAACATTGATAAGCTACAAAAGAGATGTCAATTGTTTTGTTCAACAATTGGTTCATGTGTAAGAAATCTGTACCCAGTTCTAAATAATAATGAACTTGCTCTAAATTCTCTGTGGGCATTTTTTTTAAAACTCCTTGATACGTCATTCAAAAGATTTTAGTATTTTTAACTCCAAACAAACTTACTAAATTCTATGGCATTCCCATTAGTCAATTCTATCATTTCTTGGTTTTTAAAAAAACGGAAACACCAAATAGAATTGTTTCTAAAGTATCCCATTGATGTACAACAAGAATTATTATTGCGATTGTTAAAAGATGCTAAAAACACAGAATTTGGCCTATCCTCTGCATTTTCTACCATTGAAGATTATACTAGTTTTACCCACAAAGTGCCTATTCAACAATATGAAAGTATTGAGCCTTTGATTGAAAGATGTAGAAAGGGCGAGCAGAATTTATTTTGGCCAACAGACATTAAATGGTTTGCAAAATCTAGCGGAACCACCAATGCCAAAAGTAAATTTATTCCTGTAAGTGATCAAGCCATCGAGTATTGCCATATGAAAGCAGGTAAAGACATGTTGTGCTTGTATATCAACAACAATGAAGAAACACAACTGTTTACTGGAAAAGGCTTGCGTTTAGGAGGCAGCTCTGCGGTGTATGAAGACAACAATTCATACTTCGGAGACTTGTCAGCAATTATTATTGAGAACATGCCTTTTTGGGCAGATTTCAGCTCTGCACCAAGTCAAGAAACGGCATTGATGAGCGAATGGGAAACTAAAATGGAGGCGATTATTGACGAAACTATTGACGAAGACATTACAAGTTTAGTGGGCGTTCCCTCTTGGATGTTGGTATTATTACATCGTGTGTTAGAGAAAACAGGAAAAGAGACTATCTTGGACGTTTGGCCCAATTTAGAAGTCTATTTTCACGGAGGCGTAAACTTTAGTCCATATAAAGAGCAATACGAAAAATTGATTCCAAAAAAAGAGTTTAAATACTATGAAACCTACAATGCATCAGAAGGTTTTTTTGCCATTCAAGACCAAAATAATGCAGATGATTTACTATTGATGTTAGATTATGGAATTTTCTACGAGTTTATTCCGATGGCAACCTACAAAGGAGAAAACTCTACCGCCATTCCAATTTCTGAAGTAAAAAAGAATACCAATTATGCCATTGTCATTACAACCAATAGTGGCCTGTGGCGCTACCTTATTGGAGATACCGTAAAGTTTACGTCTCTAGATCCGTATCGCATCAAAATTACGGGGCGCACCAAACACTTTATCAATGTTTTTGGCGAAGAACTGATTATAGAAAATGCAGAAGACGCCTTGAAAAAAGCCTGTGAAAAAACCAATGCCTCTATTACCGATTATACCGTTGGACCTATTTTTATGGGAGAGTCTCAAAAAGGCGGACATGAATGGATCATTGAGTTTAAAAAAGCTCCAAAAAATTTAGAGTATTTTACGGAGTTATTAGACAATGCGCTAAAAGCCATCAATTCAGATTATGAAGCCAAACGATATCGCAACATGACCTTGGCAATGCCAACAATACATCAAGCAAAACAAGGCTTGTTTTATACATGGCTCAAAGAAAAGGGGAAACTAGGCGGACAGCACAAAGTGCCAAGACTTTCCAATACACGTGATTTTGTAGAGGAGTTGTTGCGGTTGTAAAGTTATTTTTTATTAGTTTAGAGAAAATTTAAAAGAATATGAAAAAATTAGCCCTACTCGCTTTTTTGATATCTATCAATATTTTTGGACAAGAAACCAAGGAAAAAAAATTACTTCTAAAGTAGATGCTGTAACTGTATTTTTAGAAAGTGCACAAATAACCAGAAACAAAAGCATTCAACTAAGCAAAGGAACAACCCTTTTAAAATTTGTTGCTTTATCTCCTTTTATAGATGCAAAAAGCATCCAAGTGAAATCAAAAGATCTAGAAATTCAGTCGGTTGCTTTTCAAAAGAATTTTTTAAAGAAAAACACTAAGAATCTGGTAGTTTCTGCTTTTAAAACTTCTTTAACAAGTAATGTTACTGGTTTTTCAACGTCATTGTTTGAAAAAGTTGCGGATCCAAGTAATACAAGGGTCAATAATAAAAATACTCTTTTCATCATTTATAGAATTAATGCTCCATTATGGTCTTGAGCGGTTAGGGGTAGACCTTTTGGCAATTCTTCAATTTTTACATCTTGTTTACTTCTTTCAGTTCAGTCTCTTTTAAGTGAGTGGCTTTTGCCCTTCTTTAATTAGGGCTTTTCTTTTTTCTAAACTTCTTCTTTTCCACAAAATGCTTCTTTTAAATGCATACCAATTTCTTATATGGTTCATTTTTAATTGTTACAACTACCTTATGTAAGGAGTAACAATCTTTTTTGTTCTTTTCGTTTTTCTTACGTTTAAAGAAAAATGTGGGGGAAATAATTTCAACCTATTTAGAAGAAAAATATAAATACTCTATTTTTAGACTGAAATACTCTTCAAACCTACTACAAATACCTATGGCATACAATACCCATTTATGGGGTTTTTTGAGTCCCATAAATGGGTATAGGCTTGTCACGGTTTCCGTGACAAGATTTTTTTAACACGCATCCAATCAGACACTTAAGAAAATTTTAAAAATCGAGGCAAAAAAGAAGAAAAAATAAAAAACGCAGATTTTTACAAATAACCATATAAAAAATAGGTGTTTCACTAAATGTATTTTAGATAGATACAAGTAGGTATTTGATAAGAAAAAGTGAGTTGTCAGATTTCTGAAACTTATAGGTGTTTCATTTTTTTAGAACACATTAGAGCTTATTTAAAATCAAAAAGAACAGTCTTCTAAATCTTCCGTTCCACTACATAATCAATCATTTGCAGTAATGAACTTTTATAAGTAGAGCTTGGGTAGTTTTCTAAAATTGCCAAGGCTTTATTTTTATAATCGTGCATTTTAACCGTAGCATATTCCATGCCGCCATGTGCGGTTACAAAGGCAATGACTTCTTTGACACGTTTTTTGTTGGTATTGTGTTTTTTAACAGCATTGATCAACCATTTTTTATCTTTTTCAGAACAGGTATTTAAGGTGTAAATTAGAGGCAATGTCATCTTTTGTTCTTTGATATCAATTCCAGTGGGTTTGCCAATTTTAGCGTCCGTATAATCGAACAAATCATCTTTTATCTGAAATGCCATTCCTATGTATTCTCCAAACTTTCGCATTTGTTGTACGGTATCTTGATTGGCACCAACAGACGCCGCTCCGATTCCACAACAAGCCGAAATTAGTGTGGCTGTTTTTTGTCGGATGATTTCAAAATAAACGACTTCTGTAATATCGAGTTTTCGGGCTTTTTCAATCTGCAACAATTCGCCCTCACTCATTTCTCGTACAGCGATAGAAATCAGTTTTAACAAATCAAAATCTTCATTATCAATAGAAAGTAATAAACCTTTAGAAAGCAAAAAATCGCCCACCAAAACGGCAATTTTATTTTTCCAAAGGGCATTGATCGAAAAGAAACCTCTACGACGGTTGCTATCATCTACCACATCATCATGTACCAAGGTTGCGGTATGAATGAGTTCTACCACAGCAGCACCACGATAGGTTCGTTCATCAAAACCTCCATCAGAAACCATTTTTGCGACTAAAAAAACAAACATCGGACGCATTTGCTTTCCTTTTCTTCGCACAATATAATAGGTAATTCTGTTCAGCAACGGAACTTTAGACAACATAGAGTCTTTGAATTTCTTTTCAAAGAGTTCCATCTCATTTTCAATGGGGAGTTTTATGTGTGCTACAGTTTTCATTCGACTACCAAAAGTAAGAAAATTATCTGTCAATTTGGAGGGACTCAAGGAAGTTAACAAGGAATTCGGATTTAAAAACTAAATTCCGTTTTTAGCACTCAAACAATCTGGTTATAACGTAAAAATAGGGCTTTCTATTAAAAGTAGATTCCTGCCTACGCAGGAATGACAAAAACAAGTTATAGGTGATTATAAGTTTCAAAAAAGCACATCCTAAATTTTAAATGCAAATTCTCTGACGAAATTGAGTCAATTTATTTTCCTTGTCATTTCTGTCCTACAGAAACGCATCCGTTTTTAGGACTTATTCGCCAATTGTCCACAGGCAGCATCAATATCTTTACCTCTACTTCTACGTACATTTACAATAATATCATTCATTTCTAAATTAGAGATATAATTGTTAATTGTTTGTGGGCTTGCCTGCTGAAATTCTCCATCATCAATGGGATTGTATTCAATCAAATTGACTTTACAAGGAACATATTTGCAAAAATTTACCAAGGCTTCAATATCTTCTTTCCTGTCGTTGATGCCTCCCCAAACAATATATTCGTAGGTAATTCTTCGCTGTGTTTTCTCGTACCAATATACTAATGATTCTTTCAATTCTTTTAAAGGAAACGTTGCGTTGAACGGCATGATAGAAGTTCTCACCTCATCTATTGCTGAATGCAATGAAACTGCCAAGTTGAATTTTACATCATCATCAGCCATTTTTTTGATGATTTTTGGAACTCCAGAAGTGGAAACCGTAATTCGTTTTGGAGACATCCCTAAGCCTTCAGGTGATGTAATTTTTTCAATAGATTTAATCACATTGTTATAATTCATCAAGGGCTCTCCCATTCCCATAAAAACAATGTTCGATAATTTATGATTGTAGTACAACAAACTTTCTTTATTGATGGCGGCAACTTGATCATAAATCTCATCTGGATTCAGATTTCGCATGCGTTTTAAGCGTGATGTTGCACAAAATTTACAATCCAAACTACAACCTACCTGACTAGAAACACAAGCTGTTGTTCTGGTATCTGTAGGAATCAATACTGATTCTACAATCAATCCATCGTGCAATCGAACGGCATTTTTTACCGTTCCGTCTTTACTTCGTTGCATCGAATCTACCTCTACATGATTGATTACAAAGTTTTCTTGCAACATTTCTCGTGTTGCTTTAGACACATTGGTCATGTCATCAAAAGAATGTGTAGATTTACTCCACAACCATTCATACACTTGATTTCCACGAAAAGCTTTGTCGCCATTCGCTTCAAAAAAATCTCGTAATTGCTCTTTTGATAAAGCGCGTATGTCTTTCTTTTTGGGTTTCATCTTCTACAAAAATACACAAAACCTCACAAGGAATACTGAATCAAGCCTGCCTGCGGAAGACAGGTTCAGTACATACCTGTGAGGTTTGTTTGTTTTACTGTACTTCAGACTTTAAATAATCAACATGGCATCTCCATACGAAGAGAAGTTGTATTTTTCTTTTACGGCAACTTTATATGCCTCCATCACAAAATCATATCCACCAAAGGCTGCTGCTTGCATTAACAAGGTAGATTTTGATTTATGAAAATTTGTAATCATACAATTGGCAATGCTAAATTCATAAGGAGGAAAAATAAATTTATTGGTCCATCCTTCAAAGTTATTCATTTTTCCACTTGCAGAAACTGAAGATTCTATGGTACGCATTACTGTTGTACCAACAGCGCAAATTCTTTTTTTATTTGCCATGGCTTCATTAATTCTTGCCGATGTTTCTTTAGAAATATTAATTTTTTCAGAATCCATTTTATGTTTCGATAAATCTTCTACCTCAACAGGACTAAAGGTTCCTAAACCAATATGTAATGTAACTTCAGAGAAATCAATTCCTTTAATTTCTAAACGTTTCATTAAATGTTTAGAAAAGTGCAACCCTGCAGCTGGTGCCGCAACAGCGCCTTCATGTTTTGCATAAATGGTTTGAAAACGTTCTGCATCAGATTCTTCTACGGCTCTTTCAAACTCTTTTGGCAAAGGGGTTTCTCCCAACTCTAATAATTTCTCTCTAAATTCTTCATAAGAACCATCATATAAAAAACGTAAGGTTCTTCCTCTAGAAGTGGTATTGTCAATTACTTCTGCTACCAAACTGTTATCTTCTCCAAAAAACAATTTGTTTCCAATTCTAATTTTACGCGCAGGATCTACCAAAACATCCCACAATCTATTTTCTGCATTTAATTCTCTCAACAAAAACACTTCGATGCGTGCACCTGTTTTTTCTTTATTTCCAAACATTCTTGCAGGAAATACTTTTGTATTGTTTAAAACCATCACATCTCCTTCATCAAAATAGTCTATCAGGTCTTTAAACAACTTGTGCTCAATAGTTTGCTCTTTTCTATTCAACACCATTAAACGTGCTTCATCTCTATGCTCAGACGGATATTTTGCTAATAATTCTTCTGGCAATTCAATATTAAAATGCGATAATTTCATATGATTATTTTTCTAAGAATGCTGGCAAATATACAACATCGAGATAGGTGTTGTCAAGTGTTTTGCCTATTAATTTATTTGAAAACCAATCTGTTGTAAATCTTTCCAAAAATCACGGTACGATTTTGTTACCACATCGGCTTCTAAAATATGGATAGGAACTTTCAGTGCCAACGGCGCAAAAGCCATGGCCATTCTATGATCTTTATAGGTCTCTATAGAAATATTTGGTTGAATTTTTTGGGTTGCTTTCAACTCCAAACTTTGGTCTGTTACAGAAATATGAGCCCCCAATTTTGTCAACTCATTTTCTAAAGCAACCAATCGATCTGTTTCTTTTATTTTTAACGTATGTAAACCCGATAGAGAACATGCAACTCCCAAACCAAAACAAGTTACGGCAATGGTTTGTGCAATATCTGGCGCATTTTTCAAATCGAGCACTAACAATTTTTTGGCAACGGCACTTTGTTTTACTAAGGTGATGGTGTTTTCGCCAAAAATAGTTGCAACACCAAAGTGTTTGTAAATCTCTACCAAACAAGAATCTCCTTGAAGGCTGTCTTTTTTATAAGACGACAACTGTATTTTTGATCCTATTTTGCTCAAAGCAACAATGCTATAAAAATAAGAAGCAGAACTCCAATCAGATTCAACAACGATGGTTTTTTTTGCTGAAGTTCTCTTTGGCTTAACCTGTATCAATGCACCTTCAAAAACGGCATCAATATCTAGCTTCTTTAACAAACTCAATGTCATATTGATATACGGAACAGAAGTGATTTCTCCTAGCAATTCAATTTCTAAACCATTTGGCAAACTCGAAGCAATTAGCAACAACGCAGAAATATATTGACTACTTACATTTCCTTGAATTTGAACGGTGTTTTTTTGAAGTTGCGTTCCTTTTATTCTGACTGGCGGATAGCCAACCTTATCTTCATAAGAAATCTCTGCTCCCAACGATTGCAAGGCTTCTACCAATATTTGTACCGGCCTGTTTTGCATTCTCTCAGAACCTGTAAGTACAACTTCTCTTCCTTCTTGAATAGAAAAATAAGCAATTAAAAAACGCATGGCCGTTCCGGCATGACCAATATCAACCAACGTCTCTTTTGTTGACAAGGCATGCTGCAAATGACGAGAATCATCTGAATCTGAACAATTTTCTATGTGTAACCCCTTCATTAGTTGCTGTAAAATCAACAACCTATTTGATTCACTTTTAGAACCTGAAATGGTGATTTCAGCGTTAAACTTTGAATGCGGAGTGTTAAATTCTCTGTTAAATTGTAACTTCAATTGCGTGTATATTTTTAGATTTCTTATCTTTCAAATTCAAAACGAATCAACCATGAAAAAACTTACCTTACTTGTCGTTTTACTTTTGTTTTCTATCAACTACAAAGTTAACGCTCAAAAGAATACTACCAAATTTTCAGAAGAAAATTATAGCTCCATAAAATGGCGAAATATTGGCCCCTTTAGAGGAGGTAGAAGTGCTGCTGTTACTGGAGTTCAAGGCAAAGCCAATTTATTTTATATGGGCGCAACCGGAGGAGGACTTTGGAAAACTACCGATGCCGGAAACTCTTGGGCGAATATTTCTGATGGTTTCTTCGGAGGATCTGTGGGGGCGGTTGCAGTAAGTGAATGGGACAACAATGTAATTTATGTAGGAAATGGAGAAGTTACCATCCGTGGAAACGTCTCTTCTGGTGATGGTATTTGGAAATCTGTGAACGCGGGTAAAACATGGAAACATATGGGCTTGCCAAACTCAAGACATATTCCTAGAATAAAAATTCATCCAAAAAATTCTGACATTGTATATGCTGCAGTTCTTGGAGACCTCTACAAACCTTCTAACGAACGTGGTGTGTACAAATCTGTAAATGGTGGCGACACCTGGAAAAAAGTATTGTTTGCAAACAACAATGCAGGAGCAGTAGATCTAATTATCGATCCAAACAATGCACGAATTCTATATGCTACTACTTGGAATGTTCGAAGAACGCCTTATAGTTTATCAAGTGGCGGTAAAGGTTCTGCATTATGGAAAAGTACAGATGGTGGTGAAACTTGGAAAAATATTTCAACAAACAAAGGGCTTCCTGATGGAGTTTGGGGAATTAGCGGCGTAACGGTTTCGCCTGTAAATTCTGATATTGTCTGGGCATTGATAGAAAATAAAAAAGGAGGCGTTTATAAATCTTTAGACGCTGGTAAAACATGGAAACTCATCAACAAAGAACGAAAGCTAAGACAACGTGCTTGGTACTACACACGATTGTATGCTGACACCCAAGATGAAAATATTTTGTACGTTTTAAACGTTCGTTATCACAAATCTACTGATGGTGGAAAAACCTACAAGACTTTTAATGCTCCACATGGAGATCATCATGATTTATGGATTGCTCCAGAAGACAATCAACGAATGGTTATTGGTGATGATGGCGGCGCACAGGTTTCTTTTGATGCTGGAATCAATTGGAGCACCTACCACAATCAACCCACAGCGCAATTTTATAGAGTAACCACAGACAATCATTTTCCATATCGTATTTACGGAGCACAGCAAGACAATTCTGCCATTAGAATTTCTCATAGAACTGGCGGACGGTTTATCACAGAAAAAGATTGGGAATCTACTGCTGGAGGAGAAAGTGCACATATTGCTGTAGATCCAACAAATAATGACATTGTATATGGCGGAAGTTATGGAGGGTTTTTAACTAGAGTTAATCATAAAACCAAAGACATTAGAGCCATCAATGTTTGGCCAGACGATCCGATGGGACACTGTGCAGAAGATTTTAAGTACCGTTTTCAATGGAACTTTCCAATCTTGTTTTCTCCACATCAAAAAAACAAATTATATGCAGCTTCTAATCATTTGCATGTTACCTATAACGAAGGAGATTCTTGGGAAGTTATCAGCCCAGATTTAACAAGAAACGATCCCAAAACACTAAAATCTTCTGGAGGTCCAATTACACAAGACAATACAGGAGTTGAATATTACGGAACTATTTTTGCCGTGGCCGAATCTCCAGTAGAAAAACATTTAATTTGGACAGGTTCTGATGATGGCTTAGTGCATATAACAAGAGATGGAAAAACATGGGAAAATGTAACGCCTAAAAAAATGCCAGAATGGATGATGATCAATGCCATTGAAGTTAATCCGTTTCAAAAAGGAAGTGCTTATATTGTTGGAACTCGATACAAATTAGGAGATTACAAACCTTATATTTACAAGACTGAAAACTATGGTAAATCTTGGAAACTCATTGTAAACGGCATCGACAATGAGGCTTTTACAAGAGTGATGAGAACAGATCCGAAACGTAAAGGATTGTTATATGCGGGAACAGAAAAAGGCATGTACGTTTCTTTTAACGACGGTAAAAATTGGCAAGCTTTTCAATTGAATTTACCCATTGTTCCGATTACAGATTTGGCTGTAAAAAACGATAATTTAATTGCGGCTACACAAGGACGTTCTTTTTGGATTATTGACGATTTAACACCATTACATCAAATAACAACTGCATCGGTAAAAGAAAAAGCAACCCTGTACAAACCCAAAGCTAGTTATCAATTAGGTGGTGGCAATGGCAGAACCTCAAAAACTTCCGGAACCAATCATCCAGGAGGTGTTGCTATTCATTATTTAATCAAAGAATTTCACAAAAAAGACACGCTTAGCTTGTCTTTTTATGACGCTCAGAAAAAGTTAATTCAAAAATTTAGCAACCATCCGAATCCTAAAAAGAAAGAAAAAAAATTCACGCCAAAAAAAGGGAGTAATGTGTTTTATTGGAACATGATGTATCCATCCGCAGAAAAAGTAAAAGGCATGATTTTATGGTGGGCATCTTTAAGCGGCCCTGTGGCTTTACCTGGGAATTACACGGTTGAATTATCGGCAAATAACATGACAAAATCTTCGGATTTTGAAATTTTGAAGAATCCTGTTTCTGAGACTTCTTTGGCAGACATGCAGCTACAATTCGATTTTATCATAGAAATTAGAGATAAAGTTACTGAAATTCATAAAGCACTAAAAAATGTAACAAAAATCAAAAAACAAATTGGCGCTTTAAAAAGTGCTATTTCTGATAAAAAGAAGCACAAAGAATTGATTGATTTTGCAAATGGATTGTCTAAAAAACTGACCAAAATTGAAACTACTTTATACCAAACAAAAAGCAAGAGCAATCAAGACCCTTTAAATTTCCCTATTCGATTAAACAATAAATTGGCACATTTAAACTCCTTAACAAGAATGGGAAGTTATAAGCCAACACAGCAAGCAATTGCTTTTAAAAATGAAATCACAAAAGAAATTGACATCGAATTGAAGAAGCTCTACACCTTATTTACGGTAGATGTAAAAGCACTCAACAAAAAAGTAAAAGACAGTCAAATTGATTTAATTCAGTTGGATTAGTGTATTGACACTAAATCAAACTAAAAACCCTTCTAATTTAATTACTAGAAGGGTTTTTTGTTTTTGTATCGAGAACTACTTCAAAAATCGAAAATTTGATTCTCGATACTAATTTTACGCATTCTCATTTGTAAAATTCACTCGAAGTGACAAATTTTATTCAAAATACACGATGGTAATATCTAATTATTTCGTGTTTTTAGCAGCCATCCAAAGTCCATAAGCAACTGAAATTCCGAGTTTATATCCGAAAAAAGAAACCCATTTTCCGTCAGAAAAATGAACTTCACTTACGGCGCTAAAGTTGCCTGCAAAAAGAGCTCTCCAACTATACATCAATAGAGAAACAACTACTACTAAAATAAAAAAAGGAACGGCAACTTTAGTTGCGTTAATACAAAATCTGGGTGATTTAATTTTTTCTAAAAAGGTCATTACTGTAGTTTTTTATTGTTGTGATGCCTGCTGTGATCACGTTTGGTTTTCAAGTCTAATTTTTTATCAAAGGCAGCTTCTAAATCGATTCCTGTTTGGTTTGCCAAACACAACACCACAAACAACACATCTGCCAATTCTTCTCCTAAATCTTTATTTTTATCGCTTTCTTTTTCACTTTGTTCGCCATATCTGCGTGCAATAATTCGCGCCACTTCTCCAACTTCTTCTGTTAACTGCGCCATATTCGTTAACTCATTAAAATAACGAACACCGTGTGTTTGAATCCACTCGTCAACTTGTGCTTGTGTGCTTTTAATTCCCATTGTAAAACTGATTTAAAATAGGTTTCAAAGATAGGATTTCTTTACACATTATCTTTCTATGAAAAATATTTAGTTTGATACTTGTTGTAAAATCGTGAATAAAATCAATCTAACATCTCTAAAAAGACAGCTCTATCAATTTCTCTAGCTCCTAAACTTGCTAAATGTTCATTATAGACTTGGCAATCTATGAGTTTGTAATTATGGTTTTGAGCTAAGTGAATAAATGCCAATTTAGAGGTATTGCTCACCTTACTAAACATACTTTCTCCACAAAAAACTGACTCCAAATCAATGCCGTATAAACCTCCTACTAATTGATTATCTTGCCATACTTCTATAGACTTTGCAATTCCTTTTTTGTGTAGATTGATGTAGGCTTGTTCCATAGCATCTGTAATCCAAGTACCAAACTCTTCATTGCGCTCAATATTTTTACAGTTGTAAATCACTTCTTTGAAAGCTTGGTTTTCTGTAATTACAAATTCGTTTTTCCGAAGTACTTGCCGCATTGATTTGGTAATTTTCAGCTCTTCAGGAAACAAGACCATTCTTTTAGGCGGGCAATACCAAACAATGGGTTCTCCTTCAGAAAACCAAGGAAAAATCCCGTGGTTGTAGGCATGAATCAAACGAGCTACAGACAAATCGCCTCCTAGAGCAACAATTCCTTCATCAGAAGCTGTTTCAGGAGCAGGAAATTCAATACTATTTGTAAGCCAAATCATCCTCTTATTTTTCTGTTTTATTTTTTCAATTGCTAAAATAGCAAACATTTTAAGTACATTCGTACAACTAACTTCAAACATCTATGAAACCATTCTTTTACCTTTCTATTTTAAGCCTCTTCTTTTTAGGTTGCAACACCCCAAAAACTCAACAAAAACCAAACATCATCTATTTTTTAGCTGACGATTTGGGCTATGGTGATGTTGGCATATATGGACAAGAAAAAATTAAGACTCCAAATATAGACGCACTCGCAAAAAACGGAATGTTATTTACACAACACTATACAGGTGCTCCGGTTTGCGCTCCTGCTAGATATGTATTTTTAACTGGGAAGCACACAGGACATGCTTTTATCAGAGGAAATGACGAATGGAGTGAACGAGGTGATGTTTGGGATTATGCAAAAGTATTTGAAGACCCTAATTTAGAGGGGCAACGACCTATTCCGGCAGGAACAGTTACTTTAGGAACCGAGTTAAAAAAAGCGGGATATGCAACTAGTATTTTAGGAAAATGGGGGCTTGGCGCTCCTGCTACAGAAGGGATTCCTTCTTTACAGGGCTTTGATTATTTCTACGGATACAATTGCCAACGACAAGCACATAATTTGTATCCATCACATTTATGGGAGAATACCGATAAAGTTTTATTAGATAATGAACTCGTAAAACCACACACATCCTTACATTCAAATGCAGACCCAAATGATGATAAGAGCTATAGATTGTTTACACAAAAAGAATATGCGCCAGATGTAATTCACCAAAAGGCTTTAACCTTTATTAAAGAACATAAAGATCAGCCATTTTTCATGTATTATGCCTCACCATTACCTCATGTACCATTGCAAGTACCAACAAAATATATTGACTACTATAAAAAACTCTTTGGTACTGAAAAGCCCTATACTGGCAAGAGTTATTTCCCTAACAAACATCCAAGAGCAACCTATGCTGCAATGATTAGTTATTTAGATGCTCAACTAGGCGAAATTATTGAAGTGCTTAAAAAACAAGGTGTTTACGAAAATACAATTATCATTTTCTCTAGCGACAATGGCCCTACATATACTGGCGGAGTAGATGCAAATTTCTTTAACAGCGCCAGACCTTTTTCAAATTCATATGGAAGAACAAAGGGGTTTGTGTATGAAGGCGGAATTCGTGTTCCTTTAATTGTTAGCTGGCCAAATAAAATTAAAGCTGCATCCAAAACTGATCATATTTCTGCTTTTTATGATATGATGCCTACTTTTTGTGATATTGCTGGAATTGATCCTCCAAAAGATATTGATGGCATTAGTTTTAAACCGCTTTTAATTGGAAAAGAACAAACGAAGCACGATTTTTTATATTGGGAATTTCCAAGCTATCAAGGACAGCAAGCAGTGCGAATGGGAAAATGGAAAGGGATTCGTAAAAATATTTTTAAAGGAAATTTAGACATTGAATTGTATAATTTAGAGACCGACATTAAAGAATTGAATGACCTCTCTAAAACATATCCAACAATTGTAATGGCTATTGATAGTATTATGAAAATGGAACATACTCCTGCAGAAAACACTACTTTTAAGATGCAACAATTAGGAGATAAATAACCATATGTAAGAAACAAAAAAAAACAGCTCCTGTAGATATCGGAGCTGCTTTTTTAGATTGTATACGATTTCTTAGAAAGGTAAATCGTCTGGCTCAGCATCATTGGTCTTTGCTGCCGGCTGAAATTGATCTGCCGGTGGTAAATCTTGTGGAGCTGCAGCTTGAATTCCTTCAATTCTCCATCCTTGAATGGCATTGAAATACTTTGCAACACCTTCTGGATTGATCCATTCTCTACCACGGATGTTGATAGACACTTTTACATCTTGTCCTACAGCATAACTGTTTAATAAATCACATTTATCTTGTACAAACTCAATCAAAATCATTTGTGGGTATTGCTCATCAGTAGTCACTACTAATTCACGTTTTCTAAATCCGCTAGCACCAAATGTTTGCTCGTCATTGATCAATTTAATTTTTCCAATAATTTCCATATTCTTTTCTTATTTTATTAAAAGTACTTTCCAAGCACTTTCTATATCATTCGTGTTTAAAAAAGCTTTCGCAAATGTATGTTTTTTTGTTATTTCTAACCCCATAAACTGCGGATTGTCTTTTGCAAAGTTATCAACATTTTCTAAACTCGGAAATTGCGTTACATTTCCTAACATGCCCAAATCATTTCCTGTTAAAATTTCACTCTTTCTAATTTCTTCAGGAATCGCATCAACTCCCATTCCAAGTGTAGAAATTGGTTTTGGGATTTCAAAAAACCCTTCTTTTGCTCTCGAGTAATAGCTTCCTCCTGCTCTGGCTACCAAATCTATTTTATGTTGATCTATCGCTCCATGTTCATCCAACACTTGTTCATTAATGTGCAACTTTAGCACTTCACAAACAATTAAATTTCCTGCACCTCCTTCATTTCCTAAGTGAATAACGTCTGTAACCTTACATTCAAATTGTACTGGAGATTCTGCCACTCGAAATGGTTGTACCACATCTGATTGTAGCATGGTAAATCCTGATTTTTCAAATTCATTAACTCCCTGTGGATATTCTGAACTACTCAATGACATTTGATGTACCATTTCATAACTCACCACATTGATGACTACTTCTTTGGTTGCCATGGCATTTTCTAAGGTATGTTTTGTCGTGTTTCCTCGAACTCTACGTGCCGGAGAAAAAATCATCACAGGAGGATTGGCACTAAACACATTAAAAAAACTAAATGGTGACAAATTCGGATTCCCTTCAGCATCCATCGTGCTAGCAAAAGCAATAGGTCTTGGCGCTACTGCACTTAGTAAATACCCATGTAATTTAGCCGTTGTAATTTCTTTTGGATTTATAGAAATCATTTTTTTATTTATTTAGAAGTGTAAATATACTATCATTTTATAAAATGGGTTATGTTATAATATAGTTTATATTTGAGGAATGAGTTTTTTAAAAAATACATTGTGGCTAAAACGAATCATCATCTTTAGTTCGTTTATTATTGTGTCACTAATTCTTTGGAACACCTTTGTTTTCTTTCAAAAATTCAAAGAAGAAGAACGCGCTAAAATAGAAAGTTATGCTGCTGCTATTGAAGAACTAGCAACGCGAGATTTAAAAGCTAGCGTTTCCTTACCTCTAAAGATTATTGAGCAAACAAATGGCATTCCTTTAATTTTAGTTGGTGAAGACGGAAGCATAAACACATGGCATCATTTAGATTCTATCCAAGCTCTAGATTCAGTATATGTTGAGAATCAATTGGCAAAAATGAAAAAACAGAACAAGCCAATTGTGATGAAAAGTTTTGATGTTACCCAATATATTTATTATCGTGATTCTGACTTGTTAAATAAACTGACCTATTATCCGCTTGCGCTTATTTTAATTTTAGTCTTGTTTCTAACCATTGTTTATATGGTTTTTAAATCGAATAAAATTGCCGAACAAAACAAATTATGGACAGGAATGGCTAAGGAAACTGCACATCAAATTGGCACACCTTTATCTTCTTTACTGGGTTGGATTGCCATTTTAAAAATGGAAAAAGTGGGTGAAAAATATGTAGATGAAATTGAAAAAGACGTGTATCGATTGAGTGCCATCGCTGAGCGATTTTCAAAAATAGGCTCTGTTCCTGAACTAAAAAAACAAAACATTATTGCCATTAGTAAAACTGCATTTGAGTATCTAAAATTGAGAGGCTCAAAACAAATTCAATTTTCTTTTTCTGCACCACAAGAAGAGCTATATGCAAATGCCAATCATGAATTATTTGGATGGGTGATTGAGAACTTGATAAAAAATGCCATAGATGCCATGCAAGGAAAAGGTGCGTTGAGTTTAACAATTGAAAACTCTCAAAAGAATATAAATATCACTCTTTCAGACACGGGAAAAGGAATCCGAAAAAAGCAGTTTAAACAAATTTTTAAGCCGGGATTTACTACCAAAAAACGTGGCTGGGGCTTGGGCTTATCACTTTCTAAAAGAATTATTGAAGATTACCATAGCGGAAAAATTTTTGTGCAAAAATCAGAAGTAAACAAAGGAACCAGTATTCAAATTCAACTAAAAAAAATCTCTTAAAAATTACGTTGAATCGCTGCTGCTAATGCAACAAACTCTTCGTGCTGCATGATTGCTTTTTTAGTTGTAAAATTAATATCACTTGCTCTGTTAATCGGAATTAAATGTACATGTGCATGAGGCACTTCCAATCCAACAACAGTCATTCCTATTCTATTACAAGCAACTGTTTTTTCTAAAGCCTTGGCTACTTTGTTTGCAAATTGTAACAACCCTGTATAGGTTACCATGTCTAACTCAAAAAGTTTGTCAACTTCTTTTTTGGGAACCACTAAGGTGTGTCCTTTTGTATTTGGGTTGATGTCTAAAAACGCATAAAAATTTTCATCTTCAGCAATTTTATACGAAGGAATATCGCCCTTGATAATTTTAGTAAAAACACTACTCATGTCTTTTTGTTTTAAGATCCGTTCTTAAAAATAAATTTTCGAAGGTTATCTCGAAATTTCAACAATTTCAAATTTCATAATACCATTGGGCACCTGAACTTCTGCAACCTCTCCTACTTTCTTCCCTAACAATCCTTTTCCTATTGGAGAATTTACAGACAGTTTTCCATTTCTAATATCTGTTTCAGAGTCTGCCACCAATGTATAAGTAAACTCCATATTGTTTGCTGTATTTTTAATTTTTACCACAGAATGAATCAATATTTTTGAAGTATCTAGTTGAGATTCGTCAACAATTCTAGCACTTGCAACTACATTTTTTAATTTTGCGATTTTAAATTCCAAATGAGATTGTTCTTCTTTTGCTGCATGATACTCTGCATTTTCACTCAAATCGCCCTTATCTCTTGCATCTGCAATTTCTTGTGTAACTCTAGGTCTTTCAACTTGTTCTAGCTGATGTAATTCGTCTTTTAGCTTTTTAAGCCCTTCTGCCGTGTAATAAGATACTTTGCTCATTGTCTTGTGGTTTTAAAATACAAAATCCCATTGCCGTTTTATCAGAATGAGATTCATTTACAAATGTACAAAATATTTGTAACTTGCCTTCGTTTTTAATAAAAACTCATTTATATACATGAAAAAACGTTTTTTCATATTGACCCTAATTATCTTCTTTACCGGTTGCTCTGTCGATCCACAAAATAACGACTTGTTACCTGATATTCCTGTAAATGAATCCATCAATTTAGAGTTGCCACAATACATCAATTTACAAGTTCCTGGTGGATGGGCATATACTTCAGGAGGTATAAAAGGAATTATTATCTATAATGTTAACGGAACTGAATTTAAAGCTTTTGACAGAGCTTGCCCATCAAATGACTGTTCTACGCCTATGACATTTAATGGCAGCACCAAACTAAAATGTTCTTGCGATGATAGCGAGTATAGTATTTTAGACGGTTCTTCTCAAACAAATGGCAACACGTTTTACGCCAGAGAATATTTAACCACCCGCATAAGTAGCAGTACTTTACGAATCTCTAACTTTTAATTGCTCTATAACAAATAGATTGTTATTTTTGCGACAACAAACAGAACTTAACAAGCAACGTGAAAAATTATTTTTCTTCCAATTTTAAATTAGGCGTTTTAGGGGGCGGTCAATTAGGAAGAATGCTCTTGGCTGAAACCCAAAAATTTGATATTTATACCGTTATTTTAGACGCATCTACTGAGGCTCCTTGTGCCCAAATCTGCAATGAATTTCATGTAGGGAGCTTGTTAGATTTTGATACGGTTTATAATTTTGGGAAAAACGTAGATGTTCTAACTATCGAAATAGAGCATGTAAATACCGAGGCTTTACATCAACTAGAAAAAGAGGGTGTTCAGATATATCCGCAACCTGCTGTTATAGAAATTATACAGCACAAAGGAAAACAAAAAGATTTCTTTGTACAGCACCAGATCCCAACCTCTCCACATTATCGATTTACAGCTATTTCTGATTTAAAGCGTGCGTTTAAAAACAACGAATTAGAATTGCCTTTTGTGTGGAAATCTGCTCAATTTGGCTATGATGGAACAGGGGTGAAAATAGTGCGAACGAATCACGACATTGAACACTTAACAGACACCGATTGTATTGTTGAAAAATTGATTCCTTTTAAAAATGAATTGGCCGTTATTGTTGCACGAAATGCGGATGGCGAAACCAAAACATATCCTGTTGTAGAAATGGAATTTCATCCAGAAGCAAATCAAGTAGAATATGTAATCTGTCCTGCTAGAATTGACAAGCATATTGCAAAAAAAGCACAAGAAATCGCTTTGCAAGTGGCAGCTGCTTTTAAACATGTGGGCGTGTTGGCGGTAGAATTATTTCAAACCCATGATGATACAATTTTGGTCAATGAAGTAGCGCCAAGAACACATAACTCTGGACACTACAGCATTGAAGCAAGCTACACCAATCAGTTTGAACAACATCTTAGAACTATTTTAAACCTACCTTTGGGAGCTACCGAGAGTAAAGTTGCCGGAATTATGGTAAATCTAGTTGGCGAAGAAGGATTTACTGGAGATGTGGTTTATAAAAATATTGACGATATCTTAAAAATAGACGGTGTAACTCCGCATATTTATGGAAAAAAAATCACCAAACCTTTTCGTAAAATGGGACATGTAACCATTGTACATAAAGACATTAATAGTGCAAGAAAAATTGCTCAAAAAGTGAAAGAAACCGTTCGGGTAATCAGTAAAGCATAAAAAACAACTTTAAAACAACAACTATGGTAGGAATTATAATGGGAAGCGATTCAGATCTTCCAATCATGCAAGAAGCAATTACTGTGTTAGAAAGTTTTGACATTCCGTTTGAAGTAGACATTGTTTCTGCCCATAGAACGCCAGAAAAATTAGTTGATTATGCAACAAACGCTCACAAAAGAGGCCTCAAAGTTATTATTGCAGGCGCTGGTGGTGCCGCACATTTACCAGGAATGGTTGCTTCTATGAGTCCATTGCCAATTATTGGAGTTCCTGTAAAAAGCAGAAATTCTATCGACGGGTGGGATTCTATTTTATCCATTCTTCAAATGCCTGGTGGTGTTCCTGTAGCAACTGTTGCCTTGGATGGCGCAAAAAATGCAGGAATTTTAGCCGCACAAATCATTGGCGCTTCTGACAAATGTGTTTTAGACAAAATAATTACTTACAAAGAAGGCTTAAAACTCAAAGTAGAAAAAGCTTCTGAACGCGTAAAGAAATAAATACACAAAACAACATCCAAACCTCACAGGTTTTGAAAACCTGTGAGGTTTTCTTATAAAAAATTTCATCCACCATTAATCTGAATTTTAAATTGATGAATCCATTATTACAAGATTTCAACACGGCTCCTTTTTCTAAAATTGCGTACAATGATTATAAACCCGCCATTAAAAAAGGTATTGAAATCGCCAAAAAAGAAATTGAGCGTATTGTATTGAATTCTGACACTCCAACTTTTGAAAACACAACAGTTGCTTTAGATTTTACAGGTGAAAAACTAAATCGAATTAGCAGTATTTTTTTCAATGTAAACGCTGCCGAAACTTCGGATGAAATTCAAAAAATAGCCAAAGAAATTTCACCTTGGTTGAGCGAATTTAAAAATGACATTACCTTAAACGAAGCGCTATTTAGTAGAGTAAAATCGGTTTATGATCTAAAAAACGAACTAACATTAACTCCTGAGCAACAAACACTCTTAGAAAAACAATACAAAGGCTTTGCAAGAAATGGAGCTAATTTAAACGACACCGACCAAACTGAGTTGCGAAAAATTGATGCTGAATTATCAAAATTAGCTTTACAATTTGGAGAAAATGTACTGGCAGAAACCAATGCTTTTGAGCTGCATATTACAAACCAAAATCAACTTGCAGGATTGCCAGAAAGCGTCAAAGAGGCTGCACATTTATTAGCGACTCAAAAAGAAAAGGACGGTTGGGTTTTTACTTTAGATTATCCGAGCTACATTCCGTTTATGACCTATGCTGACAATAGAGAATTGCGAAAGAAATTAGCCATTGCAGCAGGTAAAAAATCCTTTCAAAACAATAAATTTAACAACGAACAAATTGTTTTAGACATTGTAAAACTAAGACATCAAAGAGCACATTTATTAGGCTACAAAACCCATGCTCATTTTGTACTAGAAGAACGCATGGCAGAAACACCAGAAAAAGTACTTTCTTTTTCAAAAGAGCTGCTTGAAAAAGCGAAACCTGCCGCTAAAAAAGAATTCGAAAATTTAGAAGAATACGCAAAAAAACTAGACGGAATTGATCAACTGCAAAAATGGGACAGTGCCTACTATTCAGAAAAGTTAAAAAAAGAACTTTTTAGCTTAGATCAAGAATTACTAAAACCTTATTTTCAATTAGAACGTGTAATTGAAGGTGTTTTTACCATCGCCAACAAATTATACGACCTCCAATTCGAAGAAGTTTTTAACATAGATACCTACCACGAAGAAGTTAAGACCTACAATGTTACCGACACAGCCGGAAGCTCTATTGCCATTTTTTATGCCGATTTTCATCCTAGAAAAGGAAAAAGAAATGGTGCTTGGATGACCTCGTACAAACCACAACAAATTAAGAACAACAACAATGAACGCCCACATATTTCTATTGTGTGTAACTTTACAAAACCAACTCAAACAACACCTTCTTTATTAACATTTAACGAAGTAACAACCTTGTTTCACGAGTTTGGTCATGCCTTACACGGTATGCTAGCCAATACCACATATAACAGTTTGTCTGGAACTTCTGTTTCTTGGGATTTTGTAGAATTACCAAGTCAAGTATTAGAAAATTGGTGTTTTGAAAAAGAGGCGCTAGAATTGTTTGCCAAACATTATAAAACCGGAAAAACCATTCCGATGGAATACATCAATAAAATCAAAGAGTCAGCAAGTTTCCATGAAGGAATGCAAACCCTACGGCAGTTAAGTTTTGGTTTATTAGATATGGCATGGCATGGTAGCGAATTACCAGAGGCCATACAATCTGTAAAAGACTTTGAAACCAAGGCATTCTTAGAGACACAATTGTTTCCAGATGTTGTAGAAAATTGTATGAGTACTGCGTTTTCTCATATTTTTCAAGGCGGATATTCTGCGGGGTATTATTCTTATAAATGGGCAGAAGTGTTAGACGCAGATGCTTTTGAATACTTTTTAGAAAAAGGAATTTTTAATAAAGAAGTAGCCAATAAATTTAAAGAACATGTACTCTCTAAAGGCGGAACAGAGAAACCCATGGAGCTCTACAAACGTTTTAGAGGAAAAGCGCCAAAACCAGATGCCTTATTAAAACGCGCCGGACTTATTTAGGCTTGATTTTTATAAAAATTAATTGCAATGAAAAAAATATTTCTTCTATTCTTTTTAGTTTCAGTTGTATCAAGTGCTCAGGTTATTGTAAAAGGTCGTGTTCTTTCTTTTGGAGGTAAAATTTTAGAAGGAGCTTCTGTTTATTTAAATAATACAACCATTGGCGTATATACAGATGAAGAAGGGAATTTTGAATTAGCTCTCAAAGAAGGAACCTACGATTTGATTGTATCTTTTATAGGATATAAAACAACTCAACATTTACTAAATACTACTAAAAACACAAAACCTCTATTGTTTAAGTTACTTCCTGAAACTACTGTATTAGATGAGTTAGTTCTTAAGAAAACAACATATGACAATCAATGGAAACACAATTTATCACGCTTTAAACAAGCCCTTTTAGGAAGAACAATACTTTCTAAAAACTGTAAAATTCTAAACCCTAAAGTATTGCATTTTGAATTTGACTCAACAACAGGAACACTCACTGCCGAAATCAAAGAACCATTAAAAATTGAACATAAAGGACTGGGATTTCTTATTACTTATGATTTGGTTGATTTTTCATTAGGGAGAGAACAACTAATCTATTTAGGATATACGAAATATGAAAATTTAAGCGGAGGAAAAAGAAAACAAAAACGTTGGAAACAAAATAGATTAAAAGCGTTTAACGGTTCTCGTATGCATTTTGTAAGAAGCTTGCGCAATCAGAATTTAAAAGAAGAAGGTTTTCTTGTAAATCAATTTAAAAGGGTTTTAAATGCTGACAGGCCTTCTGAAGAAGCTATAAAAAAAGCAAGACAATTGATACATCTAAACCGAAATTCAGTGGTTTTTGAAAAAAAACGAACGAACCCTAAAACTCCTCTCGATTCAGCTATGGTTATCTTAAAGAAATCTCGCCTCCCTAAATATCGAGACTTTTTATACAAAAAGAATGTTCCGTATTCTGATATGATTTTGATTTCTAAAAAAAACATTTTGATAAAATTTAAAGACTATCTATCAATCATTTACACTAAGGAACCCGAAGAAAAAAATTACATGCAAAACAACTTTTTAAATAGAAGAAAGGCCTTAGACACACAAACTTCAGCTATAACAATGCTTACTAAAACTGCCATTTTAGATCCATCTGGAGATATTATAAACCCTTTAGATATTTTTTCTGAAGGCTATTGGAGTTACGAACAGTTTGCAGATTTGCTACCTTTGGATTACAATCCTCCAAAAAAAAAATAATTAGCAACTAAATACCACTACTGCCTCCTATTCTTTTCTTCAATCCATTTACTCATGTACTTGGTGCTTTGCAGTGTTTGATATTGTAACAAACTTCCCATAAAATTATACATTCGATGCTTCTTAAGATTTTCTTGAACAGCTTTTATTCGGTCAATAAAAGGAGGCTCTAATTGCTCTTTATCATACAATTGATTGATGATTTCAATTCCGTTCTGCTGAGCCTTTTTCCATACTTTTTTGTGTGTATACAATTTCACAGCAGTATCTGCAAAGACCTTGAAATCATCGCTAACAAATCCGTTCCAAGGTAACTTTTCATGCATTCCTTCTGCTCCAATCGTAGTAGTTACGCTTGGCGTACCACAAACCATTGCTTCCGTGAGTTTTCCTTTAATTCCTGCTCCAAATCGCAAAGGAGCTAGCACCACGCTGCTGTTTCCAACAATTTCTTTAGCGTCTACTGCATAACCTTTTATGTAAAATCCTTCTTTCGGGTTATGCAATTCTACTATTTGCTGTGTGGGATATGCACCATAGATATGCAATTTTGCCATTGGTAATTGTTTTCGAATATGTTGCCAAAGCAGGGTCTTCAATTGCAATATCGCATCTACATTGGGTGCGTGCATAAAATTTCCAATCATTGCAAAATGCTTTCGCTCTTCAAATGGTTTCCAATTCTCAATGGTTTCTACCTCAATTCTTTGCAACAAAAAAGGCAAGTGATATAAAATTCGTTTATCAATTTTAAAAGTAGTTTGCAACACATCCATTTCAAAAGTAGAAATGATCAGTGACATGTCACAACGTAAAATAGCGGCAATTTCCCTTTTTGCGATGTCTGATTGCAACAGTGCATTGAACGAAAATTTAGTTTCTTTTTTAAGAGCTTCATGACGTGTTTTTCTGAGAGAATGCAAGTCTTCGGTATCTAAAATTCGAAGTGCGTCTGGACAATTTTCTGCCACTCGCCAACCAAACTGCTCTTCAATCATAAACCGATCAAAAACAACAATTGAAGGATGTAGTTTTTTTACAAAAACATCAAAAGAAGGATTATTTAACTCAATAAAAACCTCTGCAACGCCAATAGCTTTTAAATCTAATGCTTGTTCTCCTCTTTGTGCTGTTGACGCAAAAGTAACCGTATAATTGTTTTTCAGAAACAGTGTGATCAATTGCAACATTCTAGAGCCAGCTGCAGAAGAATTAGGCGCCACCCAAACAGTTCCAATAATTAAAACAGTTTTTTGCACCTCTTATTTTGAATTTAACGCTGCCTTGTAATTTGTTTGAAGTCGTCTTGCCCAACTTACCAAAGCATCTATTTGAGCTTGCGATAAATTTGCTTCTTTATGAGTCCATCTATAAGAAGGCAAAGGCATTTCCTTTTTTTCAACCATTTCATAAAGCTCTTCTGATTTGTGCTCTTTGCGCTTTAAAGAATAGGCAGACCATTTAGAAAAATTTAATTTCTTTTTCCCAACTTTAACATGATTTTCCATCCAATAATTTACAGGTGTTATTTTTCCATACCAAGGATAGCGTGTTTTATTTGTATGACAATCAAAACAAGATTCTTTTAACAGTTTCAGAACTTCTTCTGACGGAGCTGTTTCTGACACAAAGGCCGAGATAGTGCTCAAATTTCCTTCATTTTTTTCTGGCCCAAAAAATTGAGCGACAACAAAAGTGACCAATAATAATCCGGTAATTTTTCGTACTATTTTCATTTATTTTTTATTTAAGGCCTAAAGATAGTTATTCTTAACTATTAACATATTTATTGACAAATAATTGTAAATTTGTGCCTGTTATTTGTAAAAACAAAATTCTATTATAATGAAATACGATATTATCGTTATTGGTTCTGGTCCTGGAGGTTATATTGCTGCAGTTAGAGCTTCTCAATTAGGAAAAAAAGTGGCTATTATTGAAAAATATGCTGCTTTAGGTGGAACGTGTTTAAATGTTGGATGCATTCCTTCAAAAGCATTATTAGATTCTTCACACCATTATTACGATGCGGTCAATCATTTTGACACGCACGGAATTTCGATTGAAAAACCAAGACTAGATTTCACCAAAATGATTGCGCGTAAAGCAACAGTTGTAGAACAAACTTCTGGCGGAATTAAATACCTAATGGACAAAAACAATGTAGACGTTTTTGAAGGATTGGGCTCTTTTGCTGATGCCACTCACGTAAAAATTACAAAAAAAGACGGTACATCAGAAACCATTGAAGGAACAAATATTATTATTGCAACGGGCTCTAAGCCTTCTTCTTTACCTTTTATTTCTATTGATAAAGAGCGCATCATTACCTCTACAGAAGCCTTAAAGCTAACCGAAGTTCCTAAACATTTATTAGTGATTGGCGGTGGGGTTATTGGCCTGGAATTAGGTTCTGTATACAAGCGTTTGGGAGCAGACGTAACTGTGATTGAATATGCATCAAAAATTACACCAATGATGGATGCTGATGTTTCTAAAGAGTTGCAGAAAGTATTAAAGAAACAAGGAATGAAATTTGCTGTTGGTCATGGAGTTACTTCTGTAGAACGAAATGGTAATGAAGTGGTGGTAAAAGCAACCGATAAAAAAGGAAAAGCTGTTGAATTTACTGGCGACTACTGTTTGGTAGCTGTTGGACGTAAACCGTATACCGAAGGATTGGACTTAGAAAATGCAGGAGTTGTACTAAACGATAAAAATCAAGTTACAATTAACGAACATTTGCAAACAAGTACTTCAAACATTTATGCCATTGGCGATGTTGTAGAAGGCGCTATGTTGGCACACAAAGCAGAAGAAGAAGGCGTCGTTGTTGCTGAATTTTTAGCGGGACAAAAACCACATATCGATTATAATTTAATTCCAGGAGTTGTCTATACATGGCCAGAAGTTGCGGCTGTTGGTAAAACAGAACAAGAATTAAAAGATGCTGGTATCGATTACAAAGCTGGAAAATTTTCCATGCGTGCCTTAGGACGTTCTCGGGCAAGTGGAGATATTGATGGGTTTGTAAAAGTATTAGCAGATACAACTACCGATGAAATTCTAGGCGTTCACATTGTAGGCGCTCGTGCTGCAGATTTAATTATGGAAGCTGCTGTAGCAATGGAATACAGAGCATCTGCAGAAGATTTGGCACGAATTTGTCATGGGCACCCAACCTATTCAGAAGCAATCAAAGAAGCGGCAAAAGCTGCTTGGGACGGAATGCCATTGAATGCATAAAACAATCTAAATTATTTTAGCCCTCACAGGTTTTTAAAATCTGTGAGGGCTTTTTAATGCTGTAAAATTGTGAAAAGGCTACACCTTTATAAAAATTTTCTTTTTATATAAAACCGCTCCAACAATAGCATAAAAACTTACTACTGACAATGCATAACATAAAGAAGCTAGTTTGTCTGAAGATATTGTACTTGTAAAAAAAGTAGCATACAACCAACCATGAATTGTAGTCTCTCCTATTTTGGTTAAATAAAAAACTTTTGAGATAAAACTGGAAGCAAAATAAATTACAATAGCATTAGATCCAATATAGTTAAAAATCATCCCTACTGATTTTTTTTTCACATCGATGATGTAATATAACATACTTAAGAAAACAGTTCCCCAACCTGCAGTTACCAATACAAAACTACTAGACCAAATTGCTTTATTAATTGGAAACCACACATTCCACAAAAGTCCTAAACCTAGCAATACAACTCCTGTAACAAGCAGAAAAAAGGATTTCATATAATTTTGAAATAAAATCATCCTTCCTATTAAAACACCTATTAATCCAGAAGCAATTGAAGGCAATGTACTGAGTAGCCCTTCAGGGTCGTAATCTGATTTCCAAGTATGGTTTTTCAAAAAGGAAACATCAATATAATTTGCCCAATTGTTTGGAGCTCTATCAAAAGTCGGTAAACTTCCATTGGGTAACGGAACAAATCCTAGCCAGATCCAATATCCCAAAAGAAGTACACAAATAATACTCAATAAGATTTTCCAATTAAAATGAATACTTAAAATTGCCGTTACAAAAAACACAACTCCTATTCGCTGCAATACCCCAGGAATTCTAACCGTTGATAACTCCTTAATAAAAGGAAAATAAGGCAAAAACACATTTAAAAACAATCCCAAACCAATGAGCTTTAAGCTTCTGATTCCTATTTTTTTATACGTTTTAACATTGGGAGTTTTATGTTTATATGCAAAAGCAATTGAAGTTCCTACAATAAATAAAAAGAAAGGAAAAATTAAATCTGTAGGCGTGTACCCATGCCAATTGGCATGTAATAAAGGAGCGTATACATGGCTCCAAGTTCCAGGAGTATTTACCAGAATCATGGCAACAATTGTAAGACCTCTTAAAACATCTACAGATGCAACTCTTGAATTCATTTATTTCTTGATTAACTACAGTACCGTTGTTTTAATTTTTGTCCACGTTTTAATTAGTAAATACGCAGATACAATAGCAGAAATGGTGGTACTTATTGCCAGTGTTTTTTCTCCATAAATCCAATATCCTGTAGAAAACATACAGCTGTAAATCAGCACACAGCCTAACAACATGGCTATGATTCCAGAAGGAACGCTCCAGCCTTCTTGTTTATCTTTAATTTCTATATTTTTACTTGTTGCCTTTTCCACCACCGATTTCCAACCTGGGCCTCCGGGCTGTGTTTTCTTATAAAAATTCTCTAATACTTCTTCACTTTCAGGTTTGGTTATAAATGTAGCAATCAGCCAAATAGCAGTGGTTACCCCAACTACAATTAAAAACTTTGCCCAGCTAGGCAACACCCCTGTTTCTACATTAAATAAATACGCATCAACTGTTGGAATGGTTAAAACAAGTGAAACAATTCCTGAAGCAAACATGGCTGATATTTCACTCCACGCATTAATTCGCCACCAAAACCATCTTAAAATAAAAATCAACCCTGTTCCTGCTCCGAAGACCAACAATAAGTTAAATAATTGCAGTGCGTTTTGTAGTAACAATGCTAAAGCTGCACTAAGAACCATTAAGGCAACGGTAGAAATTCTTCCTACTGCGACCAATCTTTTTTCAGAAGCTTCAGGATTTATTTGTTGTTTGTAAAAATCAAATACAATATAGGATGAACCCCAATTTAATTGGGTAGATATGGTACTCATATAGGCTGCCACCAATGAAGCTAACACAATTCCTAACAAACCGCTTGGCAGTTTTGTTAACATCGCAGAATAGGCCAAATCATGCCCTAGTTTATCTTCAGAAACACCAGGAAACGCCTCTTGAATACTTGCTAAATCTGGAAATAACACCAACGATGCTAAGGCTACCAAAATCCATGGCCAAGGCCGTAATGCATAATGCATAATGTTAAAAAAGAAGGTTGCACCAATAGCGTGATTTGCATCTTTAGCTGCCAACATTCTTTGTGCAATGTATCCTCCACCTCCTGGCTCTGCTCCAGGATACCAAGAGCTCCACCATTGTACTGCTAATGGAATAATTAACAGCGTAATTAATGCTTCTGTATCGTTAAAATCTGGTAAAATTGATAATTTATCTGCAACATTTTCATGAGCTAACAAAGCTTCGATTCCTCCAACTTCAGGGAGATTCACCAAATAAACAGCCGCCCAAATAGCACCTGCCATGGCTACAAAAAACAACACAAAATCTGTATAAACAACCCCTTTAAATCCTCCAACCGCACTAAACACCACTGTTATTAGACCGGCACTTAATACCGTTTGCCAAGGCTCTAACCCCAACATAATTCCTCCTATTTTTATAGCGGCTAAGGTAACTGCAGACATGGTAATCACATTAAAAATAACACCTAAGTACACCGCTCTAAACTTCCTTAAAAAACTTGCTGGTTTCCCGCCATAGCGCAATTCATAAAATTCTAAATCTGTTTTCACATTCGATTTACGCCATAATTTTGCATACACAAAAACCGTTAACAATCCTGTTATTAAAAAGGCCCACCAAACCCAGTTTCCAGAAACTCCATGTGTTCTAACAATATCTGTTACTAAGTTTGGTGTATCTGTAGAAAAAGTAGTCGCTACCATAGATAATCCTAATAACCACCATGGCATTGTTCTTCCTGAGAGAAAAAATTCTGTCGAATTTTTTCCTGATTTCTTTGAAACGTAAATTCCAATAAACAAAACAATTGAAAAGAAAGAAATAATAAATGTGTAATCTAATGCAGATAATGAGACCATAGTAAAAATTTAGAAAGCGTAAAGTAGTAAACTATAATTAAATTTTTGAATAATTTCTATCGATAACATAAAAAAAGAGCCAAACGAAGTTGTTTTAAGCACAAACATAAGCAGCCTAGTTTGCAGAATTTAAAATGACTTGTTTTGCTTGGTTGATGTATTTTCTACCAATTGGAATTCGTTTTGAATCTATTTCTACTGAATTTCCTTCTAGGCTTTTCACTTTATCAAGAGAAACGGTATAAGATCTATGAATTCTCAGAAATTTATCTTGTGGAAGCTCTTCTGTAATACTTGTAAGAGATTTATGTACCAAGTAGTTTTCTACAACAGTATAAACCTTGATGTAATCTTTTAAGCTTTCGATATAAAAAATATCTTTAAATTTAATTTTAACTAGTTTCTTTTCTACCTTTAAAAAAATAAATGATTCGCTATCTGTAGTAGTTTCTTGTTGAACACCTCTTTGCTCTGAAACCTTTTGAGTAACTTTATTTACCGACTTTAAAAATCGATTAAATGGAATTGGCTTCACTAAATAGTCTAACACATCTAAATCAAAACTCTCAACAGCATATTCTCTATAGGCTGTAGTAATTACAATATTGGCTTTAAGAGCGGTGTTCCTCAAAAACTCTAAGCCATTCATTTTTGACATATTGATGTCTAAAAAAACAACATCAATTGTGTTTTTTTCTAATAAACTTAATGCTGATATGGGACTGTTAAATGTTGCTACAATTTCAAAGTTTAGAAACTCAGATAAGTGGTTTTCAATCACTTTAATTGCGAGTGGCTCATCATCAATAATTATACATCTTATTTTCATAGCATACTAACCTATTTAGAGATTCATTTATTTTTTGAGAATTGTAAATTTAGTCATTCTAATGGAATCATCAAATTCACACTATAATTTTGTTTACCTCCCTTTATCTCTAGAGTAAATTTATCTTTAAACAACAACTCCAATCTCCGTTTGATATTTTTATTGCCAATACCATGGTTTTTAACCTTGTTGGTAAATTGATTGTAGTTGTTTACAACAGAAAAAGTTAAGAGTTTGTCTGTTGTTTTTTCAAAGTAAATAAAAACATTTAAATAATTATTATCTTTTGTTCCATGTTTAAAGCAGTTTTCTATAAAAGGCAAAAACAACAAAGGAGGTACTTGAACATTTTCAACATTTCCTTGTATACTCAAATCAACCTTTACCCTATCTCCGTATCTTAATTTTTCTAAATCGATATAATTTTGAACATATTTAATTTCATTATACAAACTTATTTTTTTTCCTTTCGCCTCATATAAAATATACTCCATTATTTCAGACAACTTCAAGACAACCTCAGGTGCTTTATCTGATTTTTCTATAGTCAATGCATACAGATTGTTTAGTGTATTGAAAAAAAAGTGAGGTTGTATTTGAGTTTTTAAAAACTTCAGCTCTGTTTCCAATTGAATTTTTTGAAAACTTTCAGCTTTTCTTCGTTCATATACCCAATCTACGGTCAACTTTATTGCCGTAACTAAGGCCAACACGTATAGCTCTCCCAAAACAACAGCAACTATATGATTAAATGTAAAGGCTTTCTGTACAGATTCTGCTTCTGGCAAAATATCTTTTGTTACTAACAAATAATTCAACCCTGTTCTAACAATATAAAGCACTCCTAAAGAAATGAAAATGTAAAAAATATACTGTTTGTGCTTTTTGGTAAGAATAAATTTCGGAAGTAAATAATAAAGGTTAAAATACACGATAATAATATGCAACGGAAACTCTACAAGATTAGATTTTAATGAATACCAATAATCATCAAAATAACTTCCCCATCGAATTACATTGAAGGTGAAATATACCAGCCAAAACAAAATATGGTATTTTCTTTGGGTAGATCGGGGCGTTTTTTTAGTCCATTTTAAAGCCAAACTACATCTTTTTAATTTGTACAAATAGTATCAAAATCAACTGTAAATAAAGTTCTTTTTTATTAAAAACAAGGGCTCAACCTCAAAAATAATTCATATGACACAAATAAGCAGCTATTAATTATAATAGACGTCTTTAATAGACAGTTAGTGGCTATTGGTCGAAAAAATCATATTTCAAAACTTCATAACACTATTTTTGTACAAAAATCTGATTCTACATGACTCCATTTAGCACCTTAAAAAGCATCTCTAAAAAAACAACCCATCAACAAGCTGGTCAATTTGAAGAAACTAGGTTTGAAAAAATCCATAATGTGATTTTCAAAAACTCTTCAGAGGCATCTATTGTTGTTGCTCATGAAATTGCAACGTTAATTAGAAAAAAAGAATCAGAAAAATCGCCTTGTGTTTTGGGGCTTGCAACAGGCTCCTCTCCAATACGGGTTTATGAAGAGCTCGTAAGAATGCACAAAGAAGAAGGCTTGAGCTTTTCGAATGTAATTACCTTTAATTTAGATGAATACACTCCTATTGATCCTCATGACATTCAGAGTTATTATTATTTTATGCATGAGCATTTATTCAATCATATAGATATTCTACCTGAAAACACACACATTCCTAATGGTGCTATTCAACCTGAAGATTTACACCAATACTGTATCGACTATGAGCTCAAAATAAAAGCTGTTGGAGGTTTAGATTTTCAATTGTTAGGAATTGGAAGAACTGGGCATATTGGTTTTAACGAACCGGGGTCTCATTTTAACTCAGGTACAAGGAGCATTACATTAAACCATGTCACAAGAATAGATGCTGCCTCAGATTTTTTGGGAATAAGCAATGTTCCCAGAAAAGCAATTACTATGGGCGTTGGAACCATTAGAAACGCCAAAAGAATAGTACTGCTTGCCTGGGGAGTTAACAAAGCAACTATTGTTCAAAACACCTTAGAAGGAGACATCACTTCTCAGATGCCAGCAACTTATTTACAAAGGCATGAAAATACTACGGTTATTTTAGACGAGGAAGCCTCTTCTGAATTGACCCGAATTAAAACTCCTTGGCTGGTTACTTCTTGTATCTGGGATCTAGCGTTGCAAAAAAAAGCAATTGTTTGGCTGAGTGAATTGCTAGGAAAATCTGTTCTTAAACTCACAGACAACGATTATAATAATAACGGCATGTCTAGTTTGTTGGCAGAAGAAGGCAATGCGTATGACTTAAACGTTAAAATGTTTAATACGTTACAACATACAATCACCGGTTGGCCAGGAGGGAAACCAAAAGCTGACGATAGCAATAGACCAGAGAGAGCAGTGCCTTCAAAAAAACGTGTGCTTATTTTTAGTCCACACCCAGATGATGACGTAATTTCAATGGGGGGAACTTTTGATCGTTTGGTAGAACAAGGGCATGAAGTACATATTGCCTATCAAACTTCTGGAAACATCGCTGTTTCTGATGAAGAGGCATTAAAATTTGCAGAGGTTACAAAATCCTTACAAATTCAATCTGACATCATAGAGGACATTATAACAAGCCTTAAAAGCAAAAACTCAAATAGTGTAGACGAACTAAATACAAGATCTTTAAAGGGAATGATTCGAAGAAGTGAATCTCTTGCAGCTACACGATATATGGGTTTACCAGATGCACATGTGCATTTTTTAGACTTGCCATTTTATGAAACGGGTACGGTAAAAAAAGCCAACCTTTCTAAAAAAGATATTGATATTGTTGTGAACCTAATTGACTTTATCAAACCTCATCAAATTTATGCAGCTGGCGATTTAGCAGACCCACACGGAACACACAAAGTATGTTTAGATGCCATTTTTGAAGCTTTAGCAGTTTTAAAACCAAAAAAATACATGAATGATTGTTGGGTTTGGTTATACCGTGGCGCTTGGCACGAATGGGAATCTCATGAAATTGAAATGGCCGTACCGATGAGTCCAGATCAAGTTTTAAAGAAAAGGCATGCAATCTTCTTTCACCAATCTCAAAAAGACGGAGTCATGTTTCAAGGTGATGATTCAAGAGAGTTTTGGGTACGCGTTGAAGACAGAAATCGATTAACCGCAAAAAAATACAACGATTTAGGCTTGGCAGATTACGCTGCAATTGAAGCTTTTAAACGGTATCATTTTTAATAAAACTCGTAAGAGAGGCAATCTATAATTGGCTTTTTTGGAAATTAATAAAAGGTAAGTAAAAATCAATTTGATTGCAATCAAATTGGTATTTTTGCCTTTCAATGCAACGAACAGAAAAAAGCTTTAAGGTTACTTCAATCAATGATTTTAAAACAAAATTATTGGTTTGGGCACAACAATCAGAGACTGTTGTTTGGTTAGATTCTAATCAATACCAACAAAAATATTCTTCATTTGGTGCTGTATTGGCAATGGATGAGTTTACCTCTATAAAAACGGATTACAATACTGCTTTTGAGCAATTAAAAGAATACCAAACCATCACTAAAGATTACCTTTTTGGTTACTTAAGTTATGATCTTAAAAATGATGTAGAACCTATTTCTTCTTCTAATTTTGACGGACTGGGCTTTGCTGATTTGTATTTTTTTCAGCCTAAAAAACTCATTTTTATCCATCAAGATACGGTTGAGTTTCGCTATATAAAAATGGTTGATGATGAAATTGATACTGATTTTAATGAAATCAACAACACTTCATTTCAAACGAATGTAAAAGCTCTCGAAAAAGAAAATGACGTCAAAATAAAACTCCGAATTCATAAAGATGAATACCATCAAAAGGTAAACACCATCCTAGAACATATTCATAGAGGCGATATTTATGAAGCTAATTTTTGTCAAGAATTTTACGCAGAAGACGCATACATCAATCCCTTAGAAGCATACCATCATTTGAATGAAATTTCCGAACCTCCATTTGCCACTTTTTTAAAATGCGAACAGCACTATCTACTCTCAGCATCACCAGAAAGATACCTGAAAAAAGAAGGTGAAAAAATTATTTCTCAACCCATAAAGGGAACTGCAAAAAGATTGCGAAACTCTATTGATGACGCTCAGATTGCCTTTGATTTAGCACGCGATGAAAAAGAGCGCTCAGAAAACATTATGATTGTAGATTTGGTACGGAATGACTTGTCTAAAACGGCAAAAAAAGGAACTGTAAGCATTGAAGAATTGTGTAAAGTATACTCCTTCAAACAAGTACATCAGCTCATTTCTACAGTTGTTTCTGAAGTTGATAAAAACACACACCCTGTAACAATTCTTCAAGACACTTTTCCGATGGGTAGCATGACAGGAGCTCCAAAAATATCGGCAATAAACATCATAGAAAAACTAGAAGAAACCAAACGTGGCTTATACTCTGGTGCTGTTGGCTACTTCACTCCTACTGGCGATTTTGATTTTAATGTCATCATTCGAAGTATTTTGTACAACGAAAAAAACAACTACGTTTCCTATTCTGTCGGCAGTGCCATTACAGCAAAATCGACCCCCGAAAAAGAATATGAAGAATGCTTATTAAAAGCAAAAGCTATGAAATATGTGTTGCTAAATTCTAACTAATAAGACATGATTACAGACCAAGACCAAAAGTTTAAAACCGTTCTTACAGAACTATCGGATACTGTTAGCGAACAATCTTTTTTCAATGCCTTTTTAAAGCAATACCCTGAAGATTGGAAGCAATTAAAAATTACCTACTCAAAATTTAAACGAAGTAAACAATTCGGAAAAACGATTCCCTTGCCAAGACCTGAAGAGGCATTAAGACGAACGATTCGAACTTGGTTAAAGACAACTAAAAAAAATGCGTAGCTTTAGCTTTTAATTATGTATGATGACATATCAAGAATTTAATTTCAACATTTATTCGACCCATTTTTACGGTCAGTATTGGCAACCTTCAAAAACCAAAGCCATAATTTTGTTGGTACATGGAATGGGAGAGCACGCTACACGCTATACAGAATCTGTGATTCCGAAATTGACAGAAAATGGTTTTGGCGTCATTGCTTTTGATCAATTTGGACATGGAAAAACATCTGGAAAACGAGGCCATTGCCCGAGTTTTGAAGCTGTTTTAAAAAGTGTTGAAAAAGTACAGGAAAAAGCCTTAGCTATTTTTGGAAACAAACCCCTCTTTTTATACGGGCATTCTATGGGTGGAAATGTGGTGATAAATTATGTACTTCGAAAAAAGCATTCTTTTGCAGGCGTAATTGCTACCAGTCCTTTTTTACAATTGGCTTTTCAGCCACCAGCTATTAAATTGTTTGTAGGAAAGCTCTTGCAAAAAATAGCACCGGCAATAACCATGGGAAATGAATTAGACCCAAACGATGTTTCTAGAGACAATACAGAGGTTCAAAAATACATGAACGACCCTTTAGTACACGATAGAATAAGCCCTAATTTTTCCATCACATTTATCGAAACCGGAAAATGGGCGATAGAAAATGCTAACAAATTGCAAACTCCGACATTGCTTCTACACGGAACGGATGATAAAATTATTGACTATAAAGGAACGCAAGAATTTTCAAACAACTCAAACACCACCACCTTAAAGCTATATGAAGGCGGCTATCATGAATTACACAATGATCTTTGTAAAGAAGAAATGCTGACCGATGTTGTGAACTGGCTGAAAAAACAATTATAATGCTACAAAAATTCAAACAACATATTGCCGCTAATTTTCCGTTTTTAAGCGAAAAAAAACTCTTAATTGCCATTTCTGGCGGTGTAGACTCTGTTGTTTTAACTCATATATTGCAACAACTGGATTGTAGCATTGCATTGGCACATTGTAATTTTAACTTGCGAGGAAATGAAAGTGATGCGGATGAAAAATTTGTCAAAACAATAGGAGAAAAACTACAGGTAAAAACCTTTATCAAACAGTTTGACACAGAGAAATTTGCAAAAAAGAAGAAGCAATCTACCCAAATTGCTGCTAGAAACTTACGCTATGCTTGGTTTCAAGAATTGACAGAAAAACACACGTTTAATTATGTATTAACAGCACATCATGCAGATGACAATTTAGAAACTTTTTTAATCAACCTAACTCGCGGAACAGGGCTAGATGGACTCACTGGAATACCTGCTATTAACGGAAACATTGTTCGTCCCTTACTCTCTTTTTCTCGGGATGAAATTGTGCGTTTTGCAACAGAAAATGCAATTGACTGGAGAGAAGACAAAAGCAATGCCGCAACCAAATACATTCGAAATAAAATCAGGCATCAAATTGTTCCTGTATTAAAAGAAATCAACCCGAACTTGTTAGGTTCTTTTCAAAAAACTTCAGAGTATTTACACGAAAGTAGACAACTTATTGAAGATCGAATTGAAAGTATCAAGAAAGACATCATTAGTACCACTGACAATCAACACATTAAAATCAACATTCAACACCTGAATGCTTTATCAAATCCAAAAGCCTATATATATCAGGTTTTAAAGGGCTATAATTTTACAGAATGGAATGATGTTGCTGATTTACTTAGTGCGCAATCAGGAAAACAAGTGTTTTCTAGAACACACCGATTGATAAAAGATCGAGATTTCTTGTTGCTCACAGCAATTGAGCAAGAAGCGGAAACCTCAGAGTATTTCATCTCAAAAAACACCAAAAAAATTACATTTCCAGTTCAATTAACCTTTGAAAAGGCAGTAAAAACAAGCTTTAAAGATTTACAAACTATTTTTCTTGATACAACAAAAATCACGTTCCCATTAATCTTAAGAAAGTGGGAAAGAGGCGATTATTTTTATCCGACAGGCATGCAAGGAAAAAAGAAAATTAGCAACTATTTTAAAGATGAAAAATATTCATTAATCAACAAAGAGAATACATGGTTGCTATGTTCTAAAAATGATATTGTTTGGATTGTTGGCAAAAGACAAGACAAACGATTTTTACCCAGTTCAACCACAACATCAATTTTAAAAATTCACATGCCCCTCTAATTTTATGAGGGTTCGGGAACTACCAATGTTTCTGGCCTTTACTTAAAGTTATGTTAAATTTAACTTCTTTTTAAGTTAGATCAATCCAGAAATTCATTATTTCTAAATTGATTTTGTACTTTTAACCTCTAAAATTTTCAAACAAACGACAATATGAAGAAAGCATGGTTACTTATTGCTGTAATAGCAATCGTGTCTTGTAAAAATGAAACACCAATCGATTATGCTATCATTTCAGGAAAAATAACAAATGCAACTACAAGTGAAGCCACTATTTACGGGGTTATAGACAGAGATTTTAGAAAGAAATTGACGTTAGAAGAAAATGGCAGTTTTAAAGATACTTTAAAAGCAGGTTCTTATTTGTTTTCTCAAGGAAGAAATAAAACGCCTCTATATGTAAGTGCCGGAGATAACATTACCATCAATTTTGATGCTAAAGACTTTAAAAACTCCTTGACTCTTTCTGGTAAGGGCTCACAAGCCAGTGTATATTTAATTGCAAAAGGAGGCACAGAAAAAGAATTAATGGGCTCTGGAACTGGAGTATACGTAAAAGAAGAAGCAGAGTACAAAAGTATATTCTTAGCAATAAAAGTAGCTCAAGAAAAATTACTCTCTGAGGCTTCAGGTATTTCTGATGACTTTGTTGCAAAAGAAAAAAGAAATATCAAGTATGCCTATTTAGAAAAATTAAACCGATATCAATTATATCATTCTCATTATGCAAAAAAGAAAAACTTTGAACCTTCTAAACAATTTTTAAGTGAATTAGAAACGTTGAAGTATGACAATGAAGAAGATTTTAACTTCTCTACTAGCTACAAATCACTTGTCACAAATCATTACCAAAAAAAAGCCGGTGAACTTGCAAAAACAGCGTCAATAGACAGAGGGTTGGCAATGTTAAAAGTTGGACAAACAATTACTCACAAAACAATTAAGAACAATTTATTGTATGAAGCTGCAAAATATGGCATTACCTATACAAACAACTTAGAAGCGTTTTACAATGCGTTTATGGCGGGCTCTACAGATAAAAATAACAATGAAAAAATCACAAAAAGCTACAAAGCTTTAAAAGTAGTTGCCAAAGGAAATGTATCTCCAAAGTTTGTAGATTATGAAAACAATGCTGGCGGAACTACTTCTTTAGATGATTTAAAAGGAAAATATGTGTATGTAGATGTTTGGGCAACTTGGTGTGGCCCTTGTAAAGCTGAAATTCCTTTCTTAAAGAACGTTGAAAAGAAATACCATAGAAAAAACATTCACTTTCTAAGTCTTTCAATAGACAAAGCAAAAGACCATGACAAATGGAAAGCAATGATTAAAGACAAAGAATTAGGCGGTATTCAACTATTTGCTGATAATGATTGGAACTCTAAATTTGTAACCGACTATTTAATTAAAGGGATTCCTCGTTTTATATTGATTGATCCTGCTGGTAATATTGTAACTGCAAATGCTCCAAGGCCATCAGACAAAAAATTAATCGAACTGTTTGACGAATTAAAGATATAAATAACACCTATTAAACACCATCACAAAACCTCCAACTACAACATTGCGGAGGCTTTTAAAACTCGCATTCATGAAGAAATTTTTAGCTATTCTTGGCTTACTAATTGCCTTTTCTGGGAACCTCAACGCTCAAATTGAAGAACCTGTATCATGGAGTACATCCGTAAAAAAAATTAGTGCCACAGAATACGATTTAATCATTATTGCAGCAATTGAACAAGATTGGCATGTATACTCGCAATACACTGCAGAAGGCGGCGCATTGCCCATTATCATCTCTAAAGAAGAAGGAACCACTGGCTTTAAATTAGTTGGAAAAGCAGTTGAAAGTGATACCATAAAAAAATACAGCGACATTTTTGAAGTCTACGAAACATATTTTGATATAGAAGCTGTTTTAAAACAACGTGTGGTTGTCTCAGACCCTAATAGAACTCAAATCACCTTGAATTTAACAGGGCAAGTTTGTAAAGAAGTGTGCTTACAAATAGATGAAAATTTCACCTTTAGCTTGACGGGAAAAGCCATTCAAAAAAAAGCGGTTACTATTGATGAAAAAAGCAAACTTCTAACCAAGCAATTACAACTAGGTTTAAAAAACAAATCACTATTAAAAAGCGCCACAGATAACGACTCTGAAGGAGGAGGTAGCCTTTTTAATATTTTCTTTTTAGGCTTTATTGGAGGTTTACTAGCCCTATTAACACCTTGTGTTTTTCCAATGATTCCATTAACAGTATCATTTTTTACAAAGCAATCTCAAAGCAAAAGCAAAGGCGTTAGCAATGCCATTTTATACGGACTTTTTATTGTAACCATTTATATTTTACTGAGTCTGCCTTTTCATTTCTTAGACAGTTTAGATCCAGAAATTTTAAACACCATTTCTACCAATGTATGGCTAAATATTTTCTTTTTTGTTGTATTGGTATTCTTTGCAGGCTCTTTCTTCGGATATTATGAAGTGACCTTGCCAAGTTCTTGGGGAAATAAAATGGATACCGCTTCTGGAACTGGAGGAATTATTGGAATTTTCTTTATGGCATTGACATTGGCCATTGTTTCCTTTTCATGTACCGGTCCAATTTTAGGATCGCTGTTAGCAGGCTCTTTAACTTCAGATGGAGGCGCTATGCAACTTACCTCTGGAATGACAGGTTTTGGACTCGCACTGGCATTGCCTTTTGCACTTTTTGCACTATTTCCAAGCTGGCTAAATTCACTCCCAAAATCTGGAGGATGGCTAAATACAGTAAAAGTAGTCCTTGGGTTTTTAGAATTAGCTCTAGCATTTAAGTTCTTATCAAATGCCGACTTGGTAGAGCATTGGGGTCTTTTAAAGCGTGAAATTTTTATTGGAATTTGGATTGTTACTTTTATAGGATTGGCCCTGTACTTATTTGGAAAAATAAAATTTCCGCATGATGGCCCATTAAAAAAATTAGGCTTTTCAAGAATCTCATTCGGGATTCTAGTCACTGCTTTTGTCATCTATTTAATTCCTGGCGTATTAAAAACTCCAACTTGGGAGTTGAATGCTTTAAGTGGTTTTCCACCACCTCAATTTTATAGTGTGTACGAACAAGAAAGCGATTGTCCGCTGGGATTGAATTGTTTTAAAGATTTTGAAGACGGATTAAAATACGCCAAAGAAACCAACAAACCTATCTTATTAGACTTTACTGGATGGGCCTGTGTAAACTGCCGAAAAATGGAAGAAACCGTTTGGGTAGAAAATGACGTATATACCATTATCAAAGAAGATTACGTCTTAATTTCCCTATATGTTGATGATCGAAAAGAATTACCAAAAGCATTGCAATTTGATTATTTAAAAAGCAACGGAAAGGTAAAAAAGATCAAAACCGTAGGAGACAAGTGGGCAACATTCCAGGCTGTAAATTTTAAAACTGCATCACAACCCTATTATGTGTTGATGAGCCCTGAATTAGAAATCTTGCACGAGCCGCAACAATATACAGACAAAGACACCTATTACAAATGGCTGAAAGAAGGATTGAAAAAATTTAAAGAATAAAAAACATCAATTATGAACAAAATAGCTGTACCCTTTTTAGTATTTTTATGTGTTACTCATTTTTTAACGGCACAAACAAGAACAATCCCAACCGACACTACTGTTGTTACGAAGCATTCAACAGTTATTAACGGCATTAAAATTCAGTATACTGCAACCACAGGAACACAGCCTGTTTGGGATAAAGAGGGGAATGCAAAAGCTACTTTATTTTATACCTATTACAAAAGAACAAACAATGTACAAACAGCTAGACGCCCGTTAGTTATGTCTTTTAATGGCGGTCCTGGATCTGCATCTGTATGGATGCATCTAGCCTATACAGGACCGAATGTATTGAATATTGATGATGAAGGATATCCTGTACAACCGTATGGCTATCATAAGAATGAACACTCCATTTTAGACGTCGCAGACATTGTGTATATCAATCCTGTAAATACAGGGTATTCAAGAACAGTACCAAGAAAAGAAAAAAAGGTAAACAAAGCAGACTTTTTTGGTGTCAACGCAGACATTAACTATTTGGCAGAATGGCTCACTACTTTTGTTACCAGAAACAACAGATGGTCTTCGCCTAAATATTTGATTGGCGAAAGTTATGGCGGCACACGAGTTTCTGGATTAGCACATCGACTACAAAGCAGTCAATGGATGTACTTAAATGGCGTTATTTTAGTTTCGCCTGCTGATTACGGTGCAAGAAAATCTGACAACGCAGTGTCTTCTCCTATAGACTTTCCCTATTTTACCGCCGCAGCATGGTATCATAAAATGCTTGCTCCTGAATTACAGAACAAAGATCTATTAGATATTTTACCTGAATCAGAACATTTTGCCATCAACTCCTTAATGCCAGCCATTGCTAAAGGAGGCTTCATCAGCGATGAAGAGAAAAGTCAAATTGCAGAAAAAATGGCCTTTTATACTGGAGTCTCTAAAAAAGTAATCTTGCAACACAACTTAGTGTTGCCTAATCGGTTTTTCTGGAAAGAGTTGTTGAGAAACAAAACAGGACAAACCATTGGTCGTTTGGATTCTAGGTATTTAGGAATTGACAGAAAAGAAGCTGGAGATGCTCCTGATTACAGCGCAGAATTAACTTCTTGGCTGCATTCATTTACACCCGCCATCAATCATTATATCAGAACGCATTTAAAGTTCAAAACAGATGTAAAATACAACATGTTTGGACCTGTTCGTCCTTGGAACATGAGAAATAACAACACCAGAGAAGAGCTACGAAAAGCCGTTGCTCAAAACCCGTATTTACAGTTGTTGTTTCAAGCAGGTTATTATGACGGTGCCACTACCTATTTTAACACAAAATATACCATGTGGCAAATAGATCCTAGTGGAAAATTAAAAGACAGAATGCATTTTAAAGGCTATCGTAGTGGACACATGATGTATTTGAGAAAGGCCGATTTAAAAACTGCCAATGAAGACATTAGAAACTTTATCAAAGCAAGTGCCTCAAAAGGAAAGGCTGCAAAGTATTAGGCAGCTACCGTTTGTTATAAAACTACAAAAGCAGGCAATTAAAATTGCCTGCTTTTGTAGTTTTTAATATGAATTTTTTAATGATGCCTTCTAAAAGACCTTCTTCCTCTTCTACTTGAACCTTTCGGTCCTTTGTTTCCATTTAAAGTATATGTTAAACTTAACATATAATAAGTTCCCAATACTTCTTTTGTAGTTTCTTGATAATAGTTATCAGAACTTGTTCTTGAAAAACCAATACTTTTATTTAATAAATCTAACGCTGTCAACTTCAAGTTTAAACTTTTAGATTTTAAGAATGCATACGAAATAGATGCATTCCAAATTGGTACAGACTGATTTGTTCCGAAATTACTATCTGTATACACATCGTATTTAAACTGACTGCTAAAATTGAATGTATTGGTAACATTCCAATCTGATTTCACAAAGTATGTTTGCTGAAAATAATCTCTGTCTTTTGTTGTACCAGAAAAAGAGGTCCAGTTTTTACTAAACGTTACACCTGTAGAAATATCAATCTTTTCTTTTTTATTGTTTTCTAAGGTGACTTTAATCGACCCGTTTTTAGAATTTGTCTCATTTTTTGCTTCATTAATAACAGATTGATACTTACTAAATCCACTTTCCAAACGCAAGCTATATCGAATTCCAAGCGGCTTTACTCTTTTTCCAAGGTTTATATTTGCGCTAAAACTATTTTTATTTCCTAAATTTAAATAGCTACTTGTTCTAACTCTTGTTCGTAAATCTGTTGTTTCTGAATTCACAATTGCATTGGTAGAGTAATCATACCTAATATGGCTAAACAAACTAAAGCCAGACGCAAAATCAAAAACCCCATACATTCCAAAAATAGCGTACTTTTTTTCTGGAGTCAAATCTTGATTACCCTTTCTAATATACAATGGATTGAAATTATTGGTTACTGGAGAAACTTGACTTAAACTTGGTAAGTTTAATGATTTTCTAATTCTCAAAAACATCCAACTTCCTTTTTTAGGTCTGTATCTAATTCTAAAAGATGGATTGATACTTGTGTATTCTTTATTAAATACGGATTGATTTCTGATTCCAAAATCTTGTGTTCTTTTCTCAAAATCACTCCCTATAGTTAGGGAAAGTTTTTTAGTATTATATTTATAATCTACAGATCCAAAAGCCGTATTTTTATTTTCAAATAAGTCTACTTTAAACGTTGACTCAGAATTATTAGCGCCATTTAAACTTTGTGTTTGATCTGTAAATGCATCTTTATTTTGATAGCCTACTCCAGCTTCAACTTCTAAAAAGTGATTGTCAGACAATGGTTCTGTATACTCAACGCTAAAATCAATAGAGTTGTCTTTAGTATCATTCGTTTTACCACTAACAGTAACTTCATCTATTCTAGAAGGGTCAACATATGTTTTTGTATTCTCATTTGAGCTAAAACTAGCACTTTTGGAAAAAGACAAATCCAAATCTATCCTCATATTGCGTTTGCTCTTTTCATTAAAGCGTTTGATATAATCAAGATTGATACTACCATTACTACTTTCATCTTCACTAATAGATGTTCCTTCATTCTTTATTTCTAAAACGTTACTTGAATTAAAACTTTTAAAAGAATTTGTGTTACTACCATTTGTAGTACTAGATCCTAACCGACCTCTCATGGTAATTGTTCTTAATGTATTAGACCTATCTATAAAACTAAAATTTGCTTTATTACTTTTCGTTTCACTTTCATTACTACTGTTACTTTCAGAATACAATGTTTCTGTACCGATAAACTCTGTTCTTTTAGAAAGCACATCTCCAGATCTAGTATTTGCATAATTATAGAAATAATCGGCATTTAAATTTTGTTTCTTTTTCAACTCATATCCCAAGTTAAAGCCACCAATTCCTGTAGTTCTAAAACCACTCCCTCCGCTTCCTCCTCTCGAAACCCTGAAAGAACCTCTGCTACCTCCAAAAGACATGATTTCAGAAATATCAGAACCAGAACTGTTTACATTGTTATACTTTCCGATAATAGACGCTTGAATTTTTGGCGAAAAACGGTTGTAACTTAAACTTGTTAAATACCGGTTATCAGTACCATAACCTCCTTGAAATTTACCAAAATCGTTTACTTTTCTATCATCTTTCAATACAAGATTAACCACTTTTGACCTATCAGAATCATCCACTCCGGTTACTCGAGCTTTGTCACTTTTTTCATCAATAACTTCTACTTTTTTAATCGCATCTGCAGATAGGTTTTTAATTGCCACCGTAGGATCACCACTAAAAAACTCTTTACCATCAACATACACCTTACTAACGTCTTCCCCTTGAGCCTTTACTTTTCCATCTGCATCAACTTCTAACCCTGGTAATTTTTTCAATAAATCTTCTACAGAATCATCTACTCGAACTTTAAATGCTTTTGTATTAAACCCTAATGTATCCTTTTTAATTGTAATTGGAATCACGGAACTTATAACCACTTCATCTAACATGTTTTTTTGTTCTTCTAAGATAATGGTTCCAAAATTCATTGAGGTTCCTACAAAATTGATATTCTTTTGATATACCTTATACCCTATCAAATGTATTTGAAAAATGCTATTCCCATTTGTAATGTCCGTTACCTTATAAGCGCCATTTTTACCTGTACTCGTATAGCTAACCAACGTTGAATCTTTCGCATTTAAAATAGCAATGGATGCAAACTCTAACGGCTTCTTTTCTTTATCTATAACTTTCCCTGAAATACTTTGAGCAATACTCATTGCTGGTATCAATAGCAATAAAGCAAATTGAAAAATAATTGATTTATTCATTTTCATATAATTGTTTTATTCATTTGAAGTGAAACTATTGTTACAATAGCTTCATTATAAACTTTATTCGTTTATAAAAGGTTTAATCCTACCTTTTTCTTTTTAAGGATTTTAACACTTGTTTAACATTTACTGTTTGATAAAGAACAACCTCGTAAATGTATATGCCTCACTACAACTATTTGTATTTTTAACATTATTTAACACCTCTTTTATTTTTTCTTTATCTTTATCCTGAAAAAGAAAAAAACTATGCTAGTTAAAGTCTATGGTTCTGCCGTTTTTGGCATTGATGCAACCACCGTTACCGTTGAAGTAAATATCGATAAAGGAATTGGCTACCACCTTGTTGGATTGCCCGACAATGCTGTTCGAGAAAGCAGCTACCGAATTTCTGCTGCACTAAACAACAACGGATTCAAACTTCCAGGAAAAAAAATCATCATCAATATGGCGCCTGCCGATATTCGAAAAGAAGGTGCCGCCTACGATTTGACCTTGGCCATTGGAATTTTAGCGGCTTCTCAACAAATTCAATCTAAAAACATTGACAACTATGTAATTATGGGAGAACTTTCATTAGACGGAAGCTTACAGCCCATTAGCGGAGCCTTGCCAATTGCAATCAAAGCCCGTGAAGAAGGCTTCAAGCATTTTATTCTTCCCAGTGGAAACGCCAAAGAAGCTGCAATTGTAGACGACATAGAAGTTTTTGGTGTAAATACCATTATGGAAGTGATTGACCATTTTAATGATGATAAAAAGCTACAACCAACCATTGTTGACACACAAGCAGAATTTTACAAAAATATCGATTTTCCTGAGTTTGATTTTTCGGATGTAAAAGGACAAGAGTCTATCAAACGCTGCATGGAAATTGCTGCGGCGGGAGGACATAACATTATTCTTATTGGGCCACCAGGAGCTGGAAAAACCATGTTGGCAAAACGACTGCCTTCTATTTTACCGCCAATGAGCTTGCATGAAGCATTAGAAACTACAAAGATCCATTCAGTGGTTGGAAAAACAAAAAACAGCGGCTTGCTGTACCAACGCCCATTTCGATCACCTCATCATACCATTTCTGATGTAGCTTTGGTAGGCGGCGGACAATATCCGCAACCGGGAGAAATCTCTTTATCACACAATGGCGTGTTATTTTTAGATGAACTCCCAGAATTTAAACGAACCGTATTAGAAGTCATGCGGCAACCTTTAGAAGATCGAGAAGTTACCATTTCAAGAGCCCGATTTACCGTAACCTACCCGTGTAGTTTTATGTTGGTAGCAAGTATGAATCCGAGTCCCTCTGGTTTTTTTAATGACCCGAGCAGTCCAATGACTTCCTCTCCTCAAGAAATGCAACGTTATTTAAGTAAAATTTCTGGGCCGCTTTTAGACCGGATTGATATTCATATTGAAGTGACTCCGGTTCCGTTTGAAAAACTTTCTGACGAACGAAAAGGAGAGGCTAGTGTTGACATTAGAAAGCGAGTTACTGCTTCAAGAGAAATTCAATCTGCTCGATTTACAGCGATTAAAAATGTGCATTACAATGCCCAAATGACGGTCAAGCACATCAGGACTTACTGCCAACTATCTGAAGAAAGTAAAACACTGCTCAAAAATGCCATGGAAAAATTGAATTTATCTGCTAGAGCCTATGATCGAATTTTAAAAGTGGCAAGGACTATTGCTGACCTAGACAAAGCCACAGCTATTTCTCCCACACATATTGCGGAGGCCATTCAATACCGAAGCTTGGACAGAGAAGGTTGGCTGGGGTGAAATCAATAATACTACTTTTAAAATAACAACATGAAAAAGAAAACACAAGTACTTGAAAAAACAATCACCAATAAAATGTATTGGATCCGAAATCAAAAAGTAATGATTGATAAAGATTTAGCTCAATTATATGGTGTTGAAACAAAAGTTTTAAAACAAGCTGTAAAAAGAAACATGGAAAGATTTCCTAACGATTTTATGTTTGAATTGAACAAGGAAGAGTTTACAAATTGGAGGTCACAATTTGTGACCTCCAATTCTTCTGACAAAATGGGATTACGTTACGCGCCTTTTGCGTTTACAGAGCAAGGGATAGCAATGCTATCAAGCGTTTTAAATAGCAAAAAAGCCATCGAGATAAACATTAAAATTATTCGAGTTTTTATCAAAATACGTCAGACTTTTTTAGAGCACGTAGATTTGAAACTAGAAATTGAAAATATTAAAAAAACGCTTTCTAATCAAAGTAAAAATATAGAATTGGTTTTTACCTACCTAGATGAATTGATTGATAAAAAAGCACAACAAAAACCTAGAAAAAAATTGGTTACAAAAAATAACCAATACGGTTCTTAGTTAAATAACATACGGAATCACAAATAGATAATACAAAATAAGCAGTGCTACTGCGAGGGTATTTAAAATAATCCCTACACGTGCCATTTGACTCACTTTTACATAGCCACTCGCAAAAACAATGGCATTTGGAGGTGTTGCCATTGGCAGCATAAACGCACAACTAGAAGCCATTGTAACAGGGATTAACACATTTAAAATAGGAATGTTCAATCCAACGGCAATACCTGCAACAACAGGCGCCAGAACAGAAACTAGTGCAACGTTACTCATTAATTCGGTCATAAATAACATCAACACAATCAGTAGAGAAACGGTAAGAACAACATTAAAGTTACCTGCAGCAATGGTCTCTGTAATTAAATCTACAAGACCACTTGTTGCCATTCCTTTTGCGAGCGCTAATCCACCTCCAAAAAGAATTAAAATTCCCCAGGCTAACTTCTCTGTATCGTTCCATTTTAAAATAAAACTCCCTTTTGTAAAGCTTAATGGAATTGCAAAAAGTGAAATGGCAGCCATTAAACTAATACCCGTATCTGATAATTTTAAACCCGGAAAAATTGCATTGATTAAGGTTCTTGTAATCCACAGAAAAACAGTAATTGCAAAAATGGTCAAGACTCTTTTTTCTTCTTTGGTGATCTTTCCCAATTGTTTAATTTCTTCAGAAATAAGATCTGAAGAGGAGGCAAAATTAATATGATTGCAAGGAAACATCCATTTAACAAGTACCACATAACTTAGACCAACCATAAGTATTGAAAAAGGCAAACCAAAACTCATCCATTTTAAAAATGATATTTCTATCTGATATTGATTTTCTAACAAGCCTATCAATACAGAATTTGGTGGAGTTCCAATAACCGTTGCAATTCCTCCAGCATTTGCAGAAAAAGCAATTCCGAGCATAATACTTAAGGCAAAATTTTTATCTCCTTTTGTAAAACCATCTTCATCATCAATCAGTAATTTAATCACTGATATTGCTATTGGCAACATCACAACTGTACTTGCAGTATTACTAATCCACATACTCATAAATGCGGTGGCTATCATAAATCCGAGTACTACTTTGTTTGGGGTTGTTCCTGTTAAACGAATGATGTTTAAAGCAATTCTTCTATGAAGATTTACTTTTTCTAAGGCCAACGCCAATACAAAACCACCAAAAAAGAGAAAGATAATTGGGCTTCCATAATTGGCTCCAACATCAGCAATATCCATCACTTTTAACAAAGGAAATAGCACCAAAGGTAACAATGCCGTAACGGCAATATTTACAACTTCTGTAATCCACCAAATAATCATCCATATGGCAACAGCAACAACTGTATCGCCTTTTTCTGATACGAAAACAAACGGTAAATTAATAATGATTAAAAATAATAGCGGCCCTAAAAGCAGTCCTGTTTTTTTAGAAAGTGACATTCTTTAAATTTTTGACTAATGTAGAAAAATCACTTCACACTAAAAAACTCTTACAGTTTCTTGTAAGAGTTTTTTATGATGAAATAACTAAATCAAGCCTGCCAGCGGTTTTACCTCCTGAAGGTAGGGGACAGGTTCAATATAAATCTAATATCTATAATGTTCTGGTTTGAACGGTCCTTTTACGGTAACACCAATATACGCTGCTTGGTCTTCACGCAATTCAGTAAGTTCAATGCCAATTTTTTCTAAGTGTAATTTTGCTACTTTTTCATCCAAATGTTTCGGCAACATATACACTTTATTTTCATAAGCATCTCTGTTGTTCCAAAGTTCTATTTGCGCCAAGGTCTGATTGGTAAATGAGTTGCTCATTACAAAACTTGGATGTCCTGTGGCACAGCCTAAGTTTACCAAACGGCCTTCTGCCAATACAATAATATCATTTCCATTGATCGTGTATTTATCTACTTGAGGTTTGATCTCTACTTTAGAAGCTCCGTGCGTAGCATTCAACCAAGTCATGTCTATTTCATTGTCAAAATGGCCAATATTACACACAATAATCTTGTCTTTCATCGCTTCAAAATGATGCGCCTGAACGATGTCTTTATTTCCTGTAGTGGTAATAACAATGTCTGTATTTCCAATCACGGTTTCTAATTTTTTTACTTCAAAACCATCCATTGCTGCTTGCAATGCACAAATCGGATCGATCTCTGTTATGGTAACAATGGCTCCTGCTCCTTGAAAAGAAGCGGCAGTTCCTTTTCCTACATCTCCATATCCACAAACGGTTACACGTTTACCGGCAATCATTAAATCGGTAGCTCTTTTGATGGCATCTACGGCAGACTCTCTACAGCCGTATTTGTTATCAAATTTCGATTTTGTTACGGAATCGTTTACATTAATTGCGGGCATTGGCAGGGTTCCTGCTTTTACTCTGTCGTATAAACGGTGAACTCCTGTGGTCGTTTCTTCACTCAGTCCGTTAATTCCTGCTGCCAATTCTGGATACCGATCTAAGACCATATTGGTTAAATCTCCACCATCATCTAAAATTAAATTCAATGGTTTTTTATCTTCTCCAAAGAATAAGGTTTGTTCAATACACCAGTCAAATTCTTCTTCGGTTAAGCCTTTCCATGCATACACTGCAGTACCTGCCGCTGCAACTGCTGCTGCTGCTTGATCTTGTGTAGAAAAAATATTACACGAGCTCCAAGTAACCTCTGCTCCTAAAGCCTGTAAGGTTTCTATCAAAACAGCTGTTTGAATGGTCATATGTAAACAACCCGCTATTCTTGCACCTTTTAAAGGCTGTTCTTCTTTATACTCTTCTCTTAATGCCATTAATCCTGGCATTTCTGCTTCTGCCAAATCCATTTCTTTTCTTCCCCAATCAGCCAAGGAAATATCCTTTACTTTAAATGGAATGTATGTAGCCGTTTTTGTACTCATAATTTGTATCTTTGTTTTATATCAACTTCGAGCTGCAAAGTTACGGAATAACTTCTTAAATATATGCCTCTTTATAAATCGATAATCGTCAACAACAACACCAAAGTATTTATTTGGAAGATTGACGAATCGTTGGTAATATTATCAGATGGCATTGCATTGACACAAAGCAGTACAGCGCGTTTACAGGCGATGAAATCTGAGTTGCATCAAAGAGGTTTTTTAAGCGTCCGACATTTGTTAAAAGAAGTTGGCTATACAGATCAAGATTTGATCTACGATGCCTTCGGAAAACCCCATTTAAAAGACGGTAAACATATTTCTATTACACATTCACATCACTTTTCTGGAATCATTATTTCTGAAGACATCCCTGTTGGAATAGACATTGAAAAACAACGTGACAAAATTGTAAAAATAGCACGAAAGTTTACACCGATTGAAGAATACAGAACCATTGCCAACCACGAGGCTTTGGTAAGTAAACTGACCATTGTTTGGGGCGCTAAAGAAAGTTTGTATAAAATCTACGGAAAGAAGGAGCTCCTTTTTTTAAGAGACATCTATATTGCTGATTTCTTGTTTACAGATAAAAAAACAACTGGAGAAATCGCATACAAAGGAGCCACCAACACCTATACCATTCCTTTTTTAGAATTTGAGGGTTTTACCTGTGTCTATGCTTATTAACTGTAAGAAATTTAATAGCCCCAAAGACCTAAGACCGTTATGCCTAACAGGCAGAGAACCTAGACTTGATTATAACTAAATAATACCCGTTTAACCCGTTGCGCATTTTGATTAAACTAAATGTCAGTTCGAGTGATTTTCAGTAGAAAATTGTATCGAGAACAGGTTTTAAAGCCGAAAATTTGATTCTCGATACTAATTTTACTCATAAAAATGAGTAAAATTCACTCGAACTGACAAATTATCTTCAAAATGCGCAACGGGTTATTTTATTTGTTCTCAATTGCACTCAGAATTGATATAAAGTTTTACTTTTACGCTTAGAAATATTCTTTATGAACATATCCGTAGAATTGACATTATTACCGCTTCAAAATGATTTTGAAGCCCCTATAATAGCATTCATCAAAAAATTAAGAGCCTCTAAATTTACCGTATTAGAAAACCCATTGAGCACTCAAATTTATGGAGATTACAATGAGCTAATGCCTTTTTTGACGAACGAAATTAAAACGTCTTTTGAAAGTCAAGAGCATGTGGTAGTCAATTTAAAAATTGTAAAATCTGATCGCAGCGATTATGAACCAACTTTTTGATTTTTTCCTTAACGCATACCAAAATACTCCTACTAATTTTATTCTGTTAGAGGTTGTTGCTTTTGTTTTTGGTATTGCTAGTGTTTGGTATGCTAAAAAAGAAAATATTTTAGTTTATCCAACAGGGCTTATTGCCACTGTAATTACAGTCTATTTATTATACAAAGCCGCATACTTTGGAGATATGATGATGAATTTCTACTACTCTATTATGAGCCTGTACGGCTGGTGGAATTGGAGCAGAAAGAAAAATCATAAAACAATTGTTCCCATTTCAAGAACTACGTTTAAAGAAAAAATAATTGGAGTGGCCTTAGTCCTACTAACAATGCTTGTTACCTATGTTGTGTATCGCTATTTTGGAAACGACATAAAAATTGAAAATTATCTAGATATTTTTACTTCAGGAGTTTTCTTTACTGCAATGTGGTATATGGCCAACAAAAAAATTGAAAATTGGACACTTTGGATCTTTGCAGATTTAATTACAGTTCCATTATATGCCTATCGAGGATTAGGAATACTATCATTACAATATCTTATATTTACACTACTAGCAATACAAGGATACATCGCATGGAAAAAGAGCTTAGACAGTCTACAGACTTCGGAAAAAACATTGTAAAAGTTGTTTTATTTGGGCCTGAATCTACAGGGAAAACAACACTTTCCGGGCAGTTAGCACGTCATTATAATACGGTTTGGGCACCAGAATTTGCTAGGACTTATTTGCAAAAAAAATGGAACAACGAACGCAAAACTTGTGAAAATTCTGACATTCTTCCTATTGCTATCGGTCAAATGGAAATAGAAAATCGTTTGTCTAGAAAAGCAGATAAGGTATTGATTTGTGATACCGACTTATTAGAAACCAAAGTATACTCTGAAGAATATTACGGGGGTTTTGTAGATCCTTTATTGGACAAAGCTGCCATTGAAAACTCGTACGATTTGTATTTTCTGACCTACACAGATACGCCGTGGGAGGCGGATGATTTAAGAGACCGACCTGAGCTACGACAAGAAATGTTTGACGCTTTTGAAAACGCTTTAAAAAAATACAACAGGCCTTATATTGTATTAAAAGGAGATAAAAATACACGCTTGCAAACAGCCATCAAAGCCATTGATCACTTAATTGCCAATCGTAAAGATTTGGTTTCTTTTTCTGATAGTTTAGACTCATAAACATTCAAAAAATGAATACACAAAACCTCATCAAAGAACTCCATTTTAAAGCAACCAGAAGTTCGGGTGCTGGCGGGCAACACGTAAATAAAGTGTCGTCTAAAATTGTGTTGTCTTTTGATGTTTCAAACTCCAACGAACTTACTGATAAACAACAAGAATTGCTTTGTAAAAACCTCGCTACCCGATTAACAAAAGAACAGGTATTGATCTTGTCTTGTGACGATAGTAGAAGTCAACATCAAAACAAAACCTTGGTCATTCAACGTTTTTTAGCGATGATCAAAACAGCGCTTATCCGTCCGAAGAAAAGAAAAGCAACTCGGCCAAGCAAAGCCTCTGTTAGAAAGAAAGCAGAAAACAAGCGAAAGCAAGCGTTTAAAAAATCGATGCGTAAAAAACCAGGTTTCGATTAACCATTCATTTTTTGTAAATATGCTCCCATTTTTTGATGCACCATACTTACAGCTTTTAAAGGTCTTATCATTACTTTAATTTCCTTCAATTTTCCTGCTGCTGTAAATTTAATCATATCAACACCTTCAACGGTAATTTCATTAATTTCAGTAACAAACTCTAATATTGCATTTTCATCATCACAAACTTCTCTAACATATTTAAAATTGCTGTTTGCAATAATTTCTCTAGCAGCCATTAAATACATCCCTACCATAAAACTTCCCTCAATTGGAGTAAAAACTACTGGCGAATATAAAATAGCATTATCGTCTATAAAATCAGATAGGTTTTTATCATTTTTGTTTTTTACAAATTCATGCCAAGTTTCAAGTCCTTTTAAAGTTTTCATTTTACTGTTTTTTTAGAATCAAACAAATTTACATAATAAATGTTTAAAAAATCGATGCGAAAAAAACCAGGGTTGGAGTAAGTGTTTTACAAATTATAACAGTAGTTGTTTTTTTGCTAATAATCGTGAAAAACAACTAAAACGCATTACTTTTTCACGATATTGAATTGATAACCGTGAAAAAACCTTAAATGAATATGCAAAACAAAACAGCATTTCACATACCAACTTAATCAATAAAGCAAAACGACAAACTATTGAAGCTTTTTTAGAAAAAGGCGTGTGGAAAATTGGAATATAAAAACAACTCTTTTTTCGCTTCCAATTCAAAAATTCACTTTACTTTTGCAACGTTCTCATAAAGGGGTGCTATTCTATGAAGTTATGAATGTTGAGTTATGAGTTAAAAACTCTGAACGTACAACACTAAACTCATCACTTAATAAAATGGCTGAGATCACACCCAAAGAACCTGGGCAGGTAATGCTGCCAAGGGACATCGTTGAATGTTTTTGTCTTTAAAAGGAAACTTTTAATGACAAAAAACACGCAACAACAGTTAATTATTCAATAACAAACACTAGAATAATTACCTCTTTTTATTCGATTTTATTTTTATACAAAATGAGACCGAAATCTTTTATTAAAAAAGCGAAGACAGTAACTTTTTTAATGGTATTGTTTGCCACCTTAACCGCAAACGCACAAACATTTATGCTTTCTGGAAACGTTGTTGACAAACAACAAAATCCGTTAATCGGAGCGACTGTAGTTATCCAAGAAATCAAAAAAGGAACCTCTACAGATGTTGAAGGTGCTTTTAAACTCAACCTACCCAAAGGAACCTACACCATGCAGGTTTCTTACATCGGGTATCAAACGATTTTTCAAACAGTTTACGGCAACAAAAATCAACACATTACCATTCAATTGGCCGAAGGTGAAAACATCTTAGACGAAGTGTTGGTGGCTGCTGTTCGCGTAAAAGCAACGGCGCCAGTAACACACGCTAACCTTTCTAAGAAGGACATTGCCAAACGCAATTTAGGGCAAGACATTCCGATGTTGTTAAACTATTTGCCATCGGTGGTTTCTTCTTCAGATGCAGGCGCCGGAATTGGCTACACCTACTTGAATGTACGTGGTTCTGATTCAGAGCGCATCAATGTAACCATCAACGGAATTCCGTATAACGATGCCGAAAGTCAAGGAACTTTTTGGGTAAATATGGGCGACTTTGCTTCGTCTACTCAAAGTTTACAATTGCAGCGTGGTGTTGGAACTTCTACCAATGGTTCTGGTGCTTTTGGCGCCAGTTTAAACATCTTAACTGATGCCATTTCTGAAGAAGCTTTTGGAGAAATCTCAAACTCTGTTGGTTCTTTTAACACCAAAAAACATACGGTAAAATTTAGTACAGGAAAAATCAATGACCACATTGAAATTACGGGCCGGTTGTCTAAAATTTATTCTGACGGATATATTGACAGAGCGTACGCGGATTTGAAATCGTACTTTTTACAAGCTTCGTATGTAGATGACAATACCTTGATCAAAGCATTGACCTTTGGAGGAAAAGAAAAAACCTACCAAGCGTGGTACGGAATTGATGCCGATCAGTTGGCAGCAGACAGAAGACAAAATCCGTATACCTACGAAAATGAAATTGACAATTACCAACAAGATCATTATCAATTGCATTGGAATGAAAAATTGAATGCTAATTGGTCTACAAACATTGGTTTAAACTACACCAAAGGACAAGGGTATTTTGAGCAGTTCAAGGCCAATGACAAGGTAAGCAAATACAACGGAATTGTAGTGGCTACCAACGGATCAAAAACAGATTTAATTGTAAGACGATGGTTGGACAACAAATTTTATGTTGCCAATTTCAATGCCAATTATACCAATGAAAACCTAGACATTATTTCTGGTTTTTCATACAGCAATTATACAAACGATCATTTTGGTGAAGTTATTTGGGCAAAAGAGTTTGCGCCTACTGCCAACATCAGAGATCGTTATTATTTTAGTGACGCTAAAAAAACAGAATTTAGCATCTTCTCTAAAGCGACCTATAAAGTTGGAGAACAACTTACGGTGTATGTAGATTTACAAGGACGATTTATTCAGTACAAAACTGATGGATTGACGTCTAAAAGAGCGGCTATTGATGTGGATGAGAACTTTCGTTTCTTCAATCCAAAATTAGGAGTAACCTATGCAATGAATTCTCAAAACAGTCTGTATTTTTCATTTGCAAGAGCCAACAAAGAACCAAAAAGAAACGATTTCAAAGAAGGGATCAGCACTCATGAAAGTTTGAATGATTTTGAATTGGGTTGGCGTTTAAAAAGCGAAAAGATCAAGGTTAATACAAACCTATATTATATGGGCTACCAAAATCAGTTGGTATTAACAGGTGCTATTAATGATGTAGGATCACCTATCCGAGCAACTAGTGGAAAAAGTTATCGATTGGGATTAGAAGTGGATGCAGACATTAGCTTTTCTGAGCAAGTATCTCTTCGTCCAAACATTGCCATCAGTAAAAACAGGAATCAAAATTTTTATGCGCCACTAAATGGAAGCATACAAAATTTAGGAAATACGCCGTTGTCATTTTCTCCTGATGTGATTTTTGGAAATAGCTTTACCTATGCTCCAACTGAGCATTTTCAAGTGGCTTTCTTATCAAAATATGTTGGCAAACAATACCTAAGTAATTTAAACAGCAGTGTCTCTAAATTAGATGTCTTGAAAAGTTATTTTACAAGTGATTTGAATCTGGTGTATACCATTGAGCCCAACGCCATTTTTAAAGAGGTGGTGCTTACCGCATTGGTCAATAACATCTTTGATAAAGAATATGTAGATAGAGGCTATTATTATACTTATGATGATACTTGGTCTTCTCCAGGAGCTACAACAACGGTTGATGGTGCTGGATATTATCCACAAGCTACTCGTAACTTTTTGGTTGGAGTTACGTTGAAATTTTAAGGTATCATGTCAGTTCGAGGGAGGAACGACTGCGGCAATCTCATCTTTATAGACAGATTGCTTCGGTTTCCCGATACTTATCGGGACTTCCTCGCAATGACACTTAATACTCGAAATTAGAAATGTATTATTTACAGTGAAAACTGTCATTCCTGCGAAGCCTGTGCTCAACTTAATTGGGTAGCAGGATCTAAGACTTCCTTTTTTATGGATTCCTGTTCTCGATACAATTTTACTTCGTAAAATCACTCGAACTGACATTTTTTTATGAGTAGTTTTTAAAAAAGTCCGCCTTGAGTGGCTGGTTTTTGTTTCCCCAAATGCGTGTAGGCAGCTTCTGTAACTTCACGCCCTCTTGGAGTTCTTACAATAAAACCTTCTTGAATTAAGAATGGTTCATACACTTCTTCAATGGTTTCTCCATTTTCACCAACGGCAGTTGCTAAGGTTGAAATTCCGACAGGACCTCCTTTAAACTTATCGATTAGAGTAGTTAAGATTTTCGCATCCATTTCATCCAAGCCTCGGGTATCTACTCGCAATGCTTCTAAGGCATATTTTGCAATGGTTATGGTTATGGTTCCATCGCCTTTGATCTGTGCAAAATCTCTTACTCTACGCAATAAGGCGTTGGCAATTCTAGGGGTTCCTCTACTTCTTCCTGCAATTTCTATAGCCGCTTCCATAGAAATAGGTGCTTTTAAAATGGTGGCACTTCGCTGAACAATGGTGGTTAGCAGTTCTTTTTTGTAATAGTTTAAACGGCTGCTGATGCCAAAACGAGCTCGCATAGGAGCTGTTAACAATCCAGAGCGCGTGGTAGCCCCAATCAATGTAAAAGGCTCTAAATTGATCTGTACAGTCCTTGCATTTGGACCCGATTCAATCATGATATCAATTTTGTAATCTTCCATAGCAGAATACAAGTATTCTTCTACAATGGGACTTAACCGATGGATTTCATCAATAAACAACACATCTCTCTCGTCTAAGTTGGTTAGCAAACCTGCCAAGTCTCCTGGTTTGTCTAATACAGGTCCAGAGGTTACTTTAATGCCTACATTCAATTCATTGGCTAAAATATGTGCCAAGGTTGTTTTTCCGAGTCCTGGAGGGCCATGAAACAAGGTGTGGTCTAAGGCCTCTTCTCTTTGATTGGCTGCTTGTACAAAAATCTTAAGATTTTCTATGGCTTGATCTTGTCCTGTAAAATCTTCAAAGGTAAGTGGACGCAATTTTTGCTCTACCGCTAGCTCTTCATTAGAAAGGTTGGTATTTTCAGGATTTAAGTTTTCGTTCATACAAGACAAATATACAAGAAATTCCAATCAATAGGTAAGTTCTTATTTCTAAAACGTTCATAGTTGAGCCTTATTTTTTATAAGCTGAAAATTTAAAAAATGTTTGTTCGAGCGCAGTCGAGAACTATAGGTGTTTAAATAGGTCTCGACTGCGCTCGACCTGACACTAATATTGGTATTATCGATTTATAAACATGAAGCTATCTACTATAAAAAAAATGCAATTCTATTAAACGACTTTCTAAAAGCAAAAAACCTTTCCAATTCGGAAAGGTTTTTTTTATGTTATTCGGTTCCTGCTCCTGTCTACCAATAGGCAGGTTCGTAGCAATGACAGTCAATTTTAAGTAGGTTCTTCTCCGTCTTTTAAAGGAGTTGTTTGCAACACAAAGTCTTCTCCGTGTATGTATTCGCCTTTTTCATCTACTCTACTATAATCGTATGCCCAACGGTGTACTTCTGGAATTTTACCAGGCCAGTTTCCGTGAATGTGTTCAACAGGAGTTGTCCACTTTAAGGTATTTGATCTCCAAGGATTTTGAGCTGCTTTCTGTCCTCTGTAAATAGAGATAAAGAAATTGGCTAAAAATATCAATTGTGCCAATCCTCCTAGAAGTGCAAACATGGTAATCACTACATTGATATCTGACAAATCATCAAACAATGGGAAATTTGTATTGGTGTAATATCTTCTTGGAAGCCCTGCTAAACCGATAAAGTGCATCGGGAAAAACACGCCATAAGCCGCTGTAATGGTGATCCAAAAATGCCAGTATCCCAAGGTCTTATTCATCATTCTACCATACATTTTAGGAAACCAGTGATATACTCCGGCAAACATTCCGAAAATTGCAGAAACTCCCATTACCAAGTGAAAATGTGCTACTACAAAGTACGTATCATGTACATTGATGTCTAAGGCAGAATCTCCCAATACCAATCCTGTCAATCCTCCGGTAACAAAAGTAGATACCAATCCGATGGAGAATAACATGGCAGGGTTTAATTGTAAGTTTCCTTTCCAAAGTGTTGTGATATAGTTGAAGGCTTTTACTGCAGATGGAATGGCAATTAATAAGGTTGTAAATGTAAATACAGATCCTAAGAAAGGATTCATTCCTGAAATAAACATGTGATGTCCCCAAACAATTGTTGACAAAAATGCAATGGCAATAATAGAACCAATCATTGCTCGATACCCAAAAATTGGTTTTCGTGAATTGGTGGCAATAATTTCAGACGTAATTCCTAATGCAGGTAATAATACAATGTATACTTCTGGATGTCCTAAGAACCAAAATAGGTGTTCAAACAATACCGGCGATCCTCCTTGATAATGCAACACTTCTCCACTGATAAAAATGTCTGACAAGAAGAATGACGTTCCAAAACTTCTATCAAAAATCAATAATAATGCTGCAGATAATAATACTGGAAATGATACCACTCCAATAATTGCTGTGATAAAGAATGCCCACATGGTTAATGGCATTCTAGTCATTTTCATTCCTTTTGTTCTTAAGTTAATTATGGTAACAATGTAATTTAATGATCCTATTAAAGAAGATGCTATAAAGATGGCCATAGAAACCAACCATAAGGTCATTCCTAATCCAGATCCTGACATTGCTTGTGGCAAGGCACTTAAAGGTGGGTAAATGGTCCATCCTGCTGATGCGGGTCCTGCTTCTACAAATAGCGAAACAACCATCAATATACTAGAAATAAAGAACAGCCAATAAGAAATCATGTTTAAGAACCCCGATGCCATATCTCTTGCTCCAATTTGTAATGGAATTAGCAAGTTAGAAAATGTACCACTTAGTCCTGCGGTTAATACAAAGAATACCATAATGGTACCGTGAATGGTAACCAGTGCTAAATACATATCTGGAGACATTACACCGTCTGTTTGATGCGGGCCTAAAAAGGCTTCAATAATGGTGAATGATTTTTCTGGCCATGCAATTTGCATGCGAAATAACATGGACATAAACACTCCAATAATTCCCATAAAAATACCAGTTATTAAAAACTGCTTAGAAATCATTTTGTGATCTTGACTAAAAATATATTTAGTTACAAATGTTTCTTTATGATGGTGCTCTGACATATTCTATTTTTTATGTGTACTTTAAAATATCTTATTTAATAACTTCTGCTAATGTTGGTTGTTCTGCAAGCCACTCATTAAAAGTTTCTTCTTCTTCTACAATAATTTTCATTTGCATATTGTAGTGAGAGGCTCCACAAATTTTATTACACAACAGTAAAAAATCAAACTCATAAGGATCTTCTCCTTTTTCTTTACGAATCTTATTAATGACTAAGTTCTTAGCAATTACCTCTTCATTTTGTCGCATCTCTTCGGTGGTGAATTTTGGTGTAAAACCAAATTGAGTCACCATTCCTGGAACACAGTTCATTTGTGCTCTAAAGTGAGGCATGTATGCGGAGTGCAATACATCTTGAGAACGGAATTTAAAAATAACTTTACGTCCTTTTGGTAAATGAATTTCTGTTACCTGTTTGTCATCGGCAGCACTTAAATCTGTCATATCAACACCCATGGTATTGATTCCTTTGATAAAGTTTACATTTCCTCTTCCTAAGGCATTGTCTTCTCCTGCATAACGCACGTCCCAACTAAACTGTTTTCCGTATACTTCTATAATTAATGGATCTTCTGCATCTGATAAATCCATTACATTATTCCATTGCCATAATCCATAGCTGATTAAAACAACCAGGACAGCAGCTGGAGTAATGGTCCAAATCATTTCTAATTTATGGCTATCTGCGTAAAACAAGGCTTTGTTTTCTTTTTTACCTCTGTATTTATAGGGGAAGTAAAAGATAAAAAACTGCATTACAAACTGAACAACACCAATTATCCAGTAGGTAATATCGAATAAAGTATCTTCGTGTTCTCCTTCTATGGATGCAGATTCTGGTAACAATACAACGTTTAATGCAATCAAACAATAAATCATCAATGCGTAGAATACCGCGATAAAAACAAGAAATAATTTTCCTTGTGTATTGTTGTCATCATCCGTAGCAATAACACTTCTTAAATTTAAAATTCTAGTGATTTGCCAAAAACTTACACCTATTGCAACAGCTATAAAAATATAAAATAGAGCTAGCATATTATTTATCTGAATTAATTTTACTATTAAATTTATTTATCTTCTTTATTCATTAATAATGAAAGTGTTCACTTTCATGTAAAAATGGATTTCCTTTTGCCAATGGCGCTGCTTTCGCAAATGAGCTGAATGTTGCATAGATGAACAGTCCTAAAAAGAACAATAATGCACTTATTTCTGGAATTCCAAAGAACCATTGATCGCCAACAGTAGATGGCATGATCATTACAAAAACATCGATATAGTGTCCTGCTAAAATGACCAATCCTCCAATAACAATAAACCAAGGAACTCTCTTAAAATCGCTATTCATTAATAGCAATATTGGAAACACAAAGTTCATGACCACCATTCCTAAAAACGGCAAGTTGTAATCTTCAAATCTAGTAATAAAATACACCGTCTCTTCAGACATATCTGCGTACCAAATCAACATAAATTGAGAATACCATAGATAGGTCCAAAAAACACTAAATCCAAACATGTATTTTGCTAAATCGTGTAAATGGCTATCATTTACAAAAGGCAAATGACCTTTTGCTCTTAAATAGATGGTTACAAATGCAATTACTGTAATGGCACTTACCAATAAAGAAGCCAAAACATACCATCCAAACAAGCTACTAAACCAGTGTGGATCTAAGCCCATAATCCAATCCCAAGACATCATTGATTCTGTAATCATAAAGAATACTAAAAAGATTACCGATGCGTGGTAACTTTTCTTGTACGTTTTTATGCCTTCTGCGGTATCTTCTGCAATCGAGTTTTTTCTAACAAAATAGCGATATAAGTTCCACCCTGCTAAATAAACAATACTTCTCATCAACCAGCCTGGTGTGTTCAACCACATTTTTTTGACATCAACAATTGGGTCAAAATTTGCGCTTGTTGGATCAAAAGTTCCTTCTGCCATCCATGGAAATAAATGATTCATGTGCATAAAGGTAGCAATCAAGAAGAGCAACATGATAACACTTACATAGTGTAAATTTGCCGTAATTGCTTCCATGACTCTAAACAATACAATAGACCAACCTGCTTGTGCTACTCGTTGTATGGCATAAAAAGCCAAAACCAATAATGTAATTCCTAAAAAGAAAAACAGAGATACGTAAAATGCAGACCAAGGTCTGTTTTGTAATTGGTGCAATACGTGTTCTGCATGTTCATCATTTGCATGCGTATCTGCAGCGTGCTCCGTGCTTTTTGTTTGGTCGTGTGCGTCACTTGCATGTGTTGCTACAGTAGCAGCTCCATGCGTATCATGCTGATTTGCAATAATTTCTTTTGCGTCCTCTAACGTTGTATTGGAGCCATTGTAAAAACTATATGCAACACCTAATGCTCCAATAACCATGAAAGCAAGTGCGAATGTTTTTAATTTACCTGAGAATTGATACATATCTTTTAATTCTATCTTTTAAAGACTTAGTTTAATAAATCGTTTCTTAGTTTTTCTACATAACTAACTACTTGCCAACGTTCTTTGGTTGTCAATTGAGATGCGTGAGATCCCATTAGGTTTCTACCATACATGATTACATGGTAAATATTTCCTTCTGTAAGCTCTCTATCTATATAGTTTGGTACGCCACTAAATTTTTCTCTTTCTGCTAAAATCCCATTACCATCTCCTGTTTTACCATGACAAACTGCACAGTAAATGCCGTACATTTTTTTACCGTTTTCTAGGTTTTTTTCGGTGGCTTCTAATGGGTTTTTCAAGGTGTTCTTGGCAGATTCATATCCTTGGTTTGTATCTGCATACTCATAAGGAACATGTCCTCTTGCAATGGTTCCTGCAACAGGTTCTAGGTTTGACGATTTTCCGTTTACACCTTCAGTACCATTCGGTTCGTAAGGAACTGACACATACATATCTGGCATGTATTCAAGGCTTCGGGTATGTTTGTCTCCACAAGAAACTACCGTTGCCAATACAATTAAAGCGATACTTATTTTTTTTAATTTCTTCATGATCTCTTTATGAATGCTTTTCTACTATATTAATTTCTACGGCTCCTGTACCCTTTAATAAGGCAGTCAATTCCTTCTCGTTATTGTGAACTGGGATTTCCATTAAGAAATGGTCATCTGTGGTTCTTGGATCTGGGTTTTCGGCTTCTTTAAATGGCCAGATTCTACTACGCATATAAAAGGTAATCACCATTAAATGCGCTGCAAAAAACACGGTCATTTCAAATAAAATGGGCACAAAAGCTGGCATATTTGCCCACCAAGTAAAGTTTGGTTTCCCTCCTATATCTTGTGGCCAATCTTGAATCATCATATAATTGGTCATCCAAATGGCAAAGCCCAATCCTACACATCCATACATAAATGCTGTAATAGCAAGACGCGTTGGTGCCAAGCCTAATGCTTTGTCTAATCCATGCACTGGAAAAGGACAAAATACTTCTTCAATATGATGCTGTTCTGATCGTACCTTTTTAACGGCATCCATCAAGATATCATCATCCGTATAAAATGCGTGTATAACTTTGTTACTCATGATTTCCGTCTCTTAATTTTTTATAACTCTCTCCTGATGATTTTAAAATCGTCTTTACCTCTGCTTGTGCAATTACTGGGAATGTTCTAGCGTATAATAAGAATAATACGAAGAAGAAACCGATGGTTCCAATAAAGATTCCAACATCTACAAAGGTTGGTTCAAAACGCCACCAAGTAGATGGTAAATGTCCTTTACTCAATACAATGGCAATGATATCAAAACGCTCAAACCACATTCCAATATTGATAAAAATAGAAATGATAAAAGACCAAATAAAGCTTCGTCTTATCTTTCTAAACCATAATAACTGAGGTGTTAATATATTAAAGAATATTAACGACCAAAATGCCCAAGCATAAGGCCCTGTTGCAGCACCTACAGATAAGTAAGTGTAGTTTTCATATGGAGATGCTGTGTACCAAGCAATGAAAAATTCAGTGGCATAGGCTACCGCTACAATACCTCCTGTTAAGATAATTACAATATTCATGTACTCAATGTGCAAACGTGTAATGTAATTTTCTAAATTGGTTACTTTTCGCATGATCCCTAATAAGGTTTGTACCATGGCAAATCCTGAAAAGATTGCTCCGGCAACAAAGTAAGGAGGGAAAATTGTTGAGTGCCATCCTGGGTTGATAGAAGTAGCAAAATCCATTGATACAATGGTGTGTACAGAAAGTACTAGTGGTGTTGCTAAACCTGCTAACACCAAAGATACTTCTTCAAAACGTTGCCAATCTTTTGCTCTACCAGACCATCCGAAAGACAACAAAGAATATATTTTCTTTTGAAATGGTTTTACCGCTCTATCTCTAATCATTGCAAAATCTGGTAACAAACCTGTCCACCAGAAAATTAAGGATACAGATAAATAGGTAGAAATTGCAAATACATCCCACAATAATGGGGAGTTAAAGTTTACCCATAACGATCCAAATTGATTTGGCATTGGTAGTACCCAATATCCATTCCAAGGTCTTCCCATGTGAATAATTGGAAACAACCCTGCTTGAAAAACGGCAAAAATTGTCATGGCTTCTGCAGAACGGTTAATGGCCATTCTCCATTTTTGACGGAACAATAGCAATACTGCTGAAATTAATGTACCGGCATGACCGATACCTACCCACCATACAAAGTTGGTAATATCCCAAGCCCATCCAATGTTCTTGTTCAATCCCCAAGTTCCAATTCCGGTTCCTATGGTATAAAAGATACATCCAAATCCCCAAAGCATTGCTGCTAAGGCAATATAAAATGCGATATACCAATTTTTATTTGCTTTTCCTTCTATAGGTTTTGCAATATCAACCGTAATATCATGGTAACTTTTCTCTCCTAATATTAATGGTTCCCTAATAGGTGCTTCGTAATGAGACGACATAATTTATATCTGTATTTTATTTTATAACTACGCTTCGTTTGTATTCTTTACTTTTACTTGATATACTACATTTGGTTTTGTACCAATTGCGTCTAACACATGAAAAGCTCTTTTGTCTTCTTTTAACTGTGCTACGGTATCTTCAGAGTTGTTGACATCTCCAAAAACCATGGCGCCTGTTGAACATGCAGTTGAACATGCGGTTGCAAATTCATTTGCTTTTACTTTTCTACCTTCTTTTTTTGCGGTTAAGATGGTTGCTTGTGTCATTTGAATACACATAGAACATTTTTCCATCACGCCACGTGAACGAACAACTACATCTGGATTTAACACCATTTTACCATAGTCATCATTCATATTAAAGTCAAACTCGTTATTGTTACTGTAGTTAAACCAGTTAAAACGACGTACTCTATATGGACAGTTGTTTGCACAATATCGTGTTCCTACACAACGGTTATACGCCATTTGATTTTGACCTTGACGACCGTGTGAAGTTGCCGCTACTGGACAAACTGTTTCACATGGAGCCTTGTTACAATGCTGACACATCATTGGTTGGAAAGCAACCGTTGGGTTTTCTGCTTCTGTTTCAATGGCTTTGTATAAATCTCCACCACTTAACCCTAATGCTTTTGCTTCTTCTCTTGTTTCAACCTCAGAAGAGTAATATCTATCAATACGCAACCAGTGCATATCTCTACCTGTTCTTACTTCTCTTTTACCAACAACAGGAACATTGTTTTCTGCATGACATGCAACTACACAAGCTCCACATCCTGTACACGATGTTAAGTCGATTGATAAATTAAAGTGATGTCCTACTTCTCTATTATGTGCTTCCCAAAGGTCTACAGAATTTGCAACTACTTCTTTATGATTTAAAGAAGCCATTGCTGGCTTATTCCAATCATGTACAGGTGCGTTTACTACCTGATCTAAAGAAGCTTGTTTTAAAATTTCGTGTCTTCCTGCAATTGTTTTTTGTACTTGTGTACATGCAAACTGATGCGTTCCGCTTACTTTTTCTATAGAAACTCCTGTTTGTATATGGTTTGCATTGCTATATAATGGGTAGGCATTTACACCTACTTGCATTGCATCTTTTAATCCTTGCGTTCTTCCGTATCCTAATGCCAATCCAAAAGACCCTTTTGCTTGGCCTGGTTGAATCATTACTGGCGCAACAATTTCAACTCCGTTTACTGAAAGTTTTGCATAATCTCCATCAACAGCTCCGTTGTCTTTAATAGGATTTGAGAACCCTAATGCTCTTGCATCTGCAAAAGACATGGTAATGTAATTGTCCCATGCGGCTCTTGTTATTGGATCTGGCAATTCTTGTAACCATGGATTGTTTGCTTGTTGACCATCTCCTAAAGCGATAGAAGTAAACAAATTCAATTCATAATCAGATGGTGTTGTTGCTGTTACCAATTTAGAGGCAGCATCAGCAACAGAAATAGTCTTTGCAGATAATTTATTCGCTGTCTTTTTTGTAAAAATCCCATCGTGCAATGCTTGATTCCAAGATGCTCCTTTTAATATTGAAGTAGACCAAAACGCTTTTAAATAGTCATCGTATGATGTGTTGTTTCCAGACCACTTTAATAAAACATCTTGTAATTGACGTGAATTGAATAAAGGTTGTATGGTTGGTTGCGTTAAACTATAGCTCCCTGAAGTTATAGAAACATCTCCCCAAGACTCTAAATAATGAGACATTGGTAAGACATAATTCATGGCAGTAGCAGTTGCATCATTTTGTACTGATAAAGCAACTGATAGTTTTAATTTTTCCAATCCTGCTTGTACCTCTTTCGCAGCAGCCAATGTATATAGCGGATTTACATTGTAGGTAATTAAACCTGCTAATTCTCCAGATACAATGTCTGCAACTACTTGAGCAACATCAGCGTCGTTTCCTTTTCTGACATTGTTCGTTACCGTGGTATCTAGTACTTTACTTTGCAATGCATTGTTAATAGCAAGTGCTATGGTTTGTGCATTTTTATCATTCAACCCTGTTACAACAACTCCTTTCGAACCTGCTTTTTTCAATTGTGTAGCGGCTTGTTTAACAGCTGCATCAACTGGGGTTTCTTTTGATGTTACATTCTCTCCTGTAACAGCATTGTATAGGTTAATCAACGCAAAAATCTGATCGGTCGGTTTTAATCCCACTCTCTTATCAGCATTTGCTCCTGTAAGTGTCATGTTTGATTCAAACTGAATGTGACGTGACATTTTTCCTGCTTCAGGTTTTCTTCCTGCAACATAACTTTTTTCGTATCCACCTTGCCAATCTCCTAAGAAATCTGCTCCAACAGAGACAATGACTTTTGCGATATCTAAACGGTAGGTTGGCAATGTACGTGTTCCGTACATCGCTTCAAAAGCATCTAGTGCTCCCGTTTCTGAAACCGCATCATATACCACATGTTTTACATTTGGATAAGCTGCAATAAATTCTGAAATTACTTTTTCTGTTGATGGGCTTGCCAAGGTTCCTGTTAACAATACAACAGGTGCCTTTGTTTTTTTCAATTCGTTCAAGGTGTCCCCTATTCGGCTATCAGCATCTGACCAAGAAATGGCAGTTCCTTTTACCTGTGGTTCTTTTAAACGTAGTTGGCTATCATATAAAGATAGAACAGAAGCTTGTACACGAGCATTTGTAGCTCCATTTGCTTCTTTATTTGGCATAACTAAAATAGGACGACCTTCTCTGGTTTTTACCAAGATGTTTGCAAAATCATACCCATCTGCCATGGTAGTTGCATACCAATCTGCAACACCCACGGTGATATCATCTGGTTTAATAAGGTAAGGAATCGACTTTCTTACAGGACCTTCACAGGCAGCTAATGATGCAGCTGCAGTTGTAAATCCAACATATTTTAAAAAATCTCTTCTCGATGTTCCTGACGCCTCTAAAGTTTCTTTATCTCCTAAAAATTCATCTGTTGGAATTTCTTCTACAAATTCTTTTTTACTCAGCGTTTCAACAACAGAACTTCCTGTAAGTTCTTCAACACTTTGCCAGTATTTTTTGCTTGAAGCCATTTATTTTATTTATTTATTGATTGAAAAATTTCTTATCAAAACAGTTCAATCGTTTAATTTTTAATTATTGAATTAGTAATGGCACTTACCACACTCTTTTCCTCCTAATTGAGCAACTGATACTTGATCAACGCCGTATTTTTGAGACAACTGCTCGTGGATTTTTGTGTAATAGTCATTCCCTTTTAAATCTACTTTGGTTTCTTTATGACAGTCAATACACCAACCCATTGTTAATGAAGAGAATTGATATACCTCATCCATTGTTTCAACAGGTCCATGACACTTTTGACATTTCAGCCCTGCAACAGTTACATGCTGCGAGTGATTGTAATAGGCGAAATCTGGTAAATTATGTACTCTAACCCATTTAATAGGTGCTGTTTCTCCGGTATACGCTAAAGTTTCTGAATCCCAACCTGTAGCTGCATATAGCTTTTGAATTTCTGCATCCAACTCAACCTTGCCAAGTGTAACTCCATCCAATACCATTTTCGTATCGTCTGCTACTTCAGAAATATTCTTATGACAGTTCATACATACATTTGCTGATGGTATTCCTGAGGTTTTACTATGCTTTGCTGATGAGTGACAGTATTCACAATCAATTTTATTATCTCCAGCATGAATGGTATGTGAAAAAGCAATGGGTTGTATAGGTTGGTATCCTGTATCTACTCCCATTTTAAACAAGGATCCAAACAACACATAAGCTGTTGTCAATAAGAAAAAGACCACTAACAAAGCGTGTAAAAATGAATTTCGTTTAAAGCCTATCCATAATTCATTTAAATTGCTAGCAAGACCTGGTGTTTTTGGAGCTCCTTTTAACTCGCTAATTACTTTTAGTAAATTAGCAATAATCAAAATTCCAAACACAATAATTCCTATCAAGATGTAGGCCAACCAAGGCGATGTTTCTTGTGTTGCTTCAGCAGCTACAGCTCCTGTAGCTGTTGCTTTTACAGGATCTCCTACAGTTGTATAATAAATAAGGTCTTCAATATTCTTATCTGTTAACCTTGGAAAAGCGGTCATTGCTGACGGGCTAAATTCTGCAGCTTCAATAGCGTCTTTATCTCCTGACTTAATTAAAGCAGCATTGTCTTTAATCCATGCGACTAACCAGTCTGCTTCTCTTTTCTCTGCAATGTTGCCAAGAGCCGGTCCAACAAACTTCTTATCTAACTTATGACAAGCAGCACATTGAGATTTAAATAATTTCCTACCCTCTTTTTGCTGAGCAGCATCCACAGCATCTTGTGCCTGAACAAAGAAACTCAATGAAAAAATAAAAAGAAATGTAACCCTTTTTAGTAGTAATTTGATTAATTGACTGTGTTTATCCACACTTCTCATACTATAAAATATAAATTTTGTATCTAGTTTGGTACTTTTTTAAATTCAAAAAATGCCAAAATCATTTTTCGAACAGCGACACAAAAGTACTACATATCTATAAATTTTGAAATGCTAATAGAATCTTACTTGTAATTTATATTTATTCTAAATAAATAAAAATACTAAACTATTATAGAACAAGTTATTACTTTTGTAAAAAACAATATACCACATGAAAATTCACCTTATTTTCTTCAGCTTTTTATTTATAGTATGTGTTGGATCTTTCCACACAAGTGCACAAACAACTCAAAGCAAAGAGGTTACTGCTCTTGTTAAAAAGAAAAGAGCTTATAACAAAAAAAACGGATTCGGCTTTCGAGTTCAGTTGCTTTATGGAGAAGAGCTAGCAATTAGAAAGGTCTTAAAAAAATTTCAATCCACATATCCTTCAATACAAACAGAGATCAAATATGACGAGCCTTATTGGAAGGCTTTTGTGGGCGAATACAAAACCCGATTAGAAGCAGACAAAGCGTTGAATTTATTTAAAAAAGGGTTTTCTTCGGCAATTGTGGTTCCGAGGTAACCGTCACAACAACCCATAAAAAAGGAGCGACATGTCGCTCCTTTTTTTATACTCAAAACAAATAGCATTTAGCATGCTATTGAAGTGCCATTATTTCAGTTTTTTCTTCACTGCTACTTCTTCATAAGCCTCTATAACATCGCCTTCTTTAATATCATTGTAGTTTTTAATCTGAAGTCCACAATCATATCCTTTAGCCACTTCTTTTACATCGTCTTTAAAACGTTTTAACGAAGTCAATTCTCCTGTATAGACCACAATTCCTTCTCTAATAATTCGAATCATCGAATTTCTAAAGATTTTACCGCTAACCACCATACAACCTGCAATGTTACCTACTTTAGAGATCTTGTAGACTTCTCTAATTTCTACATTACCTGTAATTTCTTCTTTCATATCTGGAGACAACATGCCTTCCATTGCGTCTTTCAAATCATTAATTGCATCATAGATGATCGAGTAATTTCTGATATCTACTTCTTCTTTATCTGCAATAATTCTTGCGCTTCCTTGCGGACGCACATTAAATCCAATGATAATGGCGTCAGATGCTGATGCCAATAACACATCAGATTCTGTAATTGCTCCAACACCTTTATGAATGATATTTACTTGTATTTCTTCTGTCGATAATTTTTGGAAAGAATCTGTTAGCGCTTCTACAGAACCATCTACATCTCCTTTTAAGATGATGTTTAATTCTTTAAAGTCACCTAGGGCAATTCTACGTCCAATTTCATCAAGTGTTAATGTTTTCTGAGTTCTTACAGATTGCTCACGTTGTAATTGAGAACGTTTAGAGGCAATTTGTTTTGCTTCTCTTTCGTCTTCAAAGATGCTGAATTTATCTCCTGCTTGTGGCGCACCGTCCAACCCTAAAATAGATACTGGCGTTGAAGGTCCTGCTTCTTTAAGGGTATTTCCAGTATCGTCAAACATGGCTCTTACTTTTCCACTATGTTTCCCTGCCAATATATAATCTCCAATTTTTAAGGTTCCTGTTTGTACCAAAATTGTAGACACATACCCTCTTCCTTTATCTAATAATGCTTCTACAACAGCTCCAGATGCAATTCTATTTGGATTTGCTTTTAATTCTAAAACCTCTGCTTCTAACAATACTTTTTCTAACAGCTCATCTATTCCTTCTCCTGTTTTTGCAGAGATGTCTTGAGACTGAATTTTACCTCCCCAATCTTCAACCAACAAATTCATTGCCGCTAATTGCGTCTTCACATTGTCTGGATTTGCATTTGGTTTGTCAATTTTATTGATCGCAAAAATAATGGGCACTCCAGCAGCTTGTGCATGGCTAATTGCCTCTTTTGTTTGCGGCATAATATCATCATCTGAAGCCGCTACAATAATTACTAAATCTGTAACTTGAGCTCCACGTGCACGCATTGCTGTAAAAGCTTCGTGACCTGGTGTATCTAGAAATGCTATTTTTTGTCCTCCTGAAACTTCTACAGAATAGGCGCCAATATGTTGTGTAATTCCTCCTGATTCTCCTTCAATTACATTTGCTTTACGGATATAATCTAGCAACGATGTTTTACCGTGATCTACATGACCCATTACTGTAATAATTGGAGCTCTCGGTTCTAAGTCTTCTTCCTTATCAACAATTTCTACAACCGATTCTTCTACTTCTGCACCAACAAACTCTACTTTATAATTGAATTCTTCTGCAACAATAGACAATGTTTCTGCGTCTAAACGCTGATTCATTGTTACCATCATTCCTAAAGACATACATGCAGAAATGATCTCAACAACAGGAACACTCATCATGGTTGCAATTTCACTAACCGTTACAAACTCAGTAGCCTTTAACACTTTGCTTTCTTCGTTGGCAATTTCTTGATCTATTTCTGTTTGTTGACGATGTTGATCTCTTTTATCTCTACGGTATTTTGCTCCTTTTCCTTTAGAAGATTTTCCTTGTAATCTTTCTAAGGTTTCGCGTACTTGTTTTTGTACGTCAGCCTCTGTAGGCTCTTCTTTTTTAACAACCTGGCGCGATCCTCTTCCTTTAAATCCGCTTCCTCTCCCTGCGTTACCTCTTGCTCCGCCTGCATTACCTCTATAATTCGCTGGTTTTACAATTCTTTTTCTTTTCTTTTTATTTGCGTCATCAGCAGCTTTTTTATCTCCTGCTTTTGCGCCTGTTTTGACTACTGGTTTCTTCTTTTTAGGTCTTTCAAACTGCTTTAAATCAATAACGGTTCCTGTAATTTTTGGCCCGTCTAACTTTTTATATTGTGTGGTCAGCTTTTCTGCATTCTCTGCAGTCATTTCTACAGACTCCTCTGTCTTTGGCGCCACTTTTTTAGTAGCCTCTTTTTTAGTAGCCTCTTTTTCAATTGGCGCTTTTTCAGCTTTTATCGTTGGTGTTTCTTTTGCAACTGGCGTTTCTTTTGCTGCTGGTGTTTCTTTTGCCACTGGTGTTTCTTTTGCCACTGGTGTTTCAGCAACAATCTTTTCTGCTGGTGTTTCTGTTTTTGCAACCTCTGCAGCAACGGGTTCTTTTTCAGCTTCTGCTTTAACAACAGGGGCATCGAGAGAAATTTTACCTACTGTTTTAATTTCGAGCTTTTCTGCTTTGGCCTTTAAGACTTCTCTTTTCGCTTCTTCTTCTTCTCTTTTCTTTTCTAGCTTAGCTTCTAATTCTAAACGAATGGCTTCTTTTTCCTTTCTCTTTTCTTCTCCTACTTCTTTAGAAGCTGCCTTTTTAGTTTTATCTGTTTGAAAACCTTCAAGTAATACTTGATATACATCACCAGATATTTTGGTAGTTGGACGCGCTTCTATATCGTGCCCATTTTTTGACAAATGTTCTACCGCTCTATCTAGAGAAATATTTAATTCTCTTAAAACTTTATTAAGCCTCATTGTTTTGCCTTCAGCCATATATTCTATTGTTTAGCCTTTTAATAAAAGAACACACTTTATACCAAGGTATAGTTATGCTCTTCTTTTTGATTATTTCATTTAAGATTAAAAAAATTAATCTTCAAACTCTTCTCTTAATATTTGTTGAACTTCTAAAATAGTTTCCTCTTCTAGATCAGTTCTTTTCAATAATTCTGCCACATCTTTTTCCAATACGCTTCTTGCCGTATCCAATCCGATTTTCTTTAATTCTTGAATTACCCAGTCTTCTATTTCATCAACAAATTCTGTCAACTCAACATCTTCGTCTTCAATTCCTTCTCTCTGCACATCAATTTCATACCCTGTTAATTGACTTGCAAGACGAATATTAACGCCTCCTTTACCTATTGCTTTAGAAACTTCTTCTGGTCTTAAGAACACTTCTACACGTCCTTTTTTACCTTCAACACCTTCTTCACTTGGCTTGATCTCCATCGATACAATTTTTGCAGGGCTTAATGCTCTAGCAATATATAATTGTTCGTTTTTTGTATAGTTGATCACATCAATATTTTCATTTCCTAGTTCACGTACAATTCCATGAATACGAGATCCTTTCATTCCAACACATGCTCCAACAGGGTCAATTCTATCATCATAAGAATCTACTGCTACTTTTGCTTTTTCTCCAGGAATTCTTGCCACACCTTCAATGGTAATTAAACCGTCAAAGACTTCTGGTATTTCTTGCTCAAATAATTTTACTAAAAATTCTGGCGAAGTTCTAGACAAAATAATTGCTGGCTTTGTTCCTCTTAATTCAACAGACTTGATAATTCCTCTTACAGAGTCTCCTTTTCTAAAGAAGTCTGAACGGATTTGCTCACTTTTTGGCAAAACCAACTCGTTCCCTTCATCGTCTAACAAAATAATTGCATTGTGACGAATATGATGTACTTCTGCGCTGTAAATCTCTCCTTCTAAGTCTTTAAATTGCTTAAAGATATTTGTACTATCGTGCTCTTGAATTTTAGAGATTAAGTTCTGACGCAGTGCCAAGATAGCTCTTCTTCCTAAATCTACTAACTTCACTTCTTCAGATACATCTTCGCCAATTTCAAAATCTGGCTCAATGTTTTGTGCTGCTGTCAATTCAATTTCTTCATTATCATCTTCAGACATTCCATCTGCAACCACCACTCTGTTTCTCCAAATTTCCAAATCTCCTTTATCTGGATTGATAATGATGTCAAAATTATCATCTGAACCAAACTTACGCTTTAATGCAGCTCTAAAAACTTCTTCTAATATAGACATCAGTGTTACTCTGTCTATACTTTTGATGTCTTTAAATTCTGAAAACGAATCTATTAAGCCTATATTTTCCATTCCACTCTTCGTATTAAAAAATTATCTTCACTCTTGCTTCTGTTATCTCTTTATGAGCTACGGTAGCTGTTTTTTCTACTGTTACTTTTCCTTTGCCAATTGGCTTTGGCTCTCTTGCTTTCCAAGCCAACACGATTCCTGTATCGGTGACCTCTGTCAATCTTCCTTCTAAAACACCATCATTTGTTTTTACCTTTAGAATCCTATTGATATTCTTTTGATACTGCCGCAACACTTTTAAAGGCTCTGCAATATCTGGCGATGTTACTTCTAGACCAAAATCTTCATCTTCTCGATCTAAATTCTGCTCAATGTTTTTACTGATTCGAATACATTCTTTTAATGAAATTCCTGTATCTCCATCTACAGTAATGTGGATTTTATTTCCTGGTAAAAAAGACAAATCAATTAAAAATAATGCACTGTTTTCTGCCAATGCCTCTTCCAATAAAAATTGTACTTTTTTTGTGTCCATTCTATAATATAAAAAGAGGGGACGCTTAGTCCCCTTCTTCTTCCTTTACGTTATTTTCGCTGCAAATATAGGAACTTATTTAGGAATACCCAAATGAGAGTATATGAAATATTTTTTGTAACTTTATATTCCTGTTTTTACACACATTTAATTTCCCTACTATGAAAAAAATTCTTGTCCCAATAGACTTTTCTAAACAATCAGAATACGCTATAAAATTAGCAGAAACAATTGCTAAAAAAACAGAAGCAGAAGTACATTTGTTGCACATGGTAGAACTACCCTCTGGCGTTGTTGACATGGGAGCTGGAAGTAATTTTAGCATTCCAGAAAGCATGATGTATCTTAGAATGGTAAAAGACAAAATAATACAGATAAAAAACACTTTTTTTGACACTACCGTTACCGTGCACCATTCCATTCGTTTTCAGAATCCGCATGAAGGCATTTTAAAGCATAGCAAAAAGATTGAGCCAAACTTAATTGTTATGGGTTCTAAAGGAGCTTCTAATTTTGATGAAATTTTAATAGGATCTAACACAGAAAAAGTAGTACGAACCTCAAAAATCCCTGTATTAGTTGCTAAAAACAACCCCAAGTCATTTCAATTAAAAGAGCTTGTTTTTGCTTCAAACTTTAAAGAAGAAAGCAAAAAATCTTTTGCCATGTTTTTAGATTTCGCTACCAAGTTTGAAAGCAACATTCACTTGCTCATTGTAAATACAGTAGGCAAGTTTGAAACAACACATGTTTCAAAAGAAAAAATTACTAATTTTTTAAAAGAGTTTTCAATCAGCAAATACTCCATTCACACCTACAATGATGTTTCTATTGAAAAAGGGATTGTAAATTTTGCCAAAGAAATCAATGCTGATTTAATTGCCTTAAGCACGCATGGAAGAAGTGGCTTGTCTCATTTGTTTAACGGAAGCATCAGTAAAAACCTAACAAAAAGCGCATTACGACCCGTCATTACTTTTAAAATATAATCACTTTCTAAAAACAAAAAATCCAATCTAAAAAGATTGGATTTTTGTCTGCTTTGTTGTCCCACAAGGACTCGAACCTTGAATGTCGGTACCAAAAACCGGTGTGTTACCAATTACACCATGGGACAATTGCGGGTGCAAATTTACTTCATTCTTTTAAGTTTGCAAGTATTTTTTTATTTTTTTTATTTTTAACAAATTTTTAGCAGCATAAATCCTTAGTTATCACGTTTTACTACTCTATAATTTGATATAAATTACTAAATTCGCCACACACATTTAAAATTGATTATGATAGCATTTAACTATAAAAAGTGGGACACAATTATTGGATGGATTGTATTTGCAATCGCTTTGATTACCTACACGCTAACCTTAGAACCAACTGTTAGCGCCTGGGATTGTGGAGAATACATTTCTACTTCTGTAAAATTAGAGGTAGGACATCCACCTGGAGCTCCTTTATTTCAAATGCTAGGTGCTTTCTTTGCCATGTTTACTACTGATGTAACTCAAATTGCAAAAATGGTCAACTTTATGTCTGCATTGGCAAGTGCCTTTTCTATCTTATTTCTGTTTTGGACCATCACTATTTTAGCAAAAAAAATGGTGGCAAAAGGAGAAGAAATCACCTCTTCTGCAGCCATTGCCATTTTAGGAAGTGGAATTGTAGGCGCGTTGGCATATACCTTTTCAGACAGCTTTTGGTTTAGTGCTGTAGAAGGAGAAGTCTACGCCATGTCTTCCTTTTTAATGGCCTTGTTATTTTGGCTAGGACTGAAATGGGAAAGTGAAATCAACACCCCTCGCGGCAACAGATGGTTGCTACTTATTAGCTTTGTAGTTGGCTTGTCTTTTGGCGTTCACATCTTGTCACTATTGGTAATTCCAGCAATTGTACTGCTGTACTTCTTTAAAACATACCACACCATTACCCTAAAAACAACAGCCATTGCAACGGTGATTTCTGTGCTGATATTGACCTTTATCTTTAAATTTTTATTTCCGTTTACCTTACAGTTTTTTAGCGCCTCAGAATTATTTTTCATCAACAGTATTGGATTGCCTTACAACTCTGGAAGCATCATTGCAGGAGTTGTTTTAATTGCTGCTTTTTATTTTGGAATTCGGCATACACGAAGAAAAAAACAAGTGCAAACAAACACACTAATCCTCGCTGTATTATTTATCATGATTGGTTTTTCTTCTTGGATGATGTTGCCTATTAGAGCCAATGCAAATACCACCATTAACGAAAATAATCCTTCAAGTGCCAGAGAATTATTGGCCTATTACAACAGAGAACAATATGGCGATGCCAATGTGTTTTATGATACATATTATTCTATTACCTATAACAGAGAACAAGAAACTCAGGTAGACGAAAATGGCAACAGAGTTCCCGTTTATAAAGACGACAAGCCTAAATATGAAAAGAAAGACGGTAAGTATGTGATTGTCAATACTTATAAAAACACCTTACCTGTATACACCTCCGCACACAAAGGATTTATACCAAGAATGGTGGTTCCAGAAAAGGCAGACAACTACAAATCTATTGCAGGAATTCCGCCAAACTCAAAACGAAGACCCACGTTTACAGAGAACATCCATTTTATGCTCAGCTACCAATTTGGTTATATGTACGGGCGTTATTTTATGTGGAATTTTGTGGGCCGACAAAACGACACCCAAGGGCGTTTAGATCTTTTTAATGGAAACTGGTTGAGTGGAATTGACTTTGTTGATGAAATTCGCCTTGGCTCTCAACAAGAATTACCCACAGATGTAAAAGAAAACAAAGGCAGAAATACCTATTACTTTTTACCTTTACTACTCGGACTAATCGGGCTGCTTTATCATATCAAATTTGACAAGAAAAACACCTACGCATTGTTATTATTCTTTGCCTTTACAGGTTTTGCTATTATCTTTTACACCAACCCAAAACCTTTTGAACCCAGAGAACGTGATTATGCGGTTGTAGGTTCTTTTTATGTGTTTGCTATTTGGATTGGTATTGGCGTTTTTGCCCTCTATGAATACTTCAAGAAATACGGAAACAAAAAAGTGATTGCTTTAGCAGTTACTGTGATTTCCATTGTTTCTGTTCCTACCCTTATGGCTTTCCAGAATTGGGATGATCATGACCGATCAAACCGGTACACCACACATTTAAATGCACAAGCTTATTTAGAATCTTGTGACCCATATGCTATTTTGTTTACCATTGGAGATAATGATACTTTTCCGCTTTGGTACATGCAAGAAGTAGAAGGCGTTCGAAGAGATCTTAAACTGGTTAACACTAGCTTATTTGCTACCGATTGGTATATCGACCAAATGAAAAGAGCCACCTATGAAGCACCACCTATTCCTTCTCAACTATCTCATGACAAATACAAAACAGGCACCTTAGATGTGGCATATTACGTTCCACATCCGCAGTTTAAAGACACCGTTATGGCGATTGGTAATTTTATGCGATGGATAGAAAGCGAAAACCTTGTTACCTATTATGTTGATGGAGACACAAAACTAAAAACCTATCCGACCAATAAAATTAGAATTCCTGTTGACAAAGCAGCTGTTTTAAAAAGCGGTATTGTAGCTCAAAAAGATGCAGATAAAATAGTTCCATACATAGACATTACTATTGACGGTCAGGCACTGACAAAAAATAGAATTTTAATGTTAGACATCTTGGCTAATTTTGGATGGAAACAAGCCATTTATTTTACGGGTGGTGCCAATGCTGATGAAGAATATCTTTGGTTAAAAGATTACCTGCAATTAGACGGCATGTCTTATAAATTAGTTCCAATAAAGACAGCTGACGAAAACAGCAGCATGTTAAACATGGGAAGAATTGATTCAGAGAAAATGTATGAAAACATACAAAAATTAGACTGGAGAAATATTAACGATGGCGCCATTTATTTAGACGAGCAAACCAAAAGAAATTCCATTTCTATGCGCAATAATTTAGTGCGTTTGGCAGAAGCATTTGTTCAGGAACAGCATTTTGAAAAAGCGGAAGAAATACTAGACTTATCTTTAGAGAAAATGCCCATCCAAGATTTTGGTCATTACAGCATTGCTTTAGGGTATGTAGACTTGTATTATGCCATTGGCAACAAAGAAAAAGCTCGAAAAAATGCAGAACTACTCATTGAAATTTTTACTGAAAAATTACAGTGGTATAGTACTTTTGATGAGCGCTACAATAACATTATTGTTGATGAGATTGAAAACATTCTATATATGTACAAAATAGGTGTTTTAGACAGTGTTGAAAGCGCTGATCCAGACGAGAACTACAACAAGAAGTTACAAGGTGAATTTATGGAAACCATAAAGCTTTTTGAGCATTTAATGGTGGCAGAAGATTAAGGGTTTCTAGCTAGCTACCAATTTACACGTATTCTTGTACCAACCCAATTAAGGTATTGGCGTCTTGCTCTCCTGTTTGGCGCCATTTCATTTCGCCATTTTTATAAATCATAAAAGTAGGGTTTCCTTTTACACGCAAGGTGTCTGCAAGGATTTCATTCTTTTGAATATCTATTTTTATTACTTTGGCTTTATCTCCCAATGCAGCAGCAACATCCTTCAAGGTATCGAGGTTGTTTTCTTCATCATCCCAATCAAAATAAAAATCTATTAAGACCGGTTTTTCTACATTAATTAGTTCTCCAAATTTTGTCATAATTCATAATTTTTAGGGGGTAAAAACTAGCGTATTAACTGTTCTCTATAATACAAATATAATACTTTTGAACAAACCAGCTGGTTCTCAAGCTTTTTTGAGCTCAATAACAGTCACTTCTGGCCAAATTCCAACACGTCCTGGAAAGGCATGATAGCCAAATCCGCGGTTTACATTAATGTATCTACCTAGTTCTTCGTACATTCCGGCCCACTGCTTATAGGCATATTGAGAGGGGCTCCATCGGAAAAAGCCAGGAATTTCAATTCCCATTTGCAATCCGTGTGTATGTCCGCTTAAGGTTAGGTGGTATTTTAAATCAGCTTCTTTAATTTTTAAATCCCAATGGCTAGGATCGTGCGACATCACAATTTTAAAATCTTCTTGCTGAACACCTGCAGCTGCTTTTTCTAAATCTCCGGTTCTTTTAAACCCTTTTCCCCAATTTTCTACCCCAATCAAGGCTATTTTTTGTCCATCTTTTTCAATATATCGATGTTCATTGAGCAGCAAATCAAATCCTATTTTTGGATGGATGTCTTTTACTTTCTGAAAATTTTTCTTTTTATCTTCTGGTGTTTCCCAATCTACATAATCTCCATAATCATGATTGCCAAGAATGGAATATTTTCCGTAAGGTGCTTCTAATTTTCCAAACATCTCAATCCAATTATCCATTTCATCTGCTTTGTTATTGACAATATCTCCGGTAAACAAAATCAGATCTGATTCTTGTTCATTGATCATATCAACACCGTATTGAATTTTTTCTGCATTGGTAAAGCTTCCTGAATGGATATCAGAAAACTGTGTAATGGTAAACCCTTCAAAAGCATCTGGCAGATCTTTAAATGTGAGTTGGTATTTTAACACTTTGTAGTTGTATTTTCCTTTGATCATTCCATAAATAATCCCTGCAAACGGAATGGCTGCCAACCCAAAAGCGAGTTGAGAAACAAACCTTCTTCTTCCTACCAGCGCTTGTGTTTCTTCTTTTGACACATACGAAATGAGTTTTTGAAACCATCTAAATACATCTTCGCCAAACATCATTGCTAGGATGACTATTTTTGGAATTAAAGAGGTCATCAACAGCCCAACTGCCCATTGAAATTGGTTGGTCTGCCCTGCGCTTCTTGGCGTGGTAAACAGCACATAAAACAGATGCATATAAATAGCTACTCCTACAAAAATCCAAATCCACCGAAGCCATTTACTTTTAGTAAGTGTTTTTATGGCTTGAAATGTATACAACTCAACGGTAAGAAAAACAAAGCAAGTTATTAATAACGGAATCAACCAACGAGGCATACGGTAAAGTTTAAAAAATTTATCAAATATAGGTTTAAAATAAAGAAACTGTTTTAACATGCTGTTAAAGTTTTGTAGCTTTACTGCGGAGTCTGTAGTGATCGCTATTAACACATCAAATCCTATTTAAGTATCAATGTCATTTAACAAACAACACATGTCAGATAAAAAACGGCTTTTTCTACTGGATGCATTCGCATTAATTTTTAGAGGATATTATGCTTTTATTAAAAACCCCAGAATCAATTCGAAAGGCATGGATGTTTCGGCAATTTTGGGTTTTACCAATTCATTGTTGGATGTGATTAAAAGAGAACAGCCAGATCATATTGCGGTTTGTTTTGATCGCGGCGGAAGTGTTGCCAGAAAAGAAGCTTTTCCAGACTACAAAGCCAACCGACAAGAAACACCAGAGGCCATTAAAATTGCTGTGCCGTATATAGAAAAAATTCTAACTGCCATGAACATTCCTGCTATTATAAAAGAGGGTTTTGAGGCAGATGACATTATTGGCACTTTGGCAAAACAAGCGGAAAAAGAAGGCTATCAAACCTTTATGGTAACGCCAGATAAAGATTTTGCGCAATTGGTTTCTGAAAATATTTTTATGTACCGCCCTCGTTTTGGTGGCGGTTATGAAACTTGGGGCATTAAAGAAGTGCAAGAAAAATTTGGCGTAGAAAGACCCGAACAAGTCATCGATTTTTTAGGGATGATGGGAGATGCTTCTGACAACATTCCTGGATTGCCTGGCGTTGGAGAAAAGACGGCTAAAAAGTTTTTAGCCGCTTATGGAAGCATGGAAAATCTCTTTGCAAATACCGATGATTTAAAAGGGAAGCTAAAAGAAAAAGTAGAAACTAGTAAAGAGCTAGGGATTTTATCTAAAGAGCTAGCAACCATTATGCTAGACGTTCCTGTAGAATTCCATGAAGAAGATTTTGAGTTTTCGCAACCTAATATGCCAGAAGTCACCACACTTTTTAACGAATTGGAATTTAGAAGATTGGCAGAGAACTTGGCAAAAACCTATGCAAACTCTACAGCTGCCAAAACCGTTCAACAAGATAAAAATCCAACAAACCAACAGGTTAACAAGCCAACAGACCAACAATCTGATAGCAACGGTCAGTTTGATTTGTTTGCGGCTCCTGGAACGGGAACTTTTTCTGAAAACGAAACAGAAAGCGGCTTTAAAACCATTGCCAACAGCCCTCATTTATATCAGCTAGCAGACACACCATTGTCTAGAAAACTGCTACTTAAAAGCTTGCTACAGCAAACATCGGTTTGTTTTGATACAGAGACAACAGGATTAAAAGCCTTGGAAGTTGAATTGATCGGGATTTCTTTTTCTTGGGAAAAGGGAAAAGGCTACTACGTATCGTTTCCAGAAAATCAAAAAGAAACACAAGCTATTTTAAACGAATTTTTACCGTTTTTTGAGCAGCCATCCATCGAAAAAATTGGTCATAATTTAAAATATGACATCAAGGTATTGTCCAATTACAACATGCCTGTAAAAGGCCCTTTGTTTGATACCATGATTGCGCATTATTTGATCAATCCAGACATGCGACACAATATGGACGTGCTGTCTGAAACCTATTTGAACTACCAACCTGTATCTATTACAGAATTGATTGGTAAAAAAGGAAAAAATCAACTTTCAATGAGAGACGTTGAACTTTCTAAACAAACCGAATATGCGGTTGAAGATGCAGACATTACCTTGCAATTGAAAGAGCATTTTACAAAAGAACTGGAAAGCGGTGAACTCACCAAGCTCTTCACCGAGGTAGAATTACCGTTGGTATCTGTATTGACCGCCATGGAAATTGAAGGCATCAATTTAGATTCGGCATTTTTAAATTCGCTCTCGGTTGACTTGCTCAAAGATATTGAGCGCTTAGAAAAAGGGGTGTATGAACAAGCTGGAGAGGAGTTCAATTTGGCATCGCCCAAACAATTGGGGATTGTTTTATTTGAGAACATGAAACTGGTTGAGAAACCTAAAAAAACCAAAACAGGGCAATATTCTACCGCAGAAGATGTGTTGTCTTATTTGGCAAAAGACCATCAAATTATTCGAGATGTTTTAGAGTTTCGACATTATAAAAAATTACAAAGCACGTATGTAGATGCCTTGCCAAACGAGGTACATACGAAGACACAACGAATTCATACCGTATATGCACAAGCGGTTGCTGCAACAGGTCGTTTGAGTTCTAACAATCCCAATTTACAGAACATTCCGATTCGAACAGAACGCGGAAGACAGGTTCGGAAAGCGTTTATTCCAAGGGATGAAAACCATGTGTTGTTGGCGGCAGATTACTCGCAAATAGAATTGCGCATTATTGCGGCATTGAGCGAAGAAGAAAATATGATCAATGCCTTTAAAAACGGAGAAGACATTCACGCTTCTACCGCGGCAAAAGTATTTGGAGTTCCGATTGATGAAGTGACTCGTGAACAACGTAGCAATGCCAAAACCGTCAATTTCGGAATTATTTATGGGGTTTCTGCTTTTGGGTTGAGCAATCAAACAGACTTGACCAGAAAGGAAGCCAAAGCGCTGATTGACACCTATTATGAAACCTATCCGAAGTTGCGAAATTACATGGCCGATCAGGTAGATTTTGCGCGAGATCATGGTTATGTGGCAACGGTTTTAGGAAGAAGACGTTATTTAAAAGACATCAATTCTCAGAATGCTATTGTGCGTGGAGCGGCAGAGCGAAATGCAGTAAATGCCCCTATTCAAGGAAGCGCTGCAGACATTATTAAGCTTGCTATGATTGCCATTCATAGGCGTTTTGAGCAAGAAAATTTCAAATCTAAGATGTTATTACAAGTGCATGATGAATTGGTTTTTGATGCGCATAAAGACGAACTAGAACTGATTAAACCCATTATCAAACAAGAAATGGAAAATGCCTTTCAGCTATCGGTTCCTTTGGATGTAGAAATAGGGATTGGTAAAAATTGGCTAGAAGCGCATTAGCTAGAGTGATGGGTTATGAGTTATGAGTTGACGTTTTTTTTAGTATCTTTAAAGTGCTATAAAAAGAAAAAAATGAACTCACCCACTCAGCTTCCTATTGTTTTCGTAAAAAAAATTGTACACAAAAATCGCCTTGTGCTTCTTGTTCTTTTTAAATATAATGATCCAATTATTGCTCAATTACGGTCTTTAAAAGCATATACTTGGAGCAACTCTTTACGTGGGTGGATCAGTTTTTTTTCGGATGAAAAAGTAACCGAAATTCAGAAGGTGCTACACCAAAAAGCACGGGTTGTTTTAGATGCTTCTGTACAACTACCTCTTTTAAAGAAAGGCCTCAGAAAATCAAGAAAACTTACGGAAGAAAACACGCTTCTTATTCGGCAATATGTACTGTATTTACAAGGCAAACGTTATAGTGAAAGCACGGTAAAAACCTATGTTAGCTTTGTTGCAGATTTTATTGATCACATTCAGCCAAAAGCAATAGTAACACTTACCAACAGAGATGTTGAATTGTTTTTAGAAGCTATTTTTGTTCCTCGACAATACAGTATTAGTTCACAACGGCAATTTATTAGTGCTCTTAAATTATTTAAAAGCTTTTACCCAGATTGCAACATTGACGAGCTGCAATTGAAACGGCCAAAGAGATCTAAAATTTTACCATCGGTGTTGTCTAAAGAAGAAGTAATTTCTTTGATACGCTGTACAAAAAACTTAAAACACCGAGCGATACTGGCGTTAATTTATTCGTCTGGCCTGCGCATTGGCGAGCTAATTGGATTGGAACTAAAAAACATTTCTATAGACCGAAAGAAAATACTCATACAAAATAGCAAGGGTAGAAAAGACCGGTATGTGGTATTGGCAAATCATTTTTTACCGCTGTTACAGAATTATTTTTTAACCTACAGACCGGTTCGTTATTTTGTAGAAGGGGCGCCGGGTAAACAGTATAGCGCAAGTAGTGTGCGTAAATTCTTAGAAAGATCGTGCTGCGCCGCAGGCATTAAACAGCATGTAACCCCACATACCTTACGACATAGCTTTGCAACACATTTGTTAGAGAACGGTGTGGGTTTGCGGTACATACAAGAGTTGTTGGGGCATGCAAAACCAGAAACGACAATGATTTATACACACGTGGCTACCAAAGATTTATTAGCGATACAAAGCCCATTAGATACTATTTTACTATCTTTAACAAAAGATGATAAACGCCTACCTGCGGCAGGCAGGCGCACAAAACTTCCTGTTATCCGGAAATAAAAACCGATAAACAGGAACTTTGTTCCGCATATAACCAGTTATGCCCAATGCAAAAAAACATCCGAACTAACCAATGAACGAACTACAATCACTCAAAGATATTTTCAAAGACCGACTATTTAAAATTCCAGATTATCAACGTGGTTATGCTTGGACTAAAAGACATTTAAAAGATTTTTGGGAAGACACAGTCAATCTACCAATCGAAAGATTTCACTACACAGGAATGTTATCACTCAAAAAAGTTGACCGAACAGTTTGGAAAAATTGGAATGACGATGGTTGGCTAATCGAGGACAGAGGATATAAACCTTTTCACGTTGTGGATGGACAACAAAGACTAACAACGTTTGTAATTTTCATACAAGCGATTACTGAATTAATAAAAAGCCTGCCAGAAAACAAGGACAAAAAAGATGAAGAAATTTATTTAGGTTCATTCAGCTTAAAATCAATTAAAGAAGAATATTTAGTAGTCCAAAGACCACCACAATTTATTATCAAAACTTATAAATTCAGTTATGAAGTTGACAACCCAAGTTTTCAATTTCTAAAGTATCGAATATTCAAAGAGCCAAATAGCGGAACTATTCAAGAAACATTCTACACTTTAAACCTTGAAAATGCTAAAAACTTCTTTGTAGAAAATCTTAATAACTTTTATCAAGAGTTCGGAATAAAAGAAATTGAGACGCTATTTAAGAAACTCACTCAAAACTTGATGTTTAATGTTTACGAGATTAGCGATGATTTCGATGTTTTTGTTGCTTTCGAGACAATGAATAATAGAGGTAAAAAACTCTCAAATCTTGAGCTCCTTAAAAACAGATTAATTTACTTAACAACACTTTACGAAGAAGACGAATTAAAAACTGACGAAAGAAACTCTTTAAGGACAAAAATTAATGATGCTTGGAAAGAGATATATTACCAGTTGGGTAGAAACAAAAAGAATCCTCTAAATGACGATGATTTTCTTGTAGCACATTGGATTATGTATTTCCAATACACAAGGCAAAAAGGAGATGACTATATTAAGTTCCTTTTAGAACAGCAATTCACACCGCAAAATATCTATGCCAAAACAGAAGTGAAAGTTAGTTCAATCCAAGAATTTGAAGAAGTTATAGAATCAGAAGAAACAGAACAAGAAGAAGATGATGTAAATGGCATTGAAGAAGAAATCATAATGCGTTCAAAACTTTCACCGAAAGAAATTGAAAATTATGTAAACAGTTTAAAATCTGCGGCAGTTCATTGGTATAATTCCCATAATCCAACAAATAACTCTGATTTGACAGACAAAGAAAGTTTGTGGATTGATAGACTTAACCGAATAGGTATTATTTACTTTAGACCTTTAGTAACTGCTTCTTTCTTATCCCAAAAAATCACAACTGAACAAAGAATAGAGTTATTCCAAGCTATTGAAAGATTCATTTTTGTGACATTTAGATTAAGTAGAGCGTTTGCAACATATAGAAATAGTGAGTTTTATAGAGCAGCAAGAAAATTGAGAAAAAACGAGCTATCCATAAACCAAATAATTGGCATTTTACAAGAGAGAATGAATTACTGCTTTTATACACTTGAAGAAAGCGAAAAAACTTATTTTGATTACACGTATTTTCAAACCTTCATCGATAAAAAATTTAAAAGAAACCTCGGATTTTATTATTGGAATGGCTTACGTTACTTTTTGTACGAATATGAAATGGAAAAAGTTAGACAAAGAGGAAGTCAGAAAATCGATTGGAAACTATTTGTAAAAGGGGAAAAAGACAGAGTTTCAATAGAACATATCTATCCTCAAACGCCAGACCACAAAGAATGGATACGCAGTTTTAAAGACCAAAAAGATGATAATAAAAAGTTCTTTCAAGGTTCTTTAGGTAATTTATTACCATTATCACAAAGTATAAATTCCAGCTTACAAAACGACTGCTTTGCGGATAAGAAAAATCCGAAATTCAATGACCGAAATGATAAAATTAGACAAGGATATTTGGATGGTTCTCATTCGGAAATCGAAGTATCAAACTATGACGAATGGAATGCCGATACAATATTGGATAGAGGAATTAAGTTATTGAATTTTATGGAAAGACGATGGAATTTAAAATTTGAGGACGAACAATCCAAAGCGGAATTGTTGTTTTTGGACTTTATGCTCGAAAAAGAAGAAACGGAGTAAACACAGGGCATAACAATGTATATAAAACATAGCTAACATAGGCTTTCCGAGAGGTTTGTGTGTATTTGCAAAGACCGCCAAATTTTTAAATTTGGCTTTTTGAGAAAATTAAGATAAAAAGAAAAATTTAAAAATTCGGCTCGTGTATAATCCGAAACGAAAGTGTCTTTTAACACGCTACGTTTCATATACGGAGACGTTGTAAACAATTATGAGAAAAACATTGTGCTTACTTTTAATATTGATTTCAAAACTGACTTTTGGACAAACTGAATTTTGTATTCGTATCAATTCTGATGTGGATATCGATATCGTTACTGTTCATAGTCTTAATTTATCAAAGAAATTTTCATCTGAATTTGAAAACGGAATTGCGATTGTCAAAATCCCTATCACATCTTCCGACCAATATTCAATTTTTATTGCGGACAAAAAAATTGGCGGTTGGTTTAATTCTGGAAAAATTGATGTTTATCTCGATTATAAAGAAAACGAGCTTTCAGTTTCAAAAACCTTAAATACACCAGTTTATGATAGGCAAGTAAAATATTTTAAGGATTATAAAGTCTTTTTAGATGATAAATCAATTGGAACAGAATTTATAAAAAATACTATAATAGAAAATGACCAAGACGCCTTTGTTTTGCTACCACTCAATCAGTACTTAAAATTATTTCAGAATGATAAAAAAGAATTAAAATTTGTTGAGGAATTTTTAGAAAAGCAACCGAAAGCTACGAAAGAACATATGGTTTACGGAATGATTAAGAGCAGGCTCGAAAAGTTAAAAGAAATAAAGAAAATTGAACTAAACAAATATTCCCTAATTGACCTAAATGGAAAAACTTCTAAAATAAAAATAGAACCAAATAAAAAATACACTATTTTGGATTTTTGGTTTACAAACTGTCCACCTTGCATAAAAGAGCATAAGGAAATTTTAGCCAATCCAAATATATTCAATAATTTAAATGCAGAACTAATTGGAATATCAACAGACGAGACCCAAGAAAAATGGCTTAACTATTTAGAGAAAAAGAAGGTTAATTGGAAAAACTACCGAATAGAAAAAAGTAGCTTGGATAAGGATTTGGGAATTTGGTCTTTTCCAACATACATAATTCTTGACCAAGAAAATAATGTCTTGGGCAGTTATTCAAATATAGCAGATACAATTGAAGCTCTGAAAAAATAACTATTTACAACACCGTGTATAATTAATGGCTGGTTCTCGCCTATTACGAAAATCCTCGCGGACTTTCTATTCGGTTTTTATTTGCTAAATTAGGTGCTTAAACACGCCACTAATCATACACAAACACGTTATGGGCAAGTTAAAAAAATAATTCATTTGAGAAAAATAGAGTGAATCGACAAACAGAAAATTACAAAGTAGGAATCAAAAAATACTAAAAAAATGGAAAAATATATTATTTCAATATTAATATTATTATCGTTATTCCAATTACACTCACAAGAATTATTAAAGGAAATATCAAAAACATTTAACAATGGTCAGCCGATGTTTGTTGATTATTTAGAGATGGAGAACTTAAAAAAAGTAAAAACTGAATTATACAACGAAGATGGCAAAATAATATTTTCAATGCAATTTAACCCAAAAACTGGATTGCCAGACGGGGAATTTTATGACTTAATCAATAATGGTTCTTTTAATAATGGAGTTTTAACCTGTCATAACTGTATGTTAGTAGAAGCTAATTCTCCAAGCGTATACACTTATAACTATAATAAACAAAATACTATTATTACAAAAGGAGATGTAGTTAATGGTAGATTAGTAGGTGAGGTTAAACTTTATTCAATTTCAGAAGATACATATAGGAAAGTTAATTGGCAATCTACAAGAAAGTATGTTGCAGCAGGTGCAGGAATAGGATTCCGAGATGTAGTAACATATAGAACCGGAAATTTTAAAGAAACACTATTAGATACAAAACATTATAATTCAAATGGAGTACTAGATGGCGAGCTTATAATAGGTGAAAAAGGTCGTTGGAATGCAAAGCTTAACCTTAAAAATGGTATTGTAAAGTCATATGTTGCTTATGATAGAAATAATATATGTATAGATAGCTTGTTTAATGAAAATAAAATATGGAGAGTTAATTACAAATTTATCAAAAATGATGGGTTCTTAGTTTTTAAAAATCCTCAAGAATTTAGACCTCCAAATCGTTGGGGCGATATGAATTTTCTTAATATTCCTTTTTTCAGAAATAAAGAATTCAAAGATCATTATGGTAGAACTGATCAAAATGGAATTATTGCAATTGGAGGTAATCAAATATATGGTTGGGAAGAATTTGATGGGAGTATGTCTCAACATAAAAAATCAATTAACACAGGTAGTCCACCCTTAGGTTTAGACAGCAACGGTTTATTTACTATTAATTTACAAGGAATGTTTGATAACATTATATTTTATAATTTAGGTCAGACTAATTATTATGGTAGCGGAAAACCAGATATGTATTTTCGTGATGGGAGTAGCAGAGAAAACAATTTATTTGTTTTGATTTATAATTATTTGATAAATAACCAAAATAAAAACCTTAGATATATGTTTCTTTCGTGGGATTATAGAGAATCTGATTTACCACTACGAGTCTTAATTACGAGTCTTAATTCTGAACACTATTTAAAGATAAAAAATAATGATGCTCTTAGAAAAAACTCTTTTACAAAATATTTAAAAATTAATTCAGATTCTTCAATTAATAAACTTCCTTGGAAAAGAAATAAAGGGGATGGTTATTCCTATATAACTCTTCAAGATTTTTTTGGGGAAGTTATATCAATGGCAGATTATTTAAAGGCTTGTCGAGAGAGTATTGAAAATAAAGAAACTGAAATTCAAGAAATTTGGGTATGGAATCACGAAACAAATACCTATGATAAAGTTAATTTTGATATATTAATAAAAATTGAAAAAGAAAAAAAAATTAATTCAGAGGCTGAATTAAAGGCTAAAGAAGAGGCTGAATTAAAGGCTAAGGAAAAGGCTAAGAAAAAGGCTGCCGATGAAATACAAAACACTCTAAACACTCTAAATGCATTGGAGCCAACGTATACTTCTGAGAAAAGATCTGCATATGGTAAATATAGAAGAGGACTTAGAGACCATAAGGAGGAACTAATAAAATCTTACAATTTAGATATTACAAGAATAGTTTTCTTTTACGATGATGATATTAAACAACTGTTGTATTTAGCTTATGTTTTCCCTAATTTAGATGATTTAAAAAAATTTAAAGATGAAATTTTACGAATAAATGGTTCCGAATTTTATTGTACTGACACAAATAACTTTACATTATACTATAAAAAAATGAACTAAATAGATTTGTTACTTAATACATTTGTAAATAATTTATATTTTATAAATTAAATAAAACATCAGAATACGTCGGGAGAACTAGCAAAGGCCAATTTTAATAATTCTTAAAATATTTTATACCAAACTCATAAACCAATTTATGAGTCGAAAACTCTATATAATAATGGGTGAAACAATGAAAATAAAAGAATTAATAAAACTAATTGAATTTTACATAAAATTACCAATAATTGAATTTTCAATAACAAAAAAATTATTTGAAGAAGATAACTATAGAAAAATATTCAATAAAATAATTAGAAATAAAGTTGAAAATAAATCTGGCGTTTATGTATGGATGGATTCTAAAACTAATGAAATATATTATATCGGTATGGCAGGTAAAATTAATTCTAACGGCTTATTTGGTAATCATTCTCTCCAAAAAAGATTAATAGCATCAAGAGGTAGAGACAAAAAAACTAAAAAAGATATTCAAACAAATGATTATGTAAAAAACTTTATGATTGAGAACAAAATTGAATCATTGAATTTTTATATAATGTATTCAAAAGACAAGGAACCGCCTGCTTATTTAGAAGCTGTTTTACTTAATGGCTTTTACAAAGAAAAGAATTGCTTACCTAAACTAAATAAATCATTTTAAACGTTTATAAATACATTGAATAAATATGAGAAAATTATTAATAATAGCTTTATTTCTACTTTATTCTAATTATTCTAATGCACAAAAAGTATTTTCTGTTAATTACGAAAATCAAGCAGATGTAAAAGTTTTTGTAGTTAAATATGAAAATCAGGCAGACTTAAAAGTTTACAAAGTTAAATACCAAAACCAAGTAGGTGATAATGACGGTAAATGGTTCTTTACAGAATATGCGAATCAAGCAAAAAAGAAAATATACTTTGTCAAATATGAAAATCAGGCAGATTTGAAAATATACTTTGTTGATTACGAAAATCAAGCAGGTTGGAAAAATCTATCAAAAAAACAGTTGATGTATTAAAACCAGACCATAACACCTCATATAATTTATGCTTAAATTTGTACTAATATAAAACAACAAACATTCAACTAACGATTTGCTACCACCGAAAAACCTCCAATTTTTAAGTCGCACAAATCATATAAAATACCGTTGTAAAAAATAAACCCGAACATAAACTGAAAATCAATTTAAAACAAAAATTATGAAAAAGATTATTACATTATTTGCATTTACATTATTAACAATTTTGAACTTGAATGCTCAAAGAGAAATCGACTCTTTAACTTATGAAAACACGCAAGACATTGAGTTTTTTAAGAATATTAAAAATCGAACATTGGTGAAAAAATATAGAACAATAAATGATAATATAATAAGAATTGGAGATACAGTTGTTTTAGGAAACCCAACTAATCAGGAATTAAGCTCAAAAACTTATACTGGAAGTTATGGAAATAAAGCTAGAGGTGGAATTTCGAAAACTAGGAGTACAACTAAAAAAACTTATGAATTTGTAAAAATGGGAAGACCTGCTGGATTTGGAAGTATTATGACAGCTATGAATGGAGACGCTCAAGTTATGGCTAGTAATAGTTTGAAAAATACGACAGCAATAGTTACTGAAATCAAAGCATATCACAGAGGAAGTAAAAAGAAACCATTATATCTTATTATGGTTTTAGGAGAAATGAATGGAAAAGCCTTTGGAATCAATAAATATTTAAGTGTTATGGATACTGAATTAGCAATTGAATCTGGTGAAATTTTATTGAAAAACAGAAAAATGACTAGAGAAGAAGCTATTTTAAAGTTAAAAGAGGCAAAAGAGCTAATGGAAATTGATATGATGTCTAAAGAGGAATTTGAAAAGTTAAAAAAAGAATTACGTCCAATTATAATGAAAAAGGAATAGTAAATAAAACCTAAAAAGAATAATAAATAGCAGCCAAATGTCAAGTATTATGTTTCGTTTACTTGACAAGTTAATAATAATTTGTACTTTCGCTTTATAATGAAAGTAGCTCAAAAAATAGAAAAACAAATTAGTAAGATAAAAGAAGGTACTACTTTCAAGTACCAACAACTTTCTATTGAATCAAACGAATATAGTGCAGCTGCAAAAGCAATTGAGCGTTTAATTGAAAAAGGAATCATTAAACGAGTTTCCACAGGTGTATTCTACAAGCCTAAAAAAACCATTTTTGGAGCGTTAAAACCCAATGAACAAGAGTTATTGAAACCCTATTTGTTTCAAAACAAAAAAAGAATTGCGTACATAACTGGTATTTCCTTATACAACAGAATGGGTTTAACAACTCAAGTGCCCAGAACTATAAAAATTGCAAGTAGAGACAAACGAATAACAGTGTCAGTTGGAAACATCAAAGGAAATCCAGTAAAAAGTTATGTAGATGTTACAGCTAAAAATTTCTATTTGTTGGAGATTTTAGATGCACTAAAAGATTTTAAAAAAATACCCGATTTAGACAATAATTCAGGAGTCAAAATTATTTCGAACCAACTAAAAAAACTAAACACAAAAGAGATAAAACAACTCATTGACTGTGCTTTATCTTATCCACCTAGAGTGAGAGCTTTTTTAGGTGCCTTATTAGAACAAATAGGCTTTTCTATTGAACTAAAAACATTAAAAAAGAGTCTTAATCCACTTTCAGAATACAATTACGGAATTGATGAGAAAATACTACCAACATTAATGAATTGGAATATTAAATGAACCGAGTATTACACAATTTTACCAAAAAAAGAAGATAGTTTTCTTAGCGAACACCATTTGACCGTTAAAAAATAAACAAGACAAATGAAACTGCACGAAAATAAAGAACTATTCCAAGATGCTATAACTGCGACTTCTCAACAAAAGGAAATTCCGGAAATCTATGTTGAAAAAGATTATTGGGTAACTCTTGCTTTGCACGCTATTTTTAGCAATGAGATTGGGAAAGAAACTGTTTTTAAAGGAGGTACAGCACTATCTAAGTGCAATCAGTTAATCGACCGATTTTCAGAAGATATTGATTTAGTCGTTTTAAGAAAAGATGGAGAGACTAACAATCAACTTAAAAGTAAAATCAAAAAAATCTCAAAATGTGTTACTGATGTAATTCCAGAGATAGAAGTTGACGGAATAACCCACAAAAGGGGAATGATACGTAAAACTGCTCACAGCTATGAAAAGAGTTTTGATGGAAATTTTGGACAAGTAAGAGACAACATTATTGTAGAATCTACTTGGCTTGGCCATTTTGAGCCATACACTACAGGAACAGTATCGTCTTACATTTATGAAATGATGCTGAAGGCTAACCAACAAGATATAATTAATCAATATGGTATGAATCCTTTTGATGTTTTGATATTAAGAACTGAAAGAACCTTATGTGAAAAGTTGATGAGTTTAGTTCGTTTTTCTCAAACGGAACAGCCAATAACTGATTTGAGCAATAAGATTAGACATACATACGACATTCATATGATGTTAAAAGACACTGAACTTAACTCGTTTTTTAATTCAAAAGAATTTAAAGAAAGCCCAGACAGCTAACAAAGTATATAAAAAATAGCGGTTTTGGTGCTTTAACGAAATATAATTTATAAATTTAAGGTCAGTAATAAACTGAAAGTGAAGTGCTTTTAAATGCCCAACGCTTCATACACAAACCGTTGGCAGTAATAAAATAAATTCTATAAAGTTCGGTAATTATCCGAACTTTTTTATATATTTGCAATCGCAGATGAGACTGATTAATAAGAAAAGCTTAAAAGAAAGAACAGAGGAAATATCCCTTTAACCAAAGCTATCGACCAACTGATTAAAGATATTGACGAGAATAATTGGAAGAATCAAACTGAACTGAATAAGACAAGAAAAGATGCAGACAACGTTCATAGCGATGGATTTTACTTTTTTAACATCAATATTCACAGAACAATGATTTTGATTGAGTTTAATGACAATGAAGCTACTGCTGTTTGGGTAGGAACACACCAAGAATATGAAACAATATTTAAAAACAATAGAAATACTATTAAAAAGTGGTTAAACTCTAATGATTGGATTTAAAAGATAAGATTATGAAAACACAATTCGACATATCAGAACTAATTGAAAATGGGAAAATCCTAAATGAATTGGATTTTGAAAGAGCAATGATTGCAGATAGAAAATTGCGTGTACTTTCAAAGGAAAATCCAAAATTCAAAGCTGTTAGAAAAAAATTAAGAGATTTAATTGAGCAGTACGAAAATCAAAATTGGAGTACCGAATCTAATATTTCTGACAAAAAAATACGTGAAAGCGACGTTGCAGAATTGATAGCCGAAAAAGAGCGGTTATTTATACAGCGAAGAAAAGAACTTATCCGAAAAAAATTAAAGAACTTAAATCTAACACAACAAGATTTTGGAAAAGTTTTGGGACATCAAAGCAAATCCTATATTTCTGAACTTATAAATGGTGTAAGTCCTTTTTCCTTAAAAGATTTGATTGTCATCAATAAAATTTTGAAAATTAACTTAACTGATTTAGTCCCGACTTTTTTACCTCAATCTGATAGAGTAAAAATTAGAACAACTATAAAAAAATTAGATAATCCAAAACTAAAATTAAGTAAAGACGATTTAGCAATAGCGTAAATTACTACTGCCAACAACGTATATAAAAAATAGCGCGAGTCTTTGCTAACACAGAAGTTCTGGCATTTTTACGAAGTCGCCAAATTTTTAATTTGGCTTTTAAAAAGAGAAAAAATAAAAACAAAATATAAAAATTCGGCTCTGTGTTTATCCGAAAAACTAGTGTCTTTTTATACGCTACGTTTCATACACTAGACCGTTGGCATTCATTATAACAGAATAATAAAGATTATGATTCGAACAATCTTACTTAGTATTCTTTCACTCCTGCTCACATCCTTGTCTTACGGACAATCAATTATTACACTCCCCGAAAACCCTATAATTGAAAGTATCCCTCAGAGATGGAAAGGACATAATCACGGTGGTTTTTCTGCCTTTTCTCATGCTCAAACTCCAGGATTTATTGATGCTTTTTCAAAAATGAATCCAGGGGTTATACGATGGCCAGCAGGCAATAAAGCGAATGATTATCGCTGGATGGATCACTTAGAAGACACAGACAAACTTAATCTTAAAAACGTGATTCCATTTTTAAGTAGTTTTGAAGTAGAACTCCAAATTGTTATAAATTTTGGAAATGGAACAGCTGCTGAAGCTGCTGAATTTGTAAAAATTTGTAATAGCGAAGAAAATACTTATGTTAATTTACGTTCAAATCTGTTAAATACCTCCCAACCAATAAATGTAAAATCTTGGGAAATAGGAAATGAGAATGGACATTCTTGGGCTTATGAATGGTCATGGTTTGGCTTCCAAGATAATATTCATTTTCAAACAGGGATTGCTGACAAACCATTTACAAAAGATGAAGCCGATAATTTATATTATTACGGAGGTGAATTTTATAGAGAAGGCTGGGTTGATGCAATAGGGAGTCAAGATTTCAAAACTGCTATTCTAGGTAATACTAAGTTTTATACCACTGCCTCAAGTACAGATGGTATTTTGGTGAATTTTCCTTTTATGGATATTACTGATGTTGATGCTGTACGAGTTTACAGGACTCCTAACTTTGATAATGTTTGGGCACAAACTGCTAGCCAGCAAGACTTGTATGATGCTATTTCAAACCCTACTAACCTTTTATTGCCTAGTGAGTTTTCTTGGACTGAAACTGAAGTAACTATAACCCCTAGTAATGGATTAAATATTGATGATTTTATTTTGATTGAATATAATAGTATTGGACATGATGGCGCATTTGCTTTTAGAAATGCCATGAAGGCTGCTGATCCTACAATTGAGATAGGATATAATGTAAAACCAGGAGATATAAAAGTAAATGATCCTGTTTTTCAACAGGATTTTGCTGCGAGTCCACCAGATTTTATGATTAAACATCCATATGTAACCGGATTATCAATACCAGCAATTCAAGCCGGTTTATTTTCTGAAGCTGCATATGTTTCAGAATTTAATATCACACAAACCTTGAATAATTTTCAAGAGAAATGGAATGAGAGAGAAGTTGCATGGGGTATCCCTAGTGAAATAGGATTGTCATTAACAGAATGGAATGTTGCTTTATTTACTAGCGCACCATCAGATCATCCCATTCGAGGAATTTTTTCTGGCCTGTATGTAGCTGATTACTGGGCAAGATTATTCGAGAATGGTTTAAATGATTCATTAGACTTGCGAGACGTTAACCACTTTGCTCTTTCAGCTACAGGAAATAATTTTATACACCTTTTACACACAAACCCAACCTTTTCTGTTGGGGTTCAGGGTAAAGCTACTATAATGGTCATGGAAACAATATCGGAAGGAATGTTTCCTGTAACATTTTCAAATAACCCTCAAATAGATATTACGGTTCCGGATGAACAAGGGATGGACTCCACTATAACTATAGATGCTATTCCTACCTGGGGAGGTGTAGGAGTAAATAGTGAATATGTAAATCTATTACTAATAAATCGTGATGATGAAAATTCACATACTGTTGATATTGACATCCCAGCTGCTTGGCAAGTAGATAACGTTATTTTTGAGTCACTCTACGGAACAATAACAGATGAAACTGTTTTTTCTAATATTGACGATAATCCATTTACAGGAACCACCTATTCAGTAGTACTTCCGGCTTTTTCAGTAAACACAGTACGAATGCACTTAAATAACCCTTTAGGGGTAGATGGATATGGGAATTCTGACACGTATATTTATCCAAATCCAAGTGTAGATTTTATCTATTTCAATTCTAAAGAAACACCTGTTTCAATAGGGATTTTTAATAACTTGGGACAAAAAGTAAAGCATCAAATATTAATAGATACAAACAAAATAGAAATACATAATCTTCAAAAAGGTGTTTATTTTATCCGATTTATATATTCTGAAAAAAAAGAAGCTACGTATAAATTCATCAAGAAATAGTAATCCTTATACATCTTTTAAGGAATAAATAACGAAATGGCAACAAAGGTAGTCGTTGCACAAGCCTCTAAAAAACACAATTAGTCTTTCAAAAATTCCTTTCTAAGGAGCTTTTGTTTTTAATGCTGGTAGCGAAATAGCAAATTTAATCTATCGCTAACAACCTTATATGAGGTCTAAAATTGGATTTTAAAACAGTCAACAAATGATGCATTGCTTTGGCATCACTTTTTATTATTTTCTTAATGAATTTCAGGTATTTCTTTAAGTTATACGCAATCGCAGACATATGCATGACCTTGTTGGCTTGTTTAATTCCAATAGTATTTATCTTTCGGAGTCCTCTAAACTGGGTAAGGGTTCCAAAAACAGGTTCAA
>JAQWOR010000002.1 GCA_029245785.1 Polaribacter sp.
AATATTATTTTCAATAGTAAAATTTTTACTATTAGTAATAAATACCGCTGCAACTTCTTTGGTATAACTCATTCCGATATTTCTAAACCGAAACCCTGAAATATTAAAATTATTGGCACGTATTGTAAAAATGGTATCCATTTTATTTTCAGCGTCAATTATTGGATAATTTTCACCAATTATATGGAGAGCTTTATTAATATTGATTAATGTTTCTTTGTAAACTCCTTGTTTTACAACAATGGTGTCTCCTTTTTTAGCAAGAGAAACCGCTTTTTTGATAGACGTAACTTCGCAAGAGCCACAAACATTGATTGTGTTTGCTTTTGCTTGAAAGGTAGTTGCCAGCAAAAAAATGAATAGAAATAATATTCGCATCCTTATTTTAAAAGTTTTGCTTTAATTTCATTCCAAGTAAACAATTCTCCGCCAAACTCGTTGTGTACTTGCATCGCATCTTTTTTAGAACTAAATGCAGAAAGGTTTGCTCCCATCGGGCTTTTTATTTTTTCACTGATAAGGTAGGTAGCAGTGTATGCATTAGTCAATGATCCGGGGTTCTTATAATCTGACACCAGCACAAAAGCCAATAGGTCTTCATTGTTTTCTGCAGTTACTTTTCTGACAAGACATTCTACAGAGTCAAACATATATGCTTTTCCTTTTTTAGTAACATACTGAGCAGAAAATGCTTTGTCAACAACTGTCATATCACAAAGCAAACAATGATCATTGCCATAGTTTATTTTTTTAGGGGCTACCTCGCAAGAAGTAAACACCAAAAGGAGTGTAAGTAGTAATATTGAAATTTTGTTAATTGTTTTCATTTTAATACTGTATAAAAAGATATAAATATCCGTTAATCAATTATTGTTTATTAGAAAATCGTTTTTTTGTTAAAAGGTCAATCTATTTGCTTCTTTTTTTCCGATTAAAAAAGCTGCAAAAGTCATCATCATTCCCACAAACATAAAATAAGCTCCTGTCATTGGGTATGAGTGTGCAGTAAAATTTAAAATATCTTTGCTTCCAAACAATGGCGGCTGAAAACCCATGATGGAACCATCTGGATTTGTAAATTTCATAATTGCTTTAGGGTCTAAGTTGTGCCCATAGTCATATTCCCATAAATAAAAGTCATACATTCCTGCAATTCCCATCACAGACATCAAAACAAACCAACCTAAAAACCATTTATAAGTACCTTTAAACCCGATTAGCATTCCAAAAATAGACATGATAGCAATTACAATTGGAAATATTTTAAATTCTGGAATGGTTTCTGGTATGTACTTCATCCCTACATAATGATTCATCAAATTGATATTTTTAATATCGTGTTCATGAGTGTCAGCGAATTTTGTAATATGAATATCCATTCCTAAAGGAATAGGATATTGAGGGGCTTCTAAGGTAATGTTCCATAACGGAAATATAAACAATCCAAGTAATAAAAAGGATCCAACAATCATTAAAAGGTTCGATTTTTTCATTGTGTGTTTTTTTAATTTATGATGCAGTTATTTACAGTAAAGATAGCGTTTACTCGCTATTATTTGTGTAACAATACTTACACAAAGCTCCTTTATTTACTCTGTTTTGAATGCTTTTTTTGGTAAATAAATTAAAAAACGAGCAACCGTTTTACATTTGCATTGCTCGTTTTTTTACTGTTAATTAAATCCTTATTCCTCTTCTTCGCCAGGAATGTCTCCATCTAGCGTATAAGAAATAGGCGCTTTAGAATTTCTAGGAGAAACACGTACATATCCTTGCATTTCTTGATGTAGTGCAGAACAGAAATCTGTACAATAGAATGGCCAAACACCTACTTCTTTTGGTTCCCATGTAAACGTGGCTGTTCTACCAGGCATTACAAGTAATTCTGATGTATTAGCTCCAATCATCGAAATACCATGTGGTACATCATAATCTTGTTCTAAGTTTGTAACATGAAAAAACACTTTGTCTCCTACTTTTACACCTTCAATATTATCTGGAGAAAAGTGTGAACGTATCATTGTCATATATATATGTACTTCTTTACCTTTACGAACAACTCTAGTTTCTGCTTCACTTTGAACGCCATAAGCATGCTTGTTTTCATCTAATCGATAGATTTTTTTACTTTTAGGCATGATCTTTTCGGCAGCAATACCTGCGGCATAATGAGGTTCTCCAATAGTTGGAAAATCTAATAATAAGTCTAATTTTTCTCCTGAAATGTCAAATAACTGAGCAGATTGTGTTACTTCTGGACCTGTTGGTAAGTAACGGTCTTTTGTAATTTTGTTCATCGCTACCAGGTATTTATCATCTGGGGTTCTAGAGTTTCCTCCAGGAATCATTAAGTGACCAACCGAGTAATATACTGGATGCCTGTCTAAAACTTTTAAGTCTTCAACATTCCATTTTACTACTTCTGATGAAATAAAGAATGTTGTATATGCATTTCCTCTGGTATCAAACTCTGTATGCAAAGGCCCTAATCCTGGTTGGTTTAACATTCCGTAGTTGATTGCATCAAATTTTAGAATTGGAATCCCATAGGCATCACCATCAAATGCTTTGTCATCTATGGCTTTGATCATTTTAGAAAATGAATGCACTGTCATTGAAGCCGCTAGTTTTCCGTTACCAATAATATATTCTCCCGTTGGATCAACATCACAACCGTGTGGAGATTTTGCTGTAGGCAAGAAATAAATTGCTCCAGGAACATCTTTAGGTTCTACAACCAGTACTTGTTTTTTCATTACAGAAGTAGCGGTGTGTGTATCATCATTCCAAGTATTATGTGCATAGTTTGCTGGTTGCATCTTTCCACCACCATTGGCTACATACTCTTCAATTTTTTTCCAGTTAATGGCAGCAATAAAATCTTTGTCGTTTTGAGAAGCATTTACTTCCATTAACGTATTGGCTTCTTCTGTATTATAGGTAGAGAAGAAAAACCAACCATGAGATTTTCCACGTCCAGGATGCGATAAATCATAACTAAATCCAGGCATTTTAATTTGGAAATCAATATTCATATGCCCAGTTTCTTGGTCAATTTTCAAGAAAGATAAAGCTCCACTAAAGTTTCCTTTCATTTCGCTAATTGGCATATCTCTTTGAGGAAATGGAACAGAAAAACGGGTTCCTGCAACAACATATTCAGAATTTTCTGTTACAAAAGATGAACTGTGATTTCCTGCTGAATTTGGAATTTCAATAATTTCTTCTGTTTCAAAAGTTTCTAAACTAATTCTCGCAATTCGAGGAGTGTTATTTTCATTGATAAACACCCAACGACCATCTACAGAACCATTGGTTTGTGAAATATCTGGATGGTGAGAATCTCCCCAAGGAACAAACCCGTGAGATGTATTTAGCATCGGCTTTGTTTCTTCACTATATCCATATCCCTTTTCTGCATCTTGAGAAAATACAGGAATCACTCTAAACAAACGTCCTGATGGTAATCCGTAAACAGATAATTGCCCGCTAAACCCACCAGAAATAAATGCGTAATGTGAATCTAATTCACCTGGAGCAACGTATACTTTTTCTGCAGCATTGCCAGAAATAGCTCCTTTATTATTTTTTTTATCTGACGGAGCACAACTTGTTAAAAAAGTAGCTGTAATGACAAATAAAAAGATTGATTTTAAAATGATCTTCATAATTCGTGATTTTTGATTATTGATTATTGTTGTTTAATTTTTTGTTCTAAAATATTCTAAAATTGCCCTAGCATCTGACTCTTTTAATTGTTGATTTGCCATTGGAGCATTGTATTCTTTAATAAGCGCTTTTCCAATAGGGTCTTTTTTCAACATTTCATCAGGGTTTAAAATCATATTCATAATCCATTCTGGAGAACGCCTTTTAGTGATTCCTTTTAATGCCGGACCTATATATCTTTTCTTAAACTTATGACATGCAGAACAATTGGTTTTGTAAATTATTTTTCCTTCAGCAACCAATTGTTCATCAATGGCTGCAAGTGTTAAATTCTTTATTGGACCAATGCCTTTATTGTCTAAAGAAACTGCATTGATGTCAACCTTTTTAGCCGTTGACTTTTTAACAGCCTTCTTTTTACTCGTTGCATAACTTGGTTTTTCTTTTTTTTCTCCTCCACAGCTTAAAAACGTAAAGCTGATAAGAGCTAATAATGTCAATAATTTAAATTTCATTGTTTCTAATTTAATTAGTGGTCTACTTATTTATCTGATGGCACTAAGACGTCTCCAATAACATGAATCCATCCGTTACTTACTTTTACTGATTTTAATATTTCAGTACCTCCAACAGATGCTTTTCCATCCTTATAGGTTACCGTTAAATATTTTCCAGATGCCATATATAATTTACGTCCTTTTTTCGCTTCCTTTTTTAATTGCTTAAGCGGATAATTAGCTGGTGCAACATGATTGGTTAAAATAAAAGCAAGTGTTTTTTTGCTTTCAGGCTTTAACAAACTAGCAACAGTACCTTCAGGCAATTTATCAAAAGCAGTGTTTACTGGTGCAAATACCGTTAAAGGCCCAGCGTTTACAAGAGCATCTTGTACTTCTGCTGCTTTAACAGCTACAACCAATGTCGAAAAATCAGGAATGGAAGCAGCTACTTGTAAAGCATTAGGCTGTTCTCCTTCAGTTAGTTCAACTGCTGCCTGACCTTTATGATCTTTAACAATTGTTGTAACATTTGCGTTCTCTTTCACCTCTTCTTTACATGAAGAAAAAGCAAATATTAACACAAAAATCCATAGTAGTTGATTTGTTTTCATTTGAAATCGTTTTTAAATTTACACAAAAGTATGATAGATCTGAATACCTAAATATGACTTTTATCATATAAAAAGATATTTTTATCTTTAATCTTTGCGACTTACCTATACCTATGTTATCAAAATCTAGTAAATACGGAATTAGAGCTGTGCTGTACCTAGCAAGTACAGCTTCGCCAACAAAAAATATTGGAACCAAAGAGATAGCAGCCACCTTAAATATTCCTGCTCCCTTTTTAGCAAAAACACTACAGCAGTTATCTAAAAAAAAAATTATCTCTTCAATTAAAGGCCCTCATGGTGGTTTTTTTATGACAAATAATAACTTAGAAAAATCTATCTTTGATATTATTTATTGTATTGACGGACAACATAAATTTGAAGAGTGCTTTTTAGGATACCCAGAATGTAGTGATTTAGAACCCTGTGTGGTTCACGATGTATATTCTCCCTTAAAAAAAAGTTTACTTCAAAGGTTAAAGACAAAAACAATTCTTGAAATGGCAAAAGAGAGTACAACTCCTTTTGATTCGCTTGAAAATTTAATTGCTGATGGATCGTTATAACAAAAGGTACACCACAATAGCACTATTCTATTTTTTTGTTGCCGCTGCATTGGGCTTATTATTGCGTTTATTTCCTATCATCGATGTGGATGCAACCTACCGATATATTGTACACACCCATTCTCATATTGCACTTATTGGTTGGGTTTATGGTGCTTTAACAGTACTTATTTACCAACTTCTTATTGAAAAAACAGAGAAGAATAAAAAGAAATTTAAATTGCTGTTTTTCTTTACTCAAATAACAATACTCGGCATGCTTATTAGCTTTCCAATAAAAGGGTATGCGTTATTTTCAATCGTATTTTCTACACTGTTTTTAATTGCCTCTTATTGGTTTTATGTTTTTTATAAAAAATCTGTCAAAATACCAGCTATCAGTATGTATGCGAATAAATTCATACATGCTTCGTTATTATTTATGCTTCTTTCTAGTATTGGTCCTTGGACTTTAGGAATTATCATGAACACTCTTGGAAGCAGCTCTCCTTGGTACAAAAATGCCATTTATTTTTACTTGCATTTTCAATACAACGGATGGTTTCTCTTTTGTTTGATAGGACTATTTTTTCTCTTGGTAGCTCACCTAAAAATTAGCCTCTCAAACAAGCAGCTCAGGGCTATTTATAAGTTGTTTACACTAAGTTGTTTCTTTACTTTTTTCTTATCTGTTTTATGGATGCAACCACACCCAATAATTTACATTTTTGCTGGGTTTGGAGCTGTGACACAAGCAATTGCTTTGATAAAACTAATTCAAATAACTGTCTCTATCAAAACATTATTAAGGCAAAAGCTATCTCCTATTATATACCAAAGCCTATACTTGGCATTGGTGCTTTTGGTGCTAAAAATCACATTGCAAACACTCAGTGCAATACCTTTTTTTGCAACGCTTGCTTCTCAAGTAATCAGCTTTGTAATTGCTTATTTACACTTGGTATTCTTGGGAGTCGTTAGCCTTTCATTATTTGCATTTTTGAGCTTTTTTAAATTGATAAAACTCCCTACTTTTTGGGTGTATATCTATTTAAATGGATTTGTCAGTTCAGAAATTCTTATTATTTATAACGGCATTGCCACTTGGAAACAATTTCCCAACATAGACAATTATTTCTTTTACCTAGTCGTTTTCAGCGCTCTTATGTTTATTGGTCTCTTGGGAATATTAATTCCAAACCTAAAAACTATTTTTTCCACTCAGAAAGAATCTCTTTTGCAAAAGTAGTGCATTGTAAAAAGGTTTCTTTGACGTCTTCAATGCTTGTTTTAGGGTTAATCAAACACATTCTTAACACCACTTGGTTTTGTAAAATAGTTGTTACCAAAAGCGCTTCTTTTGAAGCTACAACTCTTCTAGAAATCTCTTGATTTAAAGCATCCAATTCTTTCTCTGACAATTCCAACCCTAATGGATGATATCTAAAGTTAATAACGGCTAGAGTTGCTGGCGAAACAATTTCCCATTCTTTACTTTTTCGAAGAATGTCTTCGGTCTCTTCTGCCAAGTCAATATTGTATGCAATCGCCTCTTTAAAGGCATTCAACCCATAGGTTTTAATTGACATATAAAACTTCAACGCTCTAAAACGTCTTGTCAGCTGAATTCCGTAATCATAAAAATTAATTTCTGACTCATTCCCTTCTATGTCTCGTAAATACTCTGGTTTTTCACTAAAAGTACTACTCAACCATGAAGAGTCTTTTACCAATAAACAACCTATTTCATAAGGTTGAAAAAACCATTTATGCGGATCAACAGTTAGTGAATCTGCTCGTTCAATTCCTTTTAGTAAGGCACTTCCTTTTTTAGACAATATGGCCGCACCACCATAAGCACCGTCAACATGAAACCATAAATTTTCTTTTTCGCAGATATCAGCAATCGCACCTAACGGATCAACTGTTCCTGTATTTGTAGTTCCTGCTGAAGCCAATATACAAAAAGGCTTGTTTCCTTCTAGCTTATCTTTGGCAATGGCATTTTTTAGTTTATTAAAACTAATTTTAAATTCTAAATCTGTTGGTATAATTCTAATTTGCTCTTTCTTAAATCCTAAAACACGAATGGCTTTTATATTTGACGAGTGTGCTTGATCAGATAAATAAATTACTGCTTTCGAAAAATCATCTCCACATTTCACTCGTCGAGCTGTTACCAGTGCCGTTAAATTAGCCATTGAACCACCACTTGTAAAGATCCCTCCTCCTTTAGTTACAGGAAAACCAAACATTTTTAGTAACCAATTCATGGTTACAATTTCTAATTCTGCTGCTGCTGGAGATCCTACCCACCCTCCAGAAAAAATATTAAACCCTGTAGCCAATGTGTCTGCCAACGTACTTATATAGTTACTTGGCCCAGGCACAAATGAATAAGATTTTGGATGAGAAGTTAATGCTGCATAAGGCATTACATTTTTCATTACAAAATCTAATACTTCATCAGCTGACGTAGCCTTGTTTGGCGCTTCTTGCAAGAAAATACGATCCATTTTTTCTCTTGAAGCTGTATGAACAGGCTGCTTAGATTCTAAAGTATCAAAATGATCAACAAGGATATCAATAATTTTATACCCATATGTTTTCATTTCTTCTTTTGATAAATCAAATGTTGACTTCATTGCTGGTTTTTATTTTTTACAAAATTAGGCAATCCCTATTCCTTTAACATATGATTTTCATCATTTTTTTTAAATTCTGTTATTTTAGTGATTGGATGCAAAACTTTCACTTTTCTTTAATCTTAAACAATCTTCTTTTTAGTATTTTTGTGAAAAATCATTCAATTTGAAAAGCATCATTTCCTTTCTTTTTCTATTCATCTCTTTTGCTAGTTTTTCTCAAGCAAAAAAAATAAACATCTTATATTCTGGTATTAGTTATGCTGATGAAGAAAAATTTTCTGGAGCCACGATTTTATTAAAAGACAATGATAGTCTTGTTACCATTGAGCATGAAGGAGCTATCTTAACGTGTAATCAAGCGTTTTTTTATAAAAAAACAAACTTCTTCAAAGCTATCGGAAATGTTACTATCAAACAAGGCGATACCATTACACAAACAAGTAATTATACCGATTATGATGGAAACTCAAAACAAGTACTCTCTTGGGGAAAAGTTGTGTTGACAGATCCACAGATGACCTTAACAACAGATACCCTGCATTTTGACAGGTTGCAACAAAAGTTGTTCTATAAAAACTCTGCCATTATTAAAGATGCTACAAATACACTTAAAAGTAAAATTGGAGACTATTATTTAAAAGAGAAGAAATTTACAGCAACCTCTAAAGTAGTTGTTACAAATCCAGAGCATATCTTAAAATCAAATCATTTAGATTATTATACAAATTCTGCTGTTGCCTATTTATACGGTCCGTCAACAATTAAAGGAAAAGACAACACCATTTATACTGAAAGAGGCTTTTACAATACCAAAAAAGAGATTTCTCATTTCGTTAAGAAGTCAAAAATTTTCTTTACCGATAGAACCATTGAAGGTGATAGTTTGTATTATAATAAATTCAAAGGTTTTGCTTCTGCAACAAACCATATCAAATTGGTTGACACCGTTCAAGATTTTGTAGCAAAAGGAAATTATGCAGAATACTTCGAGTTGAAAGATTCTGTTTTTATTGTAAAAAAAGCCGTTGCAATTACAGAAATCGAAAAAGATTCCATGTACATACATGGAGATAAAATTTTAATTACAGGAAAACCAGAAAAGAGAATTATACGCATCTATCACGATGTAAAAATCTTTAAATCTGATTTACAAGGCAAATGTGATTCTATCCATACCAATCAAGAAAGTGGCATCACGCGCATGTATAGAAATCCTATTTTATGGTCAGATAAAAACCAAATTACTGGAGATAGCATTCAGTTACTAAACAATACAGAAACAGAAAAATTAGATTCTTTACAAATTTTAGGAAACGCACTAATTGTTCAATTAGATACCATTATTGATGGTATTTCTACCTATAATCAAATTAAAGGTAGAAATATGTACGGGAAGTTTGTTAAAGGAAAACTCAAGTATTTTTTGGTAAAAGGAAATGCAGAAGTTGTTTTTTACAACAGAAACGAAAAAGGAATTTTAGAAACAATTACCAAACAAGAATGCAGCTCTATTGAGTTTGAATTGGATGACACCAATAAAATTAATTTGATCAAATACATAAAAAAACCTGAAGGAAAATCGTATCCACCAAAAGATTTACCCAAAAAAGATCGTAAACTAGAAGGTTTTATTTGGAGGCAGAAGGAGCAACCGCTTCGTATGGAAGATATTTTTATCAAAGAAATAAAAATTCTTCATGCAGATAAAACTCCGATAAAAAGCAGTGACAAGAAACAGAAAAATTTGATGCCAATTTAAAAAAGGAAAGCTATAAAATGAATTCTGACTTCTTAACATATCAAGCACAAACCTCTCCATACCCTCTTGCTCTAGAAATTTCTCACGCAAAAGGATCTTATGTCTATGACACAACCGGAAAGTCTTATTTAGATTTTATTGCAGGCGTTTCTGCAAATACCTTAGGACATAATCATCCCAAAGTATCAGAAGCCATCAAAAAACAAGTAGACAGCTATACACATGTAATGGTGTATGGAGAGTTTATTCAAAAACCACAACTAGCGCTCTGCAAAGCGATGGCACATACATTACCTAGAAATTTATCTTCTATATACCTTACAAACTCTGGAACAGAAGCAACTGAAGGTGCTTTGAAATTAGCCAAACGTTTTACAGGAAAGGCTGAAATTATCGCCGCCAAAAACGGATATCATGGCAACACACAAGGCGCTATGAGTGTTTGTGGTGCAGAAGCACAAAACCGTGCCTTTAGACCTTTGATTCCGGGAATCAATTTTATCGAGTTTAACAATATTGCAGACTTAGAACAAATTACTACAAAAACAGCTGCCGTTATTTTAGAAACCATTCAAGGTGGTGCCGGTTTTATTGTTCCTACTAAAAACTACTTACAAAAGGTAAAGTCTAGATGCCAAGAAGTTGGTGCATTGCTTATTTTAGATGAAATTCAAACAGGAATAGGTAGAACAGGCTCTTTTTGGGGCTTTGAAAATTTTCATGTAATTCCAGATATTTTAGTTGCTGGTAAAGGCTTGGGTGGCGGAATGCCAATTGGAGCATTTGTTGCAAGCAAAGAAATTATGAATACGCTTCAAAAAAATCCTAAACTAGGTCATATTACCACATTTGGAGGGCACCCTGTGGTTGCAGCAGCAGGCTTAGCTACCATTACTGAATTGACAAACTCAACCCTAATTGCTGATGGCTTGCGTAAAGAACAATTGATTAGAAGCTATTTAAAACATCCTGCAATCAAAGAAATACGCGGAAAAGGATTGATGCTTACAATAATTGTTGAAAGCCCTGAACTAGCTTCCAAAATTATTTTAAAGGCACTAGATCAAGGCTTGTTGCTTTTTTGGCTGTTATTTGAAGGTAAAGCCATTAGAATTACACCTCCCTTAACCATTTCTGATGAAGAACTCAAAAAAGGCTGTGACATTCTTCTTGATGTCATTAAAGATTGTATATAGACTTCCACGAACATTAAAATAAACAGGCATTACAAAAACTGAACCCCTAAAGATAGAGTAACCACACATTTTTAAAGGTTTGTTTTGTACTTATTTCAACAAATCATCTAACAAACTCCGTATCGTTGATGAATTCCAATTTGCTGCCCCTCTTTTTTCAATTACAATTTTTTTATTCTTATCAACAATAAAAGTAGCCGGAATTGTACGGCCTTCAAATTCCTTTGGACGCCTTGTTAATTGATTGTAGGTTGGAAAATCAAATCCTTTTTTTGTGTAAAATTTAGACACCGTTTCCCAATTTTCATCGGTTACTAACAAAAAAACCACCTCTTCTTTATAATCGTCATACAGCTTTTTAATGCTTGGCATTTCTGCAATACACGGTGGACACCAAGTTGCACAAAAACTAATAAACAGAACCTTTTCTTCAAAGGTATTTAAATTAGCATGTGAAGTATTTAGCCCTTTTAATTGCCAATTAAAATTCGTTACTGTTTTTTGATGCACTTTCTTTTCAATGGAAGGAGAAAATGAGATCAATCTAATGAAATATACTTTAGTTGGTGGATACAATAACAATCCAATAATTATTACAAAAACAATGTTTGTAAAATGTTTTTTTATAAACTTCATGTAATAAATATATTCTTTTATGTTGACATAAAAAGAGGATCTTACAAAAAAAGTGCAATCAAATAAATGATTGCACTTCAGTTCAAATGTAATCAAATAATTAACATCGCTGATTTAATTTTATATGACTGGTTATTTGGTTACAATTCCTGAAATTGTCTTATTCGCGTAATTATTTGTCATGGTTACTACAGTTGCCAAAGTTTGATTGTTCAACGCTACTACAAAAGGTTTCAATCCAAATGGAGCTGCAGCATCATTCATTGTTGGTTCTATTGAAATTACTACAGTAGCATTTTGTAGATCTATTGGAAAGGTTACCATTGGGTAACGAGAACTGGGGTCTTGAATAAAATCTTCTCCAGGAAATGGAGGAACCCCATTAGGCCCTTTAAATTCATTATTATTAGCAGCTCCAAAGAAACTAACATCTGCGGCATTTGGGTTTGAAAACCTTCCTGTAGAAATAGGCGTTGGTGTTCCTGAAGAGTTTGGTACAACTACCCAACCTTCATAAATCCATCCATCTGCTAATGTTGGTAAATTTGTAAATCCACCTGCTGAAGGGGGCAAAGCATTGATAAACCAAATTCCATTTGCATCCGTTCCTATGGCGTCAACTGAAGGTGCTTTTAGAAAAAAATTTCCTGTTGCAGTTTCTAAATTTGACGAACCGATATATAAAGCAGTATCTGTTGATGGTGTTGCGCTATTATTGGTAAAATTCCCCTTAGAGAAAATCCAGCCGCTCGGGATCGCTAAATCAGAAGCTGTTTCTGTTTTTGGTTCTATTGTAAGCACATAGACCGTTGCAGCAGCAATCAACTCTTTGTTTATTAATTCACTTGTGTAGTTCGCTCCTTCGCTATGTGTAAATCTACCTGTAGAAATTTTATTTTCCCCTGCTATTAGCCAACCTTCATATATATAATTATCGCCTAAATCTGGTAAATTTTGAAAAGACTGTTCAATTGTTTTTGTGGTTATCTCCTCTGCTTTTTCACAAGAAGAAGTAAAAAAAAGTCCAAATGAAATGATTGCTAATCCTGTTATTTTTCTCATCATAATAGTATGTATTAATGTGATGATAAATGTAAAACAGTTATTTGGTTTGAAATGTTAGTTAGCTAACATTTAGGTTGCTACTTTTAAAAAACGTATTATTTTTCTATTAAAACTAATTATTTTAGCTTCTTTAAGCTCATTCATTATTGTGTTTAATGTAGGTCTTGAAACTCCAATTAATGAAGCTATATCTTTTTGAGTATATGGATGTTCTATTACTTTATCCCCTGTTTTTTCACAATCATAGCCATATTCTTCACAGAGTTCATTTAAAAACTCTACCAGTCTGGTTTTCGCATCTTTAAAAAGTAGTAGTTGCAATCTGCGTTCTAATTTTTTAATTCTCAACCCTATAAATTTATATATTTTAAGACTTATAGATTTGTTTTTTCTCATCAATAAAAACATATTTTCTTTAGAGACCGGGCATATAAAAGTTGAATTATCTATAGATTGGGCAAACTCATTTCTTTTATCAATTCCTAAAATAGCTTTTTCTCCAAATATTTCTCCTCTAGTAAGTATTGATTGTACAACCTCTGTTCCTTCTTCAGTGTAATAGCCAATTTTCACTTTTCCTTTATCAATTAAATAAATTTTGGAAGCATTGTCTTCTTCAAAATAAATATAATCGTTTTTTTTATACGAATTAAAAGCATGCTCTTTAGTGTATGTTGAATAGAAATGCGGACACAAAACTTTAAATAGATTAACTTCTTCTAAAAACCAAATCTCATTCATAAACTGCATTTTTTTGTTATGAATTAAGTCGGATATACATACTTATTCTTACAAAAAAAAAAGAGGCTCCTAATTAGAAGCCTCTTTTTTGTATTTAAAAGGATTATTAATCTCTACCTTGCATTTTCTTTTTTAATCAAATTCAATGCAGACCCTTCATTAAACCAAGCTATTTGCCCTTGATTATATGTATGGTTTGCTATAATATCAACTATGGTTCCATCAGCATGTACAACCTCTATGGTTAATGGTTTACCTGGAGTAAATTCATGTAAATCTACAAAGTTAAAGGTGTCATCTTCTTGAATTAAATCATAATCGCTTTCATTCGCAAAGGTCAATCCTAACATTCCTTGTTTTTTTAGGTTTGTTTCATGAATACGTGCAAAAGACTTTACCAATACAGCCGCAACGCCTAAATGACGTGGCTCCATTGCAGCATGCTCTCTAGAAGAACCTTCTCCATAATTATGGTCTCCAACAACAATTGTTTTTACACCCGCTGCTTTATAGGCACGTGCCGTTTTTGGTACTGCATCATAAGCACCGTTCAACTGGTTTTTTACAAAGTTTGTTTTCATAGTATATGCATTCACAGCTCCAATCAAACAATTGTTTGAAATATTGTCTAAATGACCTCTAAAACGCAACCAAGGTCCTGCCATAGAAATATGGTCTGTGGTACATTTTCCGTGTGCTTTTATCAATAATTTAACACCTTTAAGATTCGTTCCTAACGGAACAAATGGTGTTAATAATTCTAAGCGCTCTGAGTCTGATTTTACCACAACGTTTACATGACTTCCGTCTTCTTCAGGTGCTAAATATCCAGCATCTTCAACTGCAAACCCTTGGCTAGGTAATTCCCAACCTGTTGGTTCATCTAACAATACTTCATCACCATTTTTAGTCATCAAAGTATCTGTTAATGGATTAAAATCTAACCTGCCAGACAAGGCAACTGCAGCAACCATTTCTGGAGAAGCTACAAAAGCATGTGTATTTGGGTTTCCGTCTGCACGTTTTGCAAAATTTCTATTAAAAGAATGAATAATGGTATTTTTTTCTTCTTTATCAGCTCCTTCTCTAGCCCATTGACCAATACATGGTCCACAGGCATTGGTAAATATTTTAGCGTCTAATTTTTCAAATATTTCTAAAATACCATCTCTTTCTGCAGTATATCGAACTTGTTCTGAACCTGGGTTGATTCCTAATTCAGATTTCATTTTTATTCCTTTATCAATGGCTTGTTGCGCAATAGAAGCTGCTCTAGATAAATCTTCATAAGAAGAGTTTGTACAAGAACCTATTAAGCCCCATTCAACTTTTACTGGCCAATCATTGGCTGCTGCTTTTTCAGTCATTGCTCCAACTTGTGTTGCTAGATCTGGAGTAAACGGCCCGTTTAAATGCGGCATTAATTCTGATAAATTAATTTCGATCACTTCATCAAAATACTGAGCTGGATCTGCATACACTTCTGCATCACCTGTTAAGTATTCTTTTATTTCATTGGCGGCATCTGCCACATCGTTTCTATCGGTAGCACGTAAATAACGCTCCATAGAGGCATCATATCCAAATGTAGATGTGGTAGCTCCTATTTCTGCTCCCATATTACAGATGGTTCCTTTACCTGTACATGACATTGATGTAGCTCCTTCGCCAAAATATTCAACAATAGCTCCTGTTCCTCCTTTTGCAGTAACAATACCAGCCACTTTTAAAATCACATCTTTTGGTGCTGTCCAACCTGATAGTTTTCCTGTTAATTTAACCCCTATTAATTTAGGAAACTTCAATTCCCATGGCATTCCTGCCATTACATCTACCGCATCTGCACCACCAACTCCAATAGCAACCATTCCTAACCCTCCTGCGTTTACAGTATGAGAATCGGTTCCAATCATCATTCCTCCTGGAAATGCATAATTTTCTAATACTACTTGGTGAATGATTCCTGCTCCGGGTTTCCAAAAACCAATTCCATATTTGTTAGAAACTGATTCTAAAAAGTTGAATACCTCATTACTACTATTTAAGGCTGCTTGTAAATCTTTTCCTGCGCCTACTTTTGCTTGAATTAAATGATCACAATGTACTGTTGTTGGTACTGCCACAGTTTTTTTACCTGCTTGCATAAATTGCAATAAGGCCATTTGTGCGGTGGCATCTTGACAGGCAATTCTATCAGGGGCGAAATCTACATAATCTTTTCCTCTTACAAATGCTGTTGTTGGTTTTCCATCCCAAAGGTGAGTGTATAAAATTTTCTCTGCAAGTGTTAGTGGTTTACCTGTAATTTCGCGAGCTTTATCTACCCTGTCAACTACGTTAGTGTAAACCGCTTTAATCATATCTATATCGAACGCCATATATGTAATTATTTAATTTTTATTGTGGTGCAAAAGTACAATTTTCTGTCGAAATTATAAAATAAACAGCAAAATGTAACTATTAATATAAAATTAACAATTAAAATTGCTTTTTTAAGCAATATAGTAATTACAACAATAAAAAACAGGTAAATTTTATCAATTTGATAAAAAGTAAAAAATAAAAGCAGGTCAGTAAGCCGAATCCTGTCTCTAATTCCGATAATTATCGGAACAAAGTCTTATCATTTATCTAGTTCTAAAATTACTCTTAGAATCTATCTGCCTACCCCTTGAAATTGAACGAGTCGTTCTGTTCCACTCCAACAAGTCAGAATGGAGCTTCAATATACGTGGCATTGCACCGCATAGAG
>JAQWOR010000030.1 GCA_029245785.1 Polaribacter sp.
AGAATACAGAATGCATGGAAGAATTCAAGATGCCATTCAGTTCATAGAAAATGGTTTTTTAAAAACAGGGACACTAGAATCGCTTTCTTCTAAAGTTGGTTTTTCTTCGTACAACCCTTTTTTTAGGGCTTTTAAAAAAATTACAAAGTTATCTCCACAAGAGTACATTTCAAAAAATAGAAAAATATACACTCCTTAAATGCAAAAAACCCACTCAAACATATGAGAAAGTTTTTTTATATTTTATTTTAACCGAAACTGTTCACTGGATTCCTGCCTTCGCAGGAATGACAAAAAGAAAAACCCACATCAATACATGTTGTACAAAGAGCACCTAAGTGTATAGCTCCGCATACGTTAACGATGACAATAAAACTGCTTATTCCCTAATAATTGTACTACTGTCATTCCTGCGAAGGCAGGAATCTAAAGTAGTTTTAACTTCAGACTTCCAACTTATAACTGATAATTGTTCACTGATGACTGAAAACTGTTCACTGAAAAACTACCATCTCATAATCACAGAGCCCCAAGTAAATCCGCTACCAAAAGCCGCCAATACTACCAAATCATTGTCTTTGATCTTTCCTGTTTCCCAAGCTTCTGTTAAGGCAATTGGAATGGAAGCCGCCGTAGTATTTCCATATTTTTGAATGTTATTAAATACTTGATCATCGCTTAAACCAAATTTTCGTTGCACAAATTGAGAGATTCTTAAATTTGCCTGATGTGGAATTAGCATATCAATAGCATCTTTTGAGAGGTTGTTTTTTTCTAAAGCTTCTATAATTACTTCACTAAATCGAACCACTGCGTTCTTAAACACAAAGGTTCCGTCCATATAAGGAAAATACGAAATATCTTCTGGGTTGTCCATCAATTCAGGAACCCATTTTGCAATGCTTGGTGATTCAACAATTAGTTTATCGGCATATTTTCCTTCACTGTGTAAATGTGTAGACAAAATTCCTTTTGTTGGGTCTTCTTCTCTTGTCAATACTGCTGCTCCTGCTCCATCTCCAAAAATAACAGAAACACCTCTACCTCTGGTTGTTTTATCCAATCCATTTGAATGAAATTCTGCACCAATTACCAAGATATTTTTATACATACCTGTTTTAATAAACTGATCTGCTGTTGAAATTGCGTATACAAAACCAGTACATTGATTTCTAATATCAATGGCACCAATGGTATCCATCTCTAGCATTTCTTGAATTTGAACCCCACATCCAGGGAAATAATAATCTGGACTCAACGTAGCAAAAACAATAAAATCAATGTCTTTATTGGTCACTCCTGCCCGTTCCATTGCAATTCTGGCAGCCTTTGCTCCCATTACTGCAGAGGTGTCTTCAGAACCTTCAGCAATCCAACGACGTGTCTTAATCCCTGTTCGTTCTTGTATCCAGGCATCATCCGTATCCATTATTTTAGACAAATCATCATTGGTAACCACGTTGTCTGGCACATAATGTCCTAAGCCTATTATCTTTGAATTATACATACTTATATCTTTTTTAATTGTTTGTAAACATATTAGCTACCAAACTTACTAAATTATTTATATCTTTACAGAGTAGTTTTATAAAACATCAAACAACTATAACCAAACTTCTAGAAGCGTCAATGTATTTTACATTGGCGTTTTTTATGTCAGATTGTCACAATTCTTCTTTTTGGTATTTTTTTTGACTATACCCTATCATAACATTTAAAACAACAAAACAAACATATAATTATGAGTAAAGGAAATATCAATGTATCGGTAGAGAATATTTTTCCACTGATTAAAAAGTTCTTGTATTCTGATCACGAAATATTTTTACGTGAATTAATCTCGAATGGAACAGATGCCACTACAAAACTAAAACACTTAATTGCTATTGGAGAAGCTAACGTAGAGTTAGGAAACGCTCAAATAGAGATTAAAATTAACAAAGAAGACAAAACGCTTCGCATTTCTGACCAAGGTTTAGGGATGACTGCTGAAGAAGTTGAAAAATACATCAATCAAATTGCCTTTTCTGGAGCTGAAGAGTTTTTAGACAAATACAAAGACAAGGACAATAATGCTGGCGTAATTGGTCACTTCGGATTAGGATTTTATTCTGCTTTTATGGTCGCTGACAAAGTAGATATTATCACCAAATCGTACAAAGATGAAAAGGCCGTGAAATGGTCTTGTGATGGCTCTCCAGAATACACGATTGTAGAAGACGAAAAGACAGAAAGAGGTACCGAAATCGTTTTGCATATTGCTGATGATTCTACAGAGTTCTTAGAAGAGTCTAAAATCAACGAATTACTTACTAAATACAACCGCTTCAACCAAGTGGCTATTAAGTTTGGAACCAAAGAAGAAACGGTGCCTTTGGCTGATGATGCTGACAAAGATGCAACCCCAGAAACCATAACTGTTGACAATATCATCAACAATACAGCACCAGCTTGGACAAAGAAGCCTGCTGATTTAGAAGAGGAAGATTACAAAACATTTTATAGAGAATTGTATCCAATGCAATTCGAAGAGTCTTTGTTCAACATTCACTTAAACGTAGACTACCCGTTCAACTTAACAGGAATCTTATATTTCCCAAAGTTGAGTCCGAATATGGATGTGCAAAAAGACAAGATTCAGTTGTATCAAAACCAAGTGTTTGTAACAGATAATGTAGAAGGCATTGTTCCTGACTTTTTACAAATGCTAAAAGGTGTTATTGATTCTCCAGACATTCCATTAAATGTTTCTCGTTCTTATTTACAGGTAGATGGCGCTGTAAAGAAAATTGCAGGTCATATTACCAAAAAAGTAGCGGACAAATTAACCTCATTGTTTAAAAACAATCGTGAAGAGTTTGAGGCAAAATGGAACGATATTAAAATGATCATTGAATACGGAATGCTATCCGAAGAAAAATTCTTTGACAAATCAAAAACATTTGCACTGTACCCAACAGTAAATGATGCACATTTTACCTTTGATGAATTGCTAGAAAAAACAAAAGAGGCACAAACAGATAAAGATGGAAATCATATCATTTTATATGCGGCAAATAAGGAAGCACAACACAGTTATATTCAAGATGCCAAAGAAAAAGGCTATGAAGTATTACTGTTAGATTCTCCGATTGTTTCTCACTTGATGCAAAAACTAGAAACGGCAAACGACAAAGTAAAGTTTACGCGTGTAGATGCAGATCATATTGATAATTTAATCAAAAAAGAAGATACTGTAATTAGCAAATTAACGGACGAAGAAAAAGAAGCTTTAAAACCAATTATTGAAGATAGTGTTCCAAAAGAAACCTATACAGTTCAATTGGAAGCTATGGATTCTTCTGCATCTCCATTTTTAATTACGGTTCCAGAATTTATGCGTAGAATGAAAGAAATGAGCGCAACTGGTGGCGGTATGATGGGTATGGGAAACATGCCAGAAATGTACAATTTGGTAGTGAACACCAATTATGAATTGGTAGGTGAAATTTTAAACACCAAAACCGAAAAGAAACAAAAACGCTTGATCAAACAAGCTTTTGATTTGGCAAAACTATCTCAAAACTTACTGCACGGTGAAGCATTAACCAATTTTATCAAGCGTAGTTACGAATTGATAAAATAGGCACTACTTGCCCAACAACTAAAAACCTCTTTGTAAAAAACAAAGAGGTTTTTTTGTTTAAAACAGTAACCTCTTAGTCATTGCCCTATTATTCAATGTAGTCCTTATAAATCCATGAATTTATTTTAGTTATCTTAGGGCTCTAAATATGTTCTTATGAAAAAAATCATTGTATCCATCATCACTATTTCTATCCTTTTTATTGCTTGTAAAAAGCAAGCTAAACAAACCGTAGCTGGTAAAGAAAATGAAGCCTTTAATCAATTTTTAGAAGCGTATTATCAAGGCGGGTTGCAATTAAATCCCATCAATGCAACGTTTGCTGGAGATAACAGATACAACGATCAGTTTCCGAATACACTATCAAAAGATTATCAGCAAAAAATAACAACATTTTTCACGGATTACCTTACAAAAGCAGCTGAGTACACCGATGAAACACTGACTGAAAGTCAGCAAATGAGCAAAGCGGTCTTAATTTGGGATTGCGAAATACGTTTAGAACAGCTCAAGTTTAAAAAAGGATTGTTAATGCCTATTGATCAAATGTGGTCTGTTCATTTAATGATGGGTCAATTGGGAAGTGGCGCTAGTGCACAACCGTTTAAAACAGTTGTAGATTACACCAATTGGTTACAGCGTTTAGAAGGCTATGACACCTGGTTACATACTGCCATAGAAAGAATGCAACAAGGAATCAAAGAAGGTTATGTACTACCTGCTTCTTTAACAAAAAAGGTGATTCCTCAATTTGAAGTCTTAGCCACCACAGCATTGAAAAAACATTTATTTTACAGTCCTCTTAACACGTTTCCAGAAAGTTTTTCTAAAAGCGACAAAGAAAAATTGACAAAAGCGTGCACCAAAATGCTTTCTAAAAAGTTGCTACCAACTTTTAACAACATGTATCAATTTTTAACCACTGACTATCTCTCTTCAAGTAGAACAAGTAGTGGTATTTCTGATACTCCGAATGGATTGGATTACTACAAACATGCTATCAAAAACTATACAACTACAACCATGACCGCTGATGAAATTCACAACCTGGGCTTAAGCGAAGTTGCGCGTATTTTATCAGAAATGGAAAAAGTAAAACAAGAGGTGGGTTTTAGAGGAACCTTAAAAGAGTTCTTTGATGATGTTCGAAAGAACAAAAAACTGATGCCATATACAACACCTAAGCAAATTATTGACCATTTTAACGAGATTCATACCCAAATGAAACCTCAGCTAGAAAAATTATTTGGTAACAAACCAAAAACGGCATTCATGGTAAAACAGACAGAGAAATTTAGAGAAGCCTCTGCAAGTGCAGAATACAACCAAGGTTCTTTAGACGGAACACGTCCTGGGGTTTTCTATACGCCAATTCCTGATGCCACAAAATACAATGTCTTTTCTGATGAAGCCTTATTTTTACATGAGGCAATTCCTGGACATCACTATCAAATTTCTTTACAACAAGAAAACACAAGCTTACCAAGCTTTAGAAAAACCCTTTGGTATAGCGCTTATGGAGAAGGCTGGGCGTTGTATACCGAAAACTTAGGAAAAGAATTGGGGTTGTACACAGATCCGTATCAATATTTTGGAATGCTAGGAATGGAAATGCACAGGGCAATTCGGTTGGTTGTAGATACAGGCTTACACACAAAAGGATGGTCTAGAGAAAAAGCCATTCAATACTCATTAGATAACGAAGCTGAAAGTGAAGCAGGTATTACGTCAGAAATTGAACGCTATATGGCAAATCCCGGACAAGCATTGTCGTATAAAATTGGGCAATTAAAAATTAGAGAATTACGCGCAAAAGCCACTCAAGAATTGGGCGATGCATTTGACATTAAAGAGTTTCACAATCAAGTGTTAGCATCTGGTTGTATTCCATTAGCTTTATTAGAAGCTAAAATTAACAAATGGATTGCAGCTTCCAAATAACCCACATTATATAAACATTAAATTAGCTGTTTTTATGAAAAAAACAATCTTCTTCCTTTTTATTTCGACGATTGCATTTTCGCAGACAAAATCAATTCAAAAATCGCTTCCTTTATACGAAGCCAAGCCCTCAAGTGCAGGAATGTCTACAGAGCGTTTAATGCGTATTGACGCAATGCTTAAAAACGCCATTGTTAAAAAAGAAATTCCTGGAGCGGTGGCGCTAGTTTCTAGAAACGGAAAAATAGTGTACCACAAAGCATTCGGGATTGCAAATAGAGAAACGAACAAAGCAATGCAACGAGATGCTATTTTTAGAATAGCTTCTCAAACCAAAGCAATTACGTCAACTGCCGTAATGATGCTTTGGGAAAAAGGCTTATTTCAATTAGATGACCCTATTTCTAAGTACATACCAGAATTTAAAGAGGCACAAATTCTAGACACTTTTAACGAAAAAGACTCTTCATACACCACCAAACCAGCTAAAAACCAAATCACTATCAGGCATTTAATCACACATACCTCTGGTATTGGCTATGGTTTTATTGATTCTGACAGTCGGTTTAGAAAAATGTACCAAAAAGCAGGTATCATTGACGCCTTTACAGACAAACCAATAACCATCAAAGAAAACATTAAAAAATTGGCAACACTACCCTTGCACTTTAATCCTGGCGAAAAGTACAGTTATAGTGAAGGTATCGATGTATTAGGTTATTTTATAGAAATTTTATCAGGAAAACCTTTAGATGTTTTTTTCATAGAACATATCTTTAAACCTCTTGGCATGCATGATACCTGGTTTTATGTACCAAAAGCCAAAAACCATCGCTTGGTAGGCATCCAAACAAAAGAAGACAAGCAGTGGAAACAGTATACTTCTGATCTTTTTGAAACCGATTTTCCAATAAAAGGAGCAAAAACATTTTTTAGTGGTGGAGGCGGACTCTCAAGTACTGCGAAGGACTACGCTACTTTTTTACAAATGTATTTAAACAATGGCGAGTTAAATGGCATTCGCATATTAAGCAGAACAACCATTCAGTTTATGATGGCAAATCACATCGGAAAACTTTGGGGAGACACTGGTTCTTACCACGGATTGGCTTTTATGGTCACTGATCAAAAAGGGCAAGATAAAGGTGGTGACGGGAGCAAAGGTACTTTTGCATGGGGAGGTTATTTTAACACTGTTTATTTTGCAGACCCAAAAGAAAAAACAATTGGAATTTTAATGAAACAAACCATAGACATTGGTTCTGACACTACTGGATGGCGTTTTAGACAATTGGTAGGACAAGCAATTGATGATTGATTTATAAAATATACTTCTATGAAAAAACTATGCGTTGCACTCTTACTATCATCAATAGGGTTTGCACAAACAACTACCGAAGTCTTTCTTTTTGAACTTTCAAATGCACATGGAATTTGGAACGTTGGCACAGGGAAAAACATTTCTAACAATGAAGGTTATGACAGTCAGCCATCTTTTTACAGCAAAAAATCCATCTTGTTTTCATCCACAAGAAACAAACAAACCGACATTGCCAACTACCATATAAAAACTGGCAAGGTGACCTTTTTAAACAACACGCCTAACGGCGGAGAATATTCTCCACAACGGATTCCGAAATCTAAAAACATCTCTGCTGTACGCCTAGATACTGATGGTCTACAGCGATTTTACAACTACAATATTACAACTGGAAAAAGCAACGAGCTTATCAAAGACTTAAAGGTTGCCTACCCAATGTGGTATGATAAAAACACGGTACTCTGTGTCACGATTATTGGCAAAGGACTCGATTTAATTGTGCATGACAGAAAAACAAGGACCAACACAACCATTCAAAAAAAAGTGGGACGTTCCTTACATGCTATCCCGAATTCAGATCTGATTAGTTATATCAGTAAAGAAAATACCCAATGGGAAATTAGATCTCTACACCCAAAAACAGGTGAAACAAAAAGAATAGTTAATACTATTGACAAATGTGAAGATATTTGTTGGTTGCCAGACGGGACTTTATTGGCGGCAAATAAGAATGTTATTTTTAAATACAATCCAACTACTGACAAAAAGTGGACTGTTTTTCATGCGTTTCCCAAAGAGACATTTAAAAATATTTCAAGAATTCTTGTCGGCAAAAAAGGAACTAAATTGGTGCTTGTTTCGGAATGATTTTAAACGCTTAGTTGCTTTTCAAAATAGCCTTTTAAATACACTAATTGGATAGCAATCAACACCGCAAACAAACAAGCAGTATACAAAACGGTATTTGAAACCGAGAATCCATCAAACAAGCCAGATATATTTATTTTTTCTAGAAATGAGAAATTTAATTCAGGAAATGTAAGCCATTTACTTTCAACTCCTTTTACAGATACCAACAAAATTGCTATTATGCTTGTAGCAAGCAAGAACCATCCCTTTTTAGAAATTAATGGTTTATAGGCAACAGTGCTTTTTGTTATTTCCAAATCAGAAATCACACCCATAATCTTAGACGTAAAATCTACCGATGGCGATTCCAATTCAATTTCTTTCAAATACTTTTTTGCAAAAGTATTGAGTTTTTGATTTTCCTTATGTTCTTCCATAATGGTTGATTATTTCAGGTTCAACAGTATTCTTTACAATGCTCAATAACTTCTTTCGTGCTCTGTGTAATTTCACTTTTACATTGGCTTCAGTTATAGATGTTATTTCTACAATTTCTTTCAAACTTAGCTCTTTAAAATAGAAAAACACCAATACTGCTTTTTCTTCTTCAGGTAATTGATTTAAACAAGTATTGATTACTGCTGCGCGTTCTTTTTTTTCTATTCCGTCTAAAATGGTCTCTACAGACGCTAGCTGATTCTCCGTAACATCATCAATAACCACTTGATTTCTTTGATAAGCATTCTTTTTAATACTGTCTAAACAAGTATTGTAAGAAATTTTATACAACCACGTAGAGAATTTTGAATCTCCTTTAAACTTTGACAAGTATTTATAGACTTTGATGAATGAATCTTGCGATATTTCCTCAGCATCTTCTCTGCTCCTTGTCATCTTAACAGCCAACGTAAACACCATGTCTTTATACCTTTCAACAAGAAAAGCAAAAGCATTGACATCACCATGTAGTGTTTTTTCTATATAGTATTCATCGGTTTGTTTGGTCATTAGTATCTTTGACTCCTATTACTGTATATAGGTTACACAATTGTTCAATTAAAATAAAATAATTTTTTTTGTAACCTTTTATCAAAGGCTAGAGTCATATGTTATGAACGCATTAAAATTAATCTTTAAAATTTAAAAAAACAATCGTATGGAAGCAGTAATATTAGCAATTATCTTTGGAACAGTCTTCGGAGTATTTTATTTATTCTATTCAACTCGAAACAAAGAACGCATGGCACTTATCGAAAAAGGTGCAGATGCCAGTATTTTTATGTTGGGTGAAAGAAGAAAATCAGCACCCTTTGCAAAAGTTTTTATTTTAAACGTTGCGCTATTATTAATGGGAATCGGCCTAGGAATCTTTATAGGAGAAGTTGTATCAACTGGCCTCGGTTTAAATGAAGAAGTTGCTTTTCCTGCATCAATTCTATTATCAGCCGGTGGTGCTTTATTAATAGGATTTAATATGACTAAAAAATTAGAAAAAGAATAATCCACGTCAATCAAAAATAACAACTATTAAAAGCCACAAATATCATGTTTGTGGCTTTTATTTTTATACCTTAGTTGTTCAATTTTTTATGATGAAAAAACAACTAACTCTTTCGTTTCTATTCAGTTCACTCCTTCTTTTTTCTCAAACCGATCAAAAAATTTATAACATTATTGATGCCGTTTCTGCAGATCGGATTAAAAAAGACATCAAAACATTGGTTAATTTTGGCACACGTCACACCTTAAGTGATACGGTTTCTACAACACGTGGAATTGGCGCTGCAAGACGTTGGATCAACGCTGAGTTCAATAAAATATCTAGTGACTGTAACGATTGCCTCTCTGTATTTTATCAGAAAAATTTTATAAAAAAAGGCACAGGAAAACGCATTATTCATGATGTAATGGTGGTTAATGTTGTGGCCATCCAAAAAGGAACAAAATACCCAAACAACTATATCATCATGAGCGGAGATATTGATTCTCGCGTCTCCAATCCAAACAATTACACGTCTAATTCTCCTGGCGCCAATGACAATGCTTCTGGAATGGCAGGAACTATTGAAGCCGCAAGAGTTTTATCAAAACACACCTTTGAAAACAGCATTGTTTATGTAGGCTTATCTGGAGAAGAACAAGGCTTGTTTGGTGGTGCAGGTTTAGCAAAACATGCACTAGAAAACAATTGGAAAATTATTGGTGTTTTAAACAATGATATGATTGGAAACATTGAAGGTGTTGATGGTGTTATTGACAATCGAACCTTTCGAATTTTTTCAGAACCCGTACCAGCTAACGAAACAGAAAAACAACGTAGATCGAGACGCTTTTATGGAGGTGAAGTTGATGGAATTTCCAGACAATTAGCACGGTATGTACATACAATGACCAAAACTTATATGCCAGAAATGAATCCAATGATGGTGTATCGATTAGACCGTTTTGGACGTGGCGGACATCACAGACCTTTTAATGATGTTGGCTTTGCTGGAATCAGAATTATGGAAGCACATGAAAACTACACACAACAACATCAAGATATTAGAACAGAAAATGGAATTAACTATGGCGATACTTTTGAACATGTAAATTTTAAGTATGCTAAAAAACTAACCGCTGTAAATGCAATTACCATGGCTGGCTTAGCTTCTGCCCCACCTGCTCCAACCAATGTTGCCATTGGCGGTATTGTAGAAGCATCTGCAAAACTACAATGGAACAAGGTAAAAGGAGCAAAAGCTTATAAAATTTATTGGAGAGATACCACATCTCCAACTTGGGACCATAGCAGAGTGGTTGGTACTGTTTCTAGCTTTACACTCGAAGGAATTGTGATTGATAACTTCTTCTTTGGTGTGGCTGCAATTGGTAAAAACGGACACGAAAGTGTGGTGGCTTTTCCATCAAAAATTATTAGAAAGTGATCAAAAAACCGCTTTTATATTTTAAAAAAGACATTGAATGGAGGGCTTGGCTGTTAGAAAACCACCATGTATCTACAGGAATTCACTTGGTCTTTTACAAAGTAAAAAGCGACAAAGAAAGTATGCGTTGGGAAGAGGCTATCAAAGTTGCACTCTGCTTCGGATGGATTGATTCTACGATAAAAAAAATTGACGATGATAAGAGGAAACAATATTTTTCTCCCAGAAATCCAAAAAGCGCCTGGAGCAAGCTCAACAAAACCTATATCAAAGAGTTAATAAAAAATAATTTAATGCATCAAAGTGGTCTTGATAAAATTAAATTTGCAAAGAAAAATGGTTCTTGGACAGCTTTAGACGCTGTTGAAAACTTGATCATTCCGTCTGAACTTCAAACAGCTTTTGCTAAAAATGCAATCGCTTTTGAAAACTACACTAATTTTAGTCCGAGTTACAGAAAAAATTATTTGTATTGGCTCAATGAAGCAAAAAGAGAAGCCACACGCGAAAGACGCATCACTGAAATCATTCGACTTTGTAAGGAAAATATAAAATCTAGAGGAGAGTGGTAATTACTATTAAAAACAATACAAACATATGAAACTTAAAATATTTCTGTTACTTTTCTTTATTGGCTTTACCATTTCAGCTCAAAAAAATAATTTTACCAAACAAGATACTTTGCGTGGATCAATAACTACAGAAAGGGTTTGGTGGGATTTGACGTACTATCATTTAGACATTCAAGTGTTTCCAAAAACAAAATCTATCAAAGGAAAGAACACCGTAAAATATACGGTATTGAAATCTTTCAAAGTGATGCAAATTGACTTACAAACACCACTTAAAATCACCAAAGTAACTCAAATGGGGAAACAACTAAAAGTGGTTTCTGAAGGAAATGCACATTTTATCCATTTGGTACAAAACCAAAAAGTGGGCGCAGTCAATTCAATTGTTGTGCATTATGAAGGCATCCCTAAAGAAGCTGTGAGAGCTCCCTGGGACGGAGGGTTTTCCTGGAAAAAAGACAACAACGGCAAGCATTTTATTGCCACTTCGTGTCAAGGCTTAGGAGCCAGTGTTTGGTGGCCAAACAAAGACCACATGTATGACGAGGTAGACAGTATGGACATTAGCGTTCGGGTGCCTTCAGGTTTGATGAATATTTCTAATGGAAGGCTAATCAACATAGAAAAACACAACGACCAAACCACAACCTATCATTGGGCAGTAAAAAACCCAATCAACAATTATGGTGTCAATGTAAACATTGGAGATTATGTACATTTTTCGGAAAAATACAATGGAGAAGCCGGTGTATTGGACATGGATTATTATGTATTGAAAGATGATCTAGAAAAAGCAAAAAAACAGTTTAAAGATGCTCCAAAAATGATGAAAGCGTTTGAGCATTGGTTTGGGAAATATCCGTTTTATAAAGATGGGTTTAAACTGGTTCAAGTACCTTATTTAGGAATGGAACATCAAAGTTCTATCACCTACGGTAATCAATTTAAACAAGGGTATTTGGGCAGTGATCTTTCTGGAACTGGCTGGGGATTGAAATTTGATTTTATCATCATTCATGAATCTGGGCATGAATGGTTTGCCAATAATATTACCAATAAAGACATTGCAGATATGTGGATTCATGAGAGCTTTACTGCCTACTCAGAAAATTTATTTTTAGACTATTATTACGGTAAAAAGGCATCGGCTGAATATGTAATTGGCACCCGAAAAATTATTCAGAACGATACCGCAATTATTGGTCATTACAATGTAAACAACGAAGGCTCTGGAGACATGTATTACAAAGGAGCAAACATGCTACACACTATTCGTCAGCTGATACATAATGACGAGAAATGGCGACAAATTTTACGTGGATTGAACAGCACTTTTTACCATCAAACAGTAACTACTCAAGAAATTGAAAACTACATCAGTAAGCAGTCTGGAATTGATTTATCTCCTATTTTTAATCAGTATTTAAGAGATGTTCGCATTCCTGTTTTAGAATACAACATTGAAAACAAGGTGCTCTCTTACAAATGGACACAAGTGGTTAACGGTTTTAACATGCCTGTACGTGTTTTTATCAATGGAAAAGAACAACTACTTTATCCAACATCAACTATAAAAACAATGGCATTGACAGCCAGCACAACAACCTTTGATGTAGATGTCAATTTTTATGTAAAAACGAAAAAATTATAAATTAGGATTTAAAAAACAGAGGCAACAGATTTCAAATCTCAAGTACTCACAACTAAAACACACGTATTATGAGAACACCCATCAAATTATCCATTATTACAACCGTACTAATTACTTTTATAACAACCATACATGCACAACAAAAAGCAGTTCCTGTTTTTAAAAATGGTGAAGCCCAAATTGTAGAAGCTTTTAAAGATGCCAAACAATGGATTCGACATGATTTGTGGGTAGAAACTACTTTTGACACAGATGGCGACGGAAAACTTGACAGAATGCACGTAGGTATTACCAGACCATATCAAACAGAAAATGAAGGTTTAAAATTGCCTATTGTGTATGTTTCTAGCCCGTACTTTGCAGGTGTTGCCAAAGGAGGAAAAGAATTGTTTTGGAATGTAAAGCATGAACTTGGCGAAAAGGTAAAAGGACCTTTTCATCCACAGGTAAAAAGAACTGGCAAACGACCAATTATTTCAAATTCACATATCAAAACCTGGGTTCCTAGAGGCTATATTGTTGTTCATTCATCATCTCCTGGAACAGGACTATCGCAAGGGTCTCCAACTGTTGGAGGCAACAATGAATCACTCGCTCCAAAAGCCGTAATCGATTGGCTATGCGGAAGAGTAAAAGGATATACAACACCTTACGGAAACGAAACTGTAACTGCTTTTTGGTCTACCGGAAAAGTAGGCATGACAGGAACTTCGTATAACGGAACCATTCCGTTAGCTGCTGCAACAACAGGTGTTAAAGGTTTAGAAGCAATCATTCCAATTGCTCCCAACACTTCATATTATCATTATTACAGATCTAATGGTTTGGTAAGGTCTCCTGGCGGATATTTAGGTGAAGATATTGATGTGCTATATGATTTTATTCATAGTGGTGACGAATCCAAAAGAGCCTATAACAATGCCAATGTTCGAGATATAGAAATGAAAAATGGTATGGATCGAATTACTGGTGACTATAATGATTTTTGGGCTGGACGTTATTATTTAAATCATATGAAGCCCATGAAAGCTGCTTTATTAATGTCGCATGGATTTAATGATTGGAATGTAATGCCAGAACACAGTTATAGAATTTCTAAAAAAGCAAAAGAAATGGGCATACCAACTCAGATCTTTTACCATCAAAATGGACACGGTGGGCCTCCACCAATGAAAATGATGAACCGTTGGTTTACACGATATTTACATGGTATACACAACAATGTAGAGCATGATGCTAGAGCTTGGATTGTTCGTGAAGATGCTCTAAGAAGTAATCCAACACCTTATAAAGACTATCCAAACCCAGCCGCTTCACCTGTAAAATTGTATGTAACTGAAGGAGGTTTAAAAACAGGAGGGCTCTCAATTCATAAAAAGAAAACAACCATTAAAGAAACATTGACTGATGATTATAATTTTTATGGAAAAGACTTAGCAAATGCAACGAGCTCTAAGAATCGTTTATTATTTATAACTCCAACCTTAAAAGAAGACCTTCATATTTCTGGTGTGGCAAAAATTACAGTAAAAATAGCAAGCAGTAAACCTGCAGCAAACCTATCTATCTGGTTAGTTTCATTACCTTGGAACGAAACAAAAGGGGCAAAAATAACTGAGAATATTATTACACGTGGTTGGGCAGATTTACAGAATCATAAATCAATCAAAGAGAGCAAACCCTTAAACCCTGGAAAGTTTTATACCATGACTTTTGACCTACAACCTGATGATCAAATCATTAAAAAAGGGCAACAAATTGGCTTGATGATTTTTTCTAGTGATCGTCAATTTACATTGCATCCAAAACCCGGTACTCAATTAACTGTAGATTTAAACGGAACAAGCATTGTTTTACCAATTGTAGGAGGAACGAGTACATTTCAAAAAGCAATCAACTAAAGAATGATCCAAAAGCACTAACTAAGAAGTTGTTAGTGCTTTTTCTTTCTTTAACACTCGCATCAAGACCAACATAAAAACACCACTTAATACTGCCAAGGCGGTTACAATATTCCATGTGCTATCATACCCGAACTTATCAATAAGTTGCATTCCAGAATTATGGCCAAAAATATGCGCAAATGAAAAGGCAATGCTATACAATGCCATATACTCTCCTTGATTTCCTTTTTTAGCCCTATCCATTGCAAATGCATTTGAAAACGGAAAGGCAATCATTTCTCCAATGGTCATCAACAGCATTCCAACAATTAAAATACCAACCCAAGAAGTTACATTTAACACCACAAAGCTTAATGCCGTTAAAACTCCGCCAACAAACATCAATCCTGTTTTGGTATAACTGCTGCTTTCTAACCATTTTACCAGAGGCATTTCTAACGCAAAAATTAAAAATCCATTCATACCCATCAATAAACCAATTTCTAATTCTGATAAGTGGTGTACCTCTTTATAGTATAGCGGAATGGTAGAGAAATATTGCAAAAACACCACACCAAACAGCATCATTGCAATCAAAAACACCCAAAAAGCTTTGTCAGAATAAGCTGAAACTGGAGTTGCTACTTTTACCTCATCTAAGACTCTAGCTTTCTTCGGATGCAGCACATTTAGCAATAAAACTCCCGCAAAAATACAGGTAATGCCGTCTATCCAAAACAAACCGCTATAACCTATGGTAGTAATGATTAAACCGCCAACAGCTGGACCTGCAGAAAACCCAAGATTAATTGCCAACCGTATCAGTGTTACTGAACGTGTTTTGTTTTCTGGTTTGCTGTATGAACTTAATGCCACAAACATTGCAGGACGAAAGGTGTCTGCAATGAGCATTAACAGAAAAATTCCTGAACAAAAACCAACAAATGTAGTTACATATTGCATGGCAATGAATAAAACCCCTGTAAAAAACAAGCTAGTATACATAATCTTATAAGAACCTATTTTATCTGTCAACTTTCCTCCCAGCCAAGAACCTACAACCGAACCCAATCCAAAGAAAGACATGATCCAACCTACGTCTGATAAGCTAAAATTTAAGCTGTTGATTAAATATAATGACAGAAACGGAATGACCATGGTACCTGCTCTATTTATCAATGTAATGAGCGCCAGCCACCAAACTTCTCTAGAGAGCCCTCTAAAAGTATCGAGATAGTTTGAATATAATTTTTTCATACCTGAATAATCGTTTAATCGATTCGTAATTTGTTTAAAAATAAAAAGTCCGACGGTGAAGTCGGACTTTTTATAATAGTTATAATTGATTTAGATATAATTACAATACATAAGTGACTCGACTCTTTCGTTTTGAAAGCGGTTTCTGACAGGTATATATATTGACAATCTTCATTTTGTTTTTTTTTAGTGCTAACATAAATTAGCAAGAGCAAATCTACATAAATAAACAGAATGTTGTACATTTATTTTTTTAATTTTCTGAATCCATTATCTTATGAAAAACATTCTTGTTCTTTTTTCTTTTTTGATTTTTGCAGCTTCTTGTTCAGAAGACACCTATGAAAAAGAGATTTTAAACCATCAATACAAACAAAACTTAGAGTTTCAAGATAAAAACACGTCGCCTTTAACAAAAGAAGATTTGAAAGAGTTTCAATCACTAGACTTCTATGCTATAGATAAAAATTTTAGAGTGCTTGCTACACTTACAAAAACACCTAATGCCTTGGTTTTTGAAATGCCAACAACAACAAGTAGAAAGCCGTTGTATAAAAAATATGGCGTGCTTACCTTTACTGTAAATGGTAAAGAACAAGAACTAAACATATATCAAAGTCAAGATTTTGATAGAGATCCCACCTATAAGGATTATTTATTTTTACCTTTTACAGATACAACTAGCGGGCAAGAATCGTACGCTGGAGGTCGGTTTTTAGACGTTTTAACTACAGATGAAAAAAAGGGAAAAATGCTTATTGATTTTAACAAAGCTTACAATCCGTATTGTGCGTATAGCGGACGTTATTCATGTCCGATTACTCCTAAAGAAAATCATTTAACGGTAGCTATAAGAGCAGGAGTTAAAGCTTACAAAAAACATTAAGAATTTATTGTTATTTCGTTTTTTAAATCTAGGTCAATTGCTTTTCTAATTATATCGAGATACGGGGCACGCAATTTTACTTTTGTTGTTGCATGTGCTTTTTTGTTTAGCTGTGTAAATAGCATTGCCGTTTGTATTGCTGTTGGCAAGAGTTCTTCTTCAGAAACGATTGTGTCTAAAAATCCAGCAGACACAGCATCTTTAGGTGTATATATTTCAGAATTGCTAACACTACGCTCAAAAAATATAGGTGCTAAGCGCGCTCTTGCAACTTCTATTCCTGCATGATGCATGGTCATTCCAATCATTACTTCATTCAAACCAATTTTAAAATCGCCTTCTACTCCAATTCTATAATCTGCATACAATAACATAAAGGCTCCTTTTGCAATGGCATGCCCGCTACACGCAATTATAATTGGCATTGGAAATGACAACATTCTCAGCGATAATTTCGAGCCTTTTGTGACCAGCTCTTTAGCAGCATCTGCACTTTTGGTCATTACTTTTAAATCAAATCCTGCAGAGAAAATTCCAGACTGACCTGTTAGAATAACAACTTTTTGTTCTTGTTCTGCTTTGTTTAAAGCCGTATTTAATGCATCTATCACTTTATGAGAAATAGCATTTGCTTTTCCATTTTTAAGGGTTATAAGCACGTGTTTTTCTTCGCTTTGATACTGTACAGCTTCGTTCATTTATTTTATCTTTTTATATAAATTTTACCAAATACATCCCTGCAAAAACAGCTAAAAACCCAACTACAAAACTTGCAATGGTATACACTGCGAAGCTGACAAAATCTCCTGATTTTAAAAATACTTGGTTTTCATAAGCAAAGGCAGAGAAAGTGGTAAACCCACCACAAAAACCGGTTGCCAAAAGCAAGGTATGGTTTTCTGACAAGGTATTGTTTTTGGTAGCCATTCCTAAAACAACTCCAATCAGTAAACTTCCTAATATATTAGCGGCAAAGGTTCCATACGGGATCCCCGTTTCTGGATTATTCATGTGTTTTCCAATGATATATCGCAATACGCTTCCAAAACCACCTCCCACAAAAACAAGTAACAACTGCTTCATGTTATTATAATTTGATTTGGTCAATATCTGTCCAATTCCATTTTCCGGTAATCGTTCCTTTTTCTAATAGCATCACTCCTGGATTGGATCTAATCATCGTTTTTAAGGTTGTTGCATCACAGAATAAAAAATCGAATGGCAACTCATATTTATCTTTTGCAAATAATAATTCATCTGAAAAAGAAGCCGAAACTCCATATACTGAATAGCCTTTCTTTAGGGCTTTTTCAGTTAAACGTTTTACAGATTTAAATCCGTTTGTGTCTGCTTTGTCTAAAGCATAAACAACGACTAATACTACTTTATTTTCTGCTAAAATTTCTTCTGTCAAATCGTTTTGTGCGTCTTCTAAAAAGAAATCGTGAATTTTTGGAATTGCTCCATCAGCTTTGTACTTCATTCCTTCAGGAATGTTCTTTCCAACGGCATAAGGCCTAAAATCTATTATTGGTAGGTGCAATAGCACATGGTATGTAATGTATAAAAAGGAAGCCAATGAAATATACATAAGTACTTTAGAAGCTTTGGCTGAAAAAATTGACGTAACGTCTTTTATCCTGATCAGTAAAAAAACAATCAATACAATTAAAATAACGTTTTTATAGAAGGTTTCCCATGGTGTTAAGGTAATGGCATCGCCAAAACAACCGCAATCTGTAACTTTATTATAGAATGCTGAATACCATGTTAAAAACAAAAACAAAATGGTTAGTAATAGCAAGCTCCACACGGTGGCTTTCTTTTTGTAACCCAATAATAGCAAAACGCCCAATATGGTTTCTGCAATAATTAATACAATTGAAAATGCAAGGGCGTACGGAACTAAAAACTCTATATTTAAAACACTTTCGCTAAAATATTCTTCGAATTTATATTGCGAGCCTATAGGATCTATCAATTTCACAACGCCAGAAAAAATGAATAGTGCTCCAACTAACAAACGTGTGATATGTACGAATAATTTTATTTTCATTTTAATTAATTATTTTTATTAATGGTCTTTCAATTCATCGAAATGAATCATTGCAAACACCGCATAATTAATTATGTCTTGGTAATTGGCATCAATTCCTTCTGAAACAATCGTTTTCCCTTTGTTATCTTCAATTTGTTTTACGCGTAATAATTTCTGCAAAATCAAATCCGTTAAAGAGCTGATTCTCATTTCTCGCCATGCTTCACCATAATCATGGTTTTTATTTCCCATCAATTCTTTGGTAATGCTGATATGATTGTTATATAACTCTGTTGCTTCTTCTACAGATAAATCTGGAGTTTCTACAATCCCTTTTTCTAACTGAATCAAAGCCATAATCGAGTAATTGATAATTCCAATAAACTCTGATTTTTCATCTTCGTCAACTTTACGAACCGTATTTTTTTGTAATTGTCGAATACGTTGTGCTTTGATAAATATTTGATCGGTTAATGATGGTAAACGTAGAATACGCCATGCACTACCATAATCACTCATTTTTTTAATAAACAAACTTCTACACAACGCAATAACTGCATCGTATTGTTTGGACGTATTTTGCATCTTTTTTATTTAAAACTATTTCTTCAAAAATAGTAAATCTTATACGCTTTTCATTTATTTTTACAGAAGAAATTTTTAGGTTCTAAAATTGCTCACATAATTAACAAAATAGTTCTCTAATGACAAGCATTAACTGTAATGGCACATTAATTAATTTTGAGACACCAAAAGTAATGGGGATTTTAAACATTACTCCTGATTCTTTTTTTGATGGTGGCAAATACACAAATGAAAAAGAATTGCTACATCAGACAGTAAAAATGTTATCAGATGGAGCTTCTTTTATTGATGTTGGCGCTTATTCTTCTCGTCCAGGCGCAGCAGCCATTTCAGAAGAAGAAGAATTGCAACGAATTATTCCTGTTATCAAGTTATTGGTAAAGGAATTTCCTGAAATTATTATTTCTGTAGATACCTTTAGAAGTGCCATTGCTCAAAAAACAGTTGAAGCTGGGGCAGCAATGATTAACGATATTTCTGGAGGAACGATGGATTTAAACATGTTTAAAACGGTTGCAAAATTACAAGTCCCGTATATTTTAATGCATATGCTGGGAACTCCACAAACCATGCAAAAAAATCCGAAGTACAAAAACATCACCACAGAATTGATTTCCTTTTTTGCTAAACAATTATACACATTGCGTCAATTGCAAGTCAATGACCTCATTATTGATGTAGGTTTTGGTTTTGGAAAAACCACAGCACATAATTTTGAATTGCTTAAAAACTTACACCTATTCAAAAGCTTAAACACCCCTATTTTAGCAGGGATTTCGAGAAAATCGATGTTGTACAAACCGTTAAACATCTCTCCCAAAGAAGCTTTAAATGCAACTACTTCTGCAAATACCATTGCCTTATTAAACGGCGCAACGCTACTGAGAGTTCACGATGTAAAAGAAGCCATGGAAACTATAAAAATTGTAGAGCAACTGCATGTTAAATAATTATTAGTATTTTTACAAAAAAGCAGTTCCATTTCATGTTAGATTTTATCAATTTCACTTTTTTAGACGCACTAGACATTTTGTTGGTTGCCGTTCTTTTGTACTATACATACAAACTCTTAAAAGGCACCGTTGCAATTAATATTTTTTTAGGCATTGCGTTCATCTTTCTTATTTGGAAAATAACACAAACACTAAAAATGGAAATGCTAAGTGGTATTCTTGGCTACTTGCTAAGTGGTGGAGTCATTGCTTTGATTATTGTTTTTCAGCAAGAAATTAGAAAATTTTTACTAATGATTGGTACGACCAATTTTTCTACAAAACGAAACTTCTTAAAGCAACTAAAATTTTTACAAACAGAAATTGTCACTGAAATAGATGCAGAGACCTTATTAAATGCCTGTAAAAATTTATCCGAAACAAAAACAGGTGCTTTAATTGTCATTGAACGCACAAATAATTTAGATTTCTTAATCAATACAGGCGACACCATGAACGCGCTTATGAATGAGGCGATTTTAGAAAGTATTTTCTATAAAAACAGCCCACTACATGATGGCGCCATCATTATTAGAGATAATTTTATTGTTGCCACTCGTGTTGTCTTGCCTATTTCTGACAGTAAAATTCCTGCAAGGTTTGGACTTAGACATAAAGCAGGTATTGGTATTACCGAAAAAACAGATGCATTGAGTTTGCTAGTTTCTGAAGAAACCGGAGAAATTTCTTACCTAAAAAATGGAAATTTCGAACTCTATACAGATTATGAAGAACTTATAGAAAAAATTAAAAAAGACATGGAATAAGATTCGTGGCTACACGAAAAGTTTCTCTTTTTAGTTAAAATTATTGAATACCCAAAAATAGACTCAAGATTGTTTCGCTTTCAGAATCAACCTGCCTGCCGGTAGGCAGGGAACCAAGACTCGATTCGTATGCACTAATAATCAGCCTACTATTATCAATTCTATTCAAATCGAATTCTATAGTTGTTTCTTTAAAAGCCTCAAATAAAGACTTTATCTTAAACAATTTCTAAACTAAATTGTTTGTCATATAAATTTCTATAATAGCCTGTTGGTTTTAATAGTAATTCTTGGTGCGTTCCTTCTTCTACAATAAATCCTTTGTTCATTACAATTATTTTATCTGCCTTTTTAATAGTAGCCAATCGATGTGCAATAACAATAGAGGTTCTTCCTTCTGTAATCGTATCGGTTGCAAACTGTATCATCTGTTCTGCATGAGAATCTACAGAGGATGTTGCTTCATCTAAAATTAAAATACTTGGCTTACTTACATAAGCTCGTAAAAAAGCAATCAATTGCCGTTGTCCAGAAGAGAGCATCGCTCCTCTTTCTTTTACATTATAATCATAGCCTTTTGGTAAACTCATAATAAAATCGTGAATGCCAATTTGTGCTGCCGCCAATTGTACCTCTTTCAATGTAATTGCATCATTGTTTAAAGTAATATTGTTCAAAATGGTGTCAGAAAACAGAAATACATCTTGTAAAACAATAGCTATTTGATTTCTGAGCGTTGTAATATTATAATCATTTACCGGAACTCCATCCACACAAATAACTCCAGAATTAATTTCATAAAACCTATTAATCAGGTTAACGATGGTAGATTTTCCTGCCCCTGTTGCTCCAACAATGGCTATAGTTTCTCCTTTTTCTACCGTAAATGTAATTCCTTTTAAGACTTCTTCATCTTTAATATAACTAAAACGAACCTCTTTAAATTCTATTTTTCCTTGTAAGTTTTCTGCCTTAACTGTTCCGTTTTTGGCAATGCTATTTTTAGTGTCTATCACCTTAAAAACACGTTCTCCAGCAACAATTCCCATTTGTAATATGTTGAATTTATCAGCAATTTGACGCAAAGGTCTAAACAACATTTGTGTCATCATAATAAAGCCCATAATATCACCCAGTGCTACGCTACTATTTTCTATCATTTGTAAACCTCCATACCAAACAATTAAGCCAACAGCTATTGACGATAAGATTTCAGCTACTGGAAAAAAAACTGAATAATACCAGATTGCCCTCACATGAGCTTTTTTGTGTTTATTATTGATTTCCATGAACTTTTTGTACTCTATTTTTTCTCTATTAAATAGTTGTACAATTTTCATTCCTGAAACTCTTTCTTGCACAAATCCATTCAGGTTTGCAACTTGAGTTCTTATCTCTTGAAAGGTTTTTTTTATAGCAGTTTGAAAGAGCTTGGTTGCATAAATTAGTATAGATAAAACTGCTAAAGCAATTAATGTGAGCTTCCAGTTTATGAACAACATTACAATAATAACAACAATCATTGACAATAAATCACTGATAATCATAAACAGGCCTTGGCTAAAAAAACTTGCAATTGTTTCAATATCAGAAACCACTCTAGTTACCAGTTTACCAACAGAAGTTGTATCAAAATAAGACATTTTAAATTGTAAAATATGTCTAAATATTTTCTTCCTAATATCTCTAACAATGTGCTGCCCAATCCAATTTGCAAAGAAAATAAAAGTCATTTTCAATAAAACTTCTACAATAAGCACCGACAACATCAATAAAACAAGTCTTAACAGCCCTTTTTCACTTCGTGTTTCTGTAAAATTATTTACGATTTCTATTAATAAGTAAGGTCTAAAAGCAGACAATAAAGCGGCTGTTACTACAGAAAAAATTGTAATAACAAAATGTATTCTATAGCTTTTTGCAAAGCTCAATATGCGTGTAAACACTTTTATATCGAATGCTTTTCCTGCTTCTTTTTTACTCATCTTTATATGTTATGGCTGTTAAAAACAAGCCTTTTGCAGGAACAGAAAGTCCTGCATTTGATCGATTTTTACTTAAAATAACCGTTCTAAAATCTTCAACAGTAATTGCCCCTGAACCAACATCAACTAATGTTCCTACAATGGCTCTTACCATATTTCTCAAAAATCGATTGGCTGAAATACGAAATATCAATAAATTCCCTTCTTGCCTCCATTCAGCATTTGTTACTGAGCAATTAAATGTTTTTACTTCGGTTCTTACTTTTGAAAAGGCCTGAAAATTCTCATACTCCAATAAAATGGAAGCTGCCTTATTCATCTTTGAAATTGATAATTTTTGGTGATGTAATTGCCAAGATCCCTCTAGTAAAAAAGGGTTTCTTCCCAACCATATCCGATATTCATAGGTTCTACTCAATGCATCAAAACGAACATGCTTATCATCTGCTACAGCTTGCAAGTCAGAAACAACAATGTCTTCTGGCAATACTGAATTGAACTTGTAAATATATTGATCATCCAATTTTATATCAATATCAAAATGAGCAAACATCTGTTCTGCATGCACACCTGTATCTGTTCTACCTGCACCAACCACTATAATATTTTTTTGCAAGACAGTGCTAATTGCTTTGTTAATTTCTTCTTGGACCGAAATAGCATCTGGTTGAATTTGCCATCCGTGGTAGTTTTTTCCGTTGTATGATAATTCTATAAAATATCTCAAAAATTCTTACTTTTGTGTACCTCAAAATTACATAAATTTATTTTGTTAGTTATACAATTAAAACGTGAAAAAGATACTCTTACTTTCAGATACGCATAGTTATATAGATGCTCAAATATTGAAGTTTGTAAAACAGGCTGATGAGGTTTGGCATGTTGGCGATATTGGAGACCTAAATGTTACGGATACCCTCCAAAAATTAAAACCATTGCGTGCGGTTTACGGAAATATTGATGGTACAAACGCTCGATTAGAGTTTCCTTTAGATAATAAATTTACTATAGAAAAGGTAGCTGTTTGGATGACGCATATTGGGGGCTATCCCAATAGGTACAACACTCGTATTAAAGAAGAAATTACAAAAAAACCCCCAATGTTGTTTATCAGCGGTCATTCTCATATTTTAAAAGTACAATTTGACAAAAAACTAAACCTCTTGCATTTAAATCCTGGAGCTGCCGGAAATCACGGATTTCACAAGGTAAGAACCATGCTTCGGTTTGTAATTGAGAACGATAAAATCAAAGACTTAGAAATTATTGAATTGGCTACGCGCGGGTAGTGTTTTCTTTTTCAAAAACTGGCAATACAATACAAATTCTAGTTCCTTTTCCCTGTTGTGAATCAATCTCAAAGCTCCCATCCATCATTTGAACCCTAGCTTCTATTTGGTTAATTCCGAGTCCATCCTTTTGGACAATATTCTTTGTATCAAAACCAATACCATTATCTTCTATATTGATATGTAATTTATTTTCTTTTTCTACAATACTAACAGTAGCATCAGTTGCATTACTATGTTTTAATAGATTATTGACAAACTCTTGAATGATATTATTGATCTTAATTTCAAAATTTTGATCATAACGACGGATATTTCGAATCTCAGATTTGATGGATATTTGCGAATTAGAATATTTTTCTGCCATATCATTAATCGCGTATTTCAGCCCAAATTTCAACAACATAGAAGACATCAATGTATGTGACAGTTCTCTAATTTTTTCTGATGTTTCCGTAATAATTTTCTGTGATTTTTTAATTTCAACAGGGGCTTCTCCATTAAAGTGCGCTGTACTTGCTTGTAAATGAAGACTTGCAGAAGACAATAAGGCGCTCACGCTATCGTGTAATGTTTCTGCGATTTGCTTGCGTTCAGACTCTTTTCCATCTAGCGTTGCATTTAAAACCCTCATTTGAGATTCTGACTTCAGTTTTTCTAAATTGCTTTGTTCTGCTAGTTTATTCTGAATGAGTTGCAATTTTAAGTTTTTTTGTCGGAGTCTATAATTAAACAATATCACCCCAGAGATGACAACAATTAGCATACTCAAAATACCTAAAAACCATGTAGCCCTTCTTTCTTCTGCCTTTTTTAACGCTACTTTGTTTTTTACAAGTTCTATTTGATGTTTTTCAAACACTCCTTTAATAATATGCTGAATTTCAGCATCTCGTATGCTGTCTTTAATATTATAGGATTTTTCTTGATAATCATAGGCCGTGTAATCTTTTAATAAGTACAACGCATACGCAATATTAAAATACAAATCTTCTCTATATTTTAAGGCGCTACTTGTTTTGTCATCTTCTATCAAACCAAGTGCTTTTAAATAGATGTTCTTGGCCTTTTCGTACTCCTTTAACTCTACATAAATACTCGCTAAATTTCCAAGCGCAGCAGCTTCTTTAGATGAGTTTTTGTTATTCTTATGTATTTCTACTGCTTTTAATGCGTAAATTTTTGCCAATATAAAATTGGACTCCTCTAAATAAATCCCTGACAAGTTTGCATATGCCGAAGCTTTCGGTATTAAATCGTTCACTTTCAGCGCATTTGTTTCAACAACTTTTTTGTAATAAAACCTTGCACTGTCTTTTTGGTTTAACAAGTGATACCCTGTTCCTATTTTTAACAAGTTTTCTGCCAAGGTGTATGTATCTTGAAAAGCATCGTTGTACTTTTTAAAATCTCCTGCAACAAAACTATGTTCTTGTAAAATTAGTAATGCTTTTTTAAAATAGAGCAATGCTTTCTGATGGTTGTTGATTTTTCGAAAGGCCTCTCCAATCAAGAAGTTACACAAATATTCAAGCTCTTTATCATCCTCTTTTTCAACTTTACTTAAAAGGATCAATCCTTGCTTTAGCGTTTTAGAGTAGTGTTCTTCTTTATAAAGCTTTTTTACTTGCTGATACTCTAACTTTAAAGCAGTGTCTTTTTCTTGTAGCACAGAAAAAGGAGAAACTGAAATACATACAGCTTCTCCTCTATTATTTGTTGCGTTGGTCATTGCTTTCAATTGAAAGCTCAAAACCAAACACAAACAACATGCTTTTAAAATTTTATTCATAAAACAGTATAGTTTTTATAAAATATACCAAATCAATCTGTTATAATAATGATTCTCGGCTTTCTTCCAGGACCGGTTGCTTCTCCTTTTCCTGCATACTTATGATTTACAAAATCAACTTTTAACACACCATCATCAGCGATATCTATTGCTCTTGAAAATTGTTTTTCGGTGCTATCCCCTTTTGACAAATGAATTTCATAGGTTGAAGATTCTTTGTTATATACAAATTCAGATTGAATTCCTTCATTTATTTCAAAATCTAATTGAAACGTTCCATCTGCATTTCCTGTAACTTCGTATTCTTTCAAAAACCTATTGTTATTAGCTCCTTTTGCAAAGGTAGCATTTTCATCTTCAACAGTAATTTGAGTGCTTCCACTTGTATTGTTATCAACAAAGCGTATTTTAATCTTATCATCGTCTAAAGAAAAGTTGTTTTTGTAATTCTTTTGCTCACGATACCCAACCTTATCTAAATAAATTTCATTGGTCTTAGAACCAATGTTTTTATGAGACGTGGCACTTGTTTTGTCTGCTACATTATAATTTATAGAGTAAGCACCATTGGTATCTCTACTTAACGTGTACATCTGCAATAATTGTTCTTGAGGAGCCTCTACTTCATTTTCAAAAGTAGCGCAAGACGTAAAACTCAATACTCCCATAACGACTAATAAACCAGTTTTTAATTTTTTCATGACATTTGTTTTAGTTATTTATTATTATTATTTATAAAAAATGAGAGGCTCGGAAATACCAAATCAACTAAAACAGAATATAAGTTAGAAATTTTCTTTGGGGGCAACCAAAAGAGGTTGGTGGGGACAACCAAAGGGGGGATTTGATTTAAAGAAATTCTATCTAGGGGCAGATCTTATATTATACTTAACGACCTATATAGCCGAGCCTGCTGCATTTTTTACATTTTTTTCATTTCATTTTTTTTTATTAATTTTCTTCTATATGTTTCAACGGTATTGATGCCGATGCCTCCATCAACTGAATGGTTGTGGCTTGTATTTAAATCAATTATCAAAATTAATCCGAACTCCATACAAAACTCCTGCCTTATTGCATTATTCTTTGATTTCTCCATATTACAGGATAAATTACAAATTTTTTGTTACTAATTATTTCAATAAGATATGTTTGAAAAATATCATTATTATCATAGGCTTGATACAATTTAGCATGATCACTTTTAGGTCTTTTTTTATAGGTTTTATACCTAAAATCTTTTACTTTTTTTTCAATATCTTCAATTGTAGAAACTGTATAATCTTTTAAATGTTTATAACACAATGTGTCAGCTTTAAATTTGTTCGGAAACAATAGTGAACCATTTTTACATAAATTAAAAACTATTCCTTTTTTATTTTTAAACTTAATACATCTATGCTTTGGATGATTTCCATTGTTCTTTCTAAATAAAAGAAATACAGTATCTTTTTGAACAGAAATAATTTCCCACCCTTCAAATAATTTTTTTTGTGAATATCCATCATTAAGAATACTTACAAAAATGATTAGTAGTAATAAGTTTTTAATTACAATCGTGAGTTTCATTTTGAATAGTATTTGAAATAATTGAATTAATATCAGCTCGTTGAGTAGGCGTTAAGTTTTTCCATGCCTCTGTCGCATTTAATGGCAATCCAGTAGTTGGATTCGTTGCTCCTGTTCCTTTTAACCCCGCCCAAGCTAGTGCTTTGTAAAACTCATTAGTATGTTGATTGTTGTCAAAATCTTTAAGAGCATCAACTATCATTGATCTATAATGTTCTGCCATTGCTTGGTGTTGCATTTGATTTGGTGCTTGATTTGGAGGTAAGTTTAACCAGTACCTTGTATAATAATCGGATAATCCTCCAAAATCATTTTTAATACTTTTGATAAAAAATGTTGTCCATGGGATATTTGGCTCTTGTGCATAACTCAGTAATTTACGAAACATTTCTGCGTGTACCATTTCATGAATAAATTCTAATGCCAAAATAATAGTGGGCATATGTGATTCTGATGCTTCTGAATTGCTATTATCAGTATTAAATGTGATATTAATTAGAAAATTTACAGGCTCACTTGTTATTGCGCTAGCAGAGGCATGATCAGGATAGTTAGCAACGAAATTGTCGTCAGCTTCAAATTCTAAATGAGCAACAGGTCTTTCACCTAAAAAGTTTTCTAAGTAGTTAGAAATTGTATTTGTGCCTGCTTTAAACTTATCGTATACGCATTTAAGCCTTGGGTTATTAAGAAAAGTTTCGTCAAGAATAATTTTATCCTCAAAATCTACTAGTGTATTTTTGTTTTCCATCCATGCCTCCATCGCCAAATCAGCAAAACTAACCGCTTCAGGAAAATACACACCATCAACCTCATTCCTTTCTAAGAATGCATAAATACTTCCTACTTCTGTAATATTATCGTCATGTGCTACCCAAGCAAGTTCGGTCCCTCTAAGATTTAGCACTTTTTTTAAAGTAGCTCTCATGGTTAGAATAGATATGGTGTTGATGCCAATAACACCATCATTCGAAGTGGTACATGGTGGGCAATCAGTTGCACTTTTTGATAAATTCACAGCATCGCAGTCCCAGACATAAGAATAAAGTGCTATTGATTTATTACCTCCACAAGTACTTTCCAAGTGCCATGAATTAGAACTAGATGCTCCACATCCCATAACGTAAGGCCCTTCTAATGTACATCCTCCTGCTAAAAACCCTGTGCCATTACTAGGTGTACCAACACTTACAGTCTTTCCTCCTGTAGATGTTCCGTCAAAAGTCTGCACTTCACAAGGTATTGGATCTCCAAATTGGTCGAATTCTGTACAATCATGATTTGTGGTTTTAGAAAAAAAATCTTTTTCAAAATAATCGGTGTATTTATGAACAGAAATAGTCCCTTTAAAATGGGCTAAATTGTTATTGCTGGCTATAAATTCGTCTACATATGCTTCATTGCAGGTGTATTTTAATACAAAAGGCATTTTTATTTCACCATATTTATTTTTACCAATAATTAAATTAAAAAGCTGTCCTTTAGGAGCGGTTGGTAATATAAAACTAAATGAATAATTGGCATTGTTTAAGGTATCTATGACTTCTAAAATATTGCTTTCATCAAAAATAGCTTCGCTGAGTCCCGTTGTTTTTCTTTGATAGATGCTTTTTAACTTTTTAGGTAAGAGTTGTTTTACCCTGGGAATCTCTGAAAGGCTTACAAATTTTTGCTTAAAAGGACTTTTAGTAGTTTGAACTCCAGGTTCAAAATTTTGTTTTTCACAATTCCATAGTAATAGAGATACTCCAAAGAGCAGAAACCCAATTCTTAAAAGATTCAATATTTTGTTTTTCTTTGTGTTCATAATGTGATTAATATTCATTTTTTTTAACAAGCAGCAATTTTCAATCAGGGTTCTAAATCGCTAATATATACCACAACCTATATTATATTTAACGTCTTATATAGCCGAGCCTGCTGCATTTTTTACATTTTTTACATTTTCTTTTTTTTATTAATTTTTCTTTTATATGTTTCAACGGTATTGACACTAAGGTTTACTTTATCAAGTATTTTCATTGTATTGTAGTACTCTTTAGTGATCAATTTTAAAAGCTTTTACGCTCTATTTTATTCCTATATCTTATTTTTTTATAAAAAATGAGAGACTCAGCTATAATCAAATCAACTAAAACAAAATATAAGTTAGGAATTTTCTTTGGAGGCAGCCAAAAGAGGCTGGGGAGGACAACCAAAGGGAATTGGTTTAAAAAAATTCTATCTAGGGGTAGATCCTATATTATGTTTAACGACTTATATAGCCAAGCCTACTGCATTTTTTTAATTTTTTTCATTTCATTTTTTTTATTAATAATTCTACTTAGGGGCAGATCTATATTATATTATATTTAACGGCATATATAGCCAAGCCTACTGAATTTTTTACATTTATTTTTTTTAATAATCGTTTCCTATAAGTTTCAACAGTATTGATGCTAAGATTCAATTTGTCAGATATTTCGAGTGTGTTGTACTCTTTAGCTATCAATTTTAAAACTTCTAACTCTCTCTTTGTTATTTTAGTATTTATTTTTGGTCTTGAACCTCTAGCTACATTTTGTCCTACATACATCTGAAGCAAACCTTCTTTTATTGCATCACTGAAATAAGGAACGCCATTATGAACAGATCTAATCGCTTTGGTAACATGTTCTGCTGCACTTGATTTTGCCAAAAACCCATCTGCTCCAAGAGTTGTCATCTTTTTTGCAAACTTTACATCATCATAACTAGATAAGATGATTATCTTTTGTTTCTTTTTACGTTTGTAAAACGCTTTCAAAACTCCTATTCCATCCAGCTCAGGCATGTTGATGTCTAAAATCAAAACATCTGCTTCATGATGCCTAAACCACTCTAAGACTTCTTTACCCGTCAAAGAGTAGCCTACGACATCCATTTCTTTTTCAGTACTAATTACAGCAATAATCCCTTCGATCAAAATTTTATGATCATCTGCTACGTGAACTTTAATTGTTCTTTTCATACTTATTTACTTTACAAATTTAAATCACTTTTACATTCTGTACAATACCCATTTATGGGGTTTTTTGAGTCCCATAAATGGGTATAGGCTTGTCACGGTTTTCAGTGACAAGCTTTTTTTAATACGCATCCAGTCAGACACTTACAGAATTTCTAAAATTTTAAAAAATATTTCTCTAATTTACAAAAAATCTTGCTTTGGTCTTATAAATTCTTTTTTGACCTAATAAAATCATATAAAAAATCTACCTCATTTTACTTATTTCTGAATCGTTTATAAAACAAAAGACCGAGGAATATCCTCGGTCTTTTTCGCACTAAATATACTAAGATGTTAGGTTTACCTTAATCTGTCTACAGATTTTACAAGATCTTCGTCCTTTTTAATTGCTTTGTTTGCCATAACTAGTAGCACAACAACAATAATAGGAAAGAACATCCCAATACCCTTCTCAGAAACTATTGTTTCTCCAGATATGGTTTGTGACACATATATAAGTACACCTAATAAATAGAAGTTAATGATCATATTAACACGCCCTACTACAAATTGTAATTGCCTATTTTTAAATAAGAAAATAGCAAGTATTGATAACAATGACGATGTTAAAAATGAAAATAAAATTGTTTTAATTAAAATACTTGGGTTTGACAATAAATCTCCAGCAAATACCATTTGATTAGAGGCTTCAGTCCACAAACGAACTATAAAAATCAGTCCACCAGAAATCATAGCGGCTAATAATAAGTAAATAGTTTGTACTCTTTGAATCATTCCCTTAAGTTGGTTGACAAAAGTAAACCTTTCTTTTTTTAAAAAGAAATTTTGTAGTTAAAAATAATTACATATATTTGCTCATATTATTCAACTACACATTAGTATCGTTCAGCACGTTACACTATCAAATCAAAAAAATTTAACAAAAAAAGTTCTTAAAATTTTAAGAATCTTCATATCATTAATTTAATCATTCAAAAATGTTCGAAATTTCTGGACTAAAAGCAAAAACTCTTGTTGAACTTCAAGAGATTGCCAAAACTGTTGGTGTATCTAAAATCAGTCAGTTAAAAAAATTAGACCTTGTCTATCAAATTTTAGATGTACAAGCCGCAACTCTTTCAAATGAAGAAAAGCCAAGAGCTACAAAACCAAAAAGAAGAAGAGTTGTTAAAAAGGTAGTGCATAAAGAAAAGAAAGAAACTTCTGTTTCTTCTGAAACACCTACAGAAGCACCTACTCCTTCTCAAAAGCCAACTCCAGTTGTAAAAAAACAAACACCTGTTTCAAAACAAGCTTCTGTTCCCAAAAAAGATACTGCAACAGCTCCTTCTTCAAGTTCTGATAAAGAACATACCTCAGAAGGCACTAAGCAAGAAGCCAACGTATCAACTGAAAAAAAACCTAACGATAGAACACCTGTTCATACAAATCAAAAACATAAAAACAATCCTCAGCAACAAAAAAACAAAAATAATAATCAAAATAAGGACCGAGTTCCTAAAGGAAATAAAAGCAACACACGCTATAAAGATCCAGATTTTGAATTTGATGGAATTATAGAAAGTGAAGGTGTTTTAGAAATGATGCCTGATGGCTATGGTTTCTTACGTTCTTCTGATTATAATTATTTATCATCACCTGATGATATTTATGTTTCTCAATCTCAAATCAAATTATTTGGTTTAAAAACTGGAGACACCGTAAGAGGAAATGTTCGACCACCAAAAGAAGGAGAAAAGTATTTTCCTTTAATTCGTGTATCAAAAATTAATGGCCTAAACCCAAATGTGGTTAGAGATCGTGTTTCTTTTGAGCATTTAACACCTTTATTTCCACAAGAAAAATTTGATTTAGCCGAAAAAGGAAGCTCTTTATCTACCAGGATTATTGATTTATTTTCTCCAATAGGAAAAGGACAACGTGGTATGATTGTGGCACAACCTAAAACGGGTAAAACAATGTTATTAAAGGACGTTGCAAATGCTATTGCAGCAAATCATCCTGAAGTATATCAAATTATTTTATTAATTGACGAACGACCAGAAGAAGTTACAGACATGCAACGTAGTGTTCGTGGAGAAGTTGTTGCTTCTACTTTTGATGAGCCAGCTGACAAACACGTTCGTGTAGCGAATATTGTTTTAGAAAAAGCAAAACGTTTGGTAGAATGTGGCCATGATGTTGTTATCTTACTAGATTCAATTACACGTTTAGCAAGGGCTTACAATACGGTAGCGCCTGCATCTGGAAAAATTTTATCAGGAGGTATTGATGCAAACGCTTTACACAAGCCAAAACGTTTCTTTGGTGCTGCTCGTAAAATTGAAAATGGCGGGTCTTTGACCATTATAGCAACTGCCTTGACAGAAACTGGTTCTAAAATGGACGAGGTTATCTTCGAAGAATTTAAAGGAACTGGAAATATGGAATTGCAGTTAGAGCGCAATATTTCTAACCGTAGAATTTATCCTGCAATTGACTTGATTAAATCTAGTACAAGGCGTGATGATTTATTATTAGATCCTAAAACTGTACAGCGTTTATGGGTATTACGTAAGTATTTAGCAGACATGAACCCTGTTGAAGCCATGGAATTTATCAACGAAAAAGTTAAATACTCTAAGAATAATGATGAGTTTTTAATTTCTATGAACGGATAATAGTTCTTTTATACATCTAAAAAACCTCGTTTTTAAAACGAGGTTTTTTTTGTGACACAATGCTACTATTCTTCTGTATTAGCATAAAAAAACCCGTTCTAATAGCATAGAGCTACTGGAACGGGTTTAATAATTTATTTAACTTGTTTAGTTGATGCCGTAAAAAGTGCTTCTACCATCTTTTACATTCGCCGCTTCTTTAATAGCTTCGTATATGTTTTTTGTTTGCTTTTTTCGTTGATCTGCAATTCTTTTCCTATAAGAATCATAGCTAGGTAATGTTACTGGCTGTTCTTTTTTAGTTACAACAAATGCAAAAACACCTTTTTCTCCTTCCACTTCAGAAAACAAAGTATTCTCTTTTGCAGTAGACATTGCTCCTACAACTGTAGGCTCATATCCAACTCCAGAAATCATAGGAGCACTCAATGTAAGCCCTGAAGCGTTTCTCAAAGTTGTGTTGTTCGCTTTAGCGATAGCATCTAAAGTTGTTCCATTCATTTTCTCGCTAATAATTGCGGCCTTTTTTTGATTTATCAATATAGGCCTAACACTAAATTGTGCTTTTTTAGCAGACATCAGTCCTTTCTTTGTTTGGTTTGTAATAACCACTACAACATGTCCTTTTTCTGTATCAAACCTTTTAAAATCACCTACTTCTTGTTCACTATTAAAAGCCCAAGTAATAATTTCTCTTTGATTTCCAACTCCAGGAACATTCTCATCTAGTACCTTTAATCCAATTGCTGGTCTAGACGTTAAGTTTTTCTCTTTAACAAGCTCATCAAAACTCTTTCCGTTTGACAACTCTAGAGCCAATGTTTCTGCTTCTTGAAAGATCTTGTTTTCAGTAGCTACTGACGCATCCAATTGTCTAGCAAAAGTGGCTAATTTTACAGCTTTTTGCTTATTTTTAAGATTGTCAATTCTAATAATATGATATCCAAATTTTGTTTTAACAACTCGGGTAGTTCTTTTCTTATTAAAGAATAAGTAGTTTGCAAAATCTGCATCAAAATTAGGAGAATATGCTACATTTTTAGTAACCCATCCAATATCTCCTCCTTTGCCTTTTGTTCCATCAGGGTTAACTGCATCAGCAATGGCTGCAAATTTCTTTTTATTTCTTCTTACAAGAGACAAAATACTATCTGCTGTTTTCTTAGCTTGTGCTTCTGTCTTTGTGGTTTCTTGATCTGCAGAAACTGAACCAATAAAAGGAATTAAAATGTGAGCACTTTTTACAGAGTCTGGCATTTGAGTAACTTTTAACAGTTTGCTTATTTTAAAATAGCCTCTATCTTTATATGGTCCAAAAACAGCTCCTGCTTTTCCATTAAAAACAGCCTCTGCAATTTCAACAGAAACCGAATTTTTAAAATTGTAATTTTCTTCTAAAGGAATGTCTGAATCTTCAAAAAATTCTTCAAGATCTTCTGTGTTTTTCAACCCTTTGAACGCCCCTTTATCATTCAGCAATTCAGCAACTTCATTTTTAATTGCCGTTTCATCTTCTGCGGTTGGGAGAATGTCAAATTTTACAATGTTAAGATCTCTAGACGCTTCTACTTTATAATTAGAAGCATGTGCTTTGACATAACTATCTATTTCAGATTTTGTTACCTTAACAATACTGTCTGCAATTGTTGTATAAGGAACATATACATATTGAGATGTTACCTTTGCAGTAGTATTAAAATATTGGTTTTCTCCTTCTTTTAAAGAGGCTCCTAAACCTGCAGTAATCAAATTATTATAGGTTGTGTTCTCTAAATTCTTTTTAATTTGAGACATATAGTTTGTCCAAGCTGCCCAAGTAGCTTTTTGATTTACATCTTCTTTAATGATCTTTAAAAATTCTTTTAATTTTTCTTGATCAAACAATCCAATTTCATTTTGATATTGTGGATTGTTTTTTATAGAAGGGGTTTCAATAAGTGCATTCCAAACATCAGATTCGCCCACAGTAATCCCTGATTCTGCCAATTGTGCTTGATAAATTTTTTGCCTTACTAAATTATCCCATACGATATTAGAAGCTTCCATTTCTGTTGTTCTATTACCTACTTGCGATTTATACACCTCTAGTGCTTCACTAAATTCTTTTCTAGATATTGTTTCTCCATCAACCTCTCCAACAGTATTTACTTTAGAGGAGCTTAAAAATTCTTCAATACTTGAAGGGTCCAATACAAAAGCAAATAATGCCAATCCAATTACAAGAATTAATGCAAGAGAGCGGTCTCTAATTTTAGATAAAATTGCCATACGTCGTTTATTTAATTTACAGTCAGCGAAAATACAATTTCGAAGTTAATAATGCAACCGCTTGAGCAGAATTATTTGAGAGCTTTTTAAGATTGTACCTCTTACGTCTTTTTATGCTTCTCTCTCAATTTGTTTGAAGTGAATTTCTTCTATTTTAGACGAACTAACTTTTAGAATTTTTATTAAAAAATTTTCAATTTGTAATTCTGCGCCTAATTCTGGTATGTTCTCGGTATAGTTGATAATAAACCCTCCTAAAGTTTCGTAAGCTTCTTCTTTTGGGATGTTTAAATTGTATTCATCATTCAAATAATCTACTTCTAATCTTGCAGAAAAATGATACTCTTGTTCTGCTATTTTTTTATCTAGTAAGATTTGTGAATCGTGCTCATCTTCTATTTCTCCAAACAGTTCTTCTACAACATCTTCTACCGTTATCATTCCAGAAGTTCCTCCATATTCATCTAAAACAATAGCAATACTTTTCCTTTTTTTGATCAGTGTGTTTAACACATCATTTATAATCATCGATTCAGGAACAATCTCTACAGGCAATAAAATAGATCGAATTAATTTTGGTTTTTTAAACAATTCAAAGGCGCTTACATAACCAATAATATCATCCAAAGAATTTTTATATACTAATATTTTTGAAAAACCGGTATCAATAAATGTTTGTTTTAAATTTGAAATACGCTCATGAATATCTACTGCCAACATTTCGGTTCTTGGAACCATTATTTCACGAGCTTTAACTTTATGAAATTCTAACGCATTTTGAAATATTTGAATCTCAGAATCTACATTATCTTCTTCATTACCTGTTTCTAACTGCTCTGTAATATAGTTTCCTAATTCTTCTTTACTAAATTCTTTTTGCTGCTCATCAACCGCTGTTTTTAAAAAAACACGGAGTAAAAAATCAGAAATTGAAGTTATAAACGAAGATATATAATGAAAAAGGATGTAAAAAAAATAGGCAGGAACTGCAAAAAACTTCAAAGCTTCATTTGCATAAATTCTAAAAATAGCTTTGGGTAAAAATTCGGCAGTAATTAAAATTAGCAGTGTAGAAATTATTGTCTGAATTAATAAAACAAAAAATTCATTCAAAGCTTCTACTGGTAATAAACTCACAATAAGTCTACCCATAAAGTAACTATATACTACTAAAGATATATTATTACCAACCAACATGGTGGTAATAAACTTTGATGGTTTTTCGGTAAGGCTTCTCAGCATTTTTGCAATAAAACCTTTCTTCTTTTTTTCAAGTTCTATATGCAGCTTATTAGCAGAAACAAACGCTATTTCCATTCCTGAAAAAAACGCTGAAAGTAAAATTGAAATAACAATAATTGCTATTTGAGTTTCCATAAAAAGTATTACTTATTATTTCTAGCCGCTACCTTTTTTCTAAAATGTCTTTTAAAGAAAAATACTAAGGTAATAAAAACTGAGAAACCTAAATATATATAAGCCTTCTCTCTATTTGCATTCCAATTTAGAATGGCATCAATAAAAAGTAAAATCGCTATGATTAAATACCCATACTGTAAAATTTTCCAAAGTTTGTTCATGTGTTTAATTATCAGTTGCTAAAAATTTTCCTGTAACCCGTTTTGCCAAATGCTTTGACAAGTCTTTTTTTGATTCAAAACCAACACCGTTTATCGTGTCTGATACTGTTGTCAATTTAAATCTTTTTTCTGAATAAAAGTAATCGGTGTTTTGATCCCAAAACAATTGATCTGTTTCTAGCTTAGATTTCTCTGTATGATTAATCACCACTACGTTTCCATGTATTTCAGAAATTAGGGTTTTTACATAGGTCAAGGCATAATCTCCAGTAATAGTTACAGAATCTTTTCCTCCATTTTCAAAAGACACCATCTGTATTCCTTCAGGAAACTCATTATAAGGATGCCTCTTTCTATTGCTGTAATCTTTTAAAAATGGCGCTATTAACTTAGACGTAATTTTACCTGAATCTTTATACACATGGTTGATATTTCTTACTTCTCCTATTGGCACGTTTTTTACAGCTAAAAAATCGCTTACTTTTTTTGAATTAGTAGTACAAGAAAAAAGCATTGCTACCAAAAAAACGGTAACAATGCTTTGAAATATTTCTGTATGTCTAGTATTCATTCTTATTTTTTAGAAACTCGAACCGTTTCTCCAATCCAACATTTAATTCTATGTGAAGAACCTACAGCAATAGTTTCTGTAAATAATAAGGTTCTTGATGGCTCTTGAGATCTATAATTTTTGATATATTTTGCTGCTTTTCTAGAAATACTTGGATCTACTGCAGCAGCTCTTTGTGCTTTTCTTAATGCTGCGGTATAGACCATTCTTTTTTCAAACTCTGTGGCACCACAAGCATTTGCACTTGAGGCGTACAATCCGGCTATTAACAAGTAAGCTTTTCCCATATTAGGATTGTTCTTCAACGCTTGTCTTGCATAATTTCTCGCTTTACTTTTTTGTCCTTTTTTAGCAAATAATTGAGCTATTTTATACAAGCTTTTTGCCTTCTCAAAAGCATCTGGCTCTTGGTCTACAGCTTTTTTGTAATACTCCATTGCCTCAGCCTCTTTCCCTCTTTTGTATAAAATCCCTGCATAATAAACGGTTGTTTTTGGAGATGGATCTGCAGCTACCCAAGCTTCTACCAATTTATCATATAATGGATCATCAGTACATTCTTTATTGTACATTCTTGAAACCGCTCTACTAAGCCATTTGGCATTTGTTTTGTTTGCTTCAAAATCTCTAGTATACAAAACAATTAATCGATCACAAGTAGATAATTTTATAATAATTCTATCCAACCCTGATTCAACAGCTCCTAAAGCTTTAGAATTTATGGTATATGCTCTTAAATATTTCTTATCTTTCTTACTTAACTCTTCTTCTCTTTCTTGTGCATCTAACAATGGTTTTAGCTTTTTAGAATAGTCTTGTAATTTTTTTCCCACTGCTTCAATTACATCATCATAGGTATCAAAAACCAATTGCACATTGGTGTCTTTATTTCTATCTGTAACACCTTGAAAATAGTTGAAAATGTTTTTTACTCCCATTTTTGTAGGGTCTATTGCATATGCTTTTTCTAAATACCCAAAAACTTCTTCATCAGAAGCCAGTTTATATTTTGCTAAGAATGTAGCATAGTCACTATTTGCTTTGGCAGCACCTTTATTTGGGTAATATTGCATTCTTTGTTCAAAAATTTGCTTCACAAATGCAAAAGAAGCAGCTTTATCAGTTGCTGTTTTAAATCTATGTTTAGCAACTTTATCTCCAAATTTATAGATATTGATTGACAAACTAGGGCAGTCTTTCATTAGTGAAACCAGCTTTAAATAAGCTGCTTCATATTTTTTTGTTTGCACCTCTCCTTTAAATAAATTGTACTGAACGGCACAATTATTTTGAGCTTTTACTGCAGTAGCAGTTGATAATAGCACAATTGCTGCAAGTATAAAAGTAATTTTTTTCATCATCTATCCATTTATATTAATCAATTCTTCTTTTTACAAACCAACTATCATTTAATGACAAACTCAATCTTAAATTAAAATAATTTTCTTGTATTAAATCGTTGGCAGTCGTTCCTTTTTTTCCGTACTCTACACCTAAATTTAGGTTTGATATTTTTTTCCCCATCGGTAAACCAAGACCAAAAGATATGCCAAAGTCATTTATTTCAGTAAAGCCACCAACTGTTGATGTTTTACTTACCAATAATCCTGTTTTTTCAAAACGAAGTCCAGCTCTATAAGTAACTCGATCCCAATAGCTTGAAATCGAATTCATTTTTGGCAAATAAAACCCTCCCAAAGATAGTTTATTTGAATTACTATAGGCATAACTCGTACTTTCACTTAATAAAGAACCTTGAATACTTAGTGCATCTTGAAACTCATATTCTAAACCAGCATACCATTTCCCTACCTTTCCTATACCAATACCTAGTCCTGTTTTTAACGGGCTTACAATTTTTCCGTTAATTGTTACACTAGAAATGGTGTCTCTAGGAGATCCTGAGAACGAAGAGTACAAATGCCCTTCTCCATTTGTTGTTAAGCTGTTTTGGAGCTTCATTGTCGCTCCAAAATTCAGCATCAATTTGTTTGACAATTCTTTTGTGTACTGCATTCCTATTTTCAATCCATTTCCTCTAAGCGTAGTTTCTTCCGTATTATTGGTTGCCAAGGTTACATTTGTTCGTTGGTTTAAAACAGTATTTTCTGTTTTACCAAAAACGTATTCTGCCTCTACTCCAACAGAAAGTTCTTTTGTCAAAAACATTCCAAAGGTTCCATAGATTTTACTCGTTCCTCCAAGTCCAAAAAATCTTGATACTTCTAACAACTCTCCATCAGCATCCTTAACCTCGTTTAATAACGAATATCCTACCGATGTATTTGGTTGCAAACCAAAAGACATCCCTGCTTTTTTTCCAATAGGAAACCCTATATTTACATAAGATAAACTTGTAGATGTAGAAGATTGCGAACCAGAAAAGTCTTTTACTGTTAAATCATTTACCGTCAAACCAAATGTATAGGCGGCAAATCGTAAATTAGCAAGCCCTGCTGGATTCATCAAGTTTAAATGATATGAATCGCTAAAGGCAACTCCAACTCCTCCCATACTTACCTGTTCTACTGTCTGAGAACTGTACTGCTGCCCAATTCCGAAGAATGAGTATGGTGATGAGTTAGTTCTTTGACTAACTGCTTTTATGGAAACAAATACTAAAAATATGTAGAAAATTCTTTTTAACATTCTTCTTTGTTATACGTTAAAATTGTGTTCAAACCCTCCAATACAAAATTTGGATTGGCAAATATGCTACTTTTTAATTGTTTAGCCAAGAAATTTGTATCTCCACCTGTTAAAACTACTGTTAAATCTTTATTTTTTCTTTGATACTGCCGTATCACTCCTTTTATTTCATTCAACACACCATATATCACCCCAGAATGAATACTACTTTCTGTAGAGTTCCCAATAAAATTATCAATTAAATACGTCTCTAATAACGGCAACTTAGCTGTATGTTCATGCAACGCAGTATAGCGCATTTTTATTCCTAAAGAAATGGCGCCTCCTAAATACTCTTTGTTTGAAGTTACAAAATCATAGGTGATACAGGTACCTGCATCAATAATTAGCACATTTTTATTTGGGTACTTCTCTACAGCCCTTGCTACCAAAGCAATTCTATCTACACCCAATGTTTTCGGTGTTTTATAAAGGTTGTTAAATGGTACTTTTGTAGCTGCGTTTAACTCCATAAAAGGAAGTAGCTCTTTTATTTTTTTAACGCTTGAGTTCGAGGCTGTAGTTACAGAAGAAATAATCCCTCTTAAAATTGAGTATGTTGATACAATTTTTTCAACATTTAGAACCAAGTCTTTTTCTTCAAAAACAAACAGTGCTACTAGGCTATCGTTCTCGAATACAGCTGCTTTGATTCTCGTATTTCCTACATCAATAATTAAATTCATACACTTGCTTTATAGACGCCTCAAAAATACAACAGATTTTTTACATTTTTATTTGGTAAATATAAAAAAGGAGCACTATATTTGCATCCGCTAACGCGATGGTACC
>JAQWOR010000058.1 GCA_029245785.1 Polaribacter sp.
GTAATCATATTCTTCTACTTTATCAATAACCGTAACGCCTTCATTTTTTAGTTGGTCTAATAATTCTACCAAGTTCTCAACTCTATAATTAAACATAAAGTCTTTTTTAGAAGGTTCAAAATAGTTGCTGTCTTTTGCAAAAGGGCTCCATTGTGTAGAAGCCTCTTTTCCTTCTTTGTCTTTCCATGAAAAGGTACAGCCCCAATTATCAGTATCAAATCCTAAATGTTTTTGATACCAGTTCTTGGTTTCTTTAGGGTTTTCAGTTTTAAAGAAAAGACCCCCAATTCCTGTAACTCTTTTTTTCATGATTAGAGAATGAGTTGTTTTATTTTATCGACAATTGTTTGTGCTAATTTCTGCTTGCTTTCAACAGTCCAACCTGCAACATGCGGCGATAAAAGTACGTTTTCAGCTTCAATCAAATATTGAAAAGCTTCTGGTATTGTATCCTTAGAAAAAAGGTTTTCAAAAGATGATTTTTCATATTCTAGCACATCCAAACCAGCGCCTAAAATGTTGCCAGATTTTAAAGCAGCAACCAGATCATTGGTAACAACGCTTTTGCCTCTTGCGGTATTTAAGAGCCAAAAAGAGTTTTTAAATTGCTTGATAAAAGAAGCGTCAATCATATCTGTTGTTTGTGGAGTTTCAGGAACATGTAAACTTAGAACATCTACTTTTTCTTGAAGTTCAGAGAGTGAAACTTGGGTGCAATTTTCATCACCGAGATTTGGTTTAATATCATAACACAAAACGGTTACGTCAAATCCTCGAAGCTTTTTTGCAAAGGCTTTTCCCGTGTTTCCGTAGCCGATAATTCCAATTGTTTTTCCGTCTAACTCAATACCGCGATTGTCTTCTCGCAACCATTTTCCACTTCTAACTTCTGCATCTGCTTTATGGAGTTTGTTAAAGAGCGATAATAGCATGCCCAAGGCATGTTCTCCAACGGCATTTCTATTTCCTTCAGGGGCAGAAATTAAGTGCACACCTTTTTTTTTGGCATATTCACCATCAATATTTTCTAAACCAGCGCCCACACGACCAATAAACTTTAAGCGAGTTGCTTTGTCTAAAAAATGGCTGTCTATCGAAAATCGACTTCGAATGATAATTCCACCATACAAATGAATTTTTTTAAGAATTTCTTCTTTTGAAGAAGAATAATCTTCATCATTTACAAAGCCCAAATCATTGAGTTGGTTTTGTAAAAGAGGGTGATTTGTATCTAAATGTAGGATTTTCATTACTACATTTTCAAATTAGCTAATTGTTTCATTAATATTGCTCATTTTCATTCGGAAAGTCTTTGCTTTTTACATCGGCACTATACCGTTGAAAAGCATCCGTCATTTCTGCATATAAATCTAAGTATCTACGTAAAAACCGCGGATTAAACTCGTGCGTCATTCCAAGCATATCATGTGTTACCAAGACTTGTCCGTCAACGCCACCACCAGCACCAATTCCAATAACCGGAATGGTTAAGTTTTCGGCTACTTTTTTTGCCAATTTTGCAGGAACTTTTTCTAAAACCAGTGCAAAACAACCTAGTTTTTCTAAGAGTTTGGCATCGCTTAATAGCTTGTCAGCCTCTTCTTCTTCTTTGGCTCTTACGGTATAGGTTCCAAATTTATAGATAGATTGTGGTGTTAAGCCTAAGTGCCCCATCACAGGGATTCCAGCGGTTAAAATTCTAGAAACAGATTCTGCTATTTCGCTTCATCCTTCTAATTTTACGGAATGCCCACCAGATTCTTTCATAATTTTAATGGCAGACTCTAAGGCGTTTTTTGAATTTCCTTGATAGGTTCCAAAAGGCAAATCTACCACCACTAAACTTCGTTCACATGCTCTAACTACAGAGCTTGCATGGTAAATCATTTCGTTCAATGTAATGGGCAATGTTGTTTCATGACCTGCCATTACGTTAGATGCAGAATCGCCCACTAAAATAACATCAACTCCTGCTCCATCAACAATTTTTGCCATGGTATAATCGCACGCCGTTAGCATTGAAATTTTTTCGCCATTGGATTTCATTTCTACTAAAGACTTTGTGGTAACTCTTTTATATTCCTTTTTTGCTACTGACATTTTATTCGTTTTAATAACTGGTGTAAAAATAGTGAAAAAACCTTAGGGGTTGAACGTGTATTTTAGAAACGCTTCTTTTTTTAAGATTTTTGTAGCAGAAAGTTGCTCGTTAATATTTCGTTAACGTATCAGGGAATGCTTTTTTCAATGTTGTTTTTTCTTTAGTTTTAGCATCTAAAAGTAACGCATTATGCCAAGAATTGTAACAGTTATTGTATTGCTATTTTTATCAATACAAGTTAAAGCACAAGATACAAGTGTAGAAAAAAAGATTCAACAAACAATTCGTGCTTTTTTTGAAGGATTGCACAATGGAGATTCTACACGCATTAAAAAAACAATGCATCGTGATGTAAAACTTCAAACTACCTTTACAAATAGAGAAGGTAAAAAAGTCTTAAAATCAGAAACAAAAGCGCAATTGTTAAAAGCCATTGCAAGTAAAAAGCCTACTGATGTATATCTAGAAAAACTAGGTTCTTATACAATTAAAGTTGATGGAAATTTAGCGTCCGTTTGGACACCTTATGAGTTTTATGTAAACGGTAAGTTTAGTCATTGTGGCGCCAATTCTTTTCAACTGTTTAATAACAATGGAAACTGGGAAATTATTTACCTAGTAGACATGCGCAGAAGACAAAACAGCACGGCTTTAAAAGCTAAAAAATAATGTATATTTGAAATTCATGAACCAAATCTCAAAAAGACATACATTAGATCCAAACAAATGGATTGATAGTTATGCAGATTACCTGTTTAACTATGCTATTGTTCGTGTAAACAATAGTGATATTGCTAAAGACTTGGTGCAAGAAACTTTTTTTGCAGGGCTAAAGTCAGCCAAAAATTTTGAAGGAAAGGCAACAGAAAGAACTTGGCTAGTTGCCATTTTAAAGCGTAAAGTAATTGACTATTATCGTAAAATTAATTCTGTCAAAGGGAAAGCAGAAGTTCGAATGAATTTTTATGAAGCTGGAGAAAATGAGGGGAGTTGGATCGAAGAAAGAGTTCCTCAAACATGGGATAATGACACGGACAAATTGATAGAGAATGAAGAATTAAAACAAGCAATAGATCGATGCATTGATCATTTGCCAGAAAAATATGCTGTGGTTTTTAGAATGAAGACCATTCAAGAATTTGAAACTGAAGAAATTTGTAAGGAGTTAAATATTACTGCGTCAAACCTTTGGGTAATAATTCACAGAGCAAGAACTCAATTGAGAAAATGCATGGAAGAAAATTGGTTTAATGCGTAACTATGATGTTTAAAAAAATGATGATCACTTGTGACGAGGCTACAACTATTTGCGATAAAGGCCAATACGGAGAGGCTTCTTTTTTAGAGAAAGTTAAATTGAATTTCCATTTTTTACTGTGTAAAATTTGCGCAACATATGGAAAGCAGAACAAAACAATGACTGCAGTATTTAAAATAAAAGCAAGAAGCTGTAAAAAAGAAACAAGGCAATTGTCAATGGAAGATAAGAAGCTTCTTAAAAGAAAGATGCAAGAAGTTGTCTAGCCAAAAGAAAGAACCAGATAAAAAACGGAATTTATACGCTATAAATTCCGTTTTTTTTATCTTTGACAAAACGTAATATATGCACTTTTTACCTGAAAAAATAGACGATTATGTGGTGAATCATTCTCAAGAAGAACCACTTTTGTTGCAGCAACTCACAAGAGAAACTTGGCAAAAAGTATTGAATCCAAGAATGTTGAGTGGCGCTTTTCAAGGCCGTGTATTATCAATAATTTCTAAACTAATTCAGCCAACAACTATTTTAGAAATAGGAACCTATACGGGTTATTCTGCATTGTGTTTGGCAGAAGGGTTGACATCCGAAGGAAGGCTTCATACGATTGATAAAAACGAAGAATTATCGAGTTTACAAGAAAAATACTTTCAAAAATCACCCACAAAAAACCAAATCAAGAGTTATGTTGGTAATGCCGTAAAAATTATTCCAACGATCAATGAGAAGTTCGACTTGGTTTTTATTGATGCCGACAAATCAAATTATATCAATTACTTTCATTTGATTATTGACAAGATGAACAAAGGCGGTGTTATTTTGTCAGATAATGTGCTTTGGAGTGGTAAAGTGGTTGAAAAGTTAGACCCAAAAGACACCGATACAAAAGTGCTGTTAGCCTATAATAACTTGTTGAATTCCGATAAAAGAATAGAAACGGTATTGTTGCCTATTAGAGATGGTTTGACCATTAGTAGGGTGAAGTAGAAAAGAACCAAGAAACTAGAGCCAAGAGACTAGACAGCGATATTTTAATTGATGTACTAGTTTTTTTGGGTAAACAAAACTACAGATTTCGTTTAATCGGACCTGTGACATCATCAATCCCGTCTTTTACCTTATTGATTTCTGAAGTAATGTCTTTGGCAACATCGGTATCAATTCCTTGATTTTTTGCCGTATCGTTTATTTCTTTTTTAATGTCATTGGTGGCATCTTTTAATTGACGCATTCCTTTTCCTAAGCCTCGTGCAATTTCAGGAATTTTATCAGCACCAAACAACATCACCACAATCAATCCGATGACAATAATTTCTGGGCTTCCAATAAATAAAAAAGTTGTACTCATACGAGCTGCAAAGATAGGGAGTTATTTTGAAATGATATGGCGTAGTGAATTCTTATTTTTTAATCAACATCCGTTTAATTTCATTCAACTTCATCAATGCCTCAATAGGTGTTAAGGCGTCAATATTGGTGGCTAAAATTTCTTCTTTGATGTCTTCTAGCAACGGGTCATCTAACTGAAAAAAGCTCAATTGCATTTCTTCATGTTGCACATTTTTTAAGGCGTCTTTTACGTCTTTATTGGTATGATTTTTTTCTAATTGTGCTAAAATTTTATTGGCTCTATGAATTACCAATGTTGGCATTCCTGCTAATTTAGCTACATGAATCCCGAAACTATGATTGCTTCCTCCAGCCACCAATTTTCGTAAAAAGATGATGTTGTCTGTCAATTCTTTTACAGAAACGTTGAAGTTTTTAATGCGATCAAACGTTTCTGTCATGTCATTCAACTCATGATAATGTGTTGCAAATAATGTTTTTGCTTTTGAAGGATGTTCGTGTAAGTACTCTGCAATTGCCCAGGCAATTGAAATTCCGTCATAGGTGCTCGTTCCTCGACCAATTTCATCCAATAAGACCAAGCTTCGTTCAGAGATGTTATTTAGAATAGACGCTGTTTCGTTCATTTCTACCATAAATGTAGATTCGCCCATAGAAATATTATCACTAGCACCAACACGTGTAAAAATCTTATCTACAATTCCGATTCGTGCATTTTGCGCAGGCACATAACTTCCCATTTGCGCCAATAAAACAACCAATGCAGTTTGACGTAAGATGGCAGATTTACCAGACATATTAGGTCCGGTAATCATTATAATTTGTTGTTGATTTCGATTCAATACTACATCATTGGCTACATATTCTTCACCAATAGGTAATTGTTTTTCGATGACTGGATGCCGCCCATTTTTAATTTCAATGTCTGTAGTTTCATCAAGTAACGGACGTACATAATTATTGTTGATGGCTGTTTTTGCGAAGGATAGCAAACAGTCTAACTGTGCAATTCCGTTGGCATTCTGTTGAACAGGTTGTACAAATTGAACAACGTATGCAATCAGTTCAGAAAACAACGCATGTTCTAATGTTGCAATTTTTTCTTCGGCGCCTAAAATTTTGGTTTCGTATTCTTTTAGTTCTTCGGTAATATAACGTTCTGCATTGACCAAGGTTTGCTTACGAATCCATTCTGAAGGCACCTTGTCTTTATGGCTATTTCGAACTTCGATATAATAACCAAAAACATTGTTAAAGGAGATTTTTAAGCTCGTAATGCCTGTTCGCTCAGATTCGCGCGCTAGCATATTGTCTAAATATTCTTTTCCAGAAGAAGAAATGGCGCGTAAATCATCCAACTCTTGAGAAACTCCATTGGCAATGGCATTTCCTTTGTTGATATTTACTGGTGCAGTATCAAATAAAGTGTGTGTTATTTTTTCAATGATTTCCGTACAATTGTTTAATTGCTTTCCAATCTGTTTTACAGCGGTATTGCTGCTTTTTTCAGCGGCTATTTTGATGGGTAAAATTGCTTGTAAAGATGCTTTTAACAAAACAACTTCTCTTGGCGATGCTTTTTGAGTAGCTACTTTAGAGATCAGTCGTTCAATATCGCTAATTTGTTGTAGTTGATAGGTTACTGTCTCGAAGAAATCATCAGAATCAATTAAAAACTTTACTGTTTCGTGCCGTTTTTGAATGGCTTCGATATTTTTTAGAGGCAAGGCCAGCCAACGTTTTAGCAAACGACCTCCCATTGGAGAAATAGTAGCGTCAATAATGTCTAAAAGCGTAACAGCGTTTACCGAAGTTCCATGGTATAATTCTAAGTTCCGAACGGTAAATCGATCCATCCAAACATAGTTGTCTTCTGCAATTCTACTAATCGATTGAATGTGCTCTAGCTTGTTGTGTTGTGTTTCAGAAAGATAGTGCATTACGGCGCCTGCAGCTACAATTCCATACTGTAATGTGTCTACACCAAAACCTTTTAGCGTATTGACCTTAAAATGATTGTGCAGTGTTTCTTGTCCGTATTCTTGTTGAAAAACCCAATCGTCTAAATAAAAGGTGTAAAACCGATCTTCAAAGAGTTCTAAAAAACGTTGCTTGTGCTGTTTTTGAACGAGCACTTCACTCGGGTTGAAATTTTGTAATAATTTATCGATGTATTCTTCATTTCCTTGCGCCACCAAAAATTCGCCTGTAGAAACATCTAAAAACGAAATTCCTAAATTTTTTTTCCCAAAATGTACGGCGGCTAAAAAATTATTGGTTTTGGAGTGCAATACTTCATCATTCAATGCAACACCAGGAGTAACCAATTCTGTAACACCACGCTTTACAATGGTTTTTGTCATTTTCGGATCTTCTAACTGATCACAAATGGCAACACGCATTCCTGCTTTGACTAATTTTGGCAAATAGGTGTTTAAAGAATGATGTGGAAAACCTGCCAAAGCAGTCTCTGTTTCACTTCCTGCTCCTCTTTTTGTCAACACAATTCCTAAAATTCCTGCAGCTTTTTTAGCATCTTCACCAAAGGTTTCGTAAAAATCACCAACTCTAAATAACAATAAGGCATCAGGATGTTTTGTCTTGATGGCATTGTATTGTTTCATTAAGGGGGTGACCTTTTTTATGGGTGCTTTTGCCAAGTCTTTCAAAATTTTGAATTAGTTTTGCGAAGTTACAAAACAGTGTTCAGTGCGTAGTAATCAGACGATAGTTTTTTTAGAAATTTTTACTGAACTTGCTGAACCTTTGGACCTTTGATATGAGAAAACTAAAAAATAGTGAACTAGGCAGGATTTCGGTGGATGAATTTAAAGAGGTTCAAAAAACACCTTTAATTGTGGTACTCGATAATATTAGAAGCTTGAACAATGTAGGATCGGTTTTTAGAACTAGTGATGCTTTTTTGATTGAAAAAATATACCTCTGCGGAATCACAGCAACACCACCCAACAAAGAAATTCATAAAACCGCTTTGGGCGCTACCGAATCTGTAGCGTGGGAATACGCTGATGACACGCTTTCATTGATTGAAAAATTACAAACTTCAAACATCAAAGTGTTGTCTGTTGAGCAAGCAGAAAACAGCACGATGTTAAACAGATTTACTCCAGAAAAAAACTAAACCTATGCCATTGTGTTGGGAAATGAAGTAAAAGGTGTACAGCAAGAAGTGGTTTCTGCTTCTGATGAGGTTATTGAGATTCCGCAAGTAGGCACCAAACATTCCTTAAATATTTCTGTAAGTTGTGGTGTAGTACTTTGGGACTTGTTTACGAAGTTAACATTAGATGCCTAAAATTATTTTAGCAATCATAAAGTAAATTAAGATTCCGAAAATATCATTACTTGTGGTAATAAAAGGCCCCGTTGCAATGGCAGGATCAATCCCTCTTTTATCTAAAAATAATGGAACAAAGGTACCTATTAAGCCCGCAACAATAATTACAACAACTAAAGAAATAGATATGGCCAATGCAGTATCTATTTTTCCTTCGTATGCCCAGATAAATAAAAATAAAACAATGGCGAGTATAACGCCGTTAAGTGTTGATAACAACATTTCTTTAATCAGGCGGCTATTGATGCTTCCTTTTACATCGTCATTTGCTAACCCTTGTACAATAATAGCAGATGATTGTACGCCTACATTTCCTGCCATGGCAGCAATTAACGGAGTAAAGAAGAAAAGGGTAATGTCATTTCCTTTAAAAATATCTTCAAAGCCTCCCATGATTAAAAAAGCTCCAATTCCTCCAAGAAGTCCTAAAAATAACCAAGGTAACCGTGCTCTGGTTAGTTGAAAAATACTATCATCAGCTTCTACATCTTCTGTTAAACCGGCAGCTAATTGGTAATCTTTATCGGCCTCTTCTTTAATAACATCTACAATGTCATCTATGGTAATTCTACCCACCAAAACTCCTTGCTCATCAACTACAGGAATGGCTTCTAAATCGTATTTACGCATAATGTTCGCAACATCTTCAGAGTTGTCATTCACATTTACAGAGTCTACTTTTGGAATATAAACATCAACAATCGGAGTTCTTGGGCTGGTAATTAACAGGTCTTTTAAAGACAAGCGTCCTTTTAGTTTTTCTTGATCGTCAACTACATAAATAGAATGTACCCTGGTTACTTCTTCGGCCTGAATGCGCATCTCTTTGACACATTTTAAAACCGTCCAATTCTCATTTACTCGTACCAGTTCTTTTGCCATCAATCCACCGGCAGAATCCTCATCATATTGTAGTAAATCAACAATGTCTTTAACATGTTCTTCATCTTCAATTTCAGACATTACCGCTTCTTGCCTTTCTTCAGAGAGCTCCGAAATAATATCTGCAGCATCATCGGTGTCTAGTTCATCTATTTCTTCGGCAATTTCTTTGGCAGAAAGATTTTTTAGAATTTTTTCACGTACATCATCATCAACATCCATCAATACTTCAGATGTTTTTTCACTATCTAATAGCTTGATAATGTATACCGCTTCATCAAAAGAAATTTCGTCTAATATCTCAGCAATATCTGCATGGTGCATATCGCTGAATAATTCAGAAAGCGCCACATCGTTTTGCTGATCGATGTATAGCACTACTTTTTCAAGAAGTTGTTTGGTGATTTCAAATGCCATTTTCTGCTATTTTTTCGGTCAATTTGATAAATTCTTGTACCGATAATTGTTCGGGACGCATCGCAAATATAGGGTCTTCTTTTAACGTATCCGAAAGTTTGAAGGATTTTAAACTTCCTCGCAGCATTTTTCTTCGTTGATTAAAGGCTGTTTTTACAACTCTAAAGAAGAGTTTTTCATCTACAGGAAGGCTGTAGTTTTCTTTCCGTGTCAGTCTAATAACACCAGAATCTACTTTTGGGGGCGGATTAAAAACAGTTGGCGGAACGGTAAACAAGTACTCAACATCAAAAAACGCTTGTGTTAAAACAGATAAGATTCCATAAACCTTACTGCCTTCTTTTTCTGCAATTCTTTGCGCAACTTCTTTTTGAAACATTCCTGCAAATTCTGGAACAAACTCTCGATACTCAATGGCTTTAAAAACTATTTGTGTAGAAATATTGTACGGAAAATTACCAATAATAGCAACTTGTTCTTGTTTAAACAATTCAGCGAGGTTGTGTTTTAAAAAATCACCTTCAATAATTTCAAATTTCTCTCTGGTGGTATTGAGTTGAATGTGCTCTAAAGGAAATGTTTCTTGCAAATAGGATACCGATTCTGAGTCGAGCTCCATTACAGTAATCTTTGCTTTTTTTTCTAACAAATACTTGGTTAAAACACCCATTCCTGGACCAATCTCTAAGATACAGTCATACTGAGTTCCAACGAGAGCTTCTGCAATTTTTTTAGCGATGTCTTCATCGGTTAAAAAGTGTTGTCCTAAATGTTTTTTGGCTTTGACTGACAAATTGTAAGGTGTTTAGTTCTTTACAGAAATTGGGTAAAATTCTTTTACTACTTTTAATTCGGTACGAAAAGCCAACATTTTATCAGCAAATTTTTTCATCCCCTCATTGCGTAATCTTTCTGCGTCAAATGTATAATAATCGTCCAAATCTTCACGATTTTCTGCTTTGTATTGTATTGAATAGGTGGTGCCTCCCATTTCTTCTTCTACTAACACCTGCGTTAATTTTGCGCCAGTAAATCTACCTGTTGCTAGCACTTCTTGAATGTGATTTTGAATCCATATCAACCATTCTTGATGAATACTTTTATCGATGCTTAAGGTTACGTTGTATATGTACATGTTTTGAGGTAATGAGTTAATAAACGGTTCTTTTTGTGTAAAAATACAGTTAAAATTCAGAAGTATTTACAAAGATATATTGATTGCCAACTGAACACTACTTATAGAATGCTGTCTCCTCGTAATTCTCGATATTTCTTCCTTGCTGCTACCAAATAAATACTAGTAGGACGGTCAAAAATAATCTTTTGATAGTATTCTGAAGCTTTTTCAGGTTTTTTTAAATAATTATTGAACAATTCAGCCAATTCATAATAAGCATCATCAATTAAAACACCCTCAGGGTTTAAGGCGATTACTTTTTTAAAGTTTGTAATT
>JAQWOR010000044.1 GCA_029245785.1 Polaribacter sp.
TTTTCATTTCTGGTAAATTAGAAACCAATACAGGAACCTCTGCCTGTATATAATCAAAAATTTTGTTAGGTAAAGAGTATCTATAACTCAACCCTAAGTTTTCTTCTAGGCTAATCCCTAAATCTGCCAGTGGTGTTAGCTTTTGTAATTCTTTAGGCTCTAGTTTTCCTAAAAATTTTACAGAGCCATTTAGGTCTAACTGTTTGGTTTTTTGCTGTAACTCAGTAAAAATATCTCCTGTTCCGATAATGATAAAAACATGATTTTTAAGATACGCCATACTATCTATCATCAATTCTAAGCCTCGGCCTATATTGGTAGCTCCTTGATAAAGAAGTATTTTTTTGTTTTCTAGAACAAATGGAAATTTAGAAGGGGTTACTTTTTTTTGTAACGGTAGATTGCGGATTACCTTAAAATTAGTGTCATATTTTTTATTGTAATATTGGGCAATCGAATTGCTTACTGTATAGGTGTTTTTTAATTTTGGGAGTATCCATTTTTCAATGTTCAACCAACACTTTCTTACAAAAGGTCTATGTATTAATTCAGGAATTTCAGTAAATAACTCATGACTGTCGTATACCAATTTTTTATACTGAATTTTACTAATTAAAAAATTAGCGACTAGTGTATCTATATCATTAGACAATAAGAGGTCTTTTTTTGAAAAAAGCAATGTCAAAAATAAGCGAATATTAAATTCTGCATAGAATAAGAAACCTTTGTTAAAAAACAGCGAGAGTCGTTTTGTTTTGTAATTTCTTTGAATAGGGAGGCTTCCAGGAAGTTTTCTGCCAATTAATAAAACATCAAAATTATGTTCAAGTAAAAAAGCACAGATCTTATCAACTCTTTGATCGGTTGTTAGGTCATTTGTAACAGATACAATAATTTTTTTCAAAGAAACCGTATTTTTTGTGCAAGGTAAAAATAAAAAAACCCACCCCAAATAAATGAGGTGAGAAAATTGCTATTGGAAAGAATGATAAGAAATTCTTATCATATGTTTAGTCGGAGTTTTTAATGATGTCATACAAAAAAAAGTAATTTTAATATTTTGTAGGCTTTTTTATAAGTCATTTTAATTTGTTAGCATGTAGCTGCCTTAATTTTGTGAGCTTTGGAGAGATTACAAAACTGCAATAGCTTTTGGTTGAATTGTTTTTATAATACGTTTGGTGCTCTTTTTCGGCTTCGTAAAAAATAGTCAACGGGCTAAGTTCTGTTACAATCACATCTTCATAAGCAGCCTTTACTTGTTTAAGCACTTCTTTTGCGGTTTTTTGTTGTTTTTTATTGTGATAAAAGATCACAGATCGGTATTGTGTGCCAATATCTCCACCTTGTTTGTTTAAGGTTGTAGGGTCATGCATTGTCATAAAAATAACAAGAATTTCAGCAAATGAAATACAGCTTGTGTCAAACGTTATTTGAACAACTTCTGCATGTCCTGTTAATCCAGAACAAATTTCTTTATAGGTTGGTTTTCCTGGCACAGTTCCACCGCTGTAACCAGAAGTAATTGTTTCTACGCCTTTAATTTCTTGAAAAATAGCTTCGGTACACCAGAAGCATCCGCCTCCAAATGTTGCAGTTTCTAATTTAGTGTTCATCTGTTTTTTTTAATTGAATAGCTACTGAGTTGATACAAAATCGTAGGCCGCTTGGTTGAGGGTCGTCAGGAAAAACATGTCCTAAATGCGCATCGCAGGCATTGCAAACAACTTCAACCCGTATCATTCCGTGTGTAGTGTCTTTGATATATGCGAGTGCATTTTCTGCAATGGGTGCTGTAAAACTTGGCCAACCACTGCTTGAGTTGAACTTGATATCAGCATCAAACAAAGGTGTGTTGCAACACACACAATTGTACTTGCCATGTTCATAAGTGCTGCAATGTTCTTCTGTGAAAGGGCGCTCTGTTCCTTTTTGTCTGGTAACCCGATACTGTTCTTCGGTCAATTGCTCTTGCCATTCAGCATCTGATTTTACAATAATTTTATCGGGCTTAGGACTTCCGTTTTGAGCGTAATGGATGATGTCTTTCCAAGTCATTTGTAAAGCTTTTAAATGGGTGCTAGGTCATAAATCCCTGCCAACTAAAGATAGTGTTTTTTAGGGAATCGTTTTAATTTAGTTTTGAAGAATTAAGTTTGCAATCTGTCAAATTTACAATATTCAATTATGATTAAATCACAACGGATCAAATCGATTGATAAACTGAGTAAAGGAGTGAATAAAGTGTTTCCTTGGTTTTTCCATAAAAGCTGCATGGTCTCCACCAGAAATTACAATCCAACTTTTATCTGCTGTTTTTAATCGCGTGAACAGCTTTGCTTGTCGTTCTGTGGGTGCAATTGGATCGAACTCTCCTTGTAAAATTAATACAGGAGTGGTAATTAATGAAGGGTCAATGCTATTATACTCGCTCAAATTCCTCCAATCAACTCGAATAGGATCATATTCTAATGCCATTTTTACATAGGTGTCTATCGCTTTTTGGCTTATACTACCTGATGTTATGAAATCACTGGCTGCGTTTTCAGCGGTATTTATGCTTTTATGTAGCTGAATATTTGGAGTTTCAGGGAATTTAATATCCAAATCTTTCCAAAAACCAAATAGTGTTAAGCTTGCAATATCTGTTGCGTTTTTTTGAGTTGCAAGGAGCGATAATGTTGAACCCATTGACCAGCCGAATAAATGAACTTTTCTATTTTCGTTCTCTACAGAGATCCAATTTAAAATATTGAGAATGTCTTTTGCAGCTTTATCAGGTGAATTCCATTCTGTGCTGTCCCTTGGTGTTCCACCATAACCTCGTAAATCAACAGCATAAGTTGTATATCCTTGCTCTGCCATACCATCCATTAAGGACAAATCTTCACCTTCAACTTGTAAATCAAAATCAGGAACACCGCTCCAAGTTCTCCCATGTACAAAAAGAATAAGTCCTTTCGCATTATCGGCTTTCTTTTCCCATACAGCCATTGGGTGTCCGTCTGATAATACGGTATTTTTCAATAAAGTATTTTCAACAAAGGGCGAAGCGATTTTAGTTGTTTCAACCTTTTTATTATCTGTTTTACATGCTATAGTTGATGTTAATATTAGAACTAGTAAGATTTGTTTTTTTAAAAGGTATTTCATGAGAATACTAATTAATATTGATAATGATTTTTTATATTGTTGCACAAATTACTCAAAAATTAGCCAAAGAGGACTAAATACTCGTGTCTTGTTGTGTTCTAGGTAAGGAATAGTGTCAATAGCATTGGGTAAAAAATACTGGAAAAATTTCATTAATCAAATGAAGCGTCTTGTTTTTATAGATAACATGAATGCTCTTGATTCAAAATACCTTTATTGGTTACAAGAGGATAGAATAGTAAGTAAAGAGGAGTTTCTCGAGAAATATATTTAAATTCTTGGTATTGTGGGAAAAAATAATAGTGAACTTAAGTGCTATATAAAATAGTAGTATAAAAATAAAAGCTCTCCTTCGCACAAGGCTTCGGAGAGCGTAGGTGGAGACGCCGAGAACACAACCTGCCTAATTGCATTAAAATATTTTCAGCGAAATCATTAATAAACTTTCCTTATTTAAAGGGGTATGTGATGTTTTTTGTTTTGTTTTTGGTCCGATGGAGTTTGTTAAAATTCGATTAAATAGGAAAAAAGTGGGGAATATGTGGGGAAAACTATTTATATTTGATTGTTCAAATGTTAGATTATGCCTACAGTTAGATTTTTGATAAAAGGAAATAACAATCCTAGTTCTATTTATATCCGTTTTAGACACGGAAAACAATTCGATTTTACTAAGACAACTTCTTTGTTAATAAAACCTAGTTATTGGAGTGCGTCAAAAGGGAATGTTAAACAACTTTCAAAGAATAACGAAAAACTAAACCTACAGAATAAGTTAAACGAGTTGAGAAGTTATGTTTTAAATGACTTTAATGATGTTTATTCTGACGGTGGTATAATCAATTCAGATTGGTTAAATGCCTCGTTGAGAACGTTTTTAAATCAGAATACCAATATAGATTTTAGATATTTTACAGATTATGCCTACTACTTTTATGATAATCTCGGCAACAAAGTTTTAAAAAGTGGTAAAACTGGAGTTACAAAGGCAACTATTAAAAAGTATCAAACGATTATTAATAAAATATTAGTATTTGAAAAGTATAAAAAAAAACGCTTATTGCTCCAAGATGTTAATTTAAAATTTCACAAAGATTTTATTTACTTCTTACATAATGTGCAAAAGTTAAATTATAATACTACTGGTAAATATCTAACCTTTATAAAAACCATTTGTCTTGATGCTAAAAAATATGGTTTAAAAATTAGCGCCGAGGTTGAAGATGATAGATTCCGAGCAACAAAAGAAAAAGTTAGTTTTATAACACTTTCAGAAACAGAAATAAATAGAATACACAATAAGGGTTTCAAAGATAAGCCTTACCTAGAAAACGCTAAAAAGTGGTTAATTATTGGGGTTTGGACTGGTGCTAGAGTTAGCGACCTTTTAAACTTTTCAAAGGCGAATATTAAAAACGGATTTATAGAATATACTGCGCAAAAAACCAATCAAAAAATAGTGTTACCACTACATCAACAAGTTAGAGAAATACTAGAAACCGAAAATGACGATTTCCCTCGAAAAATATCTAGTCAAAAGTTTAATGATTATATAAAAAGGGTTTGTAAAGAGGTAGGTATTGATGAAGAGGTAAATGGATCTAAAAGTATTGAGTTGACAAAAGGAGTTTGGCGAAAAGTAAAAGGAACTTATAAAAAACATGATTTGGTAAGTACTCATATTTGTAGACGTTCATTTGCAACAAATCATTATGGTAGACTGCCTACTCCAGTAATTATGGCGGTTACTGGGCATACTACCGAAAAGATGTTTTTAAATTACATAGGTAAAACTTCAAAAGATAACGCCGAGATTTTAATGAAATTTTGGCAACACCAGGAGCTTAAAAAAGAAAGAGAACCTCTACTAGAGATTATAAAAACAGAAACCAATTAAAAAATGATTTCATTAACTTCAGACAATATAGGTTATGATTCCGATCTTGCAAAAAAATATTGGAAATCAATTCAAGAAATTATAAGAGATTTAAGTATAATAAAACTTTATGATAAATTACTTCTACATAGATTAAAGTATTTCATTCAAGATCAGCTCAATAGTCGTGAATTTCAAGCTCATTTGTATCTAGCAAAATTGATAAATAAAGAAGTTTATAATAGTTCAGATATTGAAATAAAAAATAGGATAAAGGGAATAAAAATACGAGAACATAATATAGAATACAGTCTTTATTTAAAGCCAACAGAAATTAAAATACTTCAAGAAGTAAAAGGGCACGTTTTAAAATATTCACTTGGTTATATCTGCAGTTATAAAACTTTGATTTTTATAAAAAATATAATTCAAATAGAGTTAGAAAAAAAAGCTAAAATAGATTCAGATGATTTAGTGGATCCTATTTTTAAAGATACTGGGAGTAAACAATTTTTTGAATACTTAATTAAAGAATGGTTTAATGGAATAAAAAAACCAAAATCAGCTATTAGCTATGCTTTTTATTCAATGTGGATACATAGTGATTTACCAACAAGATATAAAGACTTAAAATATAAAATTAAGGTTTCTAGAATAATTGAATTTGCAGACTATTGGAACGAAAATTATTCCGAAAAACACAAATACAATTATAAAATACAAAAAAATTTTCAATCTGCTAGATTAAAATCTATTTCAGAAATAACCTCTTCCACTTACCTAACTAAACTAGATAGTTGTATTAAATCCTTTGAAAAATTAAAGTAGGGGTTAGAAAACACCTTTAAAACACTTTTAAACTTCGGTAAAACCTCAACTTCAAAACTAATTTTACATCAATAATAACAATAAAAACCAATAGTTATGACAGATGTAATTTTAGTAAACGGGGTAACACCCGAGAAACTGACAGAAACCATTTTAAATGGCATTAAAAATCAGTTAAATGAATTAAAAAAGAACTTTACACCAAAACAGCCCGAGGATTTTCTTACGAGAATGGAAACGGCTAAGCTTTTAAAGATAAGTTTAACCACCGTTCACGAATGGGTGAATACAAAGATTTTAAAGGCTTACAAAGTAGGAAATCGAACGTATTTCAGTCGCAAAGAAATAGAAAACACTTTGTTTAGTTCAAATAAGTAGAAGAGCCAATGTTTACCGGCGTATATACCATGTGAAACAATGAAAAATAAAAAATATTCTGGGGTTTGGATACCAAAAGAAGTTTTGAATAATGGAATCAAAAACGGAAATGAAAGAATTTTATTTGCTATGATTTCATCTTTAAGTAAAAAAGAACCATGTAGTGCTTCAAATAAATATTTATCTGAATTATTACAACTGTCAAAAGGGCAAATAAGTAGATTGATATCAAAACTTGAAGAACAGGGGCTTATAAAAGTTTATGTAGATGCTTTAAATGGAAATAAAAGAAGTATCACTACAAATAAAAAGGTTAATAAACTATGCTTAAATAAGGATATAGGTATGAGCGAAAATGTTAATACCCTGTACGCAAATATGCCTATAAATAATATAGAAGATAAAATATATATAAATACTTCTACTACTAGCGAAAAGATAAAGAGTAATTTAAATTTATTAGATAGTATATGTAAAGATAAAAGTCTTAGTAAAGAGCTGCTGTTTATACAGATAGGCAAATTTAGCAAGTATTTAGTGAATAATCAAAAAGAAGTACATAAAGATGATAATGATTTGTTTACTCATTTTGGTAGCTGGTTAGATAAAATAGAAATTGATAATGAGTTTAATCTAGAAAAAGAATCAGATTGGTTTATAATGGTGTTTAACGGAATCTCAAAGAGAAAATATAGAGTAACACCAAAGGTTAAAAAGCTTCTTAAAAAGAATATTGATACTGGGTTTACAGGGGCTGAAATGGAGGCCGCTATTAGAAATTTATATAGTAGTTCCTTTGAGAATAAATTTCATATTGGTAATAGTTATAAATTTGCTACACCAGAATATTTATTAAAAGAAGACAACTTAAATAAATATTTAAATTTCAAAATATAATGTCAATAAAATATAAAAAAGAGTATTGGAATGTTAAAAAGTCTGGTATCAGGTTGTTGTGGCGGTTTCAAAAGGATGAAAGCGGAAGGTTTAAAAACTTTACTCCAACAGAAGCTGACGAAATTTCGTTAAAGTCTGTATTGGCATGGGTGAATAGGCAATCAGATAATAACGTAAATAATAATCATTTGTTTGTAAAATTGTTTGTTTATCACTTGACTACAGAAATTAGAGAATCTGAAACATCAATTTTTGATAGCTTTTTGCAAGCTAAAGTTTCTTTACTGTTGAACAAGCCATTGGCTCTGTTTTATGAAGCATTTAAACAAGATTTATATATAAATCAATTTCAAAGATTGATTAAAGAAAAAGGAATTGTGGATGATAAAGATGCTGTTATAGATTATACAAGGTTTACAGAAGTTTACAGTCCGGAATTTGTAATGAGTAAGTTAAATGAAATGGCTAGTGAAGCCATAAATAGGTTTAGTTGATATGTTTGATTTAGATTCAAAAAAACAAAATCCTGAACAGTCAAATGAATTTTGGCAAGAGGTTCTTCGAAAAAGAATTACATCTACAGATGATATTAAACAAAATGAATATCTGCTAAAAATTGATAATACTAATAAGTTTTCTAGAGGAAACATCTCTGGCTGGATTGGTTTAGCAAAATCTAAAAAAACATTTGCATTAACAATGTTTGTATCTGCATTGGTTGGTTGTATGCGTTTGTTTTCGAAGTTTAATGCAAATAGTAGAAATAATGTTTTGTATATCGATACAGAACAATCACCTGCAGATGTGCAAAGAATTACAAAACGAATAAAGAAAATTGTGGGAAAAGAAGAAGGTTTGTTTATGTATGGTTTAAGGCCTTTAAGTCCAAAACAAAGAATAGTAGCAATAGAATTGTTATTGAAGAAGCACCAGGTAGATGTGTTGGTAATTGATGGTGTTAGAGATTTATTGATGGATATAAATAACGCTGTAGAATCTACAGAAGTAATAACTTTGTTAATGAAGTGGAGTTATGATTATGATATTCACATTGCAACAGTATTGCATCAGAATAAAGGCGATGGTAATTCACGTGGTCATATAGGTACAGAATTAAATAACAAGGCAGAAACAATATTAAGAATATCAAAAAACGAAACCGATACTTCAATTAGTTCCATTGAAGAAGTGTTTGGTCGTGGTAAAGGTTTTAAGAAGTTTAATTTTAGAATTAACGATCATGGTTTACCAGAAGTAATAGATGAATTTGATATAACAGGTGATTTAGAAAAAGCACCTTGGTAAGTTTGATTATTAAAGAACTTTATGCAATTGGAATAAAAGATAGTGGTTCTGAATTGACAGAAGAAAACACACAACCATTGTGTGAATCGTTCTACAATTCTAAATCTGGAAATAAAGCGAAGGGTTAAAAAAAGGGGGTATGGGTAAAAATCGCTAGAGTTGTAAAGCGATGTACATCGCCTGTAAGTGAGAATTTCACGCAAGCGTATTTTACAGGTAGGGGGGTATTAACAATATAGGACTTCTATAATTTAATTCATTATCATTTAGTTTAATAAATATATGCCTAGGTCAAAACAAAACGAGAAATAGAATTAGCTGTATCTAAAAATTATGGTAAAGATAATGAAGCAACCATAGCTAAAAGAGAAGAATTTAAAAAAAACTCATACTCAAATTAGCTAAATGTAGTAGAAACCATCTCCCTAATTCCCACCCACCTTTTGAAGCAGCAGCTTACACGTTAAATAAGTGCGATTGGCGCTATAGTTCTTTTTCTTTTCAAAATGAATGGAAATTAGAGCCCCCAATTGCTGTTGTTCTAAAAACTGAACCAGTTGTAGTAGCGGAATAAAGTTCCCTTTTACTTCAAAAGAGTAAGTTGATATTTTTGTACCATTTGACGCAAACTGATGCGGTTCATTAAAGGCAATAACTTGCAGTTTTTTCTTTTTTGCAAAACGAGTTATTTTTTGTAGCAGCACTTGTTGAAAAGAGCTGTTTATAGAAATATCATAGCTGTTTAATAACGAATCCAGGTGCACGTTTTGTTGTTGTAACACAGCGATGCGATCAGCGGCATTGTGTAGCAATTCTTTTTCAGCGGTCAGTTCGCGCAGCACCTTTTTTGAGTCGATTGTTTTTTGAATTGCGAATTGATACACCACAAATAACATGGCGACACATCCAGCTACCAAGAGCTTGTTTTTTAGTTTATAGTCCTTCATCTGCAATGTGTATTAGATATTCGAAAGACGTTGTTGTTTTTTTACCTTTTCCGTAGCTACGAATGGTAATGTTTTTAACCCATTTTTGTTCTTTTAAAAAGGCAATCCATTTAGAAAAATCCGTGCTGCTTTTTGAAATTCCTTTGACATGCATGGTGTGCGTATCGATCAAGATTTCTTTGCTTTTTTTAATGGACGCTCTAAGCGGTTGGTATTTCAATTCGACGAGCAAGATGTTTGAAGGAACAGAGGTTCCTAGTTCATTCAAATACCAAGAAGTTTTAGACGCTGAAAGTGAGGTGATGTTTTTGACCAATGCTGCTTTTTTGGTCACATTGTTTTGCAATTGCACCAAGCTATTTCGATAATTACTGTTTACTAATAGCTCGTTATTTAATTGAATCATTTCAGAACGATAGCCACTAAATACCATAAAATTTATCAGCAGTATTAAAAAGATACTTCCCAGAGCGACTTTTAGTCCAAGGTCAAAAAAGCGATTGTGATGCTGTTTTTGTTGCAGTTGCTTTTGCAGCTTTCCAAACCTAGTTGTTCCTTTTGAGTACCTGAATAGTAGTCGATAATTCCTGCCAACGGAAGCAGTTCATCATTGGTAATTTGTAAGTCATTGATGTTGTAAACAATTTTTTCAGTAGCTTGATTTTGAATGTTTACAATGCTATTTTTTTGTAATGAGATGAGCGAATTTGACGTATGTATTTCCTCTTGCTCTATAAATGTTGCTAGCTGCTGAATGGCGAAATTGTGAAAAGAAATGGCCACTACAGAAATTCCTTCAGATTCGTAATGTGCAATCAGATCGTCAACATATGCTTTTCTACAAATGGTTACAAAAGAATGTTCTTTACAGGACAGTACTTCATAATAAAAGTCGCTAAGTTTGATACTAGGAAAGGCGATTTTTACAAGATGTTCTTGATTTTCATCGATGGCATCCACCTTTTTAAGCAATACCTGTTGGTTGTTGATAACCAAAAACAAATGCTTTTGTGCTTGAATGGCAGGAAGTAGTTTTTCAAAAGAAGCAACTTGTCCTTTGGATTCAATGACTAGTTCTTTTTGCTTTTTTTTAAGCTGTAAAAAGGAAATGATTTCCTTAGCATCCGCACCCACAGTATGTTCAACAGCAGCAAAGGACTTTCCATATGTTAGCAATTGCGGTAGCATATTATCGAATAATTGTAGGCTTGATTAAGACGGATAATTTCATTTTAGAATCTGTTCGGCTTCTTTTGCTAAACAGCCATTTGATAATCGGTACTCTAGCTAAAAAAGGAACTCCAGAACCAGAGTCATTTTTTAAATTTTCTTCCAATCCACCTAAAATAATCACATCTTGATCCTTTACTCGAATGGTAGAGGTAAACTCTCTTGAATTGATTCCTGGAGGCGCTTCTGGGTCAATTTTCTTTCCGTTAAAACTAGATTGAATCACTTTGATGCTTAGGGTAATGGATTCGTCACCCGAAACAAGCGGCCGTATTTTAATGGTCAGATTCGCATCAATAGGGACATAGTTTTTAATTTCTCTTGTTTGTGGGTTTTGCGTCCCGATAATATCTGTAGTAGTTATGGCATAATAAGAGCGTTCTCCACTCGATAAAAATGCTTGGTGCCCATTTAAAGTTGCCAGTTTTGGTGTGGATTTAATATTGACATTTCCGCTTGCTTCCATGGCTTCTATCTTGGCATAAAAATTAGGAACAACGCTACCTAGATTTAAAGTTCCAAAACCTTTACCCTCCTATGATTTTATTAATTGTTGTGGCGCCAAGATTCAGGTTGGTGTTCGGATAAATTCCTCCGCCAGTTGTGGTAGGCGTTTCTCCAATTCCAAAACTAACACCTGTTGAAACGGTCGCACTTTTACTAACTTCTAAAATCATTACTTCGATCAAAATAACAGGTACCGGTTTGTCGATGACTTTTATAAAGGCTCTGAATTTTTCAATTTTTTGTGTAGGCCCACTAACAATAAAACTGTTGTGTTCTACATCTGTTTTAATTTCTAAACTCGCTCTAATTTCTTTTGGGAGCACATCTAACAAGGCTTCTGTTTTTGTTTTTGAGGCTCCAAAACTTTTAGCGCCATTGTTAAAGCCATTGTTTTGAGTATTGGCATAACCTCTGTTCTGAAAACCGTTCAAATTATTAGTGCCTCTCTGAGTATATGAATTGCCATTATTATAATTGCTTGGCTGATTTTCCATGGGTTCATCCATAATTTGAATGGATCTATGTAACAAAGGAATTGACACTGTACTTCTTAAAGAAGTCTGTTTCCTTTTTCCAAAATAATAAATGTTGTTTTCTTTTTTATAGGAATATAGACTGTCTTTCTCAAATACGTTATCAAGGAGTGTGTCAAAGGTAATGTTGGATGCTTTAAAAGAAGTGTTTCCCATTTCGGTTAATGGAAAAGCAGTAAACATGTTGATGTTTAAATCCATCCCAATTTCTTTTATAATAGCAGCCATGGAAATATTTTCAAAGTCTACATCGAGCGTTTTTTTAACGGTATCTAACACATTGAAATAGAAATTAGCATTTTCATATCTAATGGTACGTTGTGGTGTATTTCGTCTGCTTGTTTTCTTTGCAATTGCTGCTTTTTCAAATAAGTAATACCCGTCTTTTGTTTTTGTAATAATCAAATTGTTTGAAAATGCGAGTTTATCTATAGCGCTCTCAAAGGGCTTGTCTTTGATATATCCTGAAAGCTTTTGAGCACTTAGTTCTGGAGAAAACACTAAGTTTTTTCCTGTAATGTCTGTGATTTTTTTAAACACAACAGACAAAGAATCTTGTTGTAGATCAACCGTAAACAAATCATTAGGCGCATCATACGCCATTAAAATAGTTCTCGGTTTATATGCTGCTCCTTTATTTCTTCTGATCGAAATTATAGAGCCTATAATTTCGAGATCTAGATTGTATTTTTTACAACTGTAAACCAATATGTCTTTTACACTAACATTTGAAAAATTTTGCGTTACATAAATATCTTTTAATGCTGGGTCAATGCTTATGTTTAACTTGTGTGTAGTTGCAATGGCTCTTATAAAGTTTGGGAGCTCCGTATTATTCACACTAAAGTCCACTTTTTTATGTAGTGCAGGTACTGTTTTTTGTAAGCTGTCTAGTTGATGTTTTAAATTCTCAATTCTTTTATTTGAATCTGTTTGAGATTGTATTGTATGGATACTAAACACCAATATGACTACTAAAATATATCTTTTTATCACAATTCTTTTTTTAAAATTAGTTTACAGAAAAGGCATTGGTGGTATAGGTTGTTTCGTACTCAGAATTAGCAGCTTTTACACGCCACTGATAATTCCCAATGGGGATTTCTTTATTGACAGAAGTTGTACCAATAAGCACAGTGTCGATGATTATTTGAGAGGCGTTTGTAAACGTCGGTGTCGCTATTTGCAATTGGTGGTTTTCTGCATCTTCTACAGCTTCCCAAGAGAACGTTATTCTTCCAGCAGCTACAGTAGTTCCGTCACTCGGAGCTAAGGTGTTTACAGTTGTGTCAGAAATGTTTTCTACAAAAATAGCTTCACAGCTAGCCATTACAATAACCGTAAAAATCAGTACACACATCTTTTTCATAAGCAATAAAATTAATACCCTATAAATGTAAGGAATAATTTGATTTTTCTTACATTTGAAAGGGTAAATTATACAATAATGTTATGAAACGAGCATGTTAAAAGCGTTGTCACCAAAAGGAATGATTAATAGCGAACAGCATGTGACCGCTAAAAAACAATATACCTATAACACATGAAAAAAATGGAAAAGAAACTCTTAAAAAAAGTACACGCATTTAACTTGCAAGAATTATTGGTGGTATTGGTCATTATTGGGATTTTAGTATTGATTGCCTTGCCCAATTTAATGCCCATGATTTCTAAAGCAAAGAGCATTGAAGCACAAACACAATTAACGTCTTTACATGGATTGGAACGGAGTTATTTTTATATGCATTCTCGCTATACCTCAGATTTAAATGCGGTAGATTTTATTGCTCCAAAAACAGTAAAAAATGGAGGAAGAGCGAACTATATTTACGAAGTGATTGAAGCTTCCAATAGCAACTTTAAAGCCAGAGCAACTGCCATTACAGATTTTAACGGTGATGGGAAATTTAATGTTTGGGAAATTGATCAAGATCAACACTTAAAAGAGGTGGTGAAAGACTAACATCGCTTTTAAGGAGGCTTTCGTGTTTTTTAACTATTTTTGTTTTAAAAAAAGAGAATGTTCCCTGAGTTCTACAAGAGTAACTACCATCCGTTTATACGCTTTTTATTTACATCCAATATGCTAAGTCAAGAGCAACGCATTCAAATACCAAAACGAACCCAGCAATATTGGAGTACGAATAAAGAGCAACAATATGATTATAGTCATTGGGTAAAGCCTTATGCTGAAGAATTTGAAAACATAGAAAAAGTACATAACCGTATAAATCTTAAAAGAACCATAAGATTCATTATAAAAATGAGTGATGGGTATCATCAGGTTTTAAAAGAAGTAAACAGCAATAAAAAAGTTCTCAAGAAAAACGCAAACTATGTGGTAAGTGCTATTGATCAGATTATTGATGTATCAAAAATAAAAGTAAAACGAGCTTGTAGGTTTTATGGTGTTTCGAGTGATTGGTATTATAGGGAGAAAAGAAAAATTAATTGTTCGCTTAATATTTTCAGCAAGTGCTTTAAACAGCATCCAAATCAATTAACATTTGAAGAAACAAATGCTATTGAAAGACTTGTGAAAGACCCAAAGCATTTTGGTAAGACAAAAGTAACACTATATTATCATGCACTGCGAAATGAATCGGTTTCCTGTGCCAAATCTACCTTTAGTAAATATGCCAAAGCATTGGGGTATAAAAAGCCAAAAAAACCAAAAACCCCTCCAAGAATAGGAGTACGGGCGACTCGTATTTTTGAGTGGTTACATGTGGATATTACATTAGTGCCAACATTAGAAGGAGGTATGCAAAAAGTGGCGTTTGTAAAAGATAATTTTTCTAAAGCCATTCTACACTGGGATTCTGTTTCTGAAAAAGCAAATAGTAAATTTATTACAAAACTCTTCAAAGAAACATTTAACAAGCATGACTTGTATAAACATACAAAACCGATCACTATTTTAACCGATGGTGGTTCTGAAAATAAAGGAGCATTTACTACGTGGGTCAATCATTTTAATGCACCACCAATTGTGACAAAAATTACTGCTCGAACGGTTGACTTCCCTTTATCTAATTCTATGTCTGAAAGTACACATAGTATTTATAAAACAGAATTTTTAAAAGGACAGATTTCAAGAACTGTTAAAAATCATTTGGATAGTTTAGTGCATTTTGTTGAATATTACAATCATGTTCGACATCCTGCAGATTTATATGGACTTACAACTATGGAAGTGGTAAACGGTAAAGTTCCTGATAAAAATTTCTTTAAATCACAAATTGCAGAAGCTAAATTAGATAGAGTTATCAAAAATCAAGCTTTTAACGAATGTGCTTTTATTGGGTAAGCTATATCCAATTATCATTAAAAGGGATACTTTTTACTGTTTTAGATTTGATTTTCAATACATAAATCAAATTCCCAACTTCTATTTTAAACTGCAACTCACTTTTAAATAAAAAGGCTTCTTTTTATTTAAAAACAGAAGCCTTAATTTTATGTATGTCAAAAGCGCAAACATTTGCGTGGTTTTGTTGTAGATTTAAATAGATGTTGCTCTGCTCTTGACTCTAGAGCGTTCATTTACAATGAGTCAATACCAAATATATAAATAAAATCACAAAGACAACGTTTACGTTGCCTTTTATTTTTTTAAATACAAATACCTTTCATTTTTATATAAACACTTTACTATATCTATGATTTATCCTAGCGATGAAGAATTAATGAAAGATTTTGGAAAGAGAATTAAATTTTTACGTAAAAAATATAAACTGACACAATCTGAACTTGCAGGAAAAGCTGAACTTGAAAAGACGGCTATTCAAAGGATAGAACGTGGATATAACTCAACCTTAAAAACTCTGCGAAAACTTGCGAATGCTTTTGAAATTAGTTTATCTGAACTTTGTGATATTAAAATTGATGAAGTATAGATTTAATTTAACAATTCTCCAAAGGTTTATTACTGGGAAATAAAATAAGCCCCATTTTGAGGCTTATCCTTTAATTTAATATAGGTTATTGTTTACAACAACTTTTACATATAGTTAATATAATAAGTCCTCAACAAAGTTATTCACATGATTTATAGATGATAGAACCTTACTGTCACTATTTCTAGTCACTAGAATAAATTCTGAAGAATCAACCAATTCTTCATTTTGAGTTTTTAAAAAATCATTTACAGTAATAGATTTATTAATCTCTTTCTCTTCCAGTGTTGATTCACCATACTCAAATCGAATAGTTCTTCTTAAAAAATTGTTTTCCCCAACTATAAAATAATTTAGACTATAAGAAACTATTTCTCCTTCTGAATATTCAAATACAAAAAAAGAATCGATAGGTTCCTTAATTTTATTTTCTGCTCCAGTTAATCTATTAAATTGATTAGAAGTTATATCCTTAATAACACTTTCCAATATTTCTCTTTGAAAATCTGTAACTTTAAGTGTACTTACAACAGATTTTTTCCATAATTGATATGTCATCATATTTGTATTCATAGATTTTTTATCTACTTTTTTATTTTGCCCTTCTCCACAAGATACAAGAAAAAGAAGACAAATTATTAAATTTAATTTTCTCATTTTGGTATTTTTCTAAGTGTTACTTTTTGTTCTGTTCTTAATTTATTTTCTTTCACTCTAGCTTTTACTTCCTCTTTAGTTAATTTTTTTCCACTTCCGTCAGGATCTTTTTTCCCTGAAGAAGTTAAATCTATTTCCCCTTTTGTAGCGCTTTGTGCATGACCTAGTTCATGACCTAATCCAATTTCTACAGGTCTAATTTTGCTTCCTTTGACATTTTTTCCTCCAGTTTTTTTACTAGGGTTAAATAGAACATTAGCGTCTGATCCAACATTTGCAACACCTCCAGCTTTGATTTTTCCTTTTTTCCCATCAAACCTAGTTTTATTTCCTCCTGTAGATTCGTTAATGGTTACTGTTTTACTACTACCTACTAAATCAGATACTAGAGCTGAACCACTAGTTAAAGTACTTCCAGTGTTTTCTGTGCCAGAACTAGAAATGGTCACTTTTCCACTTGCATCCATTACTAATTTATCATTTGTTAGTGCTTGCAAACTTGAAAGAGCTTGAGCTTTAAACTTTTTACTCCCTTTAATAATCACGTCATCAGGAGCCATTCCATCTGGGTCTGTAAAAAATATAGGGTTATCAAAAGCATAATTATATGGAGAATGTCTTCTCATTTGGTCTGCAAGAGGATCTATATTCATCCATCTTCCAATTGCAGGGTCATAATTCCTTGCAGAAATATCGTACCAATCTAGGCCAAGTTCGTCATTATATTCTTTCCCGCCAAACATAAACTTCTGCGCAGTAGCATTCCCTCCATTTGTAATAGTGTTGTACCCCTTATGTTTTAAACCAAAAGGATAGTAATTCGATTCTTCAACAATTTCTATAGTTCCAGTACTGGCATTTTTAGCATAGGAGAGTCTAATGTTTCCCAAATGGTCTTTATATTGATATACATACGAGAACGAACCGCTATTGTTCTGTACATAACCTTCGGCATGGTTAAAAAATTGTAAATGTCTGGTGTCATTATTATTAGGTCCTGGAGGTAGTCCGTCACTCCAAGAGGCTTTATACACATAATTCCCTGCATAGTCTGTCATATGTATATTATAGTAGTTTTTTACTGTTTTAGATAGCTTAATCCCCGTAGCATCATACACATAAGTAATTTTCTTATTCCCATATTGATCAAACTTAACTTCGGTTGGTAAGTTTAAATGATTATACACTATTGAATAAATACCTTTGTTATCATCTCTAGTCATATTTCCATTGACATCATAGATGTACTCAGTAGTGGTATTTGCCCCATCCTTAAAACCATAGGTTTCATTACCGCTATCATTTACCTCTTTTATTTGATTGCTATTACTTTGATAATAGTAGGTAAGGATGTCCATATTTGAGCTAAAAGATGTAGCTGAGGCATTGATATGTCCTGCTCTATTTAAGGTTAGTAAGTTCCCGTTCTTGTCGTAAGAAATATTGCTAAGGTTATAATTAGACCCTAAAGAATTCGATCCGGTTGCGCCAGTAATCCGATTCAGCGCATCATAGCCATAGCTATAGGTTTTGATGCTACTATCTACATTTAGGGTATTCCAACTACTTTGGCTGATGTTACCATTGTAGAGTGCCGTGCCAGATGTAGGAGTATTGTACATAAGGCTAAAATTAAACAAATCGTTGTCATTATTTGCATCTTGGTTAATCTTTGTGAGCCATCCCCGTACATTATAACTGTAATCAACTGTTTGTAAACCCGATTGGTTTGTGGTGCCTCCCACTTTTTTAGTAATCAATTGTCCCAATTCATCATAGGTATTGGCAACAATTACTTCTTGCGGGTGGTTGCCTGCGGTTTGTTTTTGCGTTAACAATCTCCCCGCATGGTCATAGTCAAATACATCAATTACGCTAAACGTTACTAAACTACTATTGGTATTGGTATGAGTCGTGGTGGTTTCTGTTACTTTTCCTACAAAATCCAAATCGCTCTTTACCAAATCTGTGGTATTTAAAAAATCGTTTATAGAATACACATAGATAGGTCGTGCCTTGTCATCATAATAACTAACTGTTGTAATCCACTGGCTGGTTTCCAATACTTTTACTTTACTTCCAGTAGCCAAGCCTTTTACATTGGCGGTCAAGGTTTCTCCATAGATGGCGCCAACACTTGCAGGTTGTACAGAGCCTGCTAGATTAAAAGTATAATTATCATAATAATTCACCGTTAATACTTCTATAACAGAAGTTGGAAAATCACTATTAGTATAATAAGTGTTATCGTAACCAGTTCCAGAAGTTACTTTTGTTTCATAGTTATCCGCATCACTCTTGCCGTCAAAAATTGTTTGTAAAGAATTTCTAGAACTATTGGAATCGTATGTGCCAGTATAGATTGGTCTACCTAAGCCGTCATATTTTGTATATAGCCATTCATCAGTTGATGGTACTCTTTGATTAGCATCTTGAGTAAGCGCAGGTCTGTCTAAATTGTCGTATACTATATATTCCCAACCTTTTCCAGGGATTTTCTTTTCAACCAATCTGTTTCTAGAATCATAAACATATTGGTAACACAAGTCGTCTAGAATAGTGTTACTTATACTAATAGAAGTATTTACCAATGGAGGTAATACATAAGTCAAATTTCCATAATCATCATATATGTAATAAGTGTCATGTATAATATTGTTATTATAAGTTCTTTTTAAGACCACTTGTCCTTGTTTGTTTTTAAACTGCTGGGTAGTATGATCTGTAACATGAGTTTGTGTATTTGTCCAATTTTCGTCTTTGGTGATAGTTTTATATAGTTCATTGGAGCTATATGTCCCATTGTCAACCAATAAAGGGGTATAGGTGTTATTTGCAAAACTCAATGTAACACTATATTGATTAACATCAGAGGTATTGGTATCGTATTCAAACTTAATGGTGTGTCCATCTGAATAGCCTTTGGCTAAAAAAGCAGTTCCAACTTTCCAATCATTTCCAGGAGCAGTTTGCTCTAAAATTCTATTTATTGGAGATGTTTCAATAGTTTTTTGAGAATATGGATTTGTGGTAAAATCATACTTAGTAGTATTATAAAAACTATTAGTATTTGATAAGGCATCTGTTCTATAGAGTCCATCACTTCCAGAAGCAGTAGGCACATACGATAAATACGTTTTTTCTTGTTGTCCAAGATCATTGTATTCAATATGAGAGATAATATCTTTTTCAGAATTACTTTGTTTGATAGCTACAGACTGCATTGCTCTACCGAGCCCATCAAAATAGTTTACATTCTTTAGCGCATCACTATTAACTGTGATACTGGACATATTAGTAACCGCTTTTTGAGGCATGATTGTATAGATGTAATTTTGGTCACTTAAGGCAGATGTATCAGGACATCCGTTGTTAGATGACAATCCATATTGTGTTGGACATAAATCACTGTTATCTGTTACATATCCTGAAGGTTGATTACAACTTACAGTTGTGTCGTTAGGATCTCCCAGACCATCACTGTCGGTATCTGCATACCAGGTCACACCGCCAGTAGCTCCCAAGGTAACCACAACCGATCCTGAAGAGGCACTCCATGTTCCTGAACTATTATCTCTAGCTCTGATATAATAAGTACCTGTACTGGTTACTACAATGGTGCTGGTGGCTGTTGCAAAGGTACTGGTACCATTGTTATTGGTGTCTTGCCAATACCAAGTGACTCCAGCGGGTGCTGACCCTGTACTTTGTAAGGTTGCACTAGTACAATCTTGACTTTGAAGGCTTGGATTGGAAGGGGTGTTTGGTGCAGTACTTGCGGATACCGTAACGGATTTGTTGGCAAGTAAAAACCCCGAATTAGAACTAATTACTGAATAAGTAATCGTCTGTGTTCCTGTAGTAGTCCATAAAATAGTGGCATTGGTATTTGTTTGACTCTGGATGGTTCCTCCAGTTACAGACCAATAGGCATCATAAATAGTAAGACCAAAAGAAGGACTGGCTGTATAAGTTTTTGCTTCATTTTGATAGACGGCTGTAACTCCAGAAATGGAGACGCTTGCTCCGCCACCAAAGCCACCTCTTTGCGCATGGCTATTCCATATCGTACATAGTGCAATTAACAGCGTTCCGATGGTGTATATAAAAGACTTTTTCATAGCGGCTTAGTTTTTATAGTTATATTCGTTCTTACTTAGAATCTTTCCGTCATGGTCTTTGACAAATAACAATCGATTAAAATCGTCATATTCATAAAAAATATCATTCCCTCTGGGGTCGGTTATTTTTGTAACGCCGACGACGGGATCATATTCAAAAGTTGTGACCAATACATTAGACATTGCTCTTAAATCATTCAATTGATTTGTAGTAAGGTTGGTAGTGATGGTAAACCCTGGGCTAAAGTTGGTTAGGTTTTCAATGTCAGAATAAGTGGCGTTTTCAACTTTTGCAACGATATAACGATTGTCATAACCCCAAATATATGCAGTTGAGGAGCCTCCAACTTGTTTTGCTTGAACAAGATTGTTGTCTTCAAATCGTTCAAATAGCACTCGATCTTCAAGAGAGTTAGCTCCTTTAGATGTTTGAATTTTACTAGGAAGAGTTCCGATATAATGCGTTTTTTTATGCGACATTAAATTGTTGTTCTTGAAAATTTTAGTCTCTAAAGGAATGGTTAATATATTACTGGAGCTTAAACTCCCTGTTCCACTAGATACTTGATCGAGATACAGATATTCCTTTTTTAAAGACTCCCCTTTGCTATTAACTGTAGAAGTAGCTTTTAGCAGATGGTTTCCTTGAACTAATACAGCAGGTTTGTTAGGGGTAACTACCATTGTAGTATCTTTATAATAGCTGTAATTTGTGATTTGAGAGACAATATCTGAAGAATTAAAATATTGATTAGAGGATGATGTTATCATTCCGCCTACTTTACCCCAAGCACTTGCTTTTTGTTTTGACAATCTCCCTATTCCTGTTGTACACAAGTCTCCAATATTATAGTTTAAAAAGTTTGTTGAATTACATTCTGTTGGAGTTTGTACAGAAACACCTCCTGTCCCTCCAAAAGTAACACTTTGCATTACTGGAATTAAAGTTCCTGGCACATGTGATAACCCCCATTTTCCTGAAGTAAACTGAGTAGGAATTGGAAACATTTCACTTTTACTCTCGTCGGTATATAAGTATAGTCCAGTGTTTGAATAAATAGACTCATCATAATAATTATTAGAAGAGTCAGTTATAGTTACATCGTCTTTATTGTAAGTAGTATTTCCAGAAGACTTCCCTAGGTGATAATCTACTCCATATTGATTTGCAGTTTCTTTTCCATTGATATAATAGGTGTAGACACCTGTATGGTAGTTTCCTGAAATATCGGTATAAAAGCGATGTGATGTGCTTCCATTGGAGTCTGGATTAGATACAGAGATTACTTTTTCAATGACCTCTGAATATCCAATATGAGGTTTTCCTGTTCCAGAAGCTGATGACATTCTGTGCAAAATAGGAGTTTCAATTATTTGCCCGTTGGTATCATAGGCAAATTGATTTGTGATATACGTTAATCTTGGTTCAGAAATAACTGTTCCGCTAGGGTATTCATATGATTTATGAGTTGCTAATGTTGTAGCATCAGTATAGTCTTTGATTGATTTTACTCTAATACCTGCTTTTACATTAAACACATAATTAGGCTCTGCTGCAGCTTTTTGAGCAATCAATGAGTTGGTAAGGTTAGAAGATGGATTTGCCAACACCAACTGATAAAAACCAACATCAAGAGTCATTGTGGTTGATGTATTCCAAATGCCCCCATTATCATAATTCCAAGGATCTGCACTCCAAACAATATCTACTCCAGGTTTTGTGTCACAGTTATTGTCATAAATACCTGCCCAAGAGAGCGTAGCACTTTGACTAGGAATCTTAACTAAAAAGGCCATATGACCAGTTTCAAACCATTTTATAATGGTTCCTGATTGGTTGTAGGTTAATTTATATACATCATTTTGAGTAACTTCAAAAACATCTGAAGTATTAGCAGGAGTATAGGTGCTTGAACCAACTACAGCACTACATGCCAATGGGTCAAAAGAACCCATAGTTGGAAAATTAAGAGATGTTGAGCTCACTGTGTTCCAAATAGTATTAGAACCTACATATTCTCTTTCATAATTAGATTCATATTCAAACTCAGTATGACCACCCGTAGGATATGTAATTTTAGTTAACATCCCTTTGGAAGCATTTGTGAAATTCGGATTTCTATCTCCTCCATCATTTGGAATACAAGCACTTGAATAGGTAGGAAACATGTATTGATTTGATGCACCATTGTTATAGCCATAATAATCTTGTGACATAGATGCGGTTGAGGATAGACTATAAGGGTTGTTGTAATTAAATGAGTATTTTTTTACAAAAGTTTCATTGTTGTCTTTTATCTCAATAGCATCTAGCTTTAATCTTACCTCTAGCATATTAGGAACATTTCCAGATGCAGTGCTATAAGGAGGGGCGGGTGAGGTATATGTTCTAAAATAATCATATTTAAACTCAAATGACTTATACAGGTCGTTAGTATGATTATTGGTGTCAGCATTATAAATATGAATTTTTTCAATTGCTGAATTAACATCCATATCCCAGCGTTTAGATGAAAGGTTAAAAGAAACGATTCGCTTCCCGTTATGAGAAATTTCACTAATCACCTTTTGTTGAATGGTATATTCATTGCTCCCTGTGTATCCCATTGAATTTGTAGGAGAGACATTATTGTTTGAGCAATTTATCCCTAAAGCATTTGTAACTCCAACAAATGTTGCTGCACCTCTATTATTAGTCCAATGTCCTAAATCTGTATAGGTAAAATCATAAACATCTTTACCATTGGCAGATTCAACTTTAGTTAATAGCCATGAAGAGTTATATTCTTTTTTATATCCATAAAAACTTTGTGGACCTGAATCATCTAGATTAATGTCTTTTGTAATCTCTACTGATTCAAAAGTGTATATTGTTCCGTCATCTGCTGTAACAACCCAGCTCTGTATTGGAGAATTAGCTCCATTGATAGGTTTATAGATGCTTATTTTATTTCTAGGATTGTCTAAAGGCTTTGGAGTTCTTGATTCTATGTCTATTACAAATGTGTCACTCTGACCCAATGCGTTAAAACTAAAATAATCTGGTTGTATGTCATATTCATTATCCTTTGCCTTCTTTAAAAAAACCATATAATCAAGAAGCAGTGGTTGAGTATCAAAAAGAGGACTGGTAGATACATCTTTATAGTTTTTAATCAATTGGTTAAGATCATCATCCCAAAGAGATTTGTATGGAATTGTTGTGTATCCAGGATAAAAATCATCAGGTAGTCCATTTATTATTCTTGATATTCTACCACCAACATTTAGGTTCCAACTAAGTCCAACATTGGTTGCTAATTGTTCAACTTTAACTCCTGATGCATCGTATGTTAAACTTATTGGCAGGTCTAATTCTCTTCCTTTATGAGTATATATAGGTATTTGCAAGTTTGGAGTTCCTGAATACATATTTACAGGAGTGTTCCCATATTTAGTAAAAGCTTGAGCCTCTGGAGAATTTGGTGTTCTCGCCATACGAATAGATTCTGCACTCGGGTTAAAAGAGTTGTCATACACCTGACTTTGAAGCACAAAACAAGACATGAGCATTATGATGCTTAGAATATTTTTCATAGTAAAAGAAGTTAAAATGTGAACAATTTATTTTTGGTTGTTTGGTAAATGTAAAAGTTGAGTTGTTGAAAAATAGTGTGAAGTACTGCAGCAACAATAGCAGGTAGGTATGCCTAATTTTTGTTTACATGAGTATTCACTTTTCATTGCCATAAATATAGTCTGGAAAAAGAATAAGCCAGTAAGGTTTCGCCTTACCATGCATAAGGCGAAACCTTACTAATTCAGCAAACGAATATTTAAAACAATATCCTTTAACAAAGAAGAGTGCTTAAAAGCACTCTTCTTATTTTTTTCAAGAACTTAATAAACTCTAATTCATAGCAATTCGAGCTCTTTTAATAGCGATTCTCCCAGAAGTAATTATAAATTCACACTCAAAACACTCCCTTATGAGTATAAAATACAGTAAAAATCCTTGCGGTAATTTGAAGGTAAAGATTCTGCAAAAAAAACAATTACAGGTAAGGTTTTTCCTTACTGTAGATAAGGTAAAACCTTACTCTTGTTTTCGATTTAATTCTTAATATTCCAGTCTTAAAAATTCTTATAACCATACAAAAAAAATTAGTGTATGATTCACTATTTAATTGTTTACAGAAATGAAAAACTAGCTAAGATTCTTGAAGGCACATTGAGTGCTTTTGAGAATACAATTTGTATTGGAGTTGTTGATGATTATAATACTGCTCTTAATATTACAATCAAAGAGAAGCCGTTTTTGATATTTATAGATTTTGACGATAATAATAAAGAGGCTTTAAATTTAGTGTCAGAAATTAAATTATACTCAAAAGCCAAACCGCTTATTGTGGCACTTTCCGAAACCAAAGACTATTGCTTTGAAGCTATAAAAAATAATTTATTTGATTATTTATTATATCCAGTACAAGAGTTAGATCTTCGTAAATGCTTTATAAAAGCTGAGAAGCAGCAGCGTTCACTTTTAAAAAAAAACATTTGCCTGAAATCCTATAATGATTTTCGATATTTAAACACTGATGAAGTCCTTTTTTTAAAGGCTGACAACAACACTACAGATTTCTATACAAATCAAGGGAGAATCGTTACAGCATATAGAACTTTAAAGGTGTATGAACAAGCACTTCCTATCAATTTCCTAAGAATTCACAAAAGTTTTATAGTCAATACCGACTTTGTCAACAGAATTAATTTCGGAAAATCGGTGTGCCTAATTGATAGCGATACCATTCATGAAATACCCTTTGGTAAAAAATACCATCAAAATGTTACGTCCTTTAACAGGCAATTAACTCAACATTCTTTTGTGCCTTTAAATTAAGGCTCACCTTACAAATCTACCCGTTCACACTTCCAATATTACCGTTCACTAAATTCTGTTTTTTTTAGACCGAAAAACCATATCGCATTAGTAATTTGGTCTTGAAATAAAAGCTTTTCAGAGGATACAAAAGAGTAAATATAAAAGACTCTTCAATCCAAATTCATCGTGCACGATTTTAAAATCAATGCTGTGTTCACGGCATGACAAACTATTGTTTAATCTTAAAATTATACGCAATGAAAACTTTAAAAAGTGTTCTATTATTATTCTTATTTACCCTAGTTTTTACTTCTTGCAACGACTTAGAAATTGAAGATGACCCACAACTCAACATGGAAAATATTGATCCTGCTTTAACTGGTGATGATGATACTGATGATGGTAGTTCAGGTAAAGGCTAAACCCTTGAAAATAAATTTTAAAGCCTTTAACATTAGTTAAGGGCTTTTTTTTATAGATTTGTTTAGAAATATTTTTTTGAAAAAACTGCTAACATATCTCAATTACCTTGTGCTGCCGTTAATGTTTATATGTATACATAGTTGTACTACACAAAATAAACAGTCAGCGTCCAATATCAAAAAATCAGATAGTATCTCTATTTGGCTCAAACAATCTAAGAACAAGTCCATTAATTTAAATCATCGAAAAATGGTTTTGAATAAAGCTTATAACGAATTGTTTGCTTCAAAAAATGACAGTACCATCAATAAGTTTTTGGGTGACATTGGTTACCAATATTTTAATTTGGGAGATACCTCTTCCTTTAAAAAAACTAATAAAGAAGCGTTGGTATTGGCTATGAAAATAAAAGATTCTTTTTCTATAGCAGACACTCATTGGAATTATGCCATTTATTATAACAAAACTGAGGCTTATGATAGTGCTTATTATCATTTTAACATTGCCCAATCATATTTCGGCACCGTCAATCAGTCTTATAATACAGCTAAAATGTTGACTGGAAAAGCTTTTATCAAAGGCCGTTTTAGAGACTATATAGGTAGTGAAATACTAATCATGGAAGCCATTAAAAAGTACAAAATCTCTAACAATTATAAATCATTGTATCAATCTTATAATAGTCTGGCCATAATTCAAAAGAGTTTAGGAGAATATGAAAAAGCATTATCATACAATGAAGTAGCTTTGAATTATTTAAAAAAAGTTAAAAAAAAAGGCACATACTACGAAGGGAGTATGAGTAATATTGGCATTGTATATCACAAAATGGAGGGTTATGAAAAAGCCATTAGTTATTTCAAAAGAGCATTAAACAATAAAAGTCTTAAAGTAAAAAACACTAACCTTTATGCAAGGTTACTAGACAATATGTCCTATAGTCGATTATTAAATCATGATACAATCGGGATAAAAAATATCTTTTATATATCGTTGCAGATAAGAGACAGTGTCAATAATAAAGCTGGTGTTGTTATTAACAAATTGCATTTAGCTGAATATTATTTAGCTATCAACAACCCAACAAAAGCATTGATATTGGCAAAAGAGGCCAGTGGATTGGCAAAGAAAATAAAAAATAATCGCGATTATTTGAATTCTCTCTTATTGCTTTCAAAACTAGATAAGCAAAACGCTACAGCCTATTTAGACAAGCATATCAAACACAATGATAGCCTACGGAATTTAGAACGTAAAATTAGAAATAAGTTTACACGAATTGCTTATGAAACGGGTGAGTATATTCAGGAGACAAAAATTCTAGCTCAGCAAAAAATATGGATTATTACAACAGGAATAAGTGTCTTATTAGCGCTCTCATTGTTTTATTTCCTAAGAATTCAAAAGACCAAAAATGAAAAGTTGTTTTTGGAGCTTGAACATCAAAAAAGCAATGAAGAGCTTTACCATTTAACTATTCAACAACAACAAAAATTAGAGGAAGAAAAGAAAAAGGAGCGCAACCGAATCTCAGAAGACCTACATGATGGTGTACTTGGGAAATTATTTGGTGTTCGCCTAAATCTTGGGTTTTTGAATTTAAAGGGTTGTGACAAAGACTTAGAAGGGTGTAAATCGTATATAGAAGAATTGCAAGAGATCGAAAAGGAAATCAGAGACATTTCTCACGATTTAAAATCTAATTTAACAGTATCTAAAATAGGATTTATTGAGTTAATTCGAAAAAGCATTGAAGACCAACGGAAAATTAGTGCTATTGACTATGAATTCAAATCTAGTGATGACATCTCTTGGGGACAAATTGATGAAATGGTTAAAATTAATTTATATAGAATTTTACAAGAAGCTCTGCTGAATATAATTAAACATGCGCAAGCCAAAAAAGCAGTTATTAAATTTTTTATTAAGAAAAATGAATTAATTTTAACTATAGAAGATAATGGTATAGGGTTTGATCCTAATAATTATAAAAAAGGGATTGGTCTTGATAACATCTTTGCTAGAATTCAAAAAATAAAGGGTGAATTTCAGTTTAATTCTGAAATAAATAATGGAACTAGTATAAAAATAGCTGTACCTTTATAAAAAATAAATCGTGAAAAAATACACCCATTCAGTTTTAATTATAGATGATCATCCTTTAATTTCAGAAGCGTATAAGAATGCCTTGAATATTATAGAAATAGAAAGTGAAAGTGCAGAAATTAGCTTTGGAATTGAAACTGCAAATAATTGTGATACTGCCTTTGCAAAAATTAAAGAATCTGCTAAGAAACGTGTTCCATTTGATCTTATTTTTTTAGACATTAAACTTCCTCCATCAAAAGAAGGAAAAATACGATCTGGTGAGGATTTGGGAATCAGAATAAAATCATTGCTGCCAAACTCTAAAATTATCATCTCAACTACTTTTAATGATAACTATAGAATTCATAGTATTTTTCAAAGTTTGAGTCCAGATGGGTTTTTAATTAAAAATGATATAAACCCGCAGGAACTTATAACAGCAATCAAAGCGGTCATTTCAAATTCTCCATATTATAGCATTACCGTTGTTAAAATGCTTAAAAAGGAAGTGTCAAATGATTTACTTATTGATAAGGTTGATAGAGCTTTGTTGTATGAACTTTCTATTGGAACTAAAACAAAAAGTTTACCGAATATAATTCCACTTTCAATTGCTGGGATTGAGAAAAGAAAACGGCATTTAAAAGAACTTTTTGATATCACTAAACAAGATGACAAGACGTTGATATCAGTTGCTAGAGAAAAAGGGTTTGTTTAAAAATTAATTAAATTGCTAGTCGTTTTAAAAATCATATATACTACTGTTTTAGGAATCATCAGCTATCAAGATCTTAAAGAAAGAAAAGTGACGGTACTGTTGTTTTTATTGCTTGCCCTTGTAGGTGGATACCTGTTTTATACAGCACAGGTTTTTGAAGTCTTCCTAATAAATACAAGTATAAATATTAGCTTCATTGTGATGTTGTTTTTTTTAGTCCTACTGTATGTAAAGGTCAAGATGAATGTGAAAATTTCGGAAGCGATGGGCTTGGGAGACGTTTTGTTTTTTTTGGTTCTTGCTATTAGTTTTCCTACCGTTACTTTTTTAGTGCTATTTTCGTGTTCCTTGTTTTTTTCGTTACTTTTATTTTTGGTAGTCAAACCGATGTTAAAAATCAAAACGGTACCTTTAGCAGGATTTCAAGCACTGTTTTTAAGTTTGGTGATACTACTCAACTGGATTTTTAACTTTGTAAACCTATATGCTATTTAATGAAAAAGAACCGTATTGAAATATCGACTGCGTTATTACAAACAATTACTTCAGAACAGGCATATCAGTACCGCATAGTTCCTTTTAGCAATGCATCCAACGGATTTTCTTTTAAAACGGATGCTGAAAATTTAAGCTCTTTAACGCAAGAATTACAAATTGTTTTAGGAAAGGAAGTGGTTTTAGAAAAAGAAACTTCTGAGAATATGAATGTGTATTTGCTTACAAATTATCGAAAGAGGAACGCACCAAAATCAACGATTTTACTAAATTATTCTGAAGATTTTTTATTGAATATGATCCATGAAGCCAAAGAAATTGGCAGCAGTGATATTCATTTCGAAGCTTTTGAGAAGTCCAATAGAGTTCGTTTTCGGATCGATGGAAAATTGATAGAAAAATATGTGATTTCTGTAGAAGAATACCCAAAGATTGTCAATAGAATTAAAATCATGGCAAGCTTAGATATTTCTGAAAAGAGATTGCCACAAGATGGCCGAATTAATTTGGCCACAGCACAGGAAGATTTTGATATTCGTGTTTCTAGTTTACCTACGTTACACGGAGAAAAACTTGTATTACGAATTTTGACAAAAAACAATTTGGTGGCTCATTTAGAAAGCTTGGGCTTTTCTAATCAAGAATTGGCAACCTATAAAAACTCTGTAAAGAAACCCAATGGAATTGTATTGATTTCTGGCCCCACGGGATCGGGAAAAACAACCACCTTGTATGCTACGTTAAAATTACTGAATACTCCAGACACCAATATTTTAACCATCGAAGACCCGATAGAATATACTCTAGAAGGTGTCAATCAAGTACAATTAAAAGAAGCCATTGGTTTGGATTTTTCAAGTACACTACGCACCTTTTTACGTCAAGACCCAGACATTATTATGGTTGGAGAAATACGAGATGCCAAGACCGCTAATATGGCAATTAGAGCTGCATTAACAGGTCATTTAGTCTTGTCTACCATCCATACAAATTCTGCTTGGGCTACGGTTTCTAGGCTGATTGATATGGGCATTCCTCCCTTTCTAATTGCCAGTACCTTAAATGTGAGTGTTGCACAACGATTGGTACGAAAACTATGTAATCATTGTAAAAAAGAAGAAAAAATAGTGACTGAGGTATTTCCGAAAGGATTTGTCGCTCCAATTCAGCTAGCGTCCCACTATGTAGCATGTGGCTGTGAGCAGTGCTACCATACAGGATACAAAGGAAGAAAAGCAGTTTATGAAATCATTCCTGTTACCAAAGAACTGATAGAAAATATTGAAACAAAAAAATTAGATATTGATGCGTATTTAAAAGCACATAAAATCGCAACCTTATCTGATAATGCCCTCTCTTTGGTGTCAAAAGGAATTACCTCAATTGAAGAAATATATAATTTATTAAATGACTAAAAAACAAAAAACAACCCTGCTATTAGTTCTTGTGATACTCATATGGAGTTTGATAGGCTATCATATATACAAGTACTTACATCCTGATGTGCCAGTATTGAGCACAGTTTCACAAAAGAAATTTGTACCCCAAACTTCCAATTCAAAAAACAAGGAGTTTACCATTGCCAATTACAGAGACCCTTTTTTAGGAAAACTAGTGGTTGCAAAGCAAAAAGGGATCAAAAAACAAGGGCAAACAGTTGTTTTTCCTCAAGTAGTATATAACGGAATCATTAAAGGAAATAGAAGAATCTCCTATATTGTTAGCATCAACAATCAGCAGGAAATCATGAAGCTTGGACAAACCATTCAGCGTATAAAGTTAGTCCGTGCTAGCAGTAAGAAAATTACTGTTCGATTTCAGAACACAAACAAAACAATTGTTTTACAACAGTAAATGCGACTCCTAAAAAAAATAAAAGCAGGAGCATTGCAAATTGTGCTTGTGGTGGCAGTGGTTATCATCATCATTCTGTTTGCTTTTATTTCTTTACTTTATGTACAACAAAAACTACACCTAAAGAACAATCATTTTAAAGAGGCTGTCTACACCACACAGCAAGTTTTTGACTATGTAGCACAGGTAGAGATGCCGCAAAACACAAAAGATTCATTGCTCTTCTTTTCAACTAAAAACAAAACGGTCACTACAACTAAAAAACAGTGGGGACTGTTTGATGTACTTACGGTAAAAACCCGAATTAAAAATGAAGTCTTTCAGAAAACTGGCTTGATGGGAGCGTCAAACACGACAAGAAAAGCACTCTATTTACAAGAGAATAACAAACCTTTAATAGTTGTTGGAGACACAAAGATAACAGGCAATGTTTCGTTGCCAAAACTAGGTGTAAATAGTGGAAACATTGCTGGCGTTTCCTACAACGGAAGTCGGTTTGTTTATGGAAATCGAACACAAAGTGATGCGCAAATTCCTAACATTTTAAACAGGACTGCTGTTACAGAATTTATTGCCAATTATGCAAACGATACGGTCGATTTTTTAGCCATTGAAGAAGGGTTTGTAAAAAGACTATTGTTTACTCAAAAAACAGGAGTACACAGGCGTAATGGAAGTGTTGAACTTCGCAATATGGTCTTGGAAGGACATCTAATTATTGAATCTGACACGCTCATTAGAGTCCATGCATCATCACAATTAAAAGATGTGATCTTAATTGCTCCTGTAATTGAAATCTTGGAAGGAGTGCAAGGTAATTTTCAAGCATTTGCTACACAACAAATTACTGTGAAAGAAAATTGCCAGTTGGCATACCCAACCACATTGGTTTTGTTTGACGGAAAAGAAGGCTTGAAAAATAAACAGATTTCTATTTTAAAATCTAGTACCATAAAAGGCATTATAAGTTATATATCTGATACAAAAGAAGTCAATTACAAGCCTCAGGTGTTTTTAGATACCCATGCTGTCGTTTTTGGAGAGGTATATTGTCAAGGGAACTTGGAACTGAAAGGAACCGTTAATGGCTCTGTGTATACCAATTCTTTTATCGCAAATCAATCAGGAGGGATCTATATAAATCATATCTATAATGGAACTATCAATGCAGAGCAATTGCCGAAACAATTCTCAGGATTGTTTTTGAATGGCAGCTCTAAAAATGTAGCAAAATGGCTGGATTAAAAATAGCGTTGTTTATGAAAACATTAAAAAAATGTTTTGCTAAAAAACTAGAAGGTTCTTCTTTGACAGAAACAATTGTAGCTACAATACTTATTTTGATTGTTTTTGTCATTACAACGGCCTCTTTAAATAACATTCTGAAAAACACGCTAAAAAGAGATACAACAGCAGTAGAAGGTATGTTGAATGAATTTATCTATACGTATAGATATCAAAAAACACAACTCCCCACGACTCTTGAACAAGGAGATTGGATTATTGAAATTCAGCATAAAAAAGTAGAGAATGTGGAGATGGTTTTTATAGAAGCCACTCATAAAGAGAGCAAAAAGAAAATTTCTAAAAAAATCATTCGCAATGAGAACTAAAAAAGTCGACGCGTTTACATTAAGTGAATTACTAGTGGTGTTGGTGGTCTCTAGCATTGTTATTTCTCTAACCTTTGTGATTTTAGGCTTGGTACAAAAGCAAATTCGAGAGATTCAATCAAACCTTAAGGATCAGCAAGAGATTCAGTTCTTAGAGCGAATCTTGTTGCAAGACATCAATACGCATCGCGCTTTTTATCGGCAACAAAAAGACGAACTGTTTTTAGTTTCCAATAAGGATACAATTTTGTACCATTTAGAAAAAGAGTACCTTGTACGATTAAAAGATACCATCAAGCTAAGGCTTGTAGAGAAGCAATTTTTCTTAGATGGAAAACAAATTAAAAATGGATGGTTTGACGCAATAGGTCTTCGTTTTAATCAATCCTATACCAGCAAAAATATTCTTGTTTTTAAAGTTAAAGACGCAGCACATTATTTGAATAAGTAAAGCAATGGCATTTCAATTAGAAAATATTAAAAAAGAAAAAAAGGAAAAGTCCTTTGATATTGATGGTCTCTTAAAAAAAGAAATCACACTCTTTGGCAGTTCTTTTTCAAACAAAAAGAAAGAAGGCTTTTATACAGAATTAAGTGTGTTGTTAGAAGCGGGACTGACTTTAAAAGATGCGTTAGTTTTATTGGCTCAAGAACAAAAAAAGGAAGAAGATCAAAAAATGCTGTCCACGATTGTTGATGATTTAATTGTTGGGAAAAACTTTTCTGAAGCTATAAAAGTCAACAAAAAGTTTTCAGAATACGAGTTTCATTCTCTGAGAATTGGAGAAGAAACAGGGACACTTCAAAAAATAACCAAAGAACTTGGAATTTTCTTTAAACGAAAAAATGACCAAAGAAGAACCATCTTAAATGCCTTGTCATATCCTATTGTTGTCCTATTTACAGCTTTTTTAGCCATTCTCTTTATGTTGCAATTTGTAGTGCCCATGTTTGCTGATATTTTTGCGCAAAACAAGGTGTCGCTTCCATGGATAACCAGCGTTACATTATCTGCCTCCCATTCTTTTCAGCAGTATTATTGGCTGGGAATCCTATTTGTAATACTATTCGCTGCTTTCGTTAAAATGTATCAAAAAAAGAATTGGTATCGAAGAATGCTTGCTGCCTTTTTATCAAAAATCCCTTTTGTTGGTGAGTTCAATCGTAAGGTTCGAATTGCACAATTTACACAAGCAATAACGTTGTTGACAAGTGCTAAGGTTCCATTGCTAAATGGAATACAGCTCACAAAAAAAATGATTGATTTTTATCCTTTACAAATTGCCTTAGAACAGGTTGAAAAAGATATTTTAAAAGGAAAAAGCTTGCATGAGAGTTTAAATCAACATACAATATTTGATGCAAAAATGATTTCATTGATCAAGGTTGCAGAGCAAACCAATCAAAATGAGACTATTTTTCAACGATTGACAGATCAGTACAATCAAGAAATAGAATACAAATCTAAAATGATTAGCGCTACGATTGAACCTTTAATTATTTTGATTTTGGGAGGAATTGTTGCCGTTATTTTAATTGCCATGTACTTGCCAATGTTTAAATTGAGTACTGTAATTGGATAATAAAAAACACACAGAACCAGTATTGTTCCTTTTATATGTTCTTTGCTTGGTAAGTTACAGTTTACATTTTTCGTTGCTAAATTCAGATATTGCGTCTTGTATTAGTTGTCTGATTTGTTAAATTTCGATTATTGCGAGCAAAAATTAGAAGCCTTAATTTCATGTATATCAAGAGCGAAAACATTTGCGTAGTTTTGTTTTAAATTTTAATAGATGTTGCTCTGCTGAATAATTAGGTAGGAGGGGTAGGGTTTTATTTATTATATTCGTAACTATTAATTTAATTAACAAATCTTTTTAATAGATTTAAATAAATAAAAAATTAGGATGTTTACACTTTTTGATAATGGTTTTATTAATGTGGTGGCAATAATATTTATTATGATATTCTGCCTTTTTATTTTTTTGTATTTATTAGCTCAACTTATAAAAGTTATACCAATTATAAGGCGAACTGTTGTTAAGGTAATAGATTATTTTTATTTGATTTTAGTTCCTATTCCAGTTTTGTATTTAGTTATTTATCACTACAATGTTAAAAATGGTGTTTTAACTAGTGGTTTTTTTTTAGAACAAAATTTAGCTGTAACTATAGAAAAATTATCATGGTACTTTTTTTCAGTTGGTATTTTTTCCGCAACTTTAAAGTATTTGAACACGATTACTTATGTGAAAAATAAATTTAAAGAGATCATTTTGTCAAAAGAGTTTGATGATGTCTTGACAAAAAAGTTAGAAATCTTGGCATATTCAAATGAATATTTAATAAATAATAATAATATTGATGAAATTTGGAGAACTGTAACTTTAGCAAAATATGAAAAGAAATTCCCTGTAATCTATGATAAGTTAAAAGATGTTGTTTATAATAACTTAGATGAAGAAAGTATCTCTTTTTATTATAAGCACTTTGATATTGATTTTGATATTTCATTGATGGAGGATAATGAGAATGTGAAATTTGAAATCGCTACAAGATTTACACTTGTTAGAGCCAGTATAGAAGAATTTGAGTGGAATTTCACTTTCGATGCTTTAAAGGAAGATTTTGAGTCTGTTGACGAGAATACATTAGTGTATGATACTGAATTAAATGAAGAGTTCTCTCCTGTCGATAGTGAAAAAATAGATTTAGGAGGTAGTTTTAGATTAAAGTTGAAATATAATTTATCGGGGAAATTAGAGTATAACATTAAGAATACTCGAACGTTTACTCAAAGAATTACGCATGATAGAATTTATGGGTTTGGTTCTAAAAGAATTTTGGATGATCTAAAGGTTACTATAAGAACTTGTGATAAAATGGCAGTTTTTTTCTCGTCAGTTAATTCAATTAAATTTGATAAAGAAACCAAAAAGAATAAAGAAGTTTCGTATATTTATAGAGGGTTAACGACGCCAGGCGAAAAATTTAAGTTATTTTTAATAAGAAATTAATTTCTAATTATATATATTTGTCCCATAAATGAAAATTTTATAACTATGAACTACAATAAAATATTAAACGGAGAAGAGTGGTATGGTTAACACTATGCCTAATTTTAACAATATTCAGCGCCAACCTTTTAAGGTTGGTTTTTTTTGTTTAAAATTATTGTTTCTTTAATTATAGTAATTTCATTTTTGAATAAATGAATATTATTAAGAGCTAAGTCATATGATTTCTAATGATTATGGGGAATATATGGGGAAAATAATAAAACCTCAACTCTATAGTTGCTATAGGTGTTGAGGTTTTTTGTTTTAATTGTGGAGACGCAGAGAATCGAACTCGGGTCCAAACAAGCAGTTAAAGCGCTTTCTACATACTTAGTTTTTGTTTAATTTTCGACAAAAAGCTGATCAAAAACAATCTGCTTTTAGCTTATCTTCTTTAGTTTCAAAATCTTGTCGAAGTGCCAAGTTCTCTAGGTTTACTTTTACGATGCCCAAAAGTGAAACGCCATAAACCAAGGCTTTTCGTGGACATAAAGCTTGCGCACCTAGTGCGCCGAGGCCAATCCTACTATAATTCGGATTATGCAGCTAAAGCGTAGTTATCTTCGCCGTTTAAAAGTGTGAAAAAAGTTTTACGAGTGTTGTTTTCATTCCTCGGTATGCTTACATTTCTTCTGATCTTGCTGTCAAAACCAGTCGTCCCCTCAATGAAATAGGTATGCAGAGCACACCGTGATTGAATTGATCCCAAACTTGATTTGGGAACTCATCAAAAGTATTTCAGAGTTATTTCAATGAACAGTTGGCAAATTTACTAATAAATATGATAAATTTAGGGTTTGTGCATCTTTATAAAATGGAATATCTTCGTACAAAATTTACATCCATTAAGATTATGAAGTTTGGCATTATAAAAGAACGCAAAAATCCCCCTGATAGAAGAGTTGTTTTTTCTCCTGAAAAATTACAAGAACTCAAGAATAAATTTTCAGAAGCAGCTATAAAAGTAGAAGCTTCATCGATTCGGGTTTTTTCTGATCAAGCATATGAAAAAGCAGGACTTGAAGTGGTGAGTGATGTTACAGACTGCGATGTGCTCATTGGTGTAAAAGAAGTTCCGATTGCGGCATTAATTCCGAATAAAAAATATTTTTTCTTTAGCCATACCATTAAAAAGCAACCTTATAATAGAAAATTACTACAGGCAGTTTTAGAGAAGAATATTGAACTGTATGATCATGAAACGATTGCAAAAGAAAACGGAGCTCGTTTAATTGGTTTTGGCCGTTATGCAGGAATTGTTGGTGCATACAATGGGTTTAGAGCTTTTGGATTAAAACATGAAACATTTGCATTGCCAAAAGCAGCGCAATTGGAAGATCAGCAAGCATTGATTGATATTTTACGTACTATTAAACTTCCAAATATTAAAATCTTATTGACAGGCCATGGTAAAGTTGCTTTGGGAGCTAAAGAAATGTTGGACGCCATGCAGATTCAACAAGTGTCTATAGAAGCTTATTTAACTCAAGATTTTGATGCACCTGTATATTGCTTAATCGATGCCTTAGACTATAACAAGCGTAGAGATGGTAAGCGTTTAAATAGACGAGATTTTTATAACAATCCGGCAGATTATATTTCTGATTTTATGCGTTTTGCAAGCGTAACCGATTATTTTATTGCTGGACATTTTTTTGGCGATGGTTCTCCGTATTTATTTACACAAGAAGATGCAAGATCTCCAGCGTTTAACATAAAATTGATAGCAGATATTTCTTGTGATATTGATGGGCCGGTTGCATCTACAATTCGTTCCTCAACCATTGCAGATCCAATTTATGGGTACGATCCAGAAACGGCTTCAGAAATTGATTTTAAAGATGACAAGGCCATTGTAGTGATGGCGGTAGATAATTTGCCTTGCTAGTTGCCAAAAGATGCTAGTGAAGGTTTTGGAGTATTGTTTTTAGAACATGTAATCCCCGCCTTTTTTAACAATGATAAAGACGGTATTTTAGCACGTGCAAAAATGACAGAAAATGGGAAGCTTACAAAGCGTTACCAGTACTTGCAAGCCTATATAGAAGGCAAAGAGTAAGTTCAGTTATCAGTATCGTAGTTAGTTGTCATTTCGAAGCGTAGCGAGAAATCTTATTATAAGAACTAAGAACCAACCTGACTGCTGGTTTTTACCTACCGTAAGGTAGAAGGTAGGGAGGCTAACGAAAAATAGAAGCTAGTAGTTTTAAATATTCGTGTTGCACTTATAGCTTAAATTTAGATTATAAAAACATGCTTCAGAACAAACAATTTTTAATAGAAGTGGCCAATATGAAAATGCCTTATGGAAAATACAAAGGCAGGTTTCTAGTTGACTTACCAGAGCATTATATTGTTTGGTATCGCAATAAAGGGTTTCCAAAAGGAAAACTGGGCTTGCAATTAGGACTGGTCTACGAACTGCAATTAAACGGATTAGAAGATATTTTAAGAGAGGTACGGAGAAAGTATTAGTTTTTTACTAAAGTCCCAAAGGCAATATGCGCTAAACCTAAGCTTATTAGAGAGTATTGCCAGTAAGCAGGAATAAACAAGGAGAAAATTCCTAGTAAAAGACTTCCAATGGTAAGTACATACAACCCCGTATATTTATTGTAATTCAATGCACTTAAAAGAAATCCATAACAAATTAAAAAAGCGGGCACAATATAGTTAAAATAACCATTTTCTAATAAGAGGTGCCCTATTAGGTATACTAAAAAGAAGAGCGATAATAGCAGCCAACATGATTTTTTTGAAAGCTTGTTCCAAACGTTGTATCCTAATTTTCGAGCAGTTCTTCTAGATCCAAAAAATATTGCTAGTAGAGAGAAGAAGAATATAAAAACGATTATAAGCCCAATAAAAACTTCAATATTTTCTATCGATAAAAACCCAAGAGGAGAATTGTCAGTAATAAAACCAGTTAAAACTGCCTTTATAAGAGTTGCTCCTAATAGCATATAAATGCCTATAAGAATACTTGCAGTTCCTTTTAATCTAAAATTAAAGGAATGATTATTAATTAAATTTTTATTTTTAGTCATACGTTACATGTGCTAAGATACTAAAATGAAACTAGGAGAGAACGATATTTTAGATCAACCCCAACTTTTTCGTTCTATATTGCTTTTGATTTGATATATTTAGGCTTTAAAACAAACTAACAATGAAAAAAACAGCAGTATTTCTTTTTACCGCAATCGTATTATTTGCATGTAAAAACGAACAAAAACAAGAAGCACCTAAAATAACAGTAACTAGTATAGACACTACAACGGTTAGAAAGCATTTATATACATTGGCTTCTGATGAAATGGAAGGTAGAGGAACTGGAACACCGGGAATAGAAAAGGCAGCTCAATATATTGAAGGGGAATTTAAAAGAATCGGTTTAAAAACGTATGCGAATTTAAAAGAGTATCGACAGACTTTTACATTTACACATAGAAGAAGTAAAAAAGAGATTACAGCTTTTAACATAATTGGTGTTTTAGAAGGAAAAAGTAGAAAAGAGGAATATGTTGTTGTTTCTGCACATTATGATCATTTAGGAATTAGAAAAACAGCCGGACAAAAGGATAGTATTTATAATGGTGCAGATGATGATGCCTCTGGTACATCGGCCGTATTAGCCTTGGCAGAGTATTTTACAAAGAAGAATGCGAATGAGCGTACCATTATTTTTGTTGCTTTTACAGCAGAAGAAATGGGTTTAATTGGTTCAACACATTTTGGAAAAAATGTTGATGCCAGTAAATTTGTTGCAGGTATTAATATTGAAATGATTGGAAAAGAATCTAAATTCGGACCTAAAACAGCATGGTTAACAGGCTTTGAACGTTCTGATTTTGGAAAGATTATTCAGAAAAATTTAAAAGGAACAGGATATGCGTTACACCCAGATCCATTTCCTACATTCAATTTGTTTTTTAGATCAGACAATGCTTCTTTAGCAAGATTAGGAATCCCTTCTCATACATTTTCTACAGGACCTATTGATGTAGATGTGCATTATCATAAAGTTTCTGATGCGCCAGAAACACTCAATGTGTCTAATATTACAGAAACCATTAAAGCAATTGCAAAGGGAACAGAGAGCATTATCAATGGAAAAGATACACCAACAAGAGTGGTGCTTGAGGAGAGAAAGAAGTAAAAAAGTACTCAACATGCCCTACAACGAATTTTTATCGGATCGTGTCTCTCAATTTCTACAAGAAAAAAGTGTTCCTTTCGAAGCTCGAAAAATGTTTGGAGGGATATGTTTTTTAATTGATGGCAAAATGTGCGTTGGTGTGATGCGTGATGAAATTATGGCGAGAATAGACCCAGATATCTATCAAGAATCATTGGCTAAAGAAGGCTGTAAAGAAATGAATTTTACAGGAAAACCTATGAAAGGTTTTGTCTTTTTAACAGATGCTGCCATTGATTTAGATGTAGATTTAAATTATTGGTTGCAATTGGCACTAGATTTTAACCCCAAGGCAAAAGCGAGTGTAAAGAAGAAGAAAAAACAGTAATATTAAAAGCAAACCTTTTGTATTTTTACACTTTATAAAAGAGAAGATACTACATTGATGAAAATACATTTTATAGCCATTGGCGGAAGCGCAATGCACAATTTAGCAATAGCGTTACACCAAAAGGGATACCAAATTACGGGAAGTGATGATGTGATTCATGATCCTTCAAAATCTAGATTAGAAAAGCGAGGTTTATGTCCAACAGAATTTGGTTGGTTTCCAGAAAAAATCACCACTGATGTAGCGGCTGTGATTTTGGGAATGCACGCTAAAAAAGACAATCCAGAACTAATAAAGGCGCAAGAATTAGGTGTAAAAATATATTCCTATCCTGAGTTTTTATATGAGCAGTCTAAAGACAAAACAAGAGTGGTTATTGGTGGTTCTCATGGAAAAACAACCATTACTTCGATGATTTTACATGTGTTAAATTATCAGGATAAAAAAGTAGATTATATGGTAGGAGCACAATTAGACGGTTTTGAAACCATGGTGCATCTAACCAAAGAGAACGAATTTATGGTGTTAGAAGGAGATGAATATTTGAGTTCTCCAATTGATAGACGACCAAAATTTCATTTATACAAACCTAATATTGCCTTGTTAAGCGGAATTGCATGGGACCATATCAATGTGTTTCCAACATTTGAAAATTATGTTGAACAGTTTAAGGTTTTTACAAACTCGTTGATCAATGGCGGAATTATGGTATACAATGAAGAAGATGATATTGTGAAATCTGTTGTAGAAAACTCTGAGCATGCCATCAAAAAATACCCGTATACAACTCCGAAGCATTTTATAAAAAACGGAATTACTTTTTTAGATACTCCAGAAGGAGATTTGCCTTTAGAAATTTTTGGAAAACACAATTTGCAAAATCTAGCAGGAGCAAAATGGATTTGTCAACATATGGGAATTGATGAAGATGATTTTTATGAGGCCATTGCTTCCTTTAAAGGCGCTAGCAAACGCTTAGAAAAAATTGCAGAAAATGAATCAACGGTTATTTTTAAAGACTTTGCGCACTCACCATCAAAAGTAAAAGCAACCACTACGGCGGTTAAAACTCAATATTCAGAAAGAACAGTATTGGCCTGTTTAGAGCTACATACCTACAGTAGTTTAAATGCAGAATTTTTAGCAGCATATAAAGCTACCTTAGACCAAGCAGATACTGCGGTTGTATTTTATTCTCCGAATGCAGTAAAAATTAAACAGCTAGAGGCAGTTACAGAACAACAAATTGCCCATGCTTTTGAGCGTGATGATTTAATTATTTATACCAATCCACAGGCATTTAAAGACTTCTTGTTTGAATGTAAGCTACAAGACACAGCGCTTCTTTTAATGAGCTCAGGAAATTATGGCGGCTTAGATTTTGAAGCATTAAAACAATTAGTTTAGTTTTTTAACTCCCTAAAAGCTTTCTTTTACACCAGTTGATGTCAGTGATTTTACCTAGCACAAAAATAAAATACTTTTTTTGATACAATGCTTTGCATAAGATCATCATTCTTGCTGTTGTGCTAAGTTGAATTGTAATACAGCGATTTTTTAAATTTTGAAGCCGTGGTTTCTCTAAAGAAGAGATCGTTGATTGTGTATGTTTTTTAGCATGTTTGCTTTTTTGAAATGTGATGGAATTTGGTTTGTTAAAGATATAGAACGCATTGCTTAAAAACGAATTGAGTTGTTTTTTGATTGAAGGAAGTAGAGATATACTTTTTAAAGGTACTGCTTTGTAAGATAATAAAAGCAGGTCATAGTAGTTTCTGAGTGCTATGTTTTTATACCGATATCCATGGTCATTTAATTGTTTGTTGATGATGGTATGGAGTAGTTGATGTGGATATGACATAACAAAAAATCCTTTTTCATGAATTAAAGTTGGCTGTATATAATCATAATTAAAAATAGCGGTATGTTTTTTCAAAGTCATTTCTTGATGAATTTCTACCGCACTGATTTGACCTTTTTTTACCAATCGAGGGTAGTGCTTAGAAAGTTCTGAAGAAATTGAATTAGGATGTACTAATTGATATGCATCTGCTTTTAAAACCTGAATTGCTTTTTGATACGCCTTCTTTGAAACCAACAAATCAATATCTCCTACCATTCTTTCAGCACTATCTTGGTACAATTCTTCTACTAAGAACGCGGTTCCTTTTAAGAAAATAGGAGTAATGCCATTTGCCAATAGTAAATCATTGATTTTTATTGCTTGAGAAATAATTTGCTGATTCCGACTTCTGTTTTCGGCGGTAATATCTTTCATGAATTTAACTAAATATTCGGGTAGTTCAGAGAGTAAGTTTGCTTGTTTTAAATGACAGTACAACGCCGGAAACACATAATGTTTGGTGCTGATTTGAACTACTTTGTTCCAATCAATTTTTGTGTATTTAATTTCTTGACGCACTTCTTTTAAATTTTTCTTTTCAAAAGAAATTGTCAGACATTTTGCGATAAAAAGAAGTGTTTCTTTATAGGTCATCATTAAAAATTTTATGAACAGTTTCAATCATTTTTTCAGCATCAGAGTAGTGTAACTGATAACATGGAGATTTTAAAAACCAATCTAAAAATAGCGCCACATTTTCTTTGATTGGAGAAATCCAAGCATCTGGAATTAATTTTTCAAAAGCCTTTACCTTCGAAATAGTTTTCAGTTCTAATCTAATACCTTGTTTGTAGTAAATAAAAACGAGTGCTTTACAAGGTAAATGCGTCGTGTAGTCTAAATTATTTGGCGCTAAAAATCGCACCGTTTTCTGCAATCGTTTGAAACGATATTCGGAGGCTGCTTTTAATTTTGGGTAGAAGGGATACAAGGTTTTTAAGCTGTTTTTTTTAATTGAAATGGCTGCAGGAAAACTATAAACTTCTTGTTTTTTTGCATCTATTGGAACAAAATCATCTGCCAAGCACTTAAATCCATTTGCTTGTAATAGCGCCAAAGAAGTGCTTTTTCCATTGCCAGAATCCCCTAAAAATAATAGTGAGTTTGTGTCATTCCCAACTGCTGATGCATGAAAAACTCCCAGCCATTCATGTGCTTCTTTTTGATGAGTATGCTGGGTAATTTGCATGGAGAATTTCCCTTGAAAGAGATGAATGTCTTTACAACTCCAACTTCCAATATGTTTTCCGTTAACTAAAAAAATAATGTGCTCATCATTTTGAAAAATTTGATAGTGATATTCTGTGGCCTTCATTTTTAAAGCTTCGAGATGTGCAAATTTTGGGTGTATTAAAGACTCTAGAAATTCTGTTTCAAATTCAATTAGAAAGGAAACCTCGTTGATGAGGTAGTGTTTTGAGCTGTTATATGTGTTAGGAGTAACAAAGCGCATTGCTAGTAAGGGCACTTTAGTACAAGGTTTTTGATGTTGTTTTTGAATGAGTTTTACAAGATCGTTTACAAATTTTTTTGCGATGTTCTTTGGAATTTCAAGCTTTAAACAACACCAATTTTCTATTTCAGAAATGGGTTGTTTTGCATGTAGTTTTTTAATGATAGCTGTTGTACTATCTTCAAAAATTAGATACGAATTACTATTTTGAAACCAAACAATATGTTTAGTGTCAATTTTTTTTATAAGCATGTCATTTCCTTTTTTCACGAAACTACTTTTTCTAAACGGTTGCATAAAAAATTTAAAATCCACTTCCTGGTTCTTCAGGGCTTGCAGCTTGTGCTTTTTGAGGGTTTAATAATAAGTAGGTTCCAATAGCTGTTAAAGCAGCATATTTTCCATAGTTTCCAATTTTTTTAACGGCATCTTTTCGTGTTATTTTTTTAGCAGTGTTTTTTGATTTCTTTTTCATAGTGTTTTGTTTTTAAGTTCTCATAATTAGTGGAGACTTATTTTTTTACGTACTGTTCCTGCTTTTGTTTGAAGCTGTACAATGTAAACTCCTGTAGGTAGTTGAGGTAAAGGAATGTCTTTTATCCCGTTTGATTTGAAAGAGTGCCATATCAGGCGTTTTCCGAGAATGGTAAAGAGCTTTATGGAAGCACTTCCTGGTTGTAACCCAGTAACTCTAAGTGTTGAGTTATTTGTTTTATAGAGGCTCACATTATTGGGGTTGAATGTGTTTGTATGGGGTGTTTCTGGACTAACATATAGGTAGAATTGCCCAATTCCTCTAAGCTTTGTAGGCATCGTTTTATAGCTGCTATTTACTGTGTCTAAACGCGTAAATGTGTTGGTGTGCCTGTTCTCTAAAAACACTTTCATTCCAGAAGGGATGTTTGTTACATCCGTAGAAAAAACAATTTCTTTTCCAGAAACGGCATTAATTCCAACAGGAATAATCATTTGTTGATGGTTTTTATTTGGCAACGATTGTATGGCTAAGTTTTTACCTTGGTTGTCAGCAACAGTTTGTGTATATATGGCAAAAGAATTAGAAACTCCGCCAAATAAAGAACTATCATAACCATTGTAAAAAGCGGCTGTTGTTCCTGTAATGTAATAGATTGTTGTTGTTTTAGAAGTGGTTCCGTCAGAAATAGACAGGTTGATTTCAAATCTACCAGTCGTTGTTTTATTAAAAAGATCTATTGCTTGGTGACTTTGCATTGCTTCTGTAAAGGAAAAAGTACCACCGCCAGCTTTTGAGCTCACAAAAAATCCTTGGGCAGGAGCAATAAAACGAGCTGAACTAGCTAAATTTACAGTTGTATAAGAGCTTGTGGTTTCATTCCAAAACCAAATCGTATCCTCACTAAGTTGGTTTGTACCTGCACTGCCGTTGATGGTTAAAATATTAGTGCTGCCATCTACTAAAGAGTTTGCAGGAATATATGACGGGTATGGATTGCCAATTAAATTAAATTTATTCGTCACCCCATCAGTGATAGTAAGATTGATATTTGTTGTTGGCATAGTGCCTGTAAAAGTAATGTTGCCAGCAGTAGCTCGTTTTGTAGCATAGCCTTTAGCAGACGTTAACAATCCTGTTGAAGCAGTTGTTTTATATACCCAGCCTGAAGTTTCAGGGCTTGTCCAACTATTATTGTAGGTTGCCAAAGCAATATTTGTTCCAGTTCCGCCTGTTGTCAATGTGTTTTTTGCGTTGTAATTTTCAATGGTTTCTCCAAGCACTGGAGATGCGACTAAATGCCAGTTTGTAGAGAGTGTTCTACAATATAAAACAGTTCCACTAATACTGCCAGTTGATGAAATCAGAGAAGCTCCAGAGTTTAATAGGGTTACTCCTTTATTGGTTAAAGTACCCGTAATGGTTAATGCTGTTCCAGAGTTTAAAGTAAGGTTTCCTGTCGTCATATCTGTTGTAATTAAGGGGCTGTTTGTTGTTGTTGGAATTGTTACGTTGGTATGTGTGGTTGGAACTCCATTTGTCCAATTTCCTGCAACATTCCAGTCTGTACTTGTATTGCCTGTCCAAGTTGTAGTAGTATTTGTAAAAGCTTCTTTTGATATTGACAACAAGCTTTCTCCATCTCCAGTAGAGGATGTGGTTGTCCAATTATTAGTAGTATCACCTAGTAAGGTTAAGTAGTTGGCATAGGTGCTTTGACTGGTTCTAGATCCGTTATAGTATCCACCATCTGGAGATGCCACCAAGTCAATAATAATATGTGTTGTTCCGGTAGTAAGTCCTGTGCCTGTAAGATCGCCCGTTTCTGTAGCGTTATTGCCAATTTGCAGGGCTGAAATAAATGTGGTAACGGTATCTGTATCTGTTCCTGTATATGCAAAAATAGCATCTTTAGAGGCTCCAACATTAAAGTTTCCTATTCTGCTTAAAGAGCCAATTGAAGCACCAAAGTTTAAATTAGAGTCATTGTCAATGTCTGTAAAAACAATAATCGTTCCAGCTTTGATAATCGTTCCACCTGTCGTCCAGATTAATGTCCCTTCGCCGGTATTAAAATCGCCAGGTTCAATAGATTCTCTATCTGTAAAGTATATGGTTGTGTTTGGCGAAATATCAGCCAAAGCAACAACTGCAAAATCTTTATCGCCATCTGCATTGAAAGCGGTAAAGGAAAGGTCTCCTGTAGATTGTCCGTAAGTAGCTGTAATACTTGCAATAAAAAAGTACAACAAAACAGCCGTTAAAAAGTGTTTTCTTTTCATAGCTTAGCAATTTTTATGCTAAATCTAGTAAAAAAAAATGACATTAAAACAATGTAAGTGTTTTATTTACAGTAAGGTAGTGGTTGTTTTTAATTTTTTTTCCAGAAAAAGGGCGAAAATAAAATTAGAACAGTAAATAATTCTAACCGTCCAATGAGCATTAAAAAAGAGCAAAACCATTTGGCGCCAGCAGACAAATGTTCATAGTTATTTACAGGACTTACAGAGCCAATAGCAGGGCCAATATTGCCTAGAGAAGATGCTGCGGCACCCAGTGCAGAAATAAAGTCTAATCCCCAAAAGGTTAATATTACTGACGAAACAATAAAGATGAACATGTAGATGATAAAGAAAGAAAGGATATTAAAAAGGATATTTTGATTCACCATCTTTCCGTCATATCGAACAGGGATAATAGCATTTGGGTGTATTGCTTTTTTAAATTCTAAGAAACTGCTTTTTAGCATGGTAATATGTCGTACTATTTTGATACCTCCACTAGTAGATCCTGCTGAGCCTCCTAAAAAAAACATTGAGAAGAATACGGCAGTGGCAAAAAAGCTCCACATCGTAAAATCTGCAGTGATAAAACCTGTAGTTGTTATAATAGACACTACTTGAAATAGCGCATGCCGAATAGCGCTTTCTTCTTTTCCTAGCACCATAGGATGCGAAATGGTAGTTTGCAGGCTTGGATCTTGGAAGAAAAGAATTAATATAGCCACAAGAATTGTTAAGCCCATACTTCCGAAAAAATAATATTTAAATTCTTCACTCTGAAATATCTTACGAATTTTTCCTTTTAAGGCGAAATAGGTCAATACAAAATTGGTTCCAGCAATAAACATAAAAACAATGACAATATACTGTGCAAAAGGCATTGCATTATAATGCGCTAAACTTGCATTTTTTGTAGAAAATCCACCAGTACTCATGGTGGCCATTGCATGGTTTATCGCGTCAAACCAAGTCATTCCTGCAACTTTTAATAAGAAAAATTCTGTAATGGTGAGCGTCACATAAATAAGCCACAATCTTTTTGCAGTATCAGAAATTCTTGGGTGTAATTTATCTGTAGATGGTCCTGGAGCTTCTGCCATAAATAGTTGCATTCCTCCAATTCCTAGTAAGGGTAAAATGGCAATGGTCAATACAATGATTCCCATTCCACCGATCCAATGTGTTGCACTTCTCCAGAATAAAATTCCTTTTGGCATGGCTTCAATATCTGTTAAAATAGAAGCGCCTGTTGTAGAATAGCCCGAGAGCGTTTCAAAAAAAGCATTGGTAATTGTTGGAATTGCTCCTGTAAAAAGGTAGGGTAACATTCCGGTAACAGAAAGTGTTAGCCAGCCTAAGGTTACAATTAAATAGCCTTCTTTTTTTTGAATGCTGGTGGTTTTTGGTTTGTTAAAAAGGTATAGTAATACTCCAATTAAAACAGTGATGATTCCAGCATTTAAAATCCCCCATTTTGCTTCTTCTTTATAGTAGATGCTAAAAGGAGCCGCAATAAACATAAAAGCACCATTTAAAATGGCAATTAATCCTAAAAAGCGATAAATGATTTTTAAGTTAAGAGTACTCATTTAATTAGATTTAAATAAGCCTTCTACTGTAGAAATTGCTTCAGGCAAGCAAAAAACAATTGCTTTGTCGCCTGTTTTTATTTGAAAATCACCAAAAGACATCATTGCTTTTCCGTCTCTAATAATTCCTCCAAAAACAGCTTCTCTAGGAAACTTTAATTCACTAATAGGTTTGTAGGTTACTTTTGCATTCTCTTGAACTTCAAATTCAAAAACTTCTGCATCGATGTTGTGTAAATTTGCCAAGGCAAGGATTTCTCCTTTTCTGATGTGTTTAAAAATACTACTCGCTGCTAATAATTTTTTATTGATAAGCGTATCAATTCCAATGGTTTGAGAAATGTTGATATAATCCATGTTTTCAACCAATGCAATGGTTTTTTTAACGCCTTTAGATTTGGCAACAAGGCAAGACATAATATTTGTTTCAGAATCTCCGGTAACGGCAATAAATGCATCCATTTCTCGAATATTTTCTTCTTCTAAGAGCTCTAAATCTCTACCATCTGCATGGATAACCAATGTGTTGGGGAGTTTTTCTGCAAGATTTTGTGCTTTTTCTTTCTTTTTTTCAATCAGTTTAACGTTGAAGTTCTCTTCGCATAAATTTCGTGCAGTTTTAGAGCCAATACTGCTGCCGCCAAGAATCATCACATTTTTGATGTCTAAATGCTTGGTTCCTATAATGTTGTGTAACTTATTAATGCTGTCTCTAGGAACTGAAAAATAAACTTGGTCTTTTATATGAAATACCGTGTCACCACGAGGAATTAATGTTTCAGAAATGCCTTCTCTTTTAATTGCAATGGTAATAAAATCAACAGTTGAAAATTTATCTTTGGCCTCTTTTACCGTTAAATCTAAAATAGGAGACTTGTTTGTTAAAGCAGTTCCCATTACATTGAACAAGCCTTTTTCAAACTCTACAGTGTCATTAAACGAAGACTGGTTTAGTAACATTTTAATTTCATTTGCGGCGAGTTCTTGTGGAGAAATCATATAGTCTAGTCCAAAGCTTTTGAAATCTACAATTGTATTATCTAAAAACTCTGGATTGTCAATTCGAGCAATTGTTTTTTTTGCTCCCAATGCTTTTCCTATTACAGAGATTGTGAAGTTTGTATTTTGTGATTCTGTTACTGCAAGAAGTAAATCTGCAGATTCAATGCCAATTTCTTTTAAAAGACAAATAGAGGTTGCATCGCCTTTTTTGGTATATACATCTAAGTGGTTGTTTAGATAGTTTAATTTCTCTCCGTCAAAATCAACAATATAGGTGTCTTGTGCTTCATAAGACAATAACTTAGCCAAATGAAATCCAACATCTCCTGCACCTGCTATGATAATTTTCATATTATAAATGAATGAAGTATAAAGTACAAAGGTATCGTTCTAAACTTGTATCTGCAAAAAAAAGAATTCTATTTCAGAATACTCTTTTAAAATAAGGCTATCTTTATGAAAAAAAATAAAGCTATGGATAGAGTAACGATTAAATCGTGGGCGATAGATGACCGCCCTAGAGAGAAATTACTAGCAAAAGGGAAGTCTGTTTTATCGGATGCAGAGCTGATTGCCATTTTAATTGCTTCGGGAAATAGAGAAGAAAGTGCGGTAGATTTAAGCAAGCGAATTCTTTTGTCAGTAGAAAATAACATCAATCAATTGGCAAAATTATCGGTAGCACAATTGATGCAATTTAAAGGTATTGGAGAAGCAAAAGCAGTAAGCATTATAACGGCATTAGAAATTGGAAAAAGAAGACATTTTGAATCGTTGTTAGAACGACCTAAAATTAAAGGGAGCAAAGATGTGTATGCGCTTATACAACCTTTGATAGGAGAGCTGGACCACGAAGAGTTTTGGGTGTTATACCTAGATAATTCTAACAAGGTGTTGCAAAAAAAACAATTGAGTAGAGGAGGTATTACCGCAACGATGGTAGATATTAGGTTGGTGTTTAAAAAAGCCGTTGAAATTGCTTCGGTAGCAATCATTGTTTGCCATAACCATCCGTCAGGAAAACTAAAACCGAGTGCTTCTGACAAAGAACTAACTCAAAAAATTAAACAATCTGGAGACCTGTTAGATATAAAGTTATTAGATCATTTAATTATTACCCAAAAAGATTATTTTAGCTTTGCAGATAACGGAGTGCTTTGAAATTGGTTCTGTTATTAATTTTAATGGATGTATAAATACGTTGAGAAAACTAAAAAAAGAACCAGGGTTTAGAACAAAGAATCAAGACCGCTGCGCTTATAGAATAGAGAATCTAGATAAATTTGTTTGAAGTAATCTGAATTTTAGTAATTCCGCGTAATTTGTAGTAAAAGCTTAAAGTTTAACCCAAAATAGTTTTATATTGATACTTGTATATACTCATAAAATAACGCCAAGATTACGCTATATTTTTAAGCATTTATTTACAAGGGTGCTACAGATACCTGTAGGTTTTACTACGGTTATAGAAGAGTTTATTGCTCATAATGGTCCAAAAATGACCTATTCAAAAGCGCCTCTTGGAAAAGAGTTTTTTATCAAAAGCAATGAATTGTTATTTGAACAAGGGGTAAATGATATAGAAATTAGTGTTTTTCATTGGGAAAATACACCTTGCTTTTTTACTACTGGGCCTAAATCAATATTACCGTTTGATGTTTTTGCTGCAAGTTTTTATTTAATTAGTAGGTATGAAGAATATTTACCGCATGTAAAAGACCAATTTGAACGTTTTACTGCAGAACAAAGTTTGGCCTATAAATATCGGTTCTTAGAAAAACCTTTGGTAGATGTTTGGGCCTATAAATTACTAGAGAAAATTCAAGAAAAATTTCCTGATTATCCATATAAAACAAGGACATATAATTTTATATCTACCATAGATGTTGATAATGCATATGCGTATAAGTATAAAAGTTTGGTAAGAGGTACAGGGGGTTTTATAAAAGATTTTTTTGGATTAAGGTTGAAAAATATTTGGGATCGTTTTGTGGTGATAACCAATATAAAAAAAGACCCATACAGCACCTTTGATACTATTTTAAAATTAAAAAAAGATAAAGGAATATCAACTATTTTCTTTTTTTTGATTGCAGATTACACCACTTTTGACACGAATGTTTCAGCAGCAAAAAGCAAGTTTAAATTGTTGATTAAAAACGTAGCAGATTATGCAATAGTTGGTTTACATCCTTCTTATTTTTCTATGAAGGATGAGACCTTGCTAAAAAAAGAGAAAGAACGACTAGAAGGAATTACCAATACACCGATGGAAAAATCTAGGCAGCATTATTTGCGGTTTAGCCTACCAGAAACGTATCAGAATTTAATCGATTTAGAGATTAAGGAAGATTATTCTATGGGCTATGCAAGTCATGTTGGTTTTAGAGCAAGTACGTGTACCCCTTTTTATTTTTACGATTTAGATTTTGAAATTCAAACCCCATTAAAAATCGTTCCTTTTGCATTAATGGATACTACGTTGAATGATTATATGGGCTTAACACCAAAGCAATCTTTAGGAAAAATAAGAGACCTTAAAAATGAGGTATATGCTGTAAATGGCACCTTTGTAACTCTATTTCACAATGAAAGTTTAAGCGATTATTTACGCTGGAAAGGGTGGAGGAAAGTATACCAATCGATGTTAAAAATTGCCACAACATAAGATGATACAGCACCTGTCTAGAAAAGAACTCGATGTAGATAAATACAATGCCTGCATCACAAAATCTATACAAAGTAGAATGTATGCCTATGCTTGGTATTTAGATATTGTTGCTGACAATTGGGATGTATTGGTATTGAATGATTATGAAGCCGTAATGCCTATTCCTTGGCGGAAAAAGTACTTTTTTAAATATGTATATCCTCCATTTTGGATGATAGAATTAGGAATTTTTTCAAGAGATAAAAAGAACTTCGAAACACTCTTCTTAAAGTACATGTTTAAAAAATTTAAATTTGTTGAGTTGAGAATGAATACTCAAAATTTAGTTGAAAGTTTCACTTCTTTTGGGGTTGAAAAACAGCTGCAATGTCTTTCTCTACAAGAGAACTATGATGCTGTTTTCTTGAAATATAAAAGAGATCGAAAGAAAGACTTACGGAAAGCCGAAAAGGCCAATTTAATTAAAAAATGGGGAGATGATCCTGAAAACTTAATTAAACTCTTTTCTGAAAATGTAGGAAAGCGAACTAAAAATATCAAAAAAAAAGAGTACAAAATTTTACTTGAAATCATGAAGAGTTGTATTGAGAAAAAGGTAGGGGAGATGCTTTCTGTTTATACAGAAAACAACGAGCTTATTGCCGCTGCATTTTTTTTAAAACATCAAAAACAAATTACAATTTTAGTTTCATCTACGGATTTTAAGAATCGTAAAAACGGCGCCAATACTTTTTTAATTGATAGCGCTATATATAAGTATCAAAATGATTTTGAATCGTTTCATTTTGGAGGGTCTTCTATACCTTCAATTGCTAAGTATTTTAAAAGTTTTGGAGCTAAAACAAGTTCTTATTTTTTAGTTAAAAAACGCTTGTTGTAAAGCCACCAAAAAACAATAGCTGAAGCAACTCCTGTTGTCCACATAAGTGAAGCTGAAGTTATCGCTGCTCCTAAAATTCCGTATGTAGGAATCAAATAAAAATTACTAATAAGGTTAACTAGTAAAGCGACACTAGTGATGTAAAAATTTACATGTGCTTTTCCAATAGATGAAAGTAAGTTTCCGAAAAGTCCTCTAAAAATTAGAATTCCGCAAACTCCTAAAACTAATGTTAAGAAAGAATTGTTGTACCGGCTAAAATGAGGGTCAAATAGCGATAAAATTTCTTTTGAAAAGAGCCCTAAAAAGACACAAAGCAACACGCTGATCAATGCAAAGAGTGATGTGTAGTTTTTTATATAATTGACAATGTACTTTTTATTGTAAATTTTTTCTGTAAACGTAACAAAATCAGTATTGATAAAGACTCTAGGTAAAAACAATATACTTAATGGAATGAGAGAAATATATTTGTAATTGGTAACCATTTCAGCATTGTTTAAAAGGGTTCCAATAAGTAAAATATCAACAACAAAAAGTAATTGTGTTACAACGTTTGATAGGCTTGCGAAAAAACCATACTTCCAAAAAGAGAAATCGGTAATGGCTAAATTTAGAGAGCCTTTAAAATGAATGTTTAATTTTTTTATAAGAAAGAGCATCGAAAACAAAGGTGTTAAGAACAACGCAAGTGCATAGCCTATTTCTTGATAGCTGTAAGTTAAAAGGGATACGCTAAGTACTAAAACGGTGTTGTAAACAATTTCTGTGTAGGCGAATTTTTTGTTGTCATGTTGCAATCGAAATTGAATTTTTATCAATTCAAACAAAAATGAAGGCAGTATAATTACCGATAATCCGGCTACATAAAAGTGGGTGTTTTCAAACTGAAACGTAATGCATTGGCTGCCGCCAATTATAAATATAATTAAAGCCAAAGAGGCAATAATTCCTTTTTTAAAAACATAGACAAATAAGCTGTTTTTTTCCTGATCACTTTTTAAAAGAGCTCCATATCTAAGCAAACTTTGATGCAAGCCAAAACCTCCAACAGGAAGTACAAATGCAATGATGTTATAGGCAAAAAGAACAACTCCAAGTTCTTTGTTGGGAATAAATTGCAAGGCAATCCAAGAGGCTATAAATGACAAGACTCTTCCTGTTATAGCAGCGAACAGAATGTAGCTTCCTGACCTTGAAATAAAACCATGTATGTGATTTTTTAAGCTATTCAAGATTGTTGTTTGAGGGATTTGTAATACAATTCTGAAAAATGAGTTGCAATGGTTTTTCTGCTAAAATGTGTTATTACGTACTCATGCATTGCGTTAGAATTTGAAATGGGATTGTGATACATTTTACGTATTTTTCTTAATAATTGATGCTGGTTTTGTTTTTCAATCAAAAACCCAAAATCATCAGGAAAATATTCAGAGATCCCACCAACATTTGTTGATATGACTGGAATTCCACAAGAAAAAGCTTCCAAAATTACACAAGGTAAATTTTCATAATTGCTAAACAATACAAAAAGATGTGCTGTTTGTATGTGGTTTGCCAATTCTACTTGAGAGACGTGGTCTATGAATTGAACGTTAGCTCGATTGAAATTTAATTGTTCAATTAAAACATCGAACTGCTCAGATGTACCTCCAATAAATTTCCACGTAAAAGCACCTATTTCGGTTTCTAATCGTTTTGCTACTCGCAACATTCCAGAAATGTTTTTATGAGTATCTGTCATGCTTGAAACATGAACAATTGTAAATGATTTTTCTTTTTTGTCTACCAGAGAAAACAATTCAGTATCTACAACATTTGGAACGGGGCTGTAGTTTCCTTTTAAGCCAAATAATACCATTTCTTTTTTTAAATGGATGCTTACTGGGCAAACAAATGCAGCGCTTTTTGTGATTCTTTTTGAAATGGCTTTTTCTAAAAATGAGATGTCTTGAGATTGCGGTTTTTGGTAACCGGTCCAGTGTTCTGAAATGATAAATGGAATTTTTTTAAACCATTTTAAATGCAGAGCAAATATGCCAAAAGGGAATAAGGTATTTACATGAACATGGTCAACGGAACCTATTTTTTTTAACAATTGTCTGTATGCGTTATAAAACCGAAACCCTTTTATAATTGGATTTGTAGAAGGTTTTATATAGGCAATATGAGTTGTAAGATGATTGCTGTTTTTTGTATCGATTTGTATTTTTTGCGTAGCTGATTTATCAGAAATAATGTGAATAACAGTAACATTATGTTTTAATGCTACCGCTTCTGCGTGTCTCTGTATGAAATCGCCATTGGTAGGTAAAACCTTAGAAGGATACCATCCGCAAAGAAATAAGATGTGCAATTTTTGATTCAAAAAATAGTGCGTTTAGTGAACAAATATAAAGACTTAAAATAGTTTTTTAGTTTGGTTTATATGTATATTTTTATAGAATGAAAATAAAACATATTTTTTTTGATTTAGACCATACACTGTGGGACTTTGAAAAAAATTCAAATTTAACTTTTGCTCAACTATTTAAAGAGCAAAAAATACAGTTAAATGTATCTGATTTTTTGACTCGCTATACTCCAATCAATTTTAACTATTGGAAGCTATATAGAGAGGATAAAATTAGTAAAGAAGATTTGCGTTATGGGAGGTTAAAAGATACTTTTGAGATACTGAAATATGAAATTGAAGATGATTTAATTGATGTGTTGTCAGAAGAATATATTCGAGTTTTACCAAGCCACAACCATCTTTTTGAAGGCGTCATTGAACTTTTAGATTACTTACAGTCAAAATATACGTTACATATCATTACTAATGGATTTGAGGAAGTACAAAACCTGAAACTAAAGACTTCTGGAATTAAAAAATATTTTGATCAAATTATAACTTCAGAAACTGTGGGTGTAAAAAAACCAAATCCTAAAATTTTTATGCACGCGTTAGATTTGGCAAAAACAACAGCTCAAAATAGCATGATGATTGGCGATAGCTTAGAAGCTGATATTATTGGTGCATTAAACTGTGGTATTGCGAGTATTCATTTTACTACAGGGGTTAAGGGAGCTAATGAAAAAAAATATACATCAGTTGCGAGTCTTTTAGAGATAAAGCAATATATTTAGCAGTACTTTTAAAGCTTAATAAAGAGCGCTTTGATTGCAGGTTTTAGGTAAAATTACAAGTGTTTTTTTAACAATGAATTATAAAAATTTTAAACAGATGAAAAAAAAGAGCCTTATTTGTTGCTTTTTCTTGATGACATTTTCAATGGTCGCTCAAAAAAGTATTCATAATTACAAGTACATAGTGGTTTCAGAAAAGTTCTCGTTTTTAAGAACCCTTGATCAATATAAAACCAGTTCACTTACTAAATTTTTGTTTAACAAATATGGGTTTACAGCGTATTTAGATTCAGAGAAACTTCCTGCTGACTTTAACAAAAATAGATGTTTAGCTTTATTTGCTGACGCAAAAGATGCTTCAAATTTTATGCAAACAAAAATAGTCATAGAGCTAAAAGATTGTGATAATAATGTTTTGTTTGTTAGTACGTATGGGAAAAGTAAAATCAAAACATTTAAAGAAGCTTACCATGAAGCCATACGGAAAGCTTTTAAATATTTTGAAAAATTAGAATATAAATACGCTCCCATAAAAGTTATTGAAAAGGTAGTTGACACTACTCATTCTAAACCTAAAACTGTCGAAAAAACACCTGTTGTTGAAACAAAACCAGCAGCAATTTTAAAGACAACAAAATCAGTTCCTGTTGCTGTAAAGAAAAAAACAGTTACTGCAAATGGGTTGTATGCCTATCCAAGTAAATTAGGATATGAATTGAAAGACAGGGCTACTTTAAAAATTGTATTTACCATGTTGAAAACCAATCTTACTGATGTTTATATTGTCAAAGAAAACAACGGAATTCTGTATAAAAGAAAAGATAGCTGGTTTATGGAGTTTTACAGAAATAATAAACGAGTTCAAAAACAGATTCAGATTAAGTTCTAGTATTTATATTTGCCTTTCCAGCGATTTTTTAGCAGTTCTCTAAAGCTATTTTCTCGTGTGTTATTTCCAGGTTCATAGAGCGTTGTATTACTGATTTCATCTGGCATAAATTCTTGAGTTATAAAATTGTTCTCATAACGATGAGCGTATTTATAATTTTTGCCATACTCTAGATCTTTCATCAATTTTGTGGGTGCATTTCTCAAGGGAAGAGGTACCGATAAGTCACCTGTTTTTCTAACCAATTCTTGTGCGTTTCCAATAGCTTCATAAGAAGCATTACTTTTTGCAGAATTTGCTAGGTAAATAGCACATTGGCTTAAAATGATTCGAGATTCTGGAGAGCCAATTACAGCAACTGCCTGAAAGGTATTGTTGGCCAAAATTAAGGCGGTAGGGTTTGCGTTTCCAATATCTTCAGAAGCTAAAATTAATAATCTTCGGGCAATAAACTTTACGTCTTCTCCACCTTCAATCATTCTTGCCAACCAGTATACCGCTGCATTTGGATCACTACCTCGTATTGATTTTATAAATGCAGAAATGATATCATAATGCTGATCTCCAGTTTTATCATACCTCGCTGTATTTTTTTGAATTTTTTCTAAGACCAGTTTATTTGTGATTTCAACAGGACCTTCAACAGAATTAACAAGCAATTCAAAAATATTTAAGAGTTTACGCGCGTCTCCTCCAGAGACTTGTAGCAAAGCGTCAGTTTCTTTTAGTTTGATTTTTCTTTTAGAGATGAGTTCGTCTTTTTCAATTGCACGTTCAATCAGGGCAATCAAGTCTTCTTTATCAAAAGAATTTAAAATATAGACTTGGCAGCGAGAGAGCAAGGCAGGGATCACTTCAAAGCTAGGATTTTCTGTAGTGGCGCCAATTAAGGTAACCCAACCTTTTTCTACAGCCCCTAATAAAGAATCTTGTTGAGATTTGCTAAAACGATGAATTTCATCAATAAATAAAATGGGGTTTTTTGTTGTAAAAAGCCCGCCGCTTTGTTTTGCTTTTTCGATAATTTCTCTAATGTCTTTTACGCCAGAATTAATAGCGCTTAACGTGTAAAAAGGCCTCTCTGAAGAACTTGCAATGATATTGGCTAGGGTTGTTTTTCCAATCCCTGGAGGCCCCCATAGAATTAAAGAAGGAATGATTCCTTTTTTAATATGCTGCGTTAAAATTCCATTTTCACCAACCAAATGTTGTTGACTAATATAATCTTCAAGGACTTTGGGTCTAATGCGCTCTGCAAGTGGTTCATTCATGAAGTAAAAATAAGAAAGTTTTATGACAGATGTTCAGTAAAATGAATTTTGGTGTTATTTTTGTTATTTTTAGGGTAATAAAATAAGCATGCGTTTTTTGATTCAAAAAACACCTCCAAACATATGAAAAACAGTCAACACTTAACTTTTACAAGAAACGTATTTCTTGTTCCACTTTTAGTTGTATTTCTGATATGGCTTGTGTACTGGGTTGAAATTCAGTTTTCTGTCAATTTTACAAATTATGGAATTCTTCCTAAAAAAATAAGTGGTTTTAAGGGGGTTTTTCTGGCTCCTTTTATTCATAGTGATACCAATCATCTTTTTAACAATTCAATCCCCTTACTGATTCTAATAGCGGGTCTGGTGTATTTTTATAGAGATGTTTTTTTTAAAGTACTTGTTTATGGAACCTTACTGTCTGGTGTATGTACTTGGATAATTGCAAGAGAAGCCTATCATATTGGAGCTAGTGGAGTTGTGTATTTATTGTTTAGTTTTGTCTTTTTTAGCGGGATTATAAAAAGGCATTTTCAGCTAGTAGCCGTTTCACTCATTGTAATATTTTTATACGGAAGTATGATTTGGTATGTTTTTCCTGTTAAAGAAGGTGTTTCTTGGGAAGGACATTTGTCTGGTTTTGTGGTGGGCTTGTTTTTTGCTTTTTTTTATAGAAAAAAAGGAATCGTAAAGACGCAATATCAGTTCAAACAAACAGATTTTGATTTATTATTTGATGAAGACGGAAATTTTATAGAACCCAAAAACCCTATTGAAAAAGAAATGGAATAATTTTTTATTTGAGATTTATTACAAACCTCAATAGAAGAGTGATTACCCTGCCTTCCGGTTTTACCTATCGCAAGGTAGGAGGTATGCTTTCAAAACCAGGAGCTAAGATTTCTATGAATCAATCATATCTAAACGGTTAATCTTTAGGTTTATTAAAAATTAAACCACAAAAATTAGGTATTTTTAAGATAGCTTTTTATTTTGACTACTGACTACTGACTACTGACTACTGACTACTGACTACTGACTACTGACTACTGACTACTGACTACTGACTACTGACTACTGACTACTGACTACTGACTACTG
>JAQWOR010000053.1 GCA_029245785.1 Polaribacter sp.
TTTAAAATAAGTCTTGTATAGTTTTTGTTCTTATATTTTTCATCAAAGTAGCTTACCATGTCCATATAAAAATTAGAGTTCATATTGAACCTAACTTCTAACGTTTTGTAAATTTTAAAGGCATTTCCAATACTAATAGCAGCCTCTAATTCAGTGTGGTATTTAGGACTTGCGGACTTGATATCTTTGAAAAGAATAGCATCTCTATCATAATAATTTTTATTTGTGTGTGGATTTTCTTTTGAATCAACATTACGTAAAAGATCATAATATTCATCACCTGTGGTAGTTGTGACTACAATGACTCCTCCAGAGCCTTCCGATCCATATAGAATTGTTTTTGCTATAGACTTTAGTACCACAACACTTTTAATTTGACTAATACTTATAGGAGGAGCAGATTGAAAAATGACACCATCCACATCCCATATCGCGTGAGAAGCACTATTTATGTTAAAGCCTCTTAAAAAAGCAACATCCTCACCATAGATATTTTTTTTTATTTTTAAACCCGCTATTTTTCCTCTTAGCGCCATCCCTAAACTTATAGAAGCTGGATTTAACTCTGTACCTTTTATGTATGAAGAATTTCGTACATTAACCAGGCCACGTCCTATCCTGTAAAAAGATTTTGGCTTCACCGTATGCAATTTTGTTTTGATAGTTACTTCCTCTAAAATAGTGCTTTCAGCTCTTAGTTGAACCTTTAATTTTTTGCTTAAATCTTCGACAAGTATCTTTAAAGGCCTGTATCCTAGGTGAGAAAATTGAATAATTTCATGAGTCGCTGCTTTAATGGTAAAGAAGCCTTTTTTATTTGTTGTAGTTCCTCTTGTTGAATTTTTAATAAGAATATTAACTCCAGATAGCGGATATTGGTTGTCAAGAACAAAACCAGAAATGCTTCGCGGGTTTTTAGCTGAAGTTACGTTTTTTTCTATTTGAGAAAATATTGAAAATGAAACAAGAGACAACGATAGAAGTATAATTTTTTTCATAATTTTTTTTTAAATGATTAACACTTAGGTAACTGTTCAAAAACTATGCCTAAAAACAATGTGTTTTGTGAAATGTTTTACTAGGGAATGTGTAGTCTTCCCTAAAAATCGGACAATTCATAATTTATAATTCATTAAGCAACCCTTTTAGAACTTTTGTAGTCTATATATTTGTAAGGCGTAAAAACGACAGATCCGGATTGAAAATTATACCATTACATAACCAACAGCATCAACTCATCAAAAATGCGATTCAGCAAAACAGAGAAGCACAGCAGCAATTGTTTGCGCAGTTTTCTCCGAAGATGCTGGGTGTGTGCAGGCAATATGTAAAAGATGTACATCATGCAGAAGAGCTGATGTTATCGGGATTTTTAAAAGTGTTTACACACCTTTCCAACTTCAAACATCAAGGGAGTTTTGAAGGATGGATTCGTAGAATTATGGTCAATACCTGTATTTCGTATCTGAGAAAGAAAAATCCGATTCAATTAACAGATGAAGAATATGTGTTTAATGAACAGGCGACGGAGAATTTAGAAGCAACTGGCGTAGAAGATATTCAGAAACTGATAGATGGTTTACCAAATGGTTATAAAATGGTGTTTAATTTATATGCTATAGAAGGCTATAAACATGCAGAAATTGCTACAGAATTACAGATTACAGAAAGTACTTCTAAATCGCAATTATTCAAAGCAAGAAAATGGTTGCAAGCAGAGTATATACAACGAAACAATACAGCAAATGGAGACAAATAAAATAGACACTATTATTAAAGACTCGCTAGAATCAAGAGCAATAGCACCTTCAGATTCTGCATGGGAACGTTTGAGTGATCAGTTAGATGCGCTTCCGAAGAAGCAAAATAGAAATTGGTTGTTGTTTGTTGGCTATGCAGCAAGCATACTATTGATTGTGTCACTCGCGTTTTTTATAAATACTGATAAAGAAAATTTACCAATTGTACCCAATAAAATAGTCGTACAACCGATAGATACGTCAACTTCTAAAAAACACGATTTTAAAATCGTAGTTCCAGTAGAAGAAGCTATTGTTGAGGTAAACCTAAAAAAGGTCAATCCTGTGATTTCAAAACCAATCAAGAAATTTTTTCCTAAAAAGAATAGGAATTTCAAAACAATTCAGACAGAAGTCATCGAAAAAACAAGCATTGCTTTGGTAGATAAAACTCCAATTATTCAGAAAAAAGTTGTTAAAGAAGCGACTGGAACAGCTTTAAAAGAAACCGAAAAACCATCAGGAGATAGTCGTATAAAAGTAGATCGCAATGCCTTGTTATATGCTGTTACACATACAAAAGAAGAAGTAAAGCAGTATTATGCGAAATACTCCATCAATAGAAAAGAAGTGTTGAAAGTGATTCAGAAGGAGTTGCGGCGAATGGACATAAAAATAGATGCAACAACCATGTTGACTGAGATAGAAAAAAACATTGGTGAAGAAAGTTTTAAAAGAAATTTTTTAAGAACTATCAAAGGAAAAGTAACAGGATTGGCCATTGCTTTTTCGAATAGAAACAACTAACTACAAACTTTAAATAACCTTTAATTTAATACGTAAAAAAATGAAAAGAATACTATTTATACTAGTGTTGTTGTGTGCAACCATTGCTTTTTCTCAAGAAAAAACCTTTGAGAGTGAAGTACGAAAAATTTCTAAAAAAATAGAACGAATTACCACAACTGAAAAAGCAGCTTTAAAAGAAAAAGTAGAAGCAATCAATCTGCGGCTAGAGAAAAAAGAAATTACAGTAGATGAAGCCAATCAGCTAAAGAAAGAGGTCGCTGAATTCCATGCAAAAAAAATTGAAGAAAAAGTTGGACTTGAAGAGAAGATGTTACAACAATTGGTACAAGACAAGACCAATGGAAAAATTTTAAGTGATGCTTTTTACGATGATGAAAATACATTCACCATTGGCAGTAAAACATTTCATCTTCGGGTACAAAAAAATGAAGATTATAAGTATAGTGAGCGCTATAAAAAGCGAAAAAAAAGAATGTCAAAAAGAGAAAGAAAAAATAGAAAAAACAGAAATACTACTACGCAATTTGTGTTTGCTATGGGAGTAAATAACGTGTTGATTGATCATGAAGTTGGTACGCTAGATAATTCAAATTACAAGTTTTGGCAGTCGCATTTTTATGAATTGGGATGGACTTGGAAAACTCGTTTTGACAAGCAAGCTTCTAAGTTGTACTTAAAATATGGTTTTTCTTTTTTATGGAACAACTTGCGATTGGATAACAACAAATATCATGTGGTAAATGGGATAGTGACAGACATTGAAACGCATGTAGATGTGTTGTCAGAATCTCGTTTGCGGAATGTACAGCTTATTTTTCCAGCACATATAGAGTGGGATTTTTCAAAAAACGGAAGTTATTCTGACGGACATAAAAGAGATAGAACTAATAAGTCTGCGCGATTGGGAGTTGGAGGCTATTTTGGATTTAAATTAGGAACCAAGCAGTTTCTAGAGTATAAAAACACGGAAGGAACAAAGATTGAAGAGTTGCAAAAAGGTAATTTTAATGTGAGTAACTTTACCTACGGATTGAGTACCTATTTAGCTTGGAGAAGCACAGGTGTGTATGTGAAATATGATTTATCGCCGCTGTTTAAAGACACAGAAACACGAAACATTTCATTAGGTATACGATTTGATATCAATTAGAAAAGAGTCAAGATTTGATTTTAAAATGAATCTCATAAGCGAAGTTTTATACTTCGCTTTTTTGTTTTTCTTTCCATTCTTTACGCATGTCGGAAGATAAGGTTCCTGTCCCGTCATGTCTCCATCCAGGAGGTTTTATCAAGTACTTTAATTTGTTGCTGATGGATGTTTTTGAAGTAAGCACATCAGAAAGCATTGCAACCCATTCGTGAAAGGCAATCTTAAAAATATTATAGGTGTTAATATTGGTTGTCAGACCATAAATAGGCTTCTCAACTTCAGGCTCAAAAGATCCAAACAGCCGGTCCCAAATAATAAAAATTCCTGCATGATTTCTGTCTAAGTACTGCGGATTTGTTGCATGATGTACTCTGTGATGTGAAGGCGTGTTAAAAACTGCTTCGAACCATTTGGGCATTTTATTGATAAACTCTGTATGGATCCAATACTGGTATATCAAGCTAATGGCCATTTGCATCATGACCATTACGGGATGAAAGCCAATTAAAATTAAGGGAGCCCAAAATATAAATGCCACAAACTTACCTGTCCAACTCTGACGCAATGCGGTGCTTAGATTGTATTTCTGAGAAGAGTGGTGTACAATATGACTTGCCCAAAAAAAACGATGTTCATGGCTTATTCTATGAAACCAATAATAAGCGAAGTCTTCTGCAAATAAAATTAAGAGCCATGCCCACCAAGTAAATGGAATTTCAAAAAGATGAAAAGTATTATAGATAAAAAAAAGCAAGCTTAAAATTAATCCTTTGGTAAACAATCCTGTAACTACATTTCCAACAAGCCCCATTGTAATAGAAGTGGCCGCGTCTTTGTATGCATAGTCGTCCATTTTTATTTTAACAATAAGAATGATTTCTATAATAACTGTTGCGATAAAAAAAGGAATGGCATAATGAATTAAATTTGGAAAATCTGTTGTTTGCATATTGCTATTTTAAAGACGTAAATTTAGGTAAAAATTCTTTTAATTTATTAAGAAGCAAATGACTGTCTTTTATAGAAAACTTTTGTATATTTGCAGCCTTAAAAATAAATTTTAAACAATTAATTATGAATCATTACGAAACTGTTTTCATTTTGAATCCCGTTTTATCTGATACTCAGATAAAGGAAACAGTACAAAAGTTTGACGACTATTTGGTTTCTAGAGGTGCCGAAATGATTTCAAAAGAAGATTGGGGCTTGAAAAAATTAGCGTATCCAATCCAAAAGAAAAAAAGTGGATTTTACCACTTACTTGAATACAAAGTTGCTGGAGAGAATATTTCTTCATTTGAACTTGAGTTCAGAAGAGACGATAGCGTTATGCGTTATTTAACTGTTAAATTAGATAAACACGCTGCTGCTTGGGCTGAAAAGAGAAGAGCGCGTAATGCATCTGCTAAAAAATAAGAAGATATGTCATCTATAGAACAACAAGCAAAAGGAAATAAGCAGGGAGAAGTAAGATACTTAACTCCGCTTGACATTGAAACTAAAAAAGAAGCAAAATATTGTCGTTTTAAGAAAAACGATATTAAATACATCGATTATAAAGATGCTGCTTTCTTATTGTATTTAGTAAACGAACAAGGTAAAATTTTACCGAGACGTTTAACAGGAACATCATTAAAATTTCAACGTAAAGTTGCACAAGCTATCAAACGTTCTCGTCATTTAGCTTTGATGCCATATGTTGGAGATATGTTAAAATAATAAAAGAAGAAGCATTATGGAATTAATATTAAAACAAGACGTAGAAAACGTAGGTTTCAAAGATGATGTTGTAACGGTGAAGAACGGTTATGGGAGAAACTTTTTAATACCTCAAGGAGTTGCAATATTGGCTACTTCTTCTGCAAAAAAAATCTTGGCCGAAAATGTAAAGCAACGTGCTTTTAAAGAGGCTAAGATTATTGAAGATGCTACTAAAATAGCAAACGCAATAAAAGAATTAGAAATCAAAATTACCTCTAAAGTGGGTACAGGAGACAAATTATTTGGCTCTGTAAACAACGCAAATGTAGCTGAAGCAATTACAAAATCAGGCACTGAAATTGATAAGAAATTTATCAAAGTAATTGGTGGGTCTGTAAAAAGATTGGGTAAATACAATGCATCTGTAAGACTACACAGAGCGGTTATTGTTGATATTGTATTTGAAGTGGTTGCTGAATAGCCAAAATACACATTAAATTAAAAAAAAGCCCTTATTTTGCATAAGGGCTTTTTTTTTGTACCTTGCTAGGCTGAAATTTTAAAATTTTTACATGAAAAAAAGAGTATTATTAGTTTTTATCTTATTAATGAGTCTTACTACCTTTTCACAGGTAACAACCTCAAAGATAAAAGGAACGGTTACTGACCCTTCGGGAGAACCGTTATTTGGAGCAAACATTGTTGCATTACACACGCCAACTGGAACAGTTGCTGGAGCTGTAGCACAAGACAATGGAAGGTATACGATCCCCAATTTACGTATTGGTGGTCCTTATACAGTAACAATTACTTTTATAGGGTTTACACCTAAAAAAGTAACCAATGTATTTTTAACGTTAGGTGAAACCACAAACATTGATGGTGTTTTGTCAGAAGACGCAAATGCATTAGATGAAGTTGTCTTAACAGCAACTAGAAGTACCGTTTTTAATAATGATAGAACAGGGGCACAAACAAGTGTTGGCCGTAGAGAGTTGACAAAATTGCCAACAATCTCTAGGTCTGCTTCAGATTTCACTCGTTTAGACCCTGCTGCTTCAGGAGGATCTTTTGGAGGAAGAAACGATCAATTCAATAATTTTACGTTAGACGGATCTATCTTTAACAATCCTTTTGGATTGGATGCCGCTACACCTGGTGGACAAACAGGGTCACAACCTGTTTCTTTGGATGCTATTGAACAAATTTCAGTGGCAACAGCCCCTTATGATGTAACACTATCTGGCTTTACAGGAGCTTCTGTTAATGCTGTAACTAAAAGTGGTACAAACACGCTTAAAGGAACTGTTTATGGATTCTTTAGAAACGAAAGCTTAACAGGAGGTAAAATAAAAGGAGAAAGTATTTTTGTTCCTGAATTAGAGCAATCTCAATACGGATTTAGCATTGGAGCACCTCTTATCAAAGACAAACTATTTATCTTTGTAAACTATGAATCAGACAAAAGAACTGATTTAGGTCAGACTTGGTTACCAAATAGTGGTTCTGGAGCGATCAATGAATCTAGAGTTGCCTTGGCAGACCTACAAGAAGTAAAAACGTTGTTATCTACTATAGGATACGATACTGGTGCCTATGAAGGATTTACACATGCTTCTAATAGCACAAAAGGCTTGTTAAAATTAGATTGGAATATCAATGACAAACATCGTATGTCTTTTGTATATAATTTCTTGGATGCTTCAAGAGATTTACCTGCGCATCCAACAGCTTTAGGGTTTAGAGGTCCAAGCTCACAAATTTTACAGTTTGAAAATTCTGGATACCAGATCAATAATAAATTGAAATCCTTTTTGATGGAAGTAAATTCTACCTTTTCTGATAATGTTACCAATAAATTCCAAGCAGGATATACACATTTTGATGATTTTAGAAATCCAAAATCTGCTCCAATGCCAGCCTTTAGAATACAAGATGGAAGTGGAGGGAACTATATCGTTGCAGGTCATGAGCCTTTCTCTATTCATAATGAGCTAGACCAAAAAGTAATTCAAATAACAAACAATTTGAATATAAATAAAGGAGATCATAACTATACCATTGGATTCTCTTTTGAAAAATTTGAATTTGATAACTCATTCAACTTAGGTACTTATGGTTTTGCTGATGGCAGAGGCTATGTAGGTGCATTTTTTGGAGATTTTGCCAATATGGATGCATTTCGTACAGGGATTAGCAACGGATTATTAGCAGATGCCTTAGCGAATGCTAAAAGTGTTTTTGATGATAAGAACGCAAATGATTCTTGGGCTATGGCAGAAACAAATGTAGGTCAGTTTGCATTTTATGTGCAAGATGAGTGGACGGTAAATGATGATTTTAAAATCTCATACGGAGTTCGTTTTGACAAACCGTTGTTCTTTGACTCTGCTGAAAAAGCACAAGAGGTAATTGATTTTCCAGGAAATTATTATTCTCCAACAACACCTTATATAGATCCTTCAACAGGAGAGACCGTGTTTTTTGACTCTACAAAAATGCCAAATAATGATTTCTTAATTTCACCAAGAGTTGGTTTTAATTGGGATGTTAATGGAGATAAGTCAGTACAACTTCGTGGAGGAACAGGCTTGTTTACAGGTCGTTTTCCTTTTGTTTGGTTAGGAAACCAAATTGGAAACCCAAACATTTGGTTTTACCAAGTTGTAGATCCTGATTTTAAGTTTCCACAAGTATGGAGAACAAGTTTAGGATTGGATTATAAATTAGACAACGGAACGATATTAACTTCTGACTTGTCATACACAAAAGACATCAATGGAGCTCATGTGCAAAACTGGGGACTAAACAAACCAACAGGAACTTTGGGAGGTGTTGATAACAGAGCTATTTATACAAGTAGTGATGTAGGAAACTCAGCATATGTGTTTACAAATTCAGACAAAGGAAGAACTTTTAATGCCTCTTTTAAAGGGCAGAGAACTTTTGAAAATGGTTGGTTTGTAATGGGAGCTTATAATTACTTAAATTCAAAAGATGTAAATTCTATTGAAGCTGAAATTACAGGAGATGCCTTTGCATTTAACCCTACCTTAGGAAATTCAAATGACGCTACTTTAGCATTTTCAAAATACGGAGATACGCATCGATTTATTGCGGTAACTTCTAAAACATGGACCTATGGAGCGAACGATAAATGGGAAACTTCAGTTTCTTCATTCTATGAGTTGGCAAAAGGAGGACGTTTTAATTATACCTATGCAGGAGACATCAATGGAGACGGATCTAACTTGAATGATTTAATTTACATCCCTACTTCATCTGAGATTGGACAAATGCAATTCGCAGGAACAGGAGATGCAGCAGCATTTGAAAAATTCATTCAACAAGATGATTATTTAAGTGGTCGAAGAGGGCAATATGCAGAACGTTATGGAGCATTAGCACCTTGGAGAGCAAAAATGGATGTAAAAATCATTCAGCACTTAAAATTAGCGAATGAAAATTCAATCGAATTTAGTATTGATATTTTGAATATAGGAAATATGATTAATTCTGATTGGGGCTTGGTACAAGAGCAGTCTGTAAGACAACCTATTGGTGTGTCTGTTGATGCAACAGGAACTCCAACCTATTCATTCGATTCTAACCTGAAAGAATCATTTGTCTATAACTCTTCTTTATTGTCTAGATGGCAAATGCAATTTGGATTGAGATATAATTTCTAATTCAATATTAAATGTAGATATTTGAACCGCCTAAATAATGTAGGCGGTTTTTATTTTTATACTATGAAGTATCGACAATTAACAAAAGAGCAATTCGAATCATTGCATCAAGAATTTGCACATTTTTTAGCTTCACAAAAAATAGATGAGAAAGAATGGAAGCAAATAAAAAAAGAAAAACCAGAAGTAGCAGAAGAAGAAATGAATGTTTTTTCTGATGTAGTTTGGGATGATGTTTTGTTAAAAACACAGTATTTAGAGCATTTTTCAAAGCAAAGCATCAACTTGTTTAAGTGTGATGAGAATGAGATACATAGAATTTTTGTAAAAGTGAATACAGATATTAATTTGTTAGAACAAGAAGGCTACCAATGGCTGTTATCTCATTCAAATGATAGCGCTGTAGACTATTTTACGGGTACTAAAAAGTACACATCAGAAAGAAATCCTGAAATTTTTGACCTGATAGAAAAAGGAAGCTCAATTTCAAAAGGTGAATTGTTTGAATATTTTAATCGGTTAGTATCCTAAAAAGTTCATCAGTGCCTGTACTTGCAACTTCAGGAATAATTGTGAGGTGATTGAATTGACTTCTAGAAATTGCTGGCTTCGGATCAATATAATAAATTGGAGTTTCTGGAGCTATAAAATGAACTAGGCTTGCCGCAGGATATACCTGCATTGAAGTGCCAATAATGACTAGAATATCAGCTTTTGCAATTATTTCTATGGCGGTGTCTAATAACGGAACTTCTTCTCCAAACCAAACTATATGAGGCCGTAACTGTGAATTTTTTTCGCAAGTATCTCCCAGAACTAAATCTGTTTTCCAATCATATACCAAGTTTTCATTAGAGGTGCTTCTAACTTTTAAAAGCTCACCATGAACATGAAGCACATTGCTGCTTTTAGCACGCTCGTGTAGGTCATCTACATTTTGAGTAATGATTTCTACATCGTAAAAACGTTCTAATTTAACAAGGTTTAAATGCGCTCTATTAGGAACAACACTTAATAATTGACATCTTCTTTGGTTGTAAAAATCTAATACTAATTTAGGGTTGTTGTAAAACCCCTCTGGAGAGGCAACATCCATAATATCATGCCCTTCCCATAAACCATCAGCGTCTCTAAATGTTTTCAACCCACTTTCTGCACTGATGCCTGCCCCTGTTAAAATCACCAATTTTTTCATTACTATTAAAATTTTAAGCTAAAATATGATTTTTATGGTATGTTTGTGAATAAACGTATTTGTAAGAATGATTGATAAGAAATTTCTTAGCTATTTAGAAGGATTTGTAAGTGACAAACGCAAAGCTACTTTTTTACGTGTTTTAGATGAGCGTACACGGCATTTTACAGTAGTTTTAGAAGACATCTACCAACAGCACAACTCGAGTGCCGTAGTGAGAACTTGTGATATTTTTGGCGTTCAAGATGTACACGTAATTGAAAATAAATATTCCAACAAGGTTTCTCGGCATGTTGCAAAAGGCTCTCAAAAATGGTTGAGTTTTCATCGCTATAAAAATGAAGCTTCAAATACCAAAAATTGTTTGCAACACTTACGAGAGAGTGGCTATCAAATTGTAGCAACTACACCGCACAATGAGTCTTGCCTGTTGCATAATTTTGACATTACAAAAAAGACTGCTTTTGTTTTTGGAGTAGAAAAAGAGGGTGTTTCTGAGTACACAATGGAGCAATCAGATGGATTTTTAAAAATACCAATGGTTGGCTTTACAGAGAGTTTAAATATTTCTGTTGCCGCCGCAATCATTTTACAAGAGGTTACAACAAAATTGAGAAACTCAAATTTAGATTGGAAGTTGTCTGCAATTGAAAAAGAGACTCTCTATTATGAATGGGTACAGAAATCAATTAAGAGCATTAAAAAAATTACCGATCGGTATGCTTTAGAAGCGCCAAAGTAGCCTCTATTTCTTAAATACACTTTCATAGATTTTAATCCATTGTTGTGGTGTCATTTTTTGTACCAATTCCCCTATTAGTTGATACGGAATGTCTTCCATTTTTTTAAATCGAATACAGCTTTTTCCCATGTCTAGCTTTGCTTTTGAGTGCTTTGGGTATTCTGCTGTGAACCATTTTGATAATTCTGGACTGGCATAAATTCCAGCATGATACAACGATACAAAGTTTTTTTGCGAGGCAATATTCATAAAAGGTAATGGAAGTGTAGGAGAGCAATGATAACCACTAGGGTACATAGAATGTGGCACCACATACCCCGGCATGTTATAATTGATCTGCTCTATAAACCCTTCAGGTAAATGTTGATTAATGACGTTTCTTAATCGTATTAAAACTACTTTGCGTTCTTCAGGTAATTGATTGATGTACTCGTCAACAGTATTAGCGTGGTATTGCATCATGATGGAATTAGATAACTCTAATTTATAAAAATTATTCTAAAGTTCATTTAGATGTCAATTTTTATGTAATTTTAAGGGTGAAATATTTTTTAAATGGATGCAGTTTCGAATTATATAGAAAAGAAAATTCAATGGAAATTGGAGTTGGAAAAGCTTAGAAAAGCAGTACAAATCTGTGATTTAGAAGAAACTATTAAATGGGGAGCACCAGTGTATACAAACAAAGGGAAAAACATCGTAGGCTTGTTTGCTTTTAAAAATTATGTTGGCTTGTGGTTTTTTCAAGGTGCAAGGTTAAAAGATTCTCAGAATGTGTTAATCAACGCACAAGAGGGTAAAACGGCAGCGATGCGGCAATGGCGGTTTTTTTCAATACATGAGATTGACATCAACTTCATTAGAAGCTATATTGTAGAAGCTATTGAAAATCAAGAAAAAGGAAATATTATTAAGCCTCAAAAACACACCAAACCTTTAGTTATTCATGAATTATTTCAACAAGAACTAGATAAAGACAATAAACTCTTAGAACAGTTTGAAGAATTTAATTTAACAAGAAAAAGAGAATTTACTGAGTATATTGCTGGTGCCAAAAGAGAAGATACGAAACTTAAAAGGGTACAAAAAATTATTCCAATGATTTTAGAAGGGACAGGATTGTATGACAAATACAAAAAAGGTTAGTTGTAATTTGTCATCCTAATGTGGTATGAGGAAGAATCTGATACATTAAAACTTCAATTCATGAGATTTCTCAATCGCTTTGTAAAAGCTTATTTCGAAATGACAGCTGGAGTTATTTGATAAAAACCTTTTCAATTGTAGACGTAGAGTCACATCGAGCAACCCATAAATTAATGGCTTTGTTTTTATATGTTCCTTCAATCAAATATTTAGCACAAGGCTTTTCGTGCTGGTTACTTTTGCTAAAATTGACATCTCCATTTCTTAAGAGATAATTGATTGCAATGGTGTCAAGATTGTTTTTTGCTAGGGCCACTTGTGCTTCTTGAGAGTATATTTTTTGCCTAATTCGTATTGTTTTTAAGGTACGTGCATCCATTCCGTAATCAAAGGAAACTTTTTTCTGCTTCCAAAAAAATGCCACAGCAATTGCTCCAATCGAGAACCCTATTAAATAATACCCAATCCGTTTTAACCAATTCATTGTTTCTGTTTAAGTGCTGCAAAAGTACGTTTATTTTAGGAGTAAATATGCGAATAAAGGAGTATTTAAAAACGGACTTTATCAAAGAAAAATTTTCTTGAAAATAGGGTTTTAAATATTGTAGTTTTATCTGCAATTAAAGGGGGTGCTATTTTAAATAATCAATAAATTGATATCTCTAAAGGGTAAGTCAAACCAATCAGCAACAGTTCTGCTAGTTAAAATTCCATGGTAAAAATACATGCCATTCCGTAAGCTTTTATCAAACCTGGCCGCATTTTCAAACCCACCTTCTTCGGCTATATTTAATAAATAGGATGTAAATATATTACTGATAGATAGGGATGCTGTTCTTGCATATCTTGATGGAATATTAGGTACACAATAGTGCGTTACTCCATGGGCATTAAATGTTGGTTTGCTGTGTGTGGTTACTTTTGATGTTTCAAAACAGCCTCCTCGATCAATACTCACGTCAACAATTAGAGCACCGTCTTTCATTTGTTCTACCATGGTTTCTGAAACCAAAATAGGGGCACGGTTTTTTCCTCGAATGGCTCCAATAGCTATGTCACAACGCATCAATGCCTTTGTGAGCGCTTTTGGTTGAATAGTTGAAGTGTAAACTGGCATAGGCAATACCTGCTGTAGTCTTCTAAGTTTGGTAATTGAATTGTCAAAAACTTTTACACGTGCTCCTAAGCCCATTGCAGAACGAGCCGCAAACTCACCAACTGTTCCGGCACCAATAATCACTACATCTGCCGGAGCAACACCTCCTATGTTTCCCAACAACAATCCGTTTCCTTTATTGCTGTTGCTTAACAATTCTGCAGCAATCAACACAGAGGCGGTACCTGCAATTTCACTTAATGATTTCACAATCGGATATACACCATGTTCATCTTTTATATAATCAAAAGCCACTGCGGTGATTCGTTTTTTGGCAAGGGCTTCAAAGTATTTTTTTGTTTGTGTCTTAAGTTGTAATGAAGAAAGTAAAATACTTTGTGGATTAATCAATTTAATTTCATCTAGTGTTGGCGGAGCCACTTTTAAAATAATAGTACAACCAAATGCTTCTTTCTGGTTGTACGATATCTTTGCACCAGCATCTACATATTCTTTATCGTTAAAATTGGCAGCTTTACCAGCGTCAGTTTCTACCAGAACTCTATGTCCGTGCGCTGTAAGAGCAGCTACTGCATCTGGTGTTAAACACACTCGTTTTTCTTCAAAATGAGTCTCTCTTGGCAAGCCTATAAACAACTCTCCTTTTTGTTTTTTGACCTCTAACATTTCCTCTTGTGGAAGTAATTCTTCTTTACTAAATGGAGAGTGTTGGCTCATAAATGATTTTTTAGTTGAATATTGCGCTCACCGTTTTCTAATACTTTGATATGAATTTCGGTAGCGTCTATTGGTAGTAAATTTACAATATTTTCTGGCCATTCTACAAAAGACCATACGTCTTTGTAAAAATAATCTTCAATACCCATATCATAGGCTTCAATTTCATTTGCTATTCTGTAGAAATCAAAATGATACACAGTTTCTAAATTTTTGGTCAAATATTCGTTTACCAAAGAAAAAGTAGGCGAGTGAGCAACATCTTCAATACCCAGTTCTTTACAGAGTTCTTTGATGAGTGTAGTTTTTCCTACACCCATTTCACCATAAAACAATAATTTTTTATTCGTTGCCGTTTTCAATATTTCTTTGGCAATTTGCTCTATGCTCTCTATGGTATAGTTTCTGTTCATATTTTACAAAGGTAACCTATAAAGGCAAAATATGGTGAAGTATTTAATTGTTTTGATGTTTGCTCTTTAAAAATTTATTTCGGTTCATACACTGCACAGGGAATGATCATTTCTTCTAGCGAAATGCCGCCATGTTGATACGTATTTTTAAAATACTTTACAAAATGGTTGTAATTGTTTGGATAGGCAAAAAACAGGTCTTCTTTTGCAAAAATAAAAGAGCTATTTAGGCTGATTGATGGTAAAAAAATGTCTTTAGGCTGCTGAACGGCATACACGTCTTTGTCTTCATATGACAAACTTTTTCCTGTTTTGTAGCGTAAATTTGAACTGATGTTTTTATTACCAATTACCTTACTAGCTGTTTTACAATTTATGGTTCCGTGATCTGTAGTAATGATTAGTTTTTGGCCTAATTTTTGCGCTTTTTGAATGATCTGAACCAAGGGAGAGTTTTGAAACCAGCTTAGCGTTAAAGATCGATATGCTTTGTCATCTCCAGAGAGCTCTTTGATCACTTCCATTTCTGTTTTTGCGTGTGATAGCATGTCTACAAAATTATAGACCACAATGGTTAAGTTATTCTGCTTGGTAGCATTGTAATTTTCTGCCAATTCTTTTCCGTTTTTAAGATTGGTTATTTTATAATATTCGTGGTTAATATCTAAACTTAAACGTTTGATTTGGGCAGATAAAAATTCATTTTCAAATAAATTTTTCCCACCTTCGTCCTCATCATTTTTCCAATATTGTGGGTACATTTTTTCCATTTCTGAAGGCATTAGCCCAGAAAAAATAGCATTTCGAGCATATTGTGTTGCAGTTGGAAGAATGCTAAAATAAGAATGCTCTTCTTCTTTTTTATAGTATCTGTTTAAAAAAGGTTCAAGAATTCGAAACTGATCTAATCGCAAATTGTCAATAACGAGCAACAACGTTCCTCTGTCTTTATTTACATGCTTAAAAACATAGTCTTTAAGTAATGTGTGCGAAAATGTGGGTTTTTCGGTTGCGGTTAAAAAGTCTTTGTAATTTTTTTTTATGAACTTGAAAAATAAACTATTTGCCTCATTTTTTTGAGTTTCCAAAATACCTAACATTCCTGCATCATCAATGTTTTCTAACTCTAATTCCCAATGAATTAATTTGTTGTATAATTCTACCCATTCTTCATAGCTGTTTACCATTGCCAAATCCATAGAGATTTTTCTGAATTCTTGCTGATAACTCGAGGTTGTTTTCTCAGAAACCAATCTAGAGTGATCTAAGTTTTTTTTCAGGCTTAGTAATATTTGATTCGGATTTACGGGCTTGATTAAATAATCAGCAATTTTAGCCCCAATTGCTTCTTCCATAATGTATTCTTCCTCACTTTTAGTAATCATTACTACAGGAAGGTTGGCTCGCTTTTGTTTGATTTCTGACAAGGTTTCTAAGCCTGAAATTCCGGGCATATTTTCGTCTAAAAAAACAATATCAAAAACAATTTCATCTACCAGTTCAATGGCGTCAGTTCCGTTTGTACATTTGGTAATATTATAGTTTTTGTTCTCTAAAAACAAAATATGTGGCGTTAACAAATCGATTTCATCGTCTACCCATAAAATTTCTATTTTTCTTATCATCTATAGAATATATTGTATCTCTCAATGCGAATGTATTTAAAAACTTTCGACTTTTGAAACTTTTGATTTTAAAACTTTCTTATATTTGTTTTCATTAAATAGCAATCATTGAAAACAAACAAACTCAAAATACTTAACGATCCAATTTACGGTTTTATTACGATTCCGAATAGTTTAATTTTTGACATTATAGAGCATCCCTTTTTTCAGCGATTGCGTCGTGTAACTCAAATGGGGTTTTCTAACCTGGTATATCCTGGAGCAAATCATACACGTTTTCATCATGCAATAGGCTGTATGCACTTGATGCAAAAAGCAGTAAGTATTCTGCAATTTAAAGGGGTGAAAATTTCTGAAGAAGAAGCAAATGCTCTTTATATTGCTATTTTATTACATGACATTGGGCATGGGGCTTTTTCACATGCGCTAGAGAATAGTATTGTAAAAGGAATTAGCCATGAAGAAATTTCTTTGAAGTTTATGAAATTGTTAAACAAAGAGTTTGAAGGTAAGTTGGCCTTGGCAATTAGTATTTTTGAAGGAAATTACCATAGAGGTTTTTTTAATCAGCTGGTTTCTAGTCAGCTAGACATAGACCGATTGGATTATCTGAAAAGAGATAGTTTTTATACCGGAGTTGCAGAAGGAAATATTAGTTCAGACAGGTTAATTGTTATGATGACCGTTGTAAATGATGAGTTGCTCATAGAGCATAAAGGAATTTATTCTATCGAAAAATTTTTGATAGCGCGAAGACTAATGTATTGGCAAGTATATTTGCACAAAACAGGAGTTCTTGCAGAAAACATGCTGGTCAACGTATTGCAACGGGCTAAAGAATTGGCACTGCAAAATATTGAAGTACCAGCAACAAAGGCATTGCGTTATTTTTTATACCATCAAATTACTGAAGAAAACTTTACTGAAGAAACCTTGCGAATTTTTGCTGCTTTAGATGATTATGATGTGTTGGCCGCTATTAAAGAATGGGCAACACACTCAGATATTGTGCTGTCTAAACTTTCTCGAATGATCATCCATCGAAATTTGTTGAAGATAGAATTACAAAATGAGCCTTTTTCTGATTCGAAAATCAGAGCACATCGACGTAAATTATCAAATCAATTAAAAATTGATAACGACTTGATGCATTATTTTGTGTTTAGTGGTAAAATTTCTAACACAGCATATGATTCTAAAAAACCAATTAAAATTCTCTATAACAGCGGAGAAGCAGAGGATATTGTTCGAGCATCAGATCAATTAAACTTACAAGCTTTGACAAAACCTGTAGAAAAATATTACCGTTGTTATCCAAAAAAAATGTTATGAGAGGATTCATAAGTTTTTTATACTTTTGCAGTTCATGAAATTTACAGCGCAGCAAATAGCAGAAATACTAGAAGGAGATATTGTTGGAAACCCAAACGAAGAAGTTTTTAAACTTTCTAAGATAGAGGAAGGAGAGAAAGGAAGCCTTACATTTTTGTCTAATCCAAAGTACAATCGATATTTATACAATACAAAAGCTTCAATAGCCATTGTAAATAAAAGTTTTGTTTTAGAAAAAGAAATAACCACTACCCTGATTAGGGTAGATGATGCATATGCTTCTTTTTCTAAATTGCTAGAATTTTATAATGAAGTAAAAAACAATAAACTAGGCAGAGAAGAGCCTTGTTATATTGATGCATCATCAAAAATAGGAGCAAATGAATACATCGCTGCTTTTTCATATATCGGAAAAAATGTAGTAATTGGAAACCATGTGAAAATTTATCCGAATGTATATATCAGCGACAATGTAGTGGTTGGAGATCATTGCACTTTTTTTGCAGGAGCAAAAATTCATTCAGAAACCGTAGTTGGAAATAACTGTGTGATTCATGCGGGTGCAATAGTTGGTTCAGATGGTTTTGGTTTTGCTCCAAACAAAGATGGGGTGTATCGTAAAATACCGCAAATAGGAAATGTTATTATTGAAGACCATGTAGATGTAGGAGCTGCAACTACTATAGATAGAGCAACGTTGGGAGCTACCATTATTAGAGAAGGTGTAAAGCTAGACAACCAAATACAAATTGCACATAATGTAGAAATTGGAAAAAATACGGTTATTGCTGCACAAACAGGGATTGCTGGTTCTGTTAAAATTGGTAAAAATTGTATGATTGGAGGCCAAGTTGGGATTGCAGGACATATTTCAATTGGAGACAATGTGAAGATCCAAGCACAATCTGGAATTACAAAAAGCATAAAAGATAATAAGATTGTTAAAGGTACACCAGCATTTTCATATTCAGATTTTAATAAATCGTACATTCACTTCAAAAACTTACCTACATTGGTGTCAAGTTTAAATAAATTAGAAAAAAATATAAATACTCAAAGTCAAGATTGATGAGTAAACAACAAAAAACAATACAGAAAGAAGTTAGCTTATCTGGTGTAGGATTACACACAGGAAACCTAGTAAAAATAACTTTTAAACCCGCGCCTGCAAATCATGGATTTGCTTTTATGCGTGTAGATTTAGAAGGAAGCCCAATAATTCAGGCAAAAGCTGAGTATGTTGTAAATACACAACGCGGTACAACTCTTGAAAAAAATGGCGTTCAAATTTTAACATCAGAACATGTCTTAGCTGCTGCGGTAGGGTTAGATATTGATAACCTTTTGATAGAAATTGATGCTGCCGAACCACCAATTATGGATGGTTCTTCACGGTTTTTTCTGGAAGCTCTAGAAGAAGGAGGAATTGAAGAACAGGACGCTGAAATTAAAGAATATGTTGTAAAAGAGGTAATTAGTTATAAAGATGAGCTTACCGGAAGTGAAATCATTTTAATGCCCGCAGATGAATATCAAATAACAACAATGGTTGACTTTGGTACAATGATATTGGGAACTCAAAATGCAACTTTAGATACTGTTTCTGACTTTAAGAAAGAAATAGCAAATGCAAGAACATTTAGTTTTTTGCACGAAATTGAGATGCTACTTGAAAATGACTTAATCAAAGGAGGCGATTTAAATAATGCCATTGTATATGTAGACAGAGAGTTGTCTAAAAAAACTATGGAAAAGCTGAAAACAGCTTTTAATAAAGATGAGATCGCTGTAAGTCCAAACGGAATTTTAGACAACCTTACATTACATTGGGCAAATGAAGCCGCAAGACATAAATTACTAGATGTTATTGGAGACTTAGCACTGACAGGTATTCGTATTAAAGGAAAAGTAATTGCAAACAAACCTGGGCATTTAGTAAACACTCAATTTGCTAAAAAATTGGCAAAAATTATTAAGGCAGAAAACCGAAATAAAGTTCCTACTTATGATTTAAATGTAGCACCTTTAATGGATATCCATCAAATTATGGAAGTGTTACCACACAGGCCTCCTTTTTTACTTATTGATCGTATTTTAGAATTGTCTGCAACGCACGTAGTAGGAATGAAAAATGTGACCATGAACGAACCTTATTTTCAAGGTCATTTTCCAGGAGCACCAGTAATGCCAGGAGTACTTCAGGTTGAAGCCATGGCACAATGCGGTGGTATTTTAGTGCTGAGTACAGTACCAGATCCAGAAAATTATTTGACCTATTTTATGAAAATGGACAATGTTAAATTCAAGCAAAAAGTATTGCCTGGAGACACCCTAACCTTTAAATGCGAATTAATATCTCCAATAAGAAGAGGAATTTGTCATATGCAAGCCTATGGATATGCGAATGGAAAAATAGTTGCAGAAGCAGAATTAATGGCGCAAATTGCAAAAAAATAACTCATTATGAATCAACCATTAGCATACATACATCCACAGGCAAAAGTAGCCAGAAATGTTGTGATAGAACCCTTTACAACCATTAATAACAATGTAACCATTGGTTCTGGAACTTGGATTGGGTCTAATGTAACCATTATGGAAGGTGCTCGTATTGGCAAAAATTGTAGAATTTTTCCAGGAGCAGTGATTTCGGCAATTCCACAAGATTTAAAATTTGAAGGGGAGGACTCTCTTACAGTTATTGGAGATGACACTACCATAAGAGAATGTGTAACTATAAATAGAGGAACCAATGCTTCTGGAAAAACAGTTATAGGAAACAATTGCCTAATTATGGCTACTTCACATATTGCACATGATTGTGTAATTGGAGACCATTCTATTGTGGTTAATGGAGTGGCGCTTGCAGGTCATGTAATCATTGGAAAGCATGCTATTATTGGTGGACTGGCAGCTGTACATCAATTCATTCATATTGGAGATCATGCAATGATTTCTGGTGGATCTTTAGTAAGAAAAGACGTTCCTCCATATACAAAAGCAGCAAAAGAACCCTTGTCGTATGTAGGTATCAACTCCATTGGATTACGAAGAAGAGGTTTTTCATCCTCAAAAATAAAAGAGATTCAAGAAATTTATAGAATTTTATATCAAAAGAATTACAACAACACACAAGCGTTAGAAATTATTGAAGCTGAAATGGAAGCAACCCCAGAAAGAGATGAGATTGCCTTGTTTATTCGTAATTCACAAAGAGGAATTATGAAAGGGTATTCTGCTGGATAACAAACATTAAGGGATATTTTAATACGTACGATAATTATATAATTAAAAACAACTAATGGCAACAACATCAGATATTAGAAATGGACTTTGTATCAAATACAATAGTGATATTTATAAAGTAATAGAATTTTTACATGTAAAACCAGGGAAAGGCCCTGCATTTGTAAGAACAAAATTAAAAAGTGTAACCAACGGAAAGGTGGTAGATAATACATTTCCAGCAGGAAGAAAAATTGAAGATGTTCGGGTAGAAACCCAAAAATTCCAATACCTATATGCTGATGGAGATCTGTATAATTTTATGAATGTACAAGATTACAATCAAATAGCCTTGCCAAAAACAGTATTGGATGCTCCAGGTCTGTTAAAAGAAGGAGAAGTTGTAACAATTGTAATCAATTCTGAAGATGACATGCCTTTATCTGTTGACATGCCGCAGAGTGTTGTTTTAGAAGTGGTAAAGACCGAGCCAGGTTTAAAAGGAAATACCGCAACAAATGCAACAAAACCTGCAGTTGTAGAGTCTGGAGCAACGGTTAATGTGCCTTTGTTTATCAATGAAGGAGACAAAATAAAGGTAGAAACTGCGAAAGGAAGCTACCAAGAACGCGTTAAAGAATAGTTCAGTTTTTGTTTTGTTTCAACGAAATTAGGAATATCTTTTATGAAATTCAGCCAAGTACAAACATTACAAAAAATTGCCTTATTATTAGAGGTGGATTTTGTTGGTGATGCCAATTTTAAAATTACTGGGATTAATGAAATTCACGTTGTAGAAAAAGGTGATATCGTTTTTGTAGACCATCCAAAGTATTATGAAAAAGCATTAAAATCTGCCGCAACAACTATTTTAATTAACAAGAAAGTGGATTGTCCAGAAGGAAAAACCTTATTAATTTCTAAAGATCCTTTTCGAGATTTTAACAAAATAACCAAGCATTTTAACCCATTTGTAGCCGCTAAAGAAAGCATTGCTACATCAGCAATTATTGGAGAAGGAACCATTATACAACCAAATGTTTTTATCGGAAACAATGTAAAAATTGGTAGCAATTGTGTCATTCATCCAAACGTAACTATTTATGATAATTGTGTATTGGGAAATCATATCACAATTCATGCAAATACTGTGTTAGGTGCTGACGCTTTTTACTATAAAAATAGACCAGAAGGATTTGATAAACTAATCTCTGGAGGTAACGTTGTCTTAGAAGATCATGTAGATTTAGGGGCCTCTTGTACAATTGATAGAGGGGTTACAGGGACTACAATTATTGGCGAAGGAACAAAAATAGACAATCAAGTTCATGTGGGACATGATACATCTATTGGAAAAAAATGCTTGATTGCATCGCAAACAGGAATTGCAGGCTGCGTTATTATTGAAGATGAAGTAACTATTTGGGGTCAAGTTGGTACAAATAGCGGGATTACCATTGGAAAAGGAGCTGTAATATTAGGACAAACAGGCGTTACAAAGTCTGTAGAAGGTGGAAAATCTTATTTTGGAACACCTGTTTCAGAATCAAGAGAAAAGCTAAAAGAACTGGCAGGAATCAAGCAGCTTTTAAGAGTGCAAAAAAAGGAATAAAAATGTCACAAATCAGTTTTAAACAACTATTTTTGTTGCATTAAAAAATAAAACAATATAACTTTTTCATTTTCCCTCTAAAAGGAGAGTTTTACAAAAGAATAAAATAAAAAACAATGAGTGTTTTAGTAAATAAAGATTCAAAGATTATAGTACAAGGTTTTACAGGAAGTGAAGGAACTTTTCATGCTGGCCAAATGATTGACTACGGTACCAACGTTGTTGGTGGTGTAACTCCAGGAAAAGGAGGTCAAGAACATTTAGGGAAGCCTGTTTTTAATACGGTTGCTGATGCTGTAAAAACCGCAGCAGCAGATACCACTATTATTTTTGTACCACCAGCATTTGCTGCAGACGCAATAATGGAGGCTGCAGATGCAGGAATCAAAGTAATTATTTGTATTACAGAAGGAATTCCTACAGCAGATATGGTAAAAGTGAAAAGCTATATTGATACCAAAGATTGTACATTGGTAGGACCTAATTGTCCAGGTGTGATTACACCAGATGAAGCTAAAGTTGGGATTATGCCAGGGTTTATCTTTAAAAAAGGACGTGTTGGTATTGTTTCTAAATCAGGGACATTGACCTATGAAGATGCAGATCAGGTTGTAAAACAAGGTTTTGGAATTACAACGGCTATTGGAATTGGTGGAGACCCAATCATTGGGACAACCACTAAAGAAGCTGTTGAGCTATTGATGAATGATCCAGAAACATCAGCCATTGTTATGATTGGTGAAATAGGAGGTAATTTAGAAGCAGATGCTGCTAAATGGATCAAAGCTGATGGGAATAGAAAACCTGTAATTGGTTTTATTGCTGGTCAAACGGCACCTGCTGGTAGAACAATGGGGCATGCAGGAGCTATTGTTGGCGGTGCTGACGATACAGCACAAGCAAAAATGGAAATTTTAAAAGCCAACGGAATTCATGTAGTAGATTCTCCTGCAAAAATTGGAGAAATGGTAGCAAGTGTTTTAAAATAAATGAATATTCTCAATAAAGTAAGCCTTTATTAAGGGGAAATTAAAAGAATAAAGAATTCTCGTTTGTACTGATGCATTTCAGTATCACGAGAATTTTTATTTGAAAAAGAATTTTATCTTTGACAAACAACCAAACAAGATTAAGAAATGAAATTATTAGAAAATAAAGCGGCAATCATTACAGGAGCAACTAGAGGAATTGGAAGAGCTATTGCTATAGAATTTGCCAAGCAAGGCGCAAATGTAGCCTTTACTTATAGTTCTTCTGTAGAGGCAGCGGTTACTTTAGAAAAAGAATTGCAAGAGCTAGGAGTGCAAGCAAAAGGATACCAATCAAATGCAGCAGATTTTGATTTAGCACAAGAATTGGCGGCAGATGTGCTCAACGAATTTGGTACTATTGATGTATTGATCAACAATGCAGGGGTTACCAAAGATAACTTGTTGATGCGTATTTCTGAAGATGATTTTGACAAAGTGATTGAAATCAATTTAAAATCGGTTTTTAACCTAACCAAAGCAGTAATTCGCCCAATGATGAAACAACGTAAAGGATCTATTATCAATATGAGTTCTGTTGTTGGACTAAAAGGAAATGCAGGGCAATCAAATTATGCAGCTTCTAAAGCAGGAATTATCGGATTTTCTAAGTCAGTAGCCTTAGAATTAGGTTCTAGAAACATTCGTAGCAATGTAATTGCTCCAGGTTTTATAGAAACTGAGATGACTGCTAAATTAGACGAAAAAGTAGTAGAAGGTTGGAGAAGTGAAATTCCATTAAAACGCGGTGGAACCCCTGAAGATATTGCCAATGCTTGTGTGTTTTTAGCTTCAGATATGAGCGCTTATATTACAGGGCAAACGTTGAGTGTTGACGGTGGAATGAGCTAATGTTATTTTTGAATTGCGAAGTGTAAAATCAAAGCTTCCATGAATATAACAAAGTAATAAGAATCTAAAAAAACCTGTAACGATGTGTTGCAGGTTTTTCTTTTTCTCTAACATTGATTTAATAGGATATTTTAAGTAGCTTTACGAAAGGTGTTTTAATTTTTTTTCAATTGCAGACTGTAACCATTTTATTTGTGATTCTTTTATTCTTACTGAGCCTTTTAGTAGGATATTTCCAATATTTCTACAAAGTAAAAGTGAGAAGTAAAGAAAATTTCTTGTTATTTTTTTTGAGGAGTGTCAGCATTTTTTTATTGCTATTATTGCTAATGAACCCTGTAATGAAAAGAAGACAACTGATTGATAAAAAACCAATCCTATCTGTTTTGGTTGATAACTCAGCGTCTATAAAATATTTCAAAAAAGACACTGCTGTTAATAATCTTGTGACTGCTTTTAAAACAAACCAACTGCTAAACGAAAAATTTACGATTGACTACTTTAGTTTTGATAACTCATTACATGTGCTAGACTCAATGTCGTTTATAGCACCTCAAACAGATATTTATAGTGCATTGCAAGGAGTAGAGGACTTGCGAAAAAAAAACATTACTGCTCCTGTTGTGTTAATTTCTGATGGAAATCAAACAACGGGAAGTTCTTACGAGTATTATAAGTTTAGCACAAACATCTACCCAATTGTTATTGGAGATACAGCAATATCTCAGGATATTAAAATTACACGAGTCAACGTAAACAAGTATAGTCATCTAAATAACAAGTTTCCTATAGAATGTAAGGTTTTATATGAAGGAAAAGAAGCGGTTACAACACAGTTTCACTTGTTTTATAAAGGAAAAGTTATTTTTAAGAAGACGATTTCTTTTACAGAACAAGAGAATGTACAAACAATTACCACAGCTATAAGATCTAGCAAAGAAGGGATTCAATATTACACGGCTTCTGTGGGGAAACTAAAAGACGAAAAAAACACGAATAACAATCACAAAATATTTTCTGTAGAAGTCTTGAATAAGCAAGCAAAGGTTTTAATACTTAGTTCAATTTTTCATCCAGATCTAGGTGCTTTAAAAAGAGCTATTGAAACCAACAAGCAGCGTTTTGTTACTCTTAAAAATAGCACAAATAAAAACACAAAAATAACTGATTATAAGTTAGTTATATTGTATCAGCCAAATAAAAACTTTAAATCTATTTTTAAAAAGTTAAAAAAACAAAAAAGCAACTATTTTGTAATTACAGGAGCACAAACTGATTGGAATTTTTTGAATAAAATACAGTCTAATTTTTCAAAAAACTACATTGAGCAGATAGAGAATTACGGAGCAACTTTAAACAAAGACTTTTTGACTTTTAGACAAAAGGAAATTGCATTCAGTTCCTATCCGCCGTTAAAAGATATATTTGGCAATATCAGTATCAATACAAAACATGACGCATTGCTGTATCAAAATATCATGGGAATAAAGTCAGACAACCCTTTATTAGCGTTTTTTGAAGATGAGAATCAAAAAAGCGCTGTGTTGTTTGGAGAAAATAGTTGGAAATGGAGAGCTGCAAGTTTTTTAAATACAAATTCTTTTCAAGATTTTGATGCATTTATCTCAAATTGCATACAATACCTGACAGCAACTAAGAACAGAGAACGTTTGTCTGTTACCTATGAACACATGTATCTGGCAAATACACCTGTATCAATTACAGCGTCTTATTTGGATAAAAATTTTCAGTTTGATGGCAGAGCTTTACTAAATTTAAAACTTACCAACGTTGATACTAATATTTCTCAAAATGTTCCTTTTTCGCTTCGAAAAAAATCATTTGAAGTAATTGTAGAAGGGCTTCCGTCAGGAGATTATGAATTCAATGTACTTGTAGAAGGACAAGAGATTGCTAGGCGTGGAACATTTAAAATAACCAAATACCAGATAGAAGAACAGTTTAGCACTGCAAACGCAAATAAATTAGCGATGTTGGCTGGTAAAACAGGAGGAAAACTATATAGTGAAGCAACTCAAGAGTTATTAATTGATGAATTGATGCAGGATTCACGTTATTTTACGACACAAAAAGAAGTTGTTAAAAATAAACAGTTAATTGAATGGCAACTGCTGCTGTTTGTAGTTGTGTTTTTATTGAGCTTAGAATGGTTTGTTAGAAAATATTATGGAAAAATATAAATACCTAATTTAAAAACTGTGAAATTGTTTTCTATTTATTAAAGCCTTTGTAAGTTTGTAAAAGATTTATGTGCTTTGAAAAACTATATTGCTATACAATTAACTTTCTTGTTACTTGCTCTTCCAATGCAAGCTTATACTGACATTGTTGTTGGTAATGAAGTGATAGTAGTTCATTTAGAGAATGAAATTGAAGACGTACATCAAGCTCAACATCATCAAAATGATTCTGATGATGAAAAAGATGTAGAACACCATCATCATTGTTTAACAATAAGTATAGAAAACATTTTTTTGAAAGAAGAAATTCAATTTGGCTTTGATAATTTCTTTACCAGAAAAGCAGCAATTCTTTTTTTTAAAAACTTATCTCCAAGAGATTATTTAAATTGGTTATTTCAGCCTCCAAAGTTGAACTAGTATTTTTTGCGTTTTTTCTGCATCTTTTTATAAAAAAAGATGTCAATTATAACAACAATTTAAATTTTATAAAACAATCATAAAATGATTAAAAATATAGTATTAATTCTGGTAGTAGGGTTATTTTCCATTAGCATATTTGCCCAGAACTCAATAAGTATAAAAGTAATTGATAAGGATCATGAAGAAAATGTAATAGGCGCTTCAGTTTATATAAAGGGAACTACAATAGGTGGTACAACAGATTTAGAAGGGCAAACATTGCTTCTAGGAATACAAAATGGGAAGCAAACAATTGTGGTTTCGTTTGTAGGTTTTGAAACCACAGAAAAGATAATAACTTTCCCAACATCAGTAAAAAATTTAACAATTGAATTGCATGAAGATGAGGGGGCCCTTGAAACAGTTGTAATTGCGTCTACAAGAAGTAGAAGATCTATAGCGCAAATTCCAACAAGAGTAGAGGTATTGGCAGGTGAAGAGCTAGGGGAAAAAGCGGTAATGAATTCGGCAAATATAGCCATGCTTTTAAGAGAAAGTACAGGGATTCAAATGCAACAAACTTCTGCCAATTCGGCCAATCAAAGTATTCGAATTCAAGGTTTGGATGGAAGGTTCACTCAATTATTAAAAGATGGATTTCCGTTATTTGGCGGATTTTCTAGTGGTTTAAGTATTATGCAAATACCGCCGTTAGATTTAAAGCAGGTAGAGATTATTAAAGGAAGTTCTTCAACATTATATGGAGGTGGAGCAATAGCTGGTTTGATAAATTTAATTTCAAAACAACCTAAAGATGAGAGGGAATTAAGTTTTATGTTAGATAAAACATCAAGAAATGGAAATACTTTAAATGCATATTATAGTGAGCGATTTCATAAATTTGGATTGGTCTTATATAGTTCTGGAAATCTGCAAAAAGCAACAGATATAAATAATGATCATTTCACTGATCTTCCTAAAGTAAGAAGCTTAAGCTTCAGTCCCTCTTTTTATTATTACCCAAATGAAAGGGAGGAATGGAGATTGGGTTTAAATAGCTCTTTTGAAAATAGAATTGGAGGAGATGTAGATTATATCAATGAGAACATATCTTCACAGCATAATTTTTACGAGGAGAATAGATCAAGCCGATTTGCAATTAAATTATCATATAAGAAAGAAATTTCAGAAAGCAAAACCTTCAGTTTTAAGAATAGTTTGAGCTATTTTAAAAGAGAGCTGTTATTGCCAGACTATCAATTTATAGGAAACCAATTTGCAACTTTTACAGAAGCTACCTATAATAGTTATACTGATACTTCAGATTGGGTTTTTGGAGGGAATTTGATTACTGAAAAGTTTGATGAAGATCCAACAACAAATTTAGATAGAAGTTATAGACAAATAACATTAGGAGGTTTTGCTCAAAATAATTGGAACCTAAATGATAACACAACCATAGAAACTGGACTAAGAACAGACTATAACAACAATTATGGAGTATTTGTTTTGCCAAAAATTTCTTTATTCTATCAATTCAATGAGTCGATTTCTTCAAGAATTGGATCGGGATTTGGATATAAAATTCCAAGTATTTTTACAGAAGATTCAGAATTACGTTCTTATCAAAATGTATTAAATATAAATCCTGATAATTTTAAGTCTGAAACATCGGTTGGTTTTAGTGCAGATGTCAATTACAAGATCTCTATTTTAAATG
>JAQWOR010000006.1 GCA_029245785.1 Polaribacter sp.
ATGTTGTTGGTGCAACCAAGGCAGAGTATTTTAAAGAAATAAGAAAAATAGTTCCAACAAGCTTTTTACTAGTTCCGGGTGTTGGCGCACAAGGCGGTAGCTTACAAGAAGTTTGTAAATACGGAATTACAGAAAGCATAGGTCTTTTAATCAATTCTTCTCGAGGAATTATTTACGCTTCTAATACTACTGATTTTGCAACTGCAGCAGCAAAAAAGGCAAAAGAACTACAACTAGAAATGGCAGAAATCATGATACAACACTTATAGTATGAGCGGAATACATCTTGGAAAACTGATCCCCATTGCAGCCTTACTAATTCTAGGAATTATTGAAGCTATTGGCGGCTTATACCTTCAAGACAGAAGAACAAAAAACGATTTTACTATTGAATTGGTAAGCCTCGCTTCTTTACCTACTCTTATACAACCTACCATCTTATTTTTTGTTATTTTATGCATGACCTTTGCATTCCCTTCTTATGAAAACATCTTTTTAGACGTTTCAATAGGATGGAAAATAGGTGCTTTTTTGATTTTTGATGACATGACACAATATTGGTGGCACCGATTGTCTCATGAACATAAATTTTTTTGGAAACTACACCGTCCACATCATGCAATAGAAGAAATGGGCGTGTTGGTTACCTATAGAAATGCCATCCTCTATTATGCAATGATGCCAGGAATTTGGTTTTCTGCACTATTAATTTATTTAGGAATGGGCACTGTTTATATTTGGTATATTGCTATTAAATTGGTCATTATCTTACTCGCACATAGCGAAACCAAATGGGATCGAATCTTATACAAGCACAAATTACTACATCCACTAGCTTGGGTTATTGAAAGAACCATCTCTACACCTGCAACACATTTTGCGCATCATGGTTTAACCGATCAAGACAGCATTAGTAATCCAAATGGTAATTACGGAAATCTATTATTCTTTTGGGACATATTATTTGGTACCGCAAAAATTACACGGAAATATCCAGAACGTTTTGGCACCTGGAATCAGGTAAAAGAGCCTTGGCACATACAACTGTTATTTCCTTTTGTAAAATCAAAAGACCCAAGAAGTGAATTGCATACTCTAAAAACAGACAAAAACGTTGATCCGTCAGTAGATTTTAAAGAATTTAAGAGTTAGAAACTTCTCTATCTAAGTAATTTACTCGGTTTAATTTTTCGAAGATTTTCATCGCTTTAAATGCCGCTCTATCACTTTTTAATTCATCTACGTATTTATAATCGTTCGATTTTTCAACCAACTTGCCATACCTTTCTTCAAGATGCTTTTTATAACGATATAATTGATTTAAGTGAGACATTTCTAAAGCTTTAACTCTATAAATATACATAATTATTTGTCTCACAAGCAATTAATAAAATATTTATTTTATTTTATGTAAAAATCACCTTAAACGGTCTGTGTTTTTATCATATCCATACGGACAATGTTTACAAGCACTTTTACAGCAGTGCCCTCTTTTTAGATGGTACTTTTCTGTAAAAACTCGATAGCCTTGTTCATTGAAATAATAATCTTCTTCTGTGAGTTCTTCACGGTTATAAAGCATCTTACAAAAGTACTCTTTTTCGCATAAAAAACGCCCTTAAAAAGAGCGTTTAGGTTTTTTAAAAAATTTATTTTTTATTTTCTGGCGGATATTTAAGAAGAATTTTTTTTACAAATACCTTTATTTTTTCTTCTTTTTTAGCGCCTGTTTTCGCTCTTAATGCTCCCGTTCCAATTCCTTGCCAAATCAACTCCTTTTTTGTAGCATCAATAAAATCTACAAAAAGGGTTCCTTCTGTATGCTGAGTAACATCTACCGTATTTCCTCTATAATAATACCCCGGATACCAATAATCATAAGCAGCTCCATAACCAAAATTTGTTCTTATATTCACTCGTTTTCTCGATTTCACAAAAACACTTACTAAAATATCTGGTTTCTCAGATTTTTTAAATCCTTTAGCCAATAATTCTGCTTCTATAGCGCGTAAAATTCTACGTTTATCTAAATCAGAAGCCGCTGCTTTGTCAATTCCTTTCTTATAAAATGCAAAGGTTTTATATGTTTTAAAATCTGTTTTACTGTCATAATCTGTGAACACCTTTACAGAGCTACACGAAGTAAAAATAAAAGTAAATAACAAAAGATAAAGTGTGACTTTTTTCATGATTCAAAGTTTATACGTTTTATACCAACTAACAAACATCAAAAAACATACCAAAGTTGCTTTAGCAAGTATTAGCGATTTTATTGCAATCAAAATTTAAAAGTATACAAAGAACCTGAATATTTTTTAAGAATTCCGTAAATTGCACTCGCAAAAAACAAGATCTATTACGAATGGAGCAAATAACACCCTACAAACCTTTACATAAAGTACGAATCGTAACCGCTGCATCATTATTTGATGGACACGATGCTGACATCAATATCATGCGTAGAATTATTCAATCTACAGGAGTTGAAGTAATACACCTGGGTCATGACAGAAGTGTAGAAGAGGTTGTAAACTGTGCCATTCAAGAAGATGCAAATGCCATTGCAATGACCTCCTATCAAGGAGGACATAATGAGTATTTTAAATACATGTACGATTTATTACAGGAAAAAGGCGCAACGCATATCAAAATTTTTGGCGGCGGTGGCGGTGTAATTCTTCCAGAAGAAATTAAGGCATTGATGGACTATGGAATTACACGTATTTACGCCCCAGATGACGGCCGTGAATTGGGTCTGCAAGGAATGATCAACGATTTGGTAAAAACCGCTGACTTTGCCATTGGCGATGCCTTAGATGTAGACATGAATCAGTTGGCAAAAAAAGACATTGGAAGCATTGCTCGTGTCATTTCTTCTGCAGAAAATTTCCCAGAAATAGCAAAGAAAACACTAGATACTATCCACAAAAAAAATAAAAATTCTACCACACCTGTTTTAGGAATTACCGGAACTGGTGGTGCTGGAAAATCAAGTTTAGTAGATGAATTGGTACGTCGATTTTTGGTTGATTTTCCTAAAAAAACCGTTGGATTGATCTCTGTAGATCCATCAAAAAGAAAAACAGGTGGTGCGTTACTAGGAGATCGAATCCGAATGAATTCTATCAATAATGAACGTGTATATATGCGTTCATTGGCAACCCGACAATCAAACTTGGCCTTGTCAAAATATGTAAGCGAAGCTATTGAAGTTTTAAAAGCTGCTGAGTTTGATCTTATTATTTTAGAAACTTCGGGAATTGGACAATCAGATACAGAAATCATAGAACATTCTGATACTTCGCTCTATGTAATGACTCCTGAATTTGGTGCTGCAACTCAGTTAGAAAAAATCGATATGTTGGATTTTGCCGATTTAGTAGCCATCAATAAATTTGACAAAAGAGGTTCTTTAGACGCCTTGCGTGATGTCAAAAAACAATACATGCGCAACAATAATTTGTGGGATGTACATCAAGATGACTTGCCTGTATATGGAACCATTGCTTCGCAATTCAACGATCCAGGAATGAACTCCTTGTACAAATCTATTATGGACAAGCTGGTAGAAAAAACCAATGCCAACTTACATTCCTCTTTTGAGATCACCAAAGAAATGTCTGAAAAAATCTTTGTAATTCCACCTAGCAGAACACGCTACTTATCAGAAATTGCAGAAAACAACAGAGCCTATGATAAAAAAGCCAATGAACAAGCACTCGTTGCTCAAAAATTATATGGCGTTTATCAAACCCTTGCGTCACTTACCAACAATACAATCGAGACCTCTTCATTGTCTAAAAACGGATTGAACCAAGAAGAAATTCTGAAACAAGTTCAACCTGACGACATTCCTTTTGTCAAATTATTATTCGCTCAATTTGATAAAATAAAAATGAACTTCGACCCCTACAATTGGGAAATCATTTTAAACTGGCAAGAAAAAGTTCAGAGATACAAAAACCCTATCTATTCTTTTCAAGTAAGAGAAAAAGAAATACAGATCGAAACACATAGCGAGTCATTATCGCACATACAAATACCAAAAGTATGCTTACCTAAATATACGGCATGGGGAGACGTATTGTTATGGAATTTACAAGAAAATGTTCCGGGAGAGTTCCCGTATGCATCTGGATTATAT
>JAQWOR010000012.1 GCA_029245785.1 Polaribacter sp.
TTATTTAACATAATGTAAATTATAGAACAAAGCAATGTAATTTGTATCGATATTATTCTTTTAATTATTACTGTATTATTTTTTATAGTTCATTCTTGTATATTTTCCCATCCTTCATAATAAACTTTAAGTGTTTCTTATAGTTTACAATCACTTCAATATCTTTTAATGGATTTCCATCATAGATCAATAAATCAGCATAAGCGCCTTTTTTAATGAGTCCTAATTTACCCTCAGTATAGGGATTGCTTTGTCCAGATAATGATAATAGGCGTGCATTTTCTGAAGTCGCCTGTTTAAGCACTTCTTGTGGAGTAAACCAACGCGTACGTGCAGTGAATTCGCTTAATGCAAGCTCTTCAAAACCCAATGAACCATAAGCGTCTGTACCAAAACCTATATTTATTTTATATTTTTTAGCTAAATCCATGGCTTTTATTGTGCCCTCTAAAACAGGTTTTATTTTTTTATTTAACTTAGGAGGAATAGAATCCATTCCAGGAGCCCAGAAACTTGCTGGTGCTGTGGTCCAAAATGTCTGAGGCACTAACCAAGCGCCTTTTTCTTTTACTAACCTCACCACCTCTTCATTAATTAAGTGTCCATGATCAAGACATTTAACACCTGCATTCAAAGCACGAATAGCACCTTTAGCATTGTAAATATGAACGGCAACATAAGTATCCCAATCTGCTGCAACTTGTACTGCAGCCTTAAGTTCTTCAGTTGTAAATTGCACGGAATGAATAGGGCCAAATTGAGAAGCTATACCACCACCAGCCATCACTTTTAGTTGTGTGGCTCCTTTTCGTAAGTTTTCTCTTGATGCTTTTAGAACTTCAGGGACGCCATCAACCACAAACTCCCACCCTAACGCATCAATGGGATGCATTGGTGTACCAGACCAATATGTACTGAGTTCATTTCGATTTCGTGAATCTCCATGTCCAGAAGTTTGACTTATAAAAGCGCCTGATGGGTAAATACGTGGGCCTGGAATCAAGCCTTCATCTACTGCTCTTTTTATTCCGAACGCAGGACCTCCTAAATCACGTACTGTTGTAAAGCCCAACATTAAAAAATTCTCAGCAGATTTAGCTGCTTTTACAGCTGTATACATCCAATCTGCCTCATTTCTAATTTCATTCATTCCCATAGTTAATGCGAGATGAACGTGAACATCAGAAAGGCCAGGGATTAATGTTTTTCCCATACCATCGATTATCGTCGCATCTTTTGGTACATCAATTTGTTTGGCTACATCTATAATTAAGTTTTTTTCAATAAGAACACTTACGTTATAGTTGAGCTTGTCACTCGTGCCATCCCAAACGTTGACGTTTTTTATCAATATTGAATTTTGAGACATTGCATGGAAACTTAAAAGAGCAAATAAGAAGATTAAAGATACTTTTTTCATAATGTAATATTTTTGGTGTTTTATCTATGAACACAATTAATAAGATGAAGATTATGGATTTTTAATAATCAAGCTTTTGTTTTTTCATTGCTCTCCGGTACTTCATAGCTACGGCATCAAATTTTAAATGAAGTTCTTCAGTAAAATCAAAAGGTACTTGTTTTGGTCTTTGAGATTCTACTATACGTTTGTCTTGGTCAAAAATAACCTGTTCAAACTCCTGTAAAACAGTATCAGGTTCCTCGAGGTTATAGTTGCGTCCAATAATACAGTACCCTCTACATTCGTTATGTGAAATAGGCTGAGAAACAAAGAAATATACCATCCCTTTTTCACCTCCCCAACCTAAACGAAGCACTATCGTATAGGGTAGATGAAGTTCATAAACACTTCTACGCTCTGGCTTTACGACGTCTTCATTAGCAAAAATAGGGAAATCATCACTGTTTTTTGCTTCTGGTCTTACAACTGAATAGTGTAAAACAGAATCTTTAACAGTCACTTTACAATCTGGAACTTTAGGGCGTTCAGGATCTCCTAATAAACCAGGATGCACCCATGGAAAATGACCAAAGTCAGTAAAGTTTTCTACCTGTCTGGAGCTATCACTATTCCAATTAAAAGGACCTGTATTTACCAATTTCCAATCACTATTTTCATACTCGGGTATTTCAGGTAAATCAAACTCAGGTTTTTTTAGTGCTACCCATACCAAACCAAATTTCTCTTGACAATAAAAAATGGGGGTTTTTGCTTTACTTGGTATTTCTGTGTCTGGAGACTGTGGAATTAAAACACAAGCACCTTTTTTATCGTATTGCCATGCATGGTAAGGACACACTAGGCAATCATCTTTAATCCAGCCTAATGATAATGCTGTTCCTCGATGAATACACACATCACGCATTGCTTGTGGGTGACCGTCAGAAGTTCTCCAAACCACAATAGGTTCATCTAGTAGAAAGGTTCCATAAGGTTCATTTGCTTTTATTTCATGACTATATCCAACAGGATGCCAGCATGCAAGAAGGCGCTCAGGAAAGTTGGCTTTCTTTTTTTCTGAATTATTCATTCTTAATATAATTTAGATTAACACTTGTTAATTCAAAAGTAATCAAATATTAATTAATTACAATAATATTTAGTAAATTTGCTAAAATTTAATCACCCTTAATCATCATATGCAAATGCGAAAAAGCAATAAAAGAGCACTGTTTTTTGAAGAAACCCTTAAACTAATATATGAAAAGGGTTTTAAAGCAACGACCATACGTGACATTGCGGATAGGCTAAATTTTAAAGAAGCCAATGTTTATAATTATGTAGATTCTAAACAGGCCTTATTAGAAGGCTATATTTTTGATATTCAAAACGAATTTCATACTGCTATGAATCATATTATAGATTCCACCTATCTACCAAATGAAAAATTGCGATTGGTTATTTCATCCTATATTCAAATTACGTCTAAAAGGCCTTATGAACAAGCCTTGTTTATGAATGACTGGCGAAATTTAAAAGAACCTAGGTTACAAGAGTTTATCAATAGTAGAAAAGCATATGAAGAAAAGTTAAAGACGATTATTGAAGCTGGTGTATCTCAAGGTCAATTTAGAGTGCTTAATTTGACACTTACTACACAGACAATTATGGCAGCCTTGCGTTGGCTTTACATCCTTTATATAGGTCAGAAAACCAACTTAAACCCTATAGAAGTTGAAAAACAACTAACTGATTTTATTTTTACTGGAATCCATAATGAATAAATACACAGTAATTTCTGTATAGCCGTTTTTTAGACTATTTACACATAATTGTAGATATAACTAACACGTAGTGTTTTATATCGTCAACAATTATGTTAAAAGAAATTACAGCTTATGAACTTCTAGGTTTATATTTGATAGCTATAATGTAATATTATATAAAATAGCCGTATGCCAACGCTTTTTTAAAAATTTCTTTAATACTGAATTTTGAAATAATGCCATTTAATTTTGCTTTTCTTTTGAATCAATTAAAGCTCTTCCCTAATTGCGACCCATTGCTTCAATTTTTTTTAAAAAAAGTACTAAATATCAAGCAAACTATCTCGAATTTTAAGATGTATTTATTAAGGCAAAGTTGGATAAGTTGGGCGTGCCCTAAAGGTCGGGCTATTCGCTACGTTGTGGGGTAATCGTTTCTATCCTTCACGCAGCTTCAAAACAAGTAAAGCAAAAAAAGCTTTACCTATTTATTACTAAAAGAAATCGGGATGCAAGAGTTAAAAAGTTTACTTAAAATGAAGCGTAAATTTTCAACACTTACGCTTCCCTCCTATGTTTTACTTCGCTCAGTACAGGATAGTCGCATAAAAACTGCTTATTCACATGATTATAATTGTTTTTTAATGGAGCTTCATACATCTCGCAACCTCGATGTCATTAACATAATAGAACAAAACGATATTGAGTTTTCTTTTTATTAAAATTATTTTTCATACATTTGTCAACCATTTGGTTAAACCGAGTAGTTAAAATGACAAAAATGAAAGACGAGAATACCGAAGAGCAGATATTAGATGCTGCAAAAAGCATATTTCAATCTAAAGGAATGGATGGTGCACGCATGCAAGAAATTGCAGATAAAGCAAAAATAAACAAATCCATGTTGCATTATTATTACAGAAGCAAGCAATTGCTTTTTGAAGCGGTTTTTAAAAATGCATTTTCGTTATTAGCACCTCAATTAAACGCTATTTTAAATGATGATTCTACCATTGAAGAAAAAATTAAAAACTTTACTTCAAATTATGTTGCATTTATCATAAAGCATCCTTATTTACCGGGTTTTATCATTCAAGAATTGAATAGAAATCCAACATTTATTTTAAAATTAAAAGACAACAAAGGTTTTCCAAATCTTAAAAAATTTAATAAACAGGTGGCTGTAGATGTTGAAAAGGGTTTAATCAAGCCAATCAATGCAGAGCAGTTGTTTATCAATATTTTGGCACTTAGTATTTTTCCATTTATAGCCAAACCTTTAATTAAGGCATTTACAAATACAGATGATAAGGCCTATAAACAACTCATGAAAAACCGTAAAACAGAAGTTTCTACCTTTATTATTAATTCTATTAAGCACTCTTAAAAATGAAACGCTTCATAATTATTCTAACAATTTTTACAACGCTTCCAATGTTGGCGCAACAACGTGTTACATTAGAAGAATGCTACAATTTAGTCGTTAAAAATTATCCATTAGCAAAACAGCATCACCTTTTAGATGCGCAAAATCAATTAGACAAAGCGGCTATATCTAGTACAAAACTACCTCAGTTTAATTTAGATGCGCAAGCCACCTATCAGTCTGATGTGATTGAAATAGCAATTCCAAATTCAACAATAGAGTCTTTAAACAAAGATCAATACCGTGCAACACTTTCAGTGAATCAGCTTATGTATAACGGCGGACTTACAGATGCTTCATTGCGCGTAAAATCTGCACAGTTAAAAACCAAACAAAAGAAAATTGAAGTCACCTTGTATCAATTAAAACAACAGATCAACCAGCTGTATTTTTCTATTTTATTGTCTCAAGAAGCGAATGTTTTATTAAAAGCGAAACAAACACAGCTACATGTTAAACTAAAAGAAGTAAAATCTGGTATAAAGCATGGGGCTATTTTACCTTCATCGGATAAAATTCTAGAAGCTGAATTGCTAAAAATCAATCAACAGTTTCAAGAACTAGAAAGTAATAAAACAGCTCTTATTCAAACACTTTCGAGTCTTATTGGTCAATCATTAAGTGCTTCTACTCTTTTTCAAAATCCGCTTGTAGAAATACAATTGCAAGAAACATTAAACAGGCCTGAGCTAGATTTATTTCAGCTTAAAAAAGAAGAAATAAAAAGCAATGAAGCCTTGATAGCGAAACAAAATTCACCAAAACTATTCGGTTTTGCTACGGGAGGTTATGGAAACCCTGGGCTAAATATGTTAGACAATTCATTCCAACCTTTTTACACTGTTGGCATCAAATTTAATTGGCATATTTTTGATTGGAATTCCAATAAAAAACGAGGTCAGTCTTTAGCTATTAACAAAGATATCTTAGATACAGAGACTGAAACCTTTACGCTAAACACTAATATAAAACTGAATCAGCAACAACTAGAGATTCGTAAAATTAATGGGTTTATTACTTCAGACTTAGAGATCATCAATCTTAGAAAAGACGTACTTAAATCGGCAGATTCGCAACTTAAAAATGGTGTGATAACCTCTTCGGCTTATATCGCAGAACTGACCAATTTATATGAAGATGAAAACACATTGGTTACTCATAAAATTCAATTACAACTTGCAAAAGCAAATTACAACGTCATTAAAGGACAATAAATATTTAGAAATGAAAAACAACAACTATTTACTTGGATTAATCATTATGGCCACTACTCTATTTTCTTGCGAAAATGATAGCGGAAAAGCAGATGGATATGGGAATTTTGAAGCGACAGAAATCACCATATCCGCTGAAAATAACGGGAAATTAATTCAGTTTGATGTTAACGAGGGCAACCAATTAACGAAAGGACAATTTATAGGGTATATTGATACCATTCCACTAGCATTGAAGCGCGAACAATTAGAGGTCTCTAAAGCTGTGATTAGTTCAAAATCTAAAGGCGTGTTATCTCAAATTAATGTACTAAATGCCAAATTAGAAACAGCGAATACTAACAAGAAAAGGATTAAAAATTTGCTAAATGACAATGCGAGTACACAAAAACAACTGGACGCTATTACAGGAGAAATAAGCATTATTAAAAACCAAATTAGAAGTGTAGAAATGCAAAATGCACCTGTTGTAAATGAATTGAAATCGATTGATGTGCAACTAAAGCAAATTGACGACCAAATTCAGAAAAGCAACATCATAAACCCTGTAAATGGTACAGTTTTAACCAAATACACGGAGCCAAATGAAATTACAACTTTTGGAAGACCACTATATAAAATTGCCAACTTAAACACCTTGAAACTGCGTGTGTATGTTAGTGAAACACAACTCGCAAATATAAAAATCGGACAGGAAGTTACTGTAAAAATTGATACTGATGAAGCTATGAGATCTTATAAAGGCACCATTAATTGGATTGCTTCGGAAGCTGAATTTACACCAAAAATTATTCAGACAAAAGAAGAACGTGTTGCTTTAGTATATGCAGTAAAAATAAAGGTAACAAATGACGGGAGCCTGAAAATTGGAATGCCCGCCGAACTATGGATAAATTAATCATAAACTAAATAGTAATGATTTCTATCATACGTATGGTGGAAATAAAAATAAATTAAAATGAACAAAAAAATAATTTTATTGGCATGCCTTATTGCACTTTTTATAAGCTGTAATTCAAATAAAAACAAAACAATAGACATCAGCTCTATAAAAATTGAAGGCGTTAGCTTAGACAGTACAAAACTCTGGATAGCCAATACAGAAACAACAGAAGGTGTTAAAAAAATGCAATCAATTATGAGCAATTTCTCTGAAGAGGAAGATGTTGTTGCTTATACTTCTCTCAAAAAAGAACTGGAAGTAGAGTTTACAAACATCTTTCAAAAATGCACCATGAAAGGAGAAGCGCACAATCAATTACACAACTACTTAAAACCAATGGTTGACATTTTTGAAGGCTTAGAATCTTCAAACTTAAAAACGCGTAAAACCCATTTTAAAACCATGGAAAACCATCTAGCAGGTTTTGCCAATTATTTTAAATAAATGAGTATCAGCGTTTCTAACATATCAAAATCCTATAAAAATGTAACGGCCTTGCAAGATATTTCTTTTGAGGTAAAAAAAGGAGAACTTTTTGGACTCATTGGTCCTGATGGCGCAGGAAAAACAACACTGTTTAGGATATTAACAACACTTTTATTTGCAGATAAAGGCAGTGCAATTGTAGCGAATTATGATGTGGTTAAAGATTACAAAAGCATCAGGAATAGTGTTGGCTATATGCCTGGAAAATTCTCGTTGTATCAAGATTTAACTATTGAAGAAAATTTAAACTTCTTTGCTACTATTTTTGGAACAACCATTGAAGAAAATTACGATTTAATTAAAGATATCTACATACAAATAGCACCTTTTAAAGACCGTAAGGCAGGAAAACTTTCTGGAGGAATGAAGCAAAAACTGGCTTTATGCTGCGCACTAATCCACAAGCCTGAAGTGTTGTTTTTAGACGAACCAACAACTGGCGTGGACCCAGTATCTAGAAAAGAATTTTGGGACATGCTAAAACGCTTGCAAAAAAAAGACATTACCATATTAGTATCAACACCTTATATGGATGAAGCTGAACTTTGTGATAGAATTGCACTCATTCAAGATGGGAAGATTTTAGAAATTGACACCCCAGAATCTATTGTCAAACACTATCCGAAACCAATTTACAATGTGAGCGCAAACAATATGTATCAGCTAATTAACAGCCTAAATGCATATGAATTTAACCATAGTGTATATCCTTTTGGCGAGTTTGTACATTATACTGACAGTAGAACAGATTTTAACCCTGAAGACTTAAAAGCCTATTTAAAAACAAAAAAACTATCAAACATCGCTATTGAAATAACAAAAGCAACTATTGAAGACACCTTTATGGAGTTAGCGAAATAAAGAGGCGCCTCTAGCCTACCTGCCAAATACAAACAAGGTGCGCTCAATGAGATAAAACAAAGTAAATTAATGAACAATAAAGTTATACAAGTAGAAGGATTAACCAAAATGTTTGGCGATTTTGCAGCTGTAAACGCCATTACTTTTGAAGTTGAAAAAGGCGAAATCTTTGGTTTTTTAGGTGCAAATGGCGCAGGAAAAACAACCGCTATGAAAATGCTAATTGGTATTTCAATTCCTACTGCTGGCAAAGCAAATGTTGCTGGTTTTGATGTGTTTACACAGGCAGAAGAAATCAAGAAAAACATTGGCTATATGAGTCAGAAATTTGCGCTGTATGACGACTTAACAGTTAAAGAAAATATTGCATTTTTTGGAGGGATTTACGGTTTACCAAGAAAACGGATCAAAGAAAAATCGAAGGCTTTAATTGAAGAGCTAGGATTAGAAAAGGTAGCAAATAAATTAGTTGCTGCCCTACCCTTAGGTTGGAAACAAAAACTATCTTTTTCAGTATCAATAATTCACGATCCTAAAATTGTGTTTTTAGATGAACCAACAGGAGGCGTAGATCCAATTACTAGACGACAGTTTTGGGAACTTATTTACAAAGCTTCTCATAATGGAACCACTGTTTTTGTAACCACACATTATATGGATGAAGCAGAATATTGCGATAGAGTATCTATTATGGTTGACGGTAAAATTGAAGCTTTAGATACTCCAAAAAAACTTAAAGAACAGTTTAATGCTGCTAACATGAACGATGTGTTCTTAAAACTAGCTAGAGGATGAAACGAATGGTAGCAAAACTTAAACTCAACTTTTATTTTAAAAATTTATACGTGTGAAAAGATTTATAGGCTTCATAAAAAAAGAATTCTACCATATTTTTAGAGACAAACGCTCATTGTTTATTCTCTTCGGAATGCCAATTGCTCAAATTTTACTCTTTGGTTTCGCGATTACTAATGAAATTAATAATGTAGATATTGCTATTCTAGATCATTCAAAAGATGCAACCACAAAAGAAATTATTGCTAAAATAGCAGCTTCAGAATATTTCAGTATCAAACAAATTATTGAAAAGGAATCAGATATTGAATCGATTTTTAAAAAAGGAAAAGTAAAAGCGGTTTTGAATTTCGAAAAAGATTTTAGTAAAAACTTAATTAAAGAAAACAAAGCAAGTATCCAAATTATTACAGATGCTACAGACCCAAATACAGCGAATACCATTAGTAATTTTGTAAATGCTATTCTTCAAAAGTATCAAAAACAGCTCAATAAAAAAATAACCATTGTCTATCAAATTATTCCAGAATCACGAATGATCTATAACACAGAGTTAAAGAGTGTTTATATGTTTGTTCCTGGAGTAATGACCATTATTTTAATGCTGGTTTCAGCAATGATGACGTCTATTTCTATTACACGAGAAAAGGAATTAGGAACTATGGAAATTTTATTGGTATCGCCACTAAAACCCATACAAGTAATTATAGGCAAAGTGTTTCCGTATATTTTTCTATCCATAATCAATGCAATAGTTATTGTATTGTTAAGTATTTTTATTTTTAAAATGCCCGTTCAAGGAAGCTTGTTTTTATTAGGATTGGAGAGTGTTTTATTTATCATTTCAGCATTGGCTTTAGGTATTTTAATCTCAACTGTTTCAGAAACACAACAAACAGCAATGATGATTTCTTTAATGGGGCTCATGCTTCCAGTAATTTTATTGTCTGGGTTTATTTTTCCTATTTCAAGCATGCCTTTTCCATTACAAGTAATTAGCAATATCATTCCAGCAAAGTGGTTTATCATCATCATTAAAGCAATCATGCTTAAAGGTGTTGGCTTACAGTTTGTTTGGAAAGAAACACTAATTTTATTAGGAATGACAGTGTTTTTTATTGCTTTAAGTGTAAAGAAATATAAAATTAGACTGGAATAAAAGAAAGTTATCCTGACAAAGCTATAACAACGTTATAGTATTTTAAAATAATATAGATTCTCACCTTGGTGAGAAAAGGAAATAATATGAAAACAATCTTATACATCATACAAAAAGAGTTCAAGCAAATTTTTAGAAATAAAGGCATGCTCCCTATTATTTTTGTGTTGCCTTTATTACAGCTCATTATTTTGTCTAATGCAGCCACTTTTGAAGTTAAGAACATTAAATTTGGCTATATTGATAATGACCACACATCAACTTCAAGAGCTTTAATAGCGCAATTTAATGCGTCAGCCTATTTTAATGTATTAACAAATTTTCCTTCGGAAGCAGTGGCGAGTGCTGCAATGTTAAAAGGTGAAGTAGATGTTGTGCTAGAAATTCAACAATATTTTGAACGCGATTTACAAAAAGAAAAACACACTAGCTTGGGGGTTACCATTAATGCAATAGATGGAGCTGCTGCAGGTGTTGAAAATGTATATGTTACGCAGATAATTCAGCGTTTTAATAAACATTTAAAAGTTGATTTATTTTCACCTTCAGACAAACAAGTTCAGCCTATAAACATCGAAACCATTCCCTTATTTTGGTATAATGAGACTTTAAATTACAAAACGTTTATGGTTCCAGGAATATTAGTTTTACTGGTAACCATGATTACTTTATTTCTATCTGGAATGAATATCGTTAGAGAAAAAGAAATAGGTACTTTAGAGCAAATCAATGTAACACCTATTAAAAAAAGTCAGTTTATAATTGGAAAGCTCTTTCCGTTTTGGGTAATTGGAATGGGTTTACTAACCATAGGTTTAATTATTGCTAAACTCATTTTTGATGTTCCCATGTTAGGTAGTTTACCACTCATGTATGTGTACACGTCTATTTATATTTTGGTGGTTTTAGGAATAGGATTATTCATTTCGAATTTTACAGACACACAACAGCAAGCTATGTTTATTGCTTGGTTTTTTACGGTTATTTTTATTTTAATGAGTGGTTTGTTTACACCCATTGAAAGCATGCCAAAATGGGCACAAATTCTTACAGAATTTAACCCAATTAAATATTTTGTTGAAGTAATGCGTATGGTAATGCTGAAAGGTTCTGGATGTATGGACATTCTTCCTCAACTATTAAAAACATTGTTTTATGCAGTAATTATGAACGGATTAGCAGTTTGGAGTTATAAGAAAACGACTTAAAGTATGGGCTGCAAAAAAATAAAATCTATAATTTTTAGAATCTTGATTGCTTTGCGTTTCTCGCGAATCGAATTTTTTAGTATCAATTAAAAAACTCACATACATGAAAACAAAAGCCTACACCCTATTTTTACTTTTATGGTCTGTCTATTTTTCTTTTTCACAAAAAGAGATAGACACACTTCCACAACTAGATTTACACAAGATAGCCCTAATCAATCAAAGCGATAGCTACTTTACATTTCCAACAGATATTGGAAATCTAGAACCCTTAATCTTTGAAGCCAATATAAACCCGTCTTTTGTTATAAGAGAACGAAAAGATTCGAGAATATTAGCTTTATTAACACCACAGATTATTCTAAGAATGTACAATGAAGAATCTTACCCGGTTCGTACGCCAAGCTATATTCCGCAAATTTCGTTTTATTATTTAGCCAACAAAGCAGCTGTTCTAAATTATTCTGTATTGTTTGGAAAAATAGCCCATCACTCTAATGGGCAAGAGGGTGATTTTTATAATGAAGATCACACAATCAACCTACTATCTGGGAGTTTTTCAACTAATTTTTTAGAGTTTGGTTTTATAAAAACAGCATATAGCAATCGACTAAAAGCAATTAAAACAATAAAAAGTTCAATTGAAATTCATCCTAAAAGTTGGATGATTCCAGAACTAATAGGGCAATTTAGTCGTTTGCGTTGGCACAATTCATTTACATCGTTTAAGTTTCCTTTAAAAACTTCTCATAGCGACAGGGCAAATTTTTCTTTAAAAGCTGAAGTAACACTAATGCTAGATGATTATAACAACTTAGAACTTTTTGATTTAGAGAGACTTAATGCAGGGCTTACTTTTTACTACCATCCAAAATTTTTAGAAGATGTTGGGCTATTTGTCCAGTTTTATCATGGCATGGATTATTATAATATTTATTTTGACCGCCAATTGTCTATTGTGCGTTTTGGAATCATGACCGAAATCTTAAGGTTTTAAAGAAAATAATGATGTTAAAAAAAGAAATATTCGTAAAAAAGAATACAGAAATAACAGAACCCTTTTCAGTTCAAAAATTAAAAAAATCATTGCAGTCTTGTGGCGCAGTTAAAAAGGAAATAGATGCCATCATTGCTAAAATACAACCTTCTATTTATAATGGCATTTCTTCAAATGAAATATACAATAAAGCCTTTTCTATATTAAAAGAATACAACAAGATATCTGCATCTCGCTACAGTTTAAAACGTGCAATATTTGATTTAGGTCCGACAGGATATCCTTTTGAACGATTGGTAGGAGCGCTTTTAAGAGAAAAAGGATTTAAAACCAACGTTAGTGTTGTTTTAAATGGCGCATGTGTAACTCATGAAATTGATGTATTGGCAGAAAAAGAAGGAAATGTCTATGCAATAGAATGTAAGTTTCATTCAAATGCCAAAACTACAAGCAATGTAAAAGTACCTTTATATATTAATTCCAGATTTTTAGATATTCAACAACAATGGAATACAAATTCAAACCATAAAACACATTTAAAACAAGGTTGGCTGGTTAGCAATACTAGATTCTCTCAAGATGCTATAAATTATGGAAAATGTGTTGGCTTAACTTTATTAAGTTGGAATTACCCTAAAGGGAATGGATTGAAAGCACATATTGACTCACTAGCCTTATACCCTGTTACTACTTTAACAACATTAACTAAAAATGAAAAACACCAACTTATAGAGAAAGGCGTTGTTCTGGTTAAAGAACTCATTAGCGCTTCTGGTACGATGAAAAACATTGGCTTATCCGATAGTAAAATTAAGCGTGTTTTAGAGGAAGTTAAAAAACTGTGTTACTTTACATAGCCTTAGTAAAAAACCTAGATAACGTTCCTATAAGTTACCCATCACTTTTACGACAATAATGAAAATAAAAAAAGCCCATCAATTTTGATGGGCTTTTTACTTGAGGTATTATATGTCTTAGATAACTTTTACGTTTACTGCATTTAATCCTTTTTTGCCTTCTTCTAAATCGAATTCAACTTCGTCGCCTTCGCGAATTTCGTCTACTAATCCAGAAATGTGTACAAAATGGTCTTTGTCAACTCCTTCTTCAGTGATAAATCCAAATCCTTTAGATTCATTGAAAAATTTTACTATTCCTTTACTCATGATAATGTAATTAAATTTATAATGTATTTTATAAGTTGCAAAAATGGCACGATTTTTTTAACAAACAATAGATTAATTCACTTATTTTCAATTTATTATAAAATTAACCTGTAAATTTTCTGCTATAATCACTAGTGAACACCAACTTTCAACCGCTATAAACGCTTATTTTTCAACAATTTGAGCGAGTAACTATTTTATCTCAAGAGTGTAAGGTGATGCATTAGTGATTTTCATTTTATTTCGACATAAAGAAAGCGGCAGTAAATTAAATCTAACTTTGTAGCTATCTCTTTGCAATTAAATAATGCGTACCCGTACTTTTTTCTTTTTCAATCGAGTATTGTTTAACTTCTCTACCAGAGATTCAGCGATACTTGCAGGAATGGCCACAAAAGCACAATCTTGTTTCAATTCAATCAATCCCAGTTCGTCTTTGGCAATCTTTCCTTGTTTTAAAAACAAGCCTGCAATATCTCCTTTAGAAATTTTGTCCTTGCGCCCGCCAGAAACAAACACTGTTTTCCAAAAAACAGGTTTTCGAATTGCTTGTTTTGAAATATCAGTACTGTCTGTATTCTTTATAAAAACAGGTAGCTTTTCATGATGCCACTTTAAAACATAGGCCGTTCCTTTGGCTGAAACTCTCGCGGTACGCCCGTTTCTATGAATAAACTCTTCTTTGTATACAGGCAACTCATAATGAATAATATATTTCATTTCAGGAATATCAATCCCTCTTGCTGCCAAATCTGTAGCAATTAACAATTGATTGCTTCCATTTCTAAATTTAATCAAGGAGCGCTCTCTGTCTTTTTGCTCCATCCCACCGTTGAAGCAACCATGGCTGATGTTCTTACTATTTAAAAAAGAACTGACTTGTTGAATACTGTCTTTTAAATTACAAAATATAATACCTTGCTGGTTTCCAATATGATTGAGAAGGTGCAACAAGGTATTGAGCTTGTTTTTAGCCGGAGAAACCACAATTTTTATGGTTAATTTAGAAATTACAGTTCCTAAGTAATTAAGAGTGTTTGGATTTTGAAGTGCTACAAACTCAGGAATTTCTACACCTTCAGTTGCAGACGTTAAAATGCGTTTCTCGATGTTTTTCAAATTCTTAAGAATGCCTTTCATTTCGTATTCAAACCCCACTTCTAACGACTTGTCAAACTCGTCCAACACTACAGTTTTAACATGGTCTGTTGAAAAACGGTCATTGCTAAAATGATCAGCGATTCTTCCTGGTGTTCCGATTAGAATGGCTGGTACGTGTTTCAACTCTATTTTATCTTTAGACATAGACCTACCTCCATACACCGCATTTACTTTGTATCCAGATCCCATAGAACGAATTACCTGCTCTATTTGAATGGCCAACTCCCTAGAAGGCACCAATATCAATGCTTGTACTTCTTTAGAAGTTGGATCTAAACTAGCGAGTAATGGTAACGCAAAAGCCAATGTTTTTCCAGTTCCTGTAGGCGATAGCAACACCGTATTGGCATGTAAAGGAATACTTGTTACAGCAGCTTCTTGCATTGGATTTAATGCTTGAATCTGTAGTTTTTGTAAAATTTCTTCAGTATCCTTTATAGAATGCGCCATGGTATTGGAGTTTTGCCAAAGTACTACTAATTATGATTCGAAAACAATGGCTGTTGAGCCGGCAAATGTAACTCTTAAATTTTAGTTTGAAAGGATTTAATGTAGTGTTGTTCAACCTAAAAAACTACATATGGTAGTAGTACTCATAAAATCGTTACTCAAAACTCACAACTACTTCTCCCATCCCCAAGGAGCTGCTGGAGTGGCAATCGGTTTGGTTAAGTCCATAACCACTTTAAAAACACGGTCTGTACCAAGACGACGTAAGTTATAAGTAAACGCCGTTTTATTAAGTGTAATCCACCAAACATTGGTAGAAGCGGCAGGAATCATTTTTTGCGTATGTGCATCAGCCGAAAAAATTTGAATACTAGCTTGCCCAGGATTGGTTGTGATTCCTCCATAAAAGTTGACATCATCTTCAGTTCCATCTGTATGTCTGTGATCATGTTGTAAAGCAATGCGTCCTTCTTTATAGGTTAGAATCCAAGTTCTAGATCTGTCTTGTCCAACAAAAAACGGAATTTTAATCTGTGTATCGCTACATTTACGAACATGCATGGTCAATACTTTACCTCCAAAGTCTGCATCTTCTTTTGGCAATGCCAAACTCCCTTCAAAAGCTTGTCCACAGAGCGCTTGCAGCTGATTCCAAAATTGTTGGGTTGGATTGTTTTTTTGTGCAAAAATAGAGGTTGAAATTAACATACAAGCACATACAAATAAGGTGATATTGATCTTCATAATACAGTTAGAATTAGGAATGGAAATGTAGTGTTTTTTTCGCAATCTACGATGGGTTCAAAGCCTAAAACTATTAAAATAATTGTTAAATTATAAAGATCAATAAGAACACTTAATTGTTTAAATAATCAATAGATAATTGAACAAACGTTTTTACACCCAACAACATACCGCTTTCATCAATAAAGAAATCTGGTGTATGATGTGGAAAGGCTTCTTTGTTTCCTGGCGTCATTCCTCCTAAGAAGAAAAACAATCCTGGGATTTCTTTTTGATAAAAAGAGAAATCTTCGGCTCCAGTAATAGCTTTAATTTCAAATACCCTTTTATCTCCAGCAGCAGCCTTTAAAGAAGGTAGCATTTGTGCAGTAAGTTTATGGTGGTTATACGTAATGGCTGTTCCAGATGCAATTTCAATCGTAGCTGTAGCTCTATATGCTTTTGCAATGGCAGGCACCATTTCTCTCATTCGTTTGTTCATACGGTCTTGCATTCCGTAATCAAGTGTACGCAATGTTCCAATAATTTGAGCAGACTCCGGAATGATGTTATTTCTGACACCACTAGTAATTTTACCAATTGATAATACCACCGCTTCTTTGGTTAATGGCATTTCTCTACTTACTAACGTTTGAAGCCCGTCAATAATTTTTACACTTGCCATGATAGGATCAATCCCACCCCATGGCATAGAGCCATGTGTTTGCTTTCCTTGCACATTAATTTCAAATCTTTGTGCGGCTGCCATAACCCCTCCTGATTTATATGCTAAGGTTCCAACAGGTTGTGAAGAGCCAATGTGTAATCCAAAAATAGCATCTACTGTTGGATTTTTTAAAACTCCTTCTTTGATCATCAGTGCAGCACCGCCTTCTTCTCCTTTTGGAGCGCCTTCTTCTGCGGGTTGAAATATAAATTTAATAGTTCCTTTTATTTTGTCTTTGTTGTTAGATAAAACTTCTGCAACTCCCATCAAAATAGCAGTATGTGTATCATGTCCACAGGCATGCATCACACCAACATCTTGCCCTCCAAACCTACTAGTTACTTTTGATTTAAACGGAAGGTCTGCACGCTCTGTAACAGGTAAGGCATCAATATCTGCTCGTAATGCCAACACTTTTCCGGGATGATTTCCTTTTAAAATTCCAACAACACCTGTAAATGCAATTCCTGTTTGTACCTCTAGTCCTAAAGACTTTAAATGTGCAGCAATTTTTTTGGCCGTATTAAACTCTCGATTTGACAACTCTGGGTTTTCATGAAAATGGCGTCGCCATTCAATGACTTTAGATTCTATATTGGCTATTTCAGTATCAAGCCCGTGCTGTGAAAAGCTTGTAAATCCTATTAAAAGTGCAGCAGTAAAAAGTAATTGTTTCATTGGTAATTGTTCTTAAATTATCTGAATTTCAAATATATAGAAATTTATAAGGAATTTGTTTTAAAAGCAATTTATTTTAATGTGTTTATTAGAAGTTGGTATTTTACAATTGAAACGAGGTTCTAACAAAGTTTCACTAATACCGTCTTCCTCGTTGTCTATTGTAATTGTTTCGCATTGCTCCTGCTTTTGCAGCATTTACTCTAGGTTTATCAGGAGCTTTGGGTTTTAATAATCTTTTTTCATTCTCAACATATCGCTTCCATTTTTTAAATTGTTTTTTTGAAAGTACTTTTTCTAGTTGATTGTTTAATTTTTGTGCCTCTGTAGCAACCAAAAATCGAATGGGTTGTAACCGTTGTTTTGCCGTTACTTTAGCAGTACGCATCAAAGCTTCATTTTTAGTAAGTTTTGCCTCCATCTTCTTTACGTCAATAAAGGTACGTACCTCATTCAGTAATACAGAATTCACAAATTTAATTTTATCAACATTGTGATTGAATGCTGCTATTATTTGAGAAACTTCTTGCTTCTTTGGTGCTTTTTTAATCTTTATTTTTTTAAACACAATATCTGTGTCGTATCGAACAATTCCGGCAGCATTTTCTACTTTAAATGCATAAGAATCCCCTTCATAAGCACGCTTTTGATTTCCTGCTTGTAATTGAGCATGTGCTGAATTTATTTGAAGTACAAACAAGAATAGAATCGCAATTTTAAATCGATATGATTTCATTTTAAATTTATTTTAGAGGCTAAAGATAAGGTCTTTTTATGAACTAACTCTAACAAAGACAAGAACTCCTGTCCATAAAGTGTGTTGTTTTAAAAAAACACAAATTTTTCTTAATTTTTATGTTTTCATTAGTACATCGTATATTTTAAATTAATTTTACTCCAATTAACTACTAAACGAAATCAAATGAATACCAAAAAAATGCAAAAAACGCTTTCATTATTTTTAATATTTTTTCTGTTTTTAGCTCCCAGAGCACTGACAGCTCAAGACAAATTGAAAAAAATGCCAGGCTATTCGCAGTATAAAAAAATGGCTCCTCAATTATATAGCAGCATCAAACCGATGCCTTCTGATATAAAATGGGCAGACAACGGAAAGTCATTCACCTATATTGAAGATAAAAAAACCTATACTTATGATGTACACAAAAGAAAGGCAATACAAACAGCAGCAGCTTCAAAGCATGGCGTATCTAAAAAACGAAGAAAGCGCCCTGCACGTGGCAGACAATATGCTTCAGCAATTTCTCCAGATAAAAAACTAAACGCTTTTACAAAAGACCGAAACATGTACATCAGCAACGCTGATGGCACTGAACCCATTGCTATTACTACAAAAGGCAATATGGACAATCAATTAAAATACGGAATTGCAACCTGGGTGTATGGCGAGGAGCTAGGCCAAAACACAGCAATGTGGTGGTCTCCAGATAGTAAAAAAGTAGCTTTTTATCGTTTTGAAGAAAAAAATGCTAAAAAATATTATGTACTCTATGAACAACTCAATATTCAAGATTCTGTAGAGATTGAGGCGTACCCAAAAGTGGGAGCAAAAAATTTACCGGTAGACCTTCTTGTATATGATTTAGAAACAAAAAAAACAACCCTGTTAGATACTCGTAACGGAGCTCCTTTTGCTGACGGACCTATCGGAACCTATCTGTACGACATCAAATGGTCTCCTGATGGAACGGAACTGCTTTTTCATAGTACTAATCGAAAGCAAGATATTATGGAATTGAA
>JAQWOR010000033.1 GCA_029245785.1 Polaribacter sp.
AGAATCTCAAAAAGATTTTTCTCCTTGCTCAAAATGACATTCAAAGATACTAAAACTAATAAGGTTAATTTCCTTTTTTATAGTCTTCTAAAAATTTTGCCAAACCAATATCTGTTAAAGGGTGTTTCATCAATCCTTCAATAGCATTTAAAGGTCCTGTCATTACATCAGCACCTAATTTTGCACAATCAATAATATGCATGGTATGACGTACAGAAGCTGCTAAAATTTGTGTATCAAAATTGTAATTATCATAAATCATTCTGATTTCTGCAATCAAGTTCAATCCATCTGTAGAAACATCATCCAAACGACCAATAAATGGAGACATGTACGTAGCTCCTGCTTTTGCTGCCAACAATGCTTGACCGGCAGAAAATATCAACGTTACATTGGTTTTGATTCCTTTTGAAGAGAAATATTTACACGCTTTTACACCGTCTTTAATCATTGGTAATTTTACCACAATTTGCGGATTTAAAGCAGCTAGAGCTTCTCCTTCTCGTACCATTCCTTCAAAATCGGTAGCAATTACCTCTGCACTTACATCGCCATCTACCAGGTCGCAAATTGCTTTGTAATGGTTGATGATGTTTTCTGCACCGGTAATACCTTCTTTTGCCATTAATGATGGATTTGTGGTAACCCCATCTAAAATACCCAAAGCTTGCGCCTCTTTAATCTGATCTAAATTTGCTGTGTCAATAAAAAATTTCATCTGTTTTATTTTATGTTGATTGTTGTGTTCTTCTTTTTTTGGGCGTTTTAACAGGCTTTTCGTTGTATCTTTTTTAATTTGTTCTCGACTGCGCTCGAACTGACATTAAAAAAGGATGCCACTGCAATCCTTAACGCGGGCGCAATTTACAACTTATAATGATTCATTAGTAATTTCTCGTACAACTTATCTGGTAAAATTCTTTTCAGTACAATGGAAAATTTTTCCATAAATCCGCCAACTCTATAATGTACCTTTGGATGTTTTGTTTCAATAATTTTATGAAGTATCCTTGCCATCACTATTGGATCCTTTCCACTATCTACATGAGCATCCATCAACGCCAAGGTTGCTGCGTATGCTTTTTTATAAGGCGACGTTTCAAAAACGGGTGTATGATATCTTCCTGCGGCAATATTGGTAGCAAAATCTCCTGGAGCAACATTCACCACATCAATACCAAAATTTTTCACTTCCATCCGAATGGCTTCTGTTAAAATCTCTAAAGCTCCTTTGGTGGCAGAATACAATCCGCGAAATGGCAAGCCCATATAGCCCGCAATAGAAGTAACATTAATGATGGTTCCAGATTTTTGTTGACGCATTTGTGGCAAAACAGCCTTCATTACATCAATAGCACCAAAAAAATTGGTATTAAAAGCGTGCTGCATTTCTTGGGTTGGAGTTTCTTCAATTGCTCCTGTAATTCCCATTCCTGCATTATTAATTAGCACGTCTAAACGCCCTTCTTTTTCAACAATTTGAGCAACTGCGCGTTGTATGGTAGCAACATCTAAAACATCTAAGGCTATCAATTGAAATGGAAAATCAGATATATGCTTCGGGTTTCTACTTGTTCCGTAAACAATACACCCTTTTTGATGCAAATAGGTAGCGATAGATTTTCCTATTCCGGAAGAAGCTCCTGTAATTAAAACAACTTTAGGCATTTTTAGATTTTAGATGTCTGAGCGTAGTCGAAGACAACAAATTAGCTTACAAATATCTTAAAAAGAGAATAAAATATAGGCAAAAGGACTTCTAATTTTAGAAAAGATATTAAGAATAACAGAAAACTTGTTTACAAGTATTTTTAGGGTGATTTTGAAATAAATTCAGAATAAGAAAAATGGCAAGCTACCTACATCACACTGCTACAACCAAGTACTCTTGCTGCGTTCCAGCCCTGGGAGATTCCGAGGGAGCTAGTTGTGTAGGACTTGCCGCTGCAAATTTACAATCAATTTTAATGGTGTACAACGTTTTTTTATCAAATTTTGTGTAACATTTTTAATTATTTGACTACTAATGAATTGTTTTTGAGAGTCTCTTAAAAATTGCAAAAAAAGCAATCCTTTCAAAAATGAAATGAATATATTTGTCTCATCAACTAAATTAAAAAACAATGGAAAATCAAACATCAAGTAAAAGTATTATTTTAAATTATGGGCTATATTACGGTATTCTTTCTGTAATGATTAGCCTTATCATGTATGCTTTAGGGCAACACACGGAGCAAGGAATTGTACCTATGTTACTAGGATTTGTAATTATGATAGCATTTATCATACTAGGAATTAAAAAATTTAAAGAAGCTAATAACGGTCTTATTTCTTGGGGACAATCTGTAAAAACTGGCGTAGGAATTGTTGTGATTGGCGTACTAATTTCAATTGTTTATCAACAAATTTTTATCAATTTTATAGAACCAGAATTCATGGCTCAAATGCTTGAAAAACAACAGCAAGCATGGCTAGATGCTGGAATGACAGAAGAACAAATAGAAACTCAAGCGGGTATGATGGAAAAAATGCAAGGCCCTTTAATTTCTTCTGCAATTGCCATCGCTTTTAGTGCATTTCTCGCTTTTGTAGTTTCTGCAATCGCAGGTGCTGTTATGAAAGCTGAAGAGCAATACTAGTTTTAAGAAAATTTTATATAAGAAAAAGGTAAAATGTTTTAGGATGTTTTACCTTTACCTTTTTAACAGAAATCCAAAACAAGAAAAATGGATATATCGGTAGTTGTGCCTTTATTAGACGAATCAGCATCTTTACACGAATTACACGATTGGATTGCAAACGTTATGCAAGCCAACAGCTATGTGTATGAACTTATTTTTATTGATGATGGCAGCACAGACACTTCTTGGCAAGTTATTGAAAGTCTAGTCGAAAAAAACAGCGCTGTAAAATGCATTCGTTTTCAGAAAAACTACGGAAAATCACAAGCCTTAGATGCTGGGTTTGAGCTGGCAACAGGCCATGTTGTAATTACTATGGATGCTGATCTTCAAGACAATCCAGAGGAGATTCCAGGATTGTACAACATGATTATTAATGAAGATCTTGATGTGGTTTCTGGTTGGAAAAAGAAACGTTATGACAATGTAATCACCAAAAATATTCCTTCAAAATTATTCAATTTAGCAGCTAGAAAAACATCAGGATTAAAATTACATGATATCAATTGTGGGTTGAAAGCCTATAAAAATGAAGTCGTAAAAAGCATCAAAGTAAGCGGAGAAATGCATCGGTACATTCCTGTACTGGCCAAAAATGAAGGCTTTACAAAAATTGGAGAAAAAGTAGTACAACATCAAGCTAGAAAATATGGCGTTACAAAATTTGGAATGAGCCGTTTTATCAATGGTTTCTTAGACTTAATTACCATTTCATTTCTATCAAAATTCGGAAAAAGACCCATGCATTTCTTTGGGCTTTGGGGAACCTTTATGTTTATAGTTGGTTTTTTATCAGCAGCATTTATGGGTGCCATGAAATTGTACAAACTCTCTCAAGACATGAAAAGTATATTGATAACCGACAATCCTTGGTTTTATATTGCCTTGACTTCAATGCTATTGGGAACACAACTCTTTTTAGCCGGCTTTATTGGTGAGCTTTTAGTAAAAGCAAAACACGGAGAAAAACATTATATAATTAAAGCAACACTAAATTTCTAAACCCGTATCTTTACGGATAATTTTTAATTTATTTATGGAGAAGATTTTAGACAACGCCAATAACTGGCTTTCTGAGACATTTGATGCAGAAACAAGAAATGAAATACAAGAATTAATTGATACTGAAGCGGTTGATTTAGCAGATCGATTTTACAAAGATTTAGAATTTGGAACGGGTGGAATGCGCGGAATTATGGGAGCAGGAACCAACCGAATTAATAAATATACCTTAGGAAAAGCAACACAAGGATTGAGTAATTACCTACAGCAATCATATCCTAACAAACAACTAAAAGTTGCCATTGCTTATGACTGCCGTCATAACAGCAAAGAATTCTCAAAATTAGTTGCAGACGTGTTATCGGCAAACAATATTCAAGTATATGTCTTTGAAGATTTGCGTCCTACACCTGAGTTGTCTTTTGCTGTAAATCACCTCGGTTGTGATGCAGGAATTGTGTTGACAGCCTCTCACAATCCTCCTGAATACAACGGATACAAAGTGTATTGGGCAGATGGTGGACAAATTGTTCCTCCACAAGACAAAGGTATTATTGATGAAGTAAACGCATTGAATTTTTCTGAAATCAATTTTAACGCCAACAAAAGCTTAATTGCAACAATTGGCACTGAACTAGATGAAGCTTTTTGGAAAGCTTCCCTTCTAAACGGAACTTTCAATATAAAAGGTCGTGATAACCTAAAAATTGTATTCACCAATTTACACGGAACGGCTACAAAATTAATTCCAGAAGTACTCAAACGAGCAGGATACTCAAACGTATTCACTGTAAAAGAGCAAGACGCTCCCAATGGCGATTTCCCGACGGTAAAATCACCAAATCCCGAAGAGCCTGAAGCCTTAAAAATGGCGATTGATTTGGCAAACAATATCCATGCAGATATTGTGATTGGAACAGATCCAGATAGTGATCGTGTTGGAATTGCCGTGAGAGATTTAGAAGGAAACATGAAATTGCTTAATGGAAACCAAAGCATGTGTGTAATGACCGATTTCTTAATCAACCAATGGCAACAAAACGGGAAATTAAATGGAAAACAATTTGTAGGCTCTACCATTGTTACTACAAATTTGATTAATGAAATTGCAGCGAGTTATAACGTGGAAACCAAAGTGGGCCTAACAGGTTTTAAATGGATTGCTAAAATGATCAAAGAACATCCACATCAAGAATTTATTGGTGGTGGAGAAGAAAGTTTTGGCTATATGGTTGGTGATTTTGTACGTGATAAAGATGCCGTTACAGCCACACTTTTAGCGTGTGAAATTGCTGCAAATGCAAAAGAAAATGGAAGTTCTTTTTATGAAGAGCTACTACAGATTTACACACGTCAACATTTTTACAAAGAACATTTAATTGCCATTGTAAAAAAAGGCATGGATGGCGCAGAGCAGATCAAACAAATTATGATTGATTTGCGGAACAATCCGCTAAACAATATTGATGGTTCTGCCGTTGAGTTTTTATGCGACTATCAATCTTCTATTCAGAAGAACCTAATTACCGGAGAGGAAACCATCATGGAGGTTCCTAAATCAAACGTGTTAATTTACCACACACAAGACGGTAGCAAACTCGCTGCAAGACCAAGTGGAACAGAACCAAAAATAAAGTTTTACTTTAGTGTTAAAACAACGTTGAACAGCATTGAAGATGCAAATGCAACAGAAAAAGTATTGGAGGCTAAAATTCAACGAATTATCAAAGAATTGAATCTATAAAACAAGTATGAATTACTTTAAAAAAATAATACGATTTGCGAAGCCTTACAAAAAGTATGCGTTTTTAAATGTTCTATTCAACATTCTATACGCCATCTTTAATGTTTTGTCTGTATTGGCCTTTATTCCTGTTTTAAACATTCTTTTTAAACAAGAAAATAAAATCACAGTACAACCTGTGTATACCGGAATTGATGCAATTGGTTCTTATACGAAAGACAGTTTCTATTATTTTATTTCTCAAAAAATAGAACATGAAGGTGCTATTCAAGTATTATTATTTATTTGTTTAGTTACTTTTTTACTCTTTTTTCTTAAAAATTTATTTAGGTATTTAGCCTCTTATGTATTGGTTTTTTTACGCAATGGCACGGTAAAAGATTTACGAGATAGCTTGTATCACAAAATTATAGAGCTACCCATTGCCTATTTTTCTGAAAAGAAAAAAGGAGATATTATTGCAAGAATGACTTCGGATGTTCAAGAAATTGAAGTCTCTTTTTTAACTTCTTTAGAAGCCATTGTTAGAGAACCTTTAACCATTGTTATCTCTTTAACAATGATGTTAATTATCAGCGTTAAGTTAACCTTATTTGTTTTTATCTTATTACCGGTTTCTGGTTTTATCATTTCAGCAATCAGTAAAAAATTAAAAGCAAACTCTTTAAAGGCACAAAAAGAAACAGGAAATTTTTTGTCATTTATAGAAGAGACTTTAACTGGACTAAGAGTTATTAAAGGTTTTAATGCTGAAAACACCATTGAGAATAAATTTAGAAAATCTACAGAACGATTTAAAAAACTAATGACTAGCGTTTTACACAGAAAAACATTAGCCTCTCCGATGAGTGAGTTTTTGGGTTCGGCAACAATTATTGGGATTTTATGGTATGGAGGAAAATTGGTTTTAGAAAATAACAGCCCTTTAAACCCAGAAGAATTCCTAACCTATATCATGCTGTTTTACACTGTTTTAAACCCTGTAAAAGCAATTACAACGGCATATTACAACATCCAAAAAGGTGATGCTTCTGCACAACGAATTATAGAAGTCTTAGAAACCGAAAATGAAATAAAAGACAAAGAAAACGCACTTATCAAAACGGCATTTACTGATAAAATAATGTTCAACAATATTTCATTTAAGTACAAAGATGACGCGGTACTTAAAAACTTTTCTTTAACCATTTTAAAAGGGCAAACAGTGGCCTTGGTAGGGCAATCTGGAAGCGGAAAATCTACCTTGGCAAATTTAATCACTCGTTTTTATGATGTAAATTCTGGAGCAATTTCTATTGATGGAAACAACATCAAAGACCTTCGCAAAAAATCATTAAGAGGATTGATGGGGATTGTAACGCAAGATTCTATCTTATTTAATGACACCGTTGCAAACAACATCAAATTAGGAACTGAAAATGCTTCGGAGAGTCAAATACAGCACGCTGCAGAAATTGCCAATGCGCATGAATTTATCAAGGAACTGCCAGCACAGTATCAAACAAATATTGGCGATGGAGGAAACTCACTTTCAGGAGGTCAAAAACAACGACTATCTATTGCAAGAGCTGTTTTAAAGAATCCGCCTATTATGATATTAGATGAAGCTACTTCTGCACTAGACACAGAATCAGAACAATTGGTACAAAAAGCATTGGAAAAAATGATGCAAAACAGAACCTCATTGGTTATTGCTCATAGATTGTCTACCATACAAAAAGCAGATGTAATTGTGGTGATGAAAAAAGGCGAGATTGTAGAGCAAGGAAAGCACGAAGAGTTACTCACTAAAAAAGGAGAATACTATAAGTTGGTATCGATGCAAGCGTTGTAAGAGTTACTTTATCTTCAGGCCCAGCGATTTCCCTTTTTCTAGCATAAACTGATAAGAAGCTTCATATTCATTCGGGATTACCCCTTCTAAAATCGCTTCTTTGATTGCTTCCTTAATTTGTCCAATTTCACGGCAAGGTTTTAGCTGAAAGGTTTCCATAATCAATTCTCCAGAAATTGGAGGTTGAAAATTACGCACTTGATCGCGCGCTTCAACTTCTTTTATTTTTTCACGAACCAGCTCAAAATTTTGGTGGTACCGCTTAAATTTTCTTGGGTTCTTTGTCGTAATATCTGCCTCACACAAAGTCATCAAAGAGTCAATATCATCACCAGCATCAAAAATTAATCTTCGTATTGCTGAATCTGTAACTTCTGTAGCCAATACAATTGGCCGTGAACTTAACAGAATCATTTTCTGAACAAATTTCATTTTATTATTCAAGGGTAATTTTAATCGCTTAAATAATTTAAAAACCATTCGAGACCCCACAAACTCATGCGCATGAAACGTCCACCCAATGGTTTTATGAAACTTTTTTGTAGGTGCTTTTCCAATGTCGTGTAATAAAGCTGCCCAACGCAACCAAACACCTTCCGTGTTTACAGAAATATTATCAAGCACTTCTAGGGTGTGGTAAAAATTGTCTTTGTGCTTCTGCCCTTCTACCTCTTCTACCCCTTTCAATGCCATTAACTCTGGTAAAACCAATGGTAATAATGCCGTTTTCTCTAATAATAGAAAACCTATTGAAGGTTTTTTTGATTGCATTATTTTTTGCAATTCATCAACAATACGTTCTTTAGTAATGATTTTTAGTCGATCTGCATTCTTAGCAATTGCAGCCAACGAGTTTTTTTCAATTGTAAAGTTCAATTGACTTGCAAAACGAATGGCACGCATCATACGTAAAGGGTCGTCAGAATAGGTGATATCTGGATCTAAAGGTGTTTTAATCGTTTTAGACATTAAGTCTTCAACTCCATGAAACGGATCTAACAACAAACCGAAATCTGCTGCATTCAAACTCAACGCCAAGGCATTGATGGTAAAGTCTCTTCTGTTTTGATCGTCTTGCAAAGTTCCTTCAGAAACTGCTGGGTTTCTACTTTCTTCTGTATACGATTCCTTCCGCGCACCAACAAACTCAATTTCAATATCTTTATAACGCAACATTGCCGTTCCGTAAGTTTTAAAAACTTGGACTTTTGGTTTGTTTGGTAAAATTTGTGCTACTTTTTGAGCCAATTCAATGCCACTACCAATCGTTACAATATCAATATCTTTTGCGGTGCCTCTTTGCAAGATATAATCACGCACAAAACCACCAATTACATACGACTGAAGCCCTAGTTCTTCACTTGCTTTTGAAATGTAGTTGAAAATGGTAGCAGAAATTGCCTCTTTATAAAATTGGTTTTGCATAAAATCAGTCTCTAATCACAACAACCTCGTCATTCTCAATTTTTAAAATGGTAGACGATTTATGAGTGATTTTTTCTTGATGCAAATTTACTATATAATCTACACTCTCTAAAATTGCTGGGCCTATTTCTTTAAATGATTTTGGAGTCATCTCTCCGCTACTATTAGCTGACGTAGAAACAATAGGTTTTCTAAATTGAGCTATTAATTGAGCACAAAAATTGCCTTGTACAATTCGTATTGCAACGGTATTATCTGCAGCAATCACATTTGCTGCCAACCCTCTTGGATTTGGATAAATAATCGTTGTTGGTCTTGTAGTTTTTTTTATAATTTGCAAGGTCTTTTCTGGAACCGCAACATGTGCTAATAACATCTCTAAAGAATCGACTAAGACAATTAAACTTTTACTTTCTTTGCGTTGTTTGATTTTGTAAATTTTAGCCACAGCTTTTTCATCCGTAGCATCACAACCAATTCCCCAAACAGTATCTGTTGGATAGAGAATTGTTTTTCCTGCCTGCAGGGCATCTAACGCTGTCTGTAAAGGTGTTGCCATTTTTTACGATACTTTTAACTTCAACTACTCCAAAATAACAATGTCTAAACGGCTACATCGTATTCACGAAGCGCATCATTTAAAGAGGTTTTTTTGTTGGTACTTTCTTTTCTTTTTCCGATAATTAATGCGCAAGGAACGTTGAATTCTCCTGCAGCAAATTTCTTTGTATAACTTCCAGGAATCACTACAGAACGTGTAGGAACAACTCCTTTCATTTCTATAGGCTCATCACCTGTTACATCAATAATTTTGGTACTCATTGTCAACACTACATTAGCTCCTAAAACAGCTTCCTTTTCTACTCGAACCCCTTCTACAACAATACAACGAGATCCTATAAAAGCACCCTCTTCAATAATTACGGGTGCTGCCTGCAAAGGCTCTAATACACCACCAATTCCAACGCCTCCAGACAAGTGAACATTTTTACCAATCTGAGCGCAACTTCCTACCGTTGCCCATGTATCTATCATGGTTCCTTCATCTACATAGGCACCAATATTCACATAACTAGGCATTAAAATAGTGCCTGGTGAAATATAAGCCCCATGACGAGCAACAGCATTTGGCACCACGCGAATTCCTTTTTCTGCAAAATTTCTTTTTAACGGAATCTTATCATGATATTCAAAAATACCTGCCTCTAAGGTTTCCATTTTTTGAATAGGAAAATACAAGACCACCGCTTTTTTTATCCATTCATTTACTTGCCATCCATCTGTAGTTGGTTCTGCAACTCTTAGAGTTCCTGCGTCTAGTAAATCAACTACTTCTCTAATGGCATTAGCGGTTATTTCTTCTTTTAACAAGTCTCGGTTTTTCCAAGCGTTTTCAATAATTTCTCTTAAATTGTTCATGCTGTTTTACTATATTTTTACAAATATAAATCTATCTTCAAAATTCTATGCGAAGATACATTTTTTAAACAGATCTGTGTTCCTTGTTTAAAATCCGTATTTTTGTCAAAATTTAGTTAAATGGGCAGGATTTTAGCCATCGATTTTGGAAAAATAAGAACAGGAATTGCAGTTACCGATGAACTACAGATCATTGCATCTGGACTGACTACTGTAAAAACGACAGAATTAATTTCGTTTTTAACACGCTATACAAAAAAGGAAAAGGTAGCCCTCTTTTTAGTTGGATTGCCAAAGCAAATGGACAATACGGCCAGTGAAAGTGAAATATTGATTACTCCTTTTTTAAAAAAATTATCTGTGCACTTTCCAAATATCCCTGTAAAAAGAGTGGATGAGCGATTTACATCTAAAATGGCTTTTCAGTCAATGATAGACGGAGGTTTAAAGAAAAAACAACGTCAAAATAAAAGCTTAGTTGATGAAATTAGCGCTACAATTATCTTACAATCTTATTTATACAATAAAGGTTGATTTGTTTAAATGCTTATAGAGGTATCCATTTCGTTTTCAAAATACTCATTTTCAAGAATAACAAAAAATCATATAGCCACTAGCGTTCATTTCAACGTGCATACCTACAAGGTTTTCAAAACCTTACAGGATATACTATTTAGAGTGTTCTTCTATATTTTGTGACTTAAATGGGTAGCCCTAAATGTTTATTTGTTTAAATTCTATACACTAAACCTGTTTGATTTAGAATAAATTTTGCTAAAATTTGTAATTCAAAATTCGCAATTCATAATTCTAAAATTGTATTTTTGCAGCCATCAAAATCTAAATAATATCAAATGATTTTACCAATAGTTGCTTACGGAGATCCTGTGTTAAGAAAAATGGGAACAGAAATCGCTGCAGATTATCCTGAATTAGAGCAGTTAATTAGCAATATGAAAGAAACCATGCACAATGCATGTGGTGTAGGCTTAGCGGCTCCCCAAATTGGCAAAGCAATTCGGTTATTCATTATTGATGCTTCTCCTTTTGCAGAAGATCAAGAATTGAGCAAAAAAGAGAGAACAATGTTAGCAGAATTTAAGCATGTTTTTATCAATGCTAAAATTATTAAAGAAGAAGGTGATGAATGGGTTTTTAATGAAGGATGCCTAAGCATACCTGATGTTAGAGAAGATGTTATTAGACAACCAAAAATAACGGTTGAATACATGGATGAAGATTTTAACACACATACAAAAACCTTTGACGGATTAGCAGCAAGAGTTTTTCAACACGAATATGATCATATTGACGGAGTTTTATTTACCGATAAATTGTCTTCTTTAAAAAAGAGACTGCTTAAAAAGAAGTTAGAAAAGATATCCAAAGGAAAAATTGACGTAGACTACAGAATGCGCTTTCCGAATGCAAAAAAAAGATAAATCACAAGTTGATATTTAAAAAAAACACAAATGGAGTTTAGTAAAATTATCGCCGTAACTGGTAAACCAGGTTTGTTTGAAGTGATTTCGCAAACCAAAACAGGAATTATTGTAAAATCATTGGCTGACGGAAAACGTTTTCCAATTACCTCTACTCACAATGTGAGTTTGTTAGAAAACATTGCCATCTTTACCTATGAAGGAGAAGTTCCTTTGTTGACTATCTTCAAAACAATTTTTGAGAAAGAAGAAGGTAAAGAAGCGATAAGTCATAAAGAAAGTGGTGCAAAACTTACTGCTTATTTTTCTGAAATTTTACCAGATTTTGATCAAGAACGTGTGTACACCTCAAACATTAAAAAGGTATTGCAATGGTACAATGCATTAACTGTATTTGGGTTTGACTTTTCTACCGCCGAAATTTCTACTGAAGAAAGCGCTAAAGAAGAAGCATAAATGAATTCTAGAGCACAGCAATTAGAGGCATTTAACAGGTTGTTAGACATCATGGATGATCTCAGGGAAAAATGCCCGTGGGATCAAAAACAAACCATGGAATCGTTGCGTCATCTAACCATTGAAGAAACCTATGAATTGGCAGATGCTATTTTAGAAAATGACCTGGCCGAAATCAAAAAAGAGTTAGGAGATGTGTTGTTACACATTATTTTTTATGCAAAAATAGGCTCTGAAAAAAAGGCTTTTGATATTGCTGATGTTGCCAATTCCATTTCTGAAAAATTGATAAGTAGACATCCTCATATTTATAGTGATGTTGTTGTAAAGGACGAAAAGGAAGTAAAAGCAAACTGGGAAAAACTAAAGCTAAAAGAAGGAAAAAAATCTGTTTTAGAAGGCGTTCCAAAAAGTTTGCCTGCATTGGTAAAAGCGAGTAGAATTCAAGAAAAAGTTGCTGGTGTTGGTTTTGATTGGGAACAACCAGAACAAGTTTGGGAAAAGGTACAAGAAGAATTGTCTGAGTTGCATGCCGAAGTAGAAAACAAGCATACAGAAAATATAGAATCCGAATTTGGAGATGTCTTATTTTCTATGATTAATTACGCCCGTTTTATTGGTGTAAACCCAGAAAATGCATTGGAAAGAACCAATAAGAAATTCATTAAGCGTTTTCAGTTTTTAGAAGCAGCAGCCAAAAAAGAAGGCAAACAATTGGCTGACATGTCTTTGGGTGAAATGGATGTTCATTGGGAAAAGTCGAAGAGCTTTTTCAAATAGCAAAGCATTGGGAGAATTCGAAAGAATTCTTCAAATAATCAAATTGGAAAAAGTCGAAGAGCTTTTTCAAATAACAAAGCAACAAACAACTGTCCAATTCCAGAAATAGTTTACATAATAACGAAAGTGCAAAGCGAAGCTTTTAGCATGGAGTTATGTAAGTAAACGGTACAGCGTAATTTCATAGGAATTGACTTGACTTTTTGGTTCGTTTTGTGTCAAGACAAAATGAACATTCGAAACATTTATTCTTACCATTATAAACAAAAAATAGTAATAAGATCTCTCTCCCATCTCGATAATTATCGGAATCTTCGAGATCGAAATGAGAATTTTGTATCTTTATACTATGAACATTCTAATTATTACTGGCGGAAGTAAAGGTATTGGAAAAGCACTTGCTCAAAAATACCATTCAGAAAATTACACTGTTTTTTCAATCGCAAGAAGTGAACTAGAAAACTGTAGCTATATTCAAATTGCAGCAGATTTAAGCAACCTTAATGCGGCTGTAAATGCAATGTGTACTATTTTCTCTCAAATAGATGCTAGCACTGTTGCAAACATTACACTGATTAACAATGCTGGAACTTTAGGAACAATCAATACACTAGGGAATTTAGATCCTGAAAACATAGCACAAGCCATACAACTGAACACCACAACTCCATTGGTCTTATCAAATGAGTTTATTCGGCTCACAAAAGGCTGGAAAGCGAGCAAACAAATTATCAATATTTCTTCTGGAGCAGCAACAAACCCCTATCAAGGCTGGTCGGTGTACTGCACCTCTAAAGCGGCATTAGACATGACCACCAAAGTCATTGCTGCAGAGCAAAACGACATTGAAAATGGTGTAAAATGCACGTCAATCTATCCTGGTGTGGTAGATACTCATATGCAAACAGCCATTAGAAAAACTCCTAAAACCAATTTTAAAAATGTACAACGGTTTATCGATCTAAAAAACAATAACGAATTGTATGCTCCTTCTTTTGTTGCCGACAGCATATTCACGATTGATACTGAAAATCAATTAGAAAATGGTGCGATTGTTGATATTCGTAAACTTTAGCCATCTTTAGCCAAAATTAACACAAGAGAATTTTGTTTTTGTATAACACGTTGGCAACAATATTAAATGAAATTTGCTATTGATTCACATTTGGTGTAAATTTGCATCAAACAAAAAATTATGTCAAGACAAAGTATATCATTCACCGCGCCAAATGATGATTGGTTAAAATCTCAAATAGAGAATAAAGAATACACTAGTAAAAGCGAACTTGTTAATGATTTGATTAGACAAGCACGTGGTCAACAAGCGCAAATTGATTGGATTAAAGCTAAACTAAGTAACGCTGAAAATAGTGGATTTACTACGGATAGTAAAAAACAGATTTTAGAGCAATCAAAGTCCTTACTTAATGGCTAAATATAGATTGAGCAATTCTGCAAAAGAAGACTTGATAAGAATTCATCATTATGGAGTTCATAAATTCGGAGAGACTCAAGCTGACAAGTACTATAATTCGTTTTTTGAGTATTTTGATATTATCACCAAAAGACCATTTTCATTTGAATCAGTTGACTTTATTAAAGATGGATATAGACGCTGTATTTGCGGATCTGATAGCATCTATTATAAAATTAATAATGATTTCGTTGAAATAATGGCAATCATCGGAAGACAAGATTTGAACAATATTCAATAAGCTTTCACAGAAAATGCACAACGGGTTAAAAAACCACTTTTCTTTACCTTTACTAAATATTATCCATATTCTTTTAAAAACTTTATATTTGTCTGGCTTACAAAAAAACCAGCATGCATATAGTAAAGAAAATAGATATTCTTTTTTTTAGTTATTTAGGAATCAGCACCATTTTACTACTCATCTCCTGGAATCAATCAACAAATTCTATGAATTTACTGTTGATTAGAGCAGGTATTGTTCTGGCAATAACTGGACTCATCTATGTAAATTCTAAGGTACAATCAACATTTTTGAATCTGTTAAGGAATGTATACCCAATACTGTTGAGCATGTATTTTTATTCTAGAACCGTATTTTATAATAAGTTTTTATTCAGTGACTTAGACCCTTATTTAATCAACTTAGAGGAACGTTTATTTGGTTTTCAGCCAAGCTTACAATTTTCAGCATATTTCTCCAGCAACATTTTTAGCGAAATTATGTACATCGGTTATTTTTCTTTTTACCCGTTGATTATCGGCTTTGTACTGTACCTCTATTTTAAAAAGAGTCCCGAATTTTCAATACTTGTTTTTAAACTCGCCGCATCTTTACTACTGTTCTATTTAATTTTCGGAATCTTTCCATCTGCAGGACCTCAGTTTTTCTTTTCGGCAGTAGATCGTACTCCTCCAGATGCCTATGTTTTTGATAAGATCATGCATTTTATCATCAAAAATGGAGATCAACCTACGGGTGCCTTCCCAAGCTCACATGTTGGAATTTCTATTATAATATTACTCTTGTCTAAAAAAAGTGCTCCTACATTTTTTAGAATTGCATGGCCGTTTGTCATCATCCTTATCTTATCAACCGTTTATATCAAAGCACATTATGCAATTGATGCTATTGGAGGAAGCATTATTGCGCCAATAATACTATATATTGCATCACAATTATATCGAATTCCATTTAAAAAAAATACAGAAGCAATACAGTAAGCCCATAATAATTATGATTCGCCTTAAAGAAGTTGTTAGCAAAAAGGAGCTGAAAAAGTTTATTCAGTTGCCTTTTGCCATTCATAAAAACCATGCTGAATGGCTTCCGCCTTTAATTGCTGATGAATGGAAAGTTTTTGACAAAAAGAAAAATCACTCCTTTGAGCATTGTGACACCATATTATTATTGGCTGAAAAAGACAATACGGTGGTTGGAAGAATTATGGGGATTATCAATCACACTTATAATGCAGGAAACAACGAAAAAAATGCCCGCTTTTGCTTTTTAGAGTGCTATGACGATGCAAATGTCTATGATGCATTGATTGCTGCTGTTGAAAAATGGGGAACAGAAAAAGAAATGGATATGCTTGTTGGTCCTTTAGGTTTTTCTGACAAAGATCCACAAGGTTTTTTGATAGAAGGTTTTCAAGACCCAATGTCTGTAATGGTTACCAATTGTAGTTTTCCGTACATGGTAAAACATACAGAACGAAATGGTTTTAAAAAGAAACTCGATCTATTTCAATACCGAAGTATAATTCCTGCCAACGTTCCTGAAATTTACGCCAACATTGCAAAAAGAGTTTTAAAAAGAGGTTTTAGAGTCTTAGAGTTTCAAAAATCAAAAGAAATTCGCCCTTATGTAAAAACGGTATTCGATCTTATCAATGAAACATACACAGATATTTATGGATTTGCTCCTTTACAAGAGATTGAATCCAAAGAATTTTCAGAGCGTTTTTTGCCATTGTTAGATCCAACATATATCAAATTGATTGCAGATAAAAATAATAAGATTGTTGCTTTTGTAATTGCCATGCCAGACATTAGCGATGGTTTTAAAAAAGCAAACGGAAAGTTATTTCCTTTTGGCTTTATACATCTGCTAAGAGCGTTTAAAAAAGCCACGCAATTAAATTTATTACTAGGTTGTGTACAAGGAAGCATTCGAAATTCTGGATTAGACGCCTTGCTAGCCGACGCATTATTCAAGTCTGCAATAAAAGGAAACTTACAGGTGTTAGACAGTCATTTAATTATGGAAGACAATGTTAAAATGAGAGCCATTATGGAAAGAATGGAGCATACACTGTATAAAAAATATCGAATTTTCGAAAAGAAGCTTAGGTAGACAAGCCTTTTCTCATATTGATTAAATGCTTTTTAAACCCTGCTTTTTCATAAGCCCTAATTGCACTCGGATTGTCATTATACACATCCAAGCGTACTTCTGAAATATTTTTAGAAAGCACCCACGTTTTTAAAGCTTCTAAAACAATTCCATTAACCCCTTTTCCTCTATGGTTTAGTGCTACAAACATAAACCCCAAATAAGCATATTGTTGATGCTTTAAATACGGTTTTGCTACTTCAATTCTTGCATATCCAGAAGCAATAATTTCAGTACCTAAAACAGCTACCAACAATAGCACTTCAGAAGAATTGATCAGCCCTGGAATATCATAATAGCTTGTTTTTTCTTTCAACGTTGGGTCAAAAGGGCGCTCAAAACTAATAACTCCTTGTTCAAACTCCAACAAGGTTTTTAAATCTTTAAGACTAGCAGGTCTAGTTGTTAGGTTCATAAATAAGTGTTTTATCTTTGCTGAAATATTGTAATAACACGGCAATTCCCATCACCAAAACACAACCAATAAGGTTTAGCCATAAATAGCTAATAATTGGCTCTGCTCCTGCTTGTTCTACTTTGTAAATAGCAAAATAATACGTCAAAATAATTGTTACTTGCGTAATAATTGCCGCAATAAAAACGGCATTTCCTTTTACAAACTTTATAAAGAAAGCCAATAAGAAAATTCCCAATACATTTCCGTAGAAAATAGAACCGATAATATTTACCAACTGAATTAAATTATCAAACAAGTTTGCAATACAAGCAATGGATATGGCTACAATTCCCCAAGCCAATGTAAACCATTTTGATGCTTTTACATAATGGGTTTCACTGCGTTCTCCTTTTACATTTCTTTTGTACAGATCTAAGGCGGTTGTTGATGCCAATGCATTTAGTTCAGAAGCTGTTGATGACATTGCTGCCGATAAAATTACTGCCAATAACAATCCAATCAAACCACGTGGTAAATTGTTTAAGATAAAATGCAGGAACACATAATCTTTGTCATTCGATTCAACACTAGTATCTGCTTTTTTAATAATTGCTCTCGCTTCCTTTCGGATAGTAGTATTTAAAATTTCGATTTCATTCAATCTCGATTTTTTGTCAATAATCTGATCATTTAGTAACAAGGAAAATTTGTCTTTTTCTAAGTCTTGGTGTTTCTTTTCTAAAGCAATATACTGGTTTGCATACGCTGTTTTTACAACCGCTTTTCTCGCTTCTGGATTAAAATTTAAAGGAGATGCATTGAATTGATAAAAAACAAAAACCATGACACCAACCAGCAAAATAAAGAATTGCATAGGTATTTTTAACAAGCCATTAAAAATCAGTCCTAACTGACTCTGCCGAACGGTTTTTCCTGTTAAATAGCGTTGCACTTGACTTTGATCAGTACCAAAATAAGAAAGCATTAAAAAGGTGCCGCCTAAAAAACCTGTCCAAACCGTGTACCGATTGTTCAAGTCAAACGAAAAATCCAAAATATCCATTTTGCCACTTGCTCCTGCAATGTCTAAGGCTTTTGAAAATGAAATGTCTTGCGGCAACTGATCTAAGATCATATAAAAAGCAACCAACATTCCTATAAAAATAATACCCATTTGTTGTTTCTGAGTCACATTAACAGCTTTTGTTCCTCCAGAAACCGTGTAAATAATTACCAATACTCCAATAATAATATTAAGCTGAATTAAATCCCATCCCAACACTGCTGAAAGAATAATTGCTGGCGCAAAAATGGTAATTCCTGCTGCCAAACCACGTTGCACTAAAAATAAAATTGCAGCCAATGTTCGTGTTTTTAAATCGAATCGAGTTTCTAAAAACTCATAGGCTGTATATACTTTTAATTTGTGGTAAATAGGAATAAATACCATACAAATAATTACCATGGCAATTGGCAATCCGAAGTAAAACTGCACAAAGCCCATTCCGTCATTAAATGCCTGACCTGGAGCAGATAAAAACGTAATAGCACTTGCTTGTGTTGCCATTACAGACAAACCGATAGTCCACCATTTACTTTTACTTCCTCCTTTTATAAAGTCTTCAACATTTTTACTGCTTTTTCGGGTTTTATACACGCCAAATAAAACAATAAACAATAGTGTTGCAGAAAGCACAATCCAATCTAATACTTGCATCGTTCTGAGGTCTTAATTAGAAAAATAGGAAGTGATACAATAAAATAATACGATGTATACAATGTTTACTACTAAAACAATGGTGTACATTTTTTTCCAAACATATTTTGGTTGTGTCATACGTTGATTATTGTTTAATTTTTGATTGTTTTTTAACCGCTTCTTTTCCGATAGACAGCATATTTGCAAATAGTTTATAAGCACCAGAAACTCCTGCAGGCAATTCTCTGAAAAAGCTTAAACCTGTATACATATAATGTCCTTTTCCATATTTGGCAACCAATAAACTTCCATTTTTAGGCGTTTCGTCTTTGTCATGCATTGATAAAATAGCGGTGTACTCTTTGCTCCATGCATTCGGAAAATACAATCCACGTTCTTGCACCCAACCATTAAAATCAGTTGCTGTAATCTTATTTGGAAAATTCATTAAAGAATGGTTTTTTGCCAATATAGTTACCTCGGCATGCTCATCTGTAACACGGTCTCTAGAAACTTTTAAATTAAATGGAGCGTTAACAGTTACAGAACTTCTTCTTCCGCTTGTGTTGTATTGTACAATCATATTACCGCCTTTTGCCACATAATCTAACAAGAATTTTTGTTTAAACTTTAAGGCATCTACCGTATTATATGCACGAATCCCCATAACAATAGCATCAAATTGATGCAAATTTTCTGCATTGATTTCTTCTGGATTGATCAGCAACACATGGTATCCAATCTGACGCAAACTCTCTGGAACAACATCTCCTGCTCCTTTGATATAACCGATATAATTTCCGTTTTTCTGAATATCCAAACGAACTACTTTTGCTTCGGAAGCTAACAATACCGATTGCTTTGGAATGTGTTCATAATTGATCTCTATCAATTCTTTATCATATTTTTTTCCATCTACAAATACCACACTTTTTAACAATCCTTCAGATTGATTTTCTGGAGGTGTAACCTTAAAATTAACTGTTTGAACATCTCCTTTTTGTGCAATAGAAAATGGTATTTCTTTTGGCATTACTTTCCAGTTCTTAGGAACTTCTAAAGAAACAACTCCTTCAACATTGTGCTCTCCAGCACTAACAGTTACTGATACTTTTTGTGCTGTTTGATCTGAAAAAACCAATACCTTGTTACTGAGTTTAGAAGTTACTTTCGGTAAAATTTCAAAAGGTTCATACAGTTCTCCTTTGTCTCTTTTAGAATATCGATATACCACTTCTTTTGTAAACGAAATCTCCTGTTTTCCTATCGTCAAATCAAACATTACCTGTAGCGGTCTTGTAGATTCAGGCTTCCCTATTAATTGTTGATTTTTTACCGTGTACATCCCCAAAGAGCCTTTCTCTTTTAACCAATAAGGATCTGAATATTCTTTAAAACCTATTGCAAAAGTATCTTTGATATTCAATCGAATATTGTTTAGCAACTCTTTTTCTTGTGTTTTTACACGGCTAGTTGCATTTCCAATTAAACGATACGAATCTAAAAAAACAGCCGCCTTACTTCTATTTAGCACTTCAATATTCAATGAAATCGCAGCATTTGGTGTGGTACTTGAATGGGTTGCAGAAGCTTCTAAATACAAGCCTGCACATGCTGCTATAATTTCTTTAATTTGTTTGGTTTTAATGGCGCTCCAATGAGAATCTTCTAGCAAAGTAATTTTAGCATACGCTTTTAACAAAGCGGGTAAATGTTTGGACGGATTCGAAAAATCAAAATCTGTTTCCAAAGGATATAAAATGGCGCCAATTTCTCCGCCACCTTTTACACGATTCCAAGTGGTATTAATTCCAGAAAAAATATCTGACTGATCTTTTGGTACTGTTCCTTTTAAAAATTCTACATATTCTTGTTGACTCCCTCTTGTGCTTAACCGACCAAACCCTTGACATAAATGTTGGCTGCTTGCCATGGCAGCAACTTCATTATTAGACAAACCTTTTAGCGGATAATACACCCCAACATCAAACGAAGTTAGCTTTCCTTCTGTGGCTTTTTTAAAAGCCTCTTGACTTCTATAAAACCATGATGATGTATTAAAAAACAATCGTTTTGGCTGCCAAGTACTCGTGTATTTTAACTGACTAGAGTAGTTGTTTTTATTTCCAGCCAAATCAAAAGCTTCTACACTTAACAATGCAGAAGAAGTGTGATGTCCGTGTGTTGACCCTGGCGTTCTATGATTAAACCGATTGATAATTACATCTGGTTTAAACGTGCGAATGGCCCAAACAACATCACTCAACACCTTATCTTTATCCCAAATTTTCAACGTTTCATCAGGGTGTTTTGAATAGCCAAAATCATTTGCTCTGGTAAACAACTGCTCTCCTCCATCTATACGTCTGGCTGCCAATAATTCTTGTGTTCGAATCACCCCTAATAACTCTCTTATTTCTGGGCCAATTAAATTCTGTCCACCATCACCTCTAGTCAATGACAAATAGCCTGTTCTTGCTTTTACATGATTTGCCAAGTACGAAATCAACCGTGTATTTTCATCATCAGGGTGTGCAGCAATGTATAAAGCGGTTCCTAAAAAATTAAGTTTTTGTAGCTTTTCATAAATCTGATTAGAGTTTAGTTTTTGAGGTTTTTGCGCATAGATTGTTGCTGTAAACAACAATGCCAATAACATAAAGCAGGTGCATTTCTTCATTAAAAAATGGTTAAGTAGCCCAACAAATATAACATTTAAAACTACCGATGACCGAAAACTAAAAACGTATTAACATAAATATAACGTTTTCTGTTGTGGATGAGAAAACTGTTGATAATTTTTTTTTTAAAATCACTTATTTAGAATATATTTGTGGTTCAGTTTTTGAAAATGCTCACAATGAGCCGTTGGCGTAAAAACCAATAGGTATAAAATAAGGAAATCCATGAAGTTTATCGTATCCAGTTCGCAATTATTAAAACAGTTACAAGTTTTAGGGGGCGTAATTAATAGTAATAACACCTTACCTATTCTAGATAATTTTTTGTTTGAATTGACAGAAAATCAACTAACAGTTTCTGCTTCAGATCTAGAGACCACTATGAGTGCTGTTGTAGATGTAGAATCAGATTCTAAAGGATCAATTGCCGTTTCTGCACGTTTATTATTAGACACACTAAAGACATTTCCAGATCAACCGCTTACCTTTAAAACAGAAGGAGAAAATACCATAGAAATTAGTTCTGATCAAGGAAAATATGACATGGCATTTTTTAGCGGAGAAGAGTTTCCTAAATCGGTAAGCTTATCTGCGCCAAGCAGCACCGTTATTCCAGCTAATATTTTAGCAACGGCCATTTCTAAAACTATTTTTGCTGCAGGAAACGACGATTTACGCCCGGTAATGAGTGGCGTCTTTTTTCAATTCAGCACAGAAAGCTTAACCTTTGTAGCAACTGATGCTCACAAACTGGTAAAATATACACGTACAGATGTTGTTGCCAACGAAACAACAGAGTTTATCATGCCTAAAAAACCGTTGAACTTATTGAAAGGAATTTTAGCAGGATCTGATAGCGAAGTAACTATTGAATACAACGACGCCAATGCCAAGTTTACTTTTGAAAACACGGTATTAATTTGTCGCTTAATCGATGGAAAATACCCTAATTATGAAGCGGTAATTCCAAAAGAGAACCCAAATAAATTAACTGTTGATAGAGCATCTTTCTTAAACTCTGTAAAACGTGTGTCTATTTTTTCTAGCAAAACAACACACCAAATCAGATTGAAAATGGCAGGAACAGAATTGAATATTTCTGCTGAAGATTTAGATTACTCAAACAAAGCTGACGAACGGTTGAGCTGTGATTATCAAGGAGATGACATGCAGATTGGTTTTAACTCTCGTTTTTTAAGCGAAATGTTAAACAACTTAAGTGCCAACGATGTATTGATAGAAATGTCATTGCCAAACAGAGCAGGAATTTTAACACCAATTGATGGAACAGACGAAGGCGAACAAGTTACCATGTTGGTAATGCCTGTAATGCTAAACAGCTAGTTTAGCATTACAAGAACTTGCAAAGTTCGTGGCAAGATTACTAGTATAGAAAATCATAAAAACAAAAAACCATAACTTTTAGTTGTGGTTTTTTTGCTTACTTTTAACCAATGAACTTCCTTGCACATCTCTATTTATCTAAAAACCACACAAACATACTCATTGGCAATTTTATTGCAGATGGCATACAAGGAAATCAATTTACGCATTTATCTTCAGAAATTCAGCAAGGCATTGCATTGCATCGGCACATAGACACCTATACCGATGCGCATCCAATTGTCAGAAAAAGTAAACGCCGTTTGCACAAACGTTATGGGCACTATGACGGAGTTATTATCGACCTGTTTTACGATCATTTTCTTGCTAGAAACTGGAATCAATATTCTGCAATTCCACTAGACATATATGTAAAATCTGTATATCAATTACTGCAAGAACAGGTTGACATACTCCCTTTAAAAACACAGCAATTTTTACCGCACCTCATTGCATACGATTGGCTGTACAATTATCAGTTTTTTGACGGAATGGAAGCCATATTAAACGGGATGAACCGGCGTACGCAATTGAAATCTAAAATGAACATGGCCATTGAAGACCTCAAAGATCTGCATCAAGAATTTGAAAACGATTTTACGCTTTTTTTCAAAGATTTATGTATCTTTTCCGACCGTAAACTAAAAGAAATTCAAGAATCAACCTTATAACTTATGAACTTTTCAAAAAAAAACGACAACTTCCTTAAAAGAACACTGCTTTTAACATGCATTTCATTGCTATTTATACAGTGTGAAGCTCCTACAAAAAAAGAAAAAACTACAGGATTAATCAGTCAAAAGGCCATGGTTGTTTCTGCACGTGAAGAAGCATCTCAAATTGGGTCTGACATCTTAAAAAAAGGAGGAAATGCTTTTGACGCCATGGTGGCAACACAACTTGCTTTGGCGGTTGTGTATCCTGTTGCTGGAAATATTGGCGGTGGCGGATTTATGGTGTATCGCACAAATGAAGGAAAAACAGGCGCCTTAGATTACAGAGAAAAAGCACCACTTGCCTCATCTAAAGACATGTATCTTGATAAAGAAGGTAATATGATCAAGCAAAAAAGCACATTAGGTGCCATGGCGGTTGGAGTTCCTGGAGCTATTGCCGGTATTTTTGAAGTGTATGAAAAATTTGGTTCGTTACCGATTGCTGAATTGATTCAGCCATCTATTGATTTGGCAAGAAAAGGAATCAATGTCACTAAAAAACAAGCACGTTCTTTGAATCGCGCTAGAGAAAAATTTGCCCTTGCCAACAACTACACAATTCTTTTAGATAAAGAATGGAAAGAAGGAGATAAACTACAATTTGAAGAATTAGCACAAACATTAGAACGCATAAGAGATCAAGGTAAAGATGGGTTTTACAAAGGAGAAACCGCAAAGAAAATGGTAGATTACGTACAAGAACTTGGCGGAATTCTTTCGTTAAAAGACTTAGAAATCTACAAAGCTGTTTGGAGAAAACCTGTCACATTTAACTACAAAGACTACACAATTACCTCTATGACTTTACCTGCAAGTGGCGGAATTTGTTTGGCACAAATACTAAAGTCAATTGAGCCTTTTGATCTATCAAAAATCAAACACAATTCAACAAAATACATACAATTGCTTACAGAAGCAGAACGTAGGTCCTATGCAGACAGAGCCCATTTTTTGGGTGATATTGATTTTGTAGATGTTCCTGTTGATAGTTTGACAAACACCGAGTACATCAATAAAAGAATGCGTTCTTTTTCTTGGGATAAAGCCACCAAATCTTCTGATATTTCACATGGAAAATTAAAAGGCTACGAGAGTGACGAGACCACGCACTACTCAATTGTAGACCCTTTTGGAAATGCCGTTTCGGTAACAACTACTCTAAATACTGGCTATGGATCAAAAGTATTTGTAAAAGGAGGAGGCTTCTTTTTAAACAATGAAATGGATGATTTTAGCGCAAAACCTGGCGTACCTAATGTGTACGGACTATTAGGATCTAAAGCCAACGCAATTGCACCAGAAAAAAGAATGTTAAGCTCTATGACACCTACCATTGTTGAACAAAATGGAAAACTAAAAATGGTTGTTGGAACTCCCGGAGGATCAACAATTATAACTTCGGTGCTTCAAAACATCATCAACGTAGTAGATTATGGTATGGGCATGCAAGAATCTGTAAACTCACCACGCTTTCACCACCAATGGTTGCCTGATACAGTGTTAATGGAACCAAATGGTTTTGACAGCATTACCAAAGCAAATTTAAAAGCCAAAGGCTACCACATTACTGAGCGAAACACATTAATTATTGGAAAAGTGGATGCTATTTTGGTATTACCAAATGGCACCTTAGAAGGTGGCGCAGATCATAGAGGAGATGATACAGCGGTTGGGTTTTAGTAGATTAATGGTTAGTGGTTAGTAAAAATTTAATTACCTTCAGAGCTCCAATACTAAAAAGTAAACATTCGTAATTTATAATTTATGCTACAACCTTTTCATCTTGCCATTCCTGTTTCTAATTTAGAAACTTGTCGCGCATTTTACAATGATGTTTTAAATTGCACAGAAGGAAGAAGTGCTGAATTATGTGTAGATTTTAATTTCTTCGGACATCAATTGGTCATTCATCAAAAGAGTGGTGTTGATGCTAAGTTACCTATCACAAATCCTGTTGATGGACATGATGTACCAGTACCACATTTTGGGGTTGTTTTATCTTGGGAAGATTGGCACGAGCTTAAAGAGCATTTAAAAGCACAAAATATTCACTTTATTATTGAGCCAACAATTCGTTTTAAAGGCAACGTTGGCGAGCAAGCTACTATGTTTTTCTATGACCCTGAAAACAATGCGCTAGAGTTTAAAGCATTTAAGGATATCCATCAGCTATTTGCTAGCTAAATGCATCTTATAGAGTCTCATAGCGTTCCATTACAAGAAAAACCTATTCGATTGCAAGAATACGCTGTGGGTATTTTTCATACCATTCCTACAAAATCAGGGATTAAAAAAGCTCTTAAAAAAAAGTTACTATTCGTAGATGGAAATAATGCAACCACTGCCCTATTTATACATGGCAAAGAAACGATTGAGCTCTATCAGCCTGAAACAAAAACAGCACTCAAAAAATTAATTTTACCACTACAAGTTCTGCTTGAAGATGCGTATTTGGCAATTGTCTACAAACCCGCAGGAATATTGGTTAGCGGAAATGCATTTATAACCATTGCCAATGCATTAGAGCAAAACCTGCAAAAAAGTACACAAAAAGACGCTGTACGTCCGCAACCTGTACACCGCTTAGATTATTCAACTTCTGGGGTGTTGCTTATTGGAAAAACGAGCAGTGCAATTACAACGCTTAGCAAATTGTTTGAAAATAAAAAAATCCGAAAAACATATCATGCCATTACTATTGATACTATGAAACAACGAGGTATCATCAACGTTCCTATTGATAAAAAAGCAGCATATTCTGAGTTTGAAGTGTTGGCTTCTGAAATCTCAGAACGATTTTCAGTGTTGAATTTGATAAAACTCCACCCAAAAACAGGAAGAAAACATCAATTAAGAAAACACTTATCAATTACAGGTAATCCAATTTTAGGAGATAAAGACTACGGAAAAGAGGAGCTAATTTTAAAAGGAAAAGGAATGTACTTGCATGCTACAAAGATAGAATTCGAACATCCATTTACCAAAGAAACGATCTCAATCACAACGGAATTGCCTAAAAAATTTAGAAAAATTTTTCCGAATTGTAATCTGTGAACCTCAAACTATAAATGTTTATATTTAACATTCTAATAAAACAACACATAGATTGATATGAAATCATACGAAAAATCAAAACTAAACAGAATACAACGTGGCGCCAACAGAGCAACCTATGATGTTGAAAAAATAAACAACATTTTAGATGCAGGTTTTATTGGTTATGTAAGCTATATATACAACGACAGAGCGATTACCTTACCCATGGCTTACGGTAGAAATGGCAACAAAATCTACTTGCACGGATCGCAAGGAAACAGAATGTTATTGGCACTTTTAGAAGCCAACGAAATAAGCATGACGGTGATGCACTTAGACGCATTGGTGTTGGCAAGATCTGGATTGCACCACTCCGTAAATTACCGTTCTGCAACGCTATTTGGAACTGTAAAAAAACTAGAAAATCTGAAGGAAAAAGAAGCTGGACTACACTGTTTTATGGAACATATGATGAAAGGTAGATGGGACGGAATTAGAAAAATGCACCCTGAAGAACTAGACAGAACCTTAGTGGTAGAAATGGAAATTAAAACCGCCTCTGCAAAAGTTAGAGATGTTGGTGTGCAAGACGAACCAGAAGACTATAGTTTACCCGTTTGGGCTGGCTTAGTCCCTTTAAAACAAGTAGCAGAGACTCCTATCTCTGACAAAGAACTTCCTAAAAACATAGAAATACCAAAACATGTTTTAGACTATTATAAAGCCAATAAATAGTAGTAAATTAGCTGCGCAATTGAATCAATCATAATAATGAAAAAGCTTTTTAAAATTATCGGAATTCTTATCCTGGCAGTTGGCATTGCCATTGCTGCGTATTATTATGCAAATAATGAATCAGTACCTACAGGAAAACAAGGTGTTGAAGCAGATGCGTTGGCAACAAAAATGTTGCAAGCAATTAATCATGATGCGTATACAACAACCCGTTTTTTAGAATGGAGTTTCCGAGAAAGACATGTCTATAAATGGGACAAACAGCAGCATATTGTAGAAGTGCAATGGGCCAATATAAAAGCAATTTTACATACCAAATCTCCTGAAAAAAACAAACTTTTTGTTGATGGAGAGCTCACTGAAGATAAAGAACTTATCCAAAAAGCAATTGATTATTTTAACAATGACAGTTTTTGGTTAGTTGCTCCACATAAAGTTTTTGAAGACGGAATTGAGCGTCGTTTGGTAACTTACAATAACAAAAAAGCATTGTTAGTTACCTATACGATTGGTGGCTCTACACCTGGAGACTCTTACTTATGGATTTTAGACGAAGATGGTTTACCTACAAGCTATAAAATGTGGGTTTCTATAATTCCGGCTGGCGGAATGGAAGCAACCTGGGATGATTGGATTACAACAGCATCTGGAACAAAATTGCCAACAACCCACAAAATTCTAAGTAGAGAATTAGACATGGGCGATGTAAAAGGTTATCATTAATTGTAAATTTACTACATGAATTCAAAAATCATTTCTAACGGAATTTTAAGAGCATTGTCAATTGTTTTAGGCACTGTGCTGTTATTGTATTTTTTATACGTCGTACAATCGTTACTTATTTATATTCTCATCGCTGCCGTGATTTCTTTAATTGCAAGACCAGTCATTCGGTTTTTAAAAAGTAAATTAAAGTTTCCAAACACCTTGGCAGTACTCACTGCAATGTTTTTTTTGATAGGCATGCTTATTGGATTGATTGGAATGTTTATTCCTTTAGTGATTGAGCAAGGAGAAAGTTTATCTTTATTAAAAACAGATGAGCTACAAAAAAACTTACAGCATATCATTACTCAAATAAATGATTATTTTACAGCACGCAATATCAATCTTTTAAGCGAACTGAAAAATGTTGACTTTATGGCTGGCTTTCAAGCCATTCCTAATTTATTAAACTCTGTTGCCGGCGCATTAGGTTCATTAAGTATTGGATTGTTTTCTGTATTGTTTATTTCATTTTTCTTTATGAAAGACAGCTACATCTTACACAAAGCCCTGCTTGTAATTGTACCAAATAAAAGTGAAGGGCGTTTTCAAAAATCTTTTGAAACCATTAACGGATTGCTTTCAAGATACTTTATCGGATTGGTTTTACAAATTTCCATTTTATTTATTTTGTACACAGTTATTTTACTGATTTTCGGAATTTCTAATGCAATTGTCATTGCTTTTCTATGCGCTTTACTAAACTTAATTCCGTATGTAGGACCTATGATTGGGGCTGTAATTATATTTTTACTATCAATGACAAGCAACCTTGGGCAAGACTTTCAAACCGAAATTTTACCCACAACCTCATATGTGATGATTGGGTACTTCATTGCGCAATTGATTGATAACTTCTTTAGCCAACCTTTTATTTTTTCAAAGACCACAAAATCGCATCCATTAGAAATTTTCTTAATTATTATTATTGGCGGATTGCTTTTTGGAGTGGTTGGAATGATTGTAGCCGTACCTTGTTACACGGCACTAAAAGTAATTTTAAAAGAATTTTTAGCAGACAATAAGATTGTAAAATCATTGACAAAGGATCTTTAAGTTTTAACATCAAAAAGTTATATTTTGTGAAACTCAGTGCTGCTTTGTGTGACTTTGTGAGACAGCATTGATACATCAAAAATCAAAATGTGGCACCTTAAAAAAGAAGGACACTCTAAATAAAAGAGTAAAAATTGAATACAAAAAAGAATGATTTGAATTTAGCTATTCTACACAAAAACATACAGGAATTTATTTCCAATAACTTAAAAACAGACCTTACAACACTGATTTTAAAAGGAAGCCCGTTTGATACGGTCTCTATACAAGAACTAGCTACACAGATTGTTTCTAAAAAAAAATCATCAAAAAAACTCCCAACTTGGTTTTCTACTAAAAACATCTATTATCCACCAACATTAAACATCGAGCAAAGCTCTTCAGAAATAACGGCAGAGTATAAGTCGAGTCTTATTTCTGGAACATCACTGATTGATATTACAGGTGGCTTTGGTATTGATGCCCACGCCTTTTCTAAACAGATACAAGAAGTAACACATTGCGAGATTAATTCAGATCTATCAAGTATTGTAGCACATAATTACAAACAATTAGGAGTAAAAAATATCTGTACTGTTTCTGGTGATGGAATCGCATACTTAAAAAGCACTGCTAAAAACTTTGGCTGTATATACATAGATCCCTCTCGTAGAAATGAGGCAAAAGGAAAAGTCTTTTTATTAAAAGATTGCCTACCAAATGTACCTGAAAATTTAGATTTTCTGTTTTCAAAATCAACAAGTATTCTTATTAAAAACTCTCCGATTTTAGACATTACAAGTGCCATAAATGAACTGATTTTTGTCAAAGAAATTCATATTATAGCAGTACATAATGAAGTAAAAGAATTGTTGTTTTTATTAGAAAAAGACCATATTAAAAACATTCAAATAAAAACCATCAACGTTCAGAAAGATACCCGACAAGAATTCCAATTTACAATTAACAAAGAGGCTGTTTCAACTTATTCAAAGCCTCTCTCCTACTTATACGAACCCAATGCAGCCATATTAAAATCTGGTGGATTTCATCAAATATCACAGCAATTAACTGTTTTTAAACTGCACCAACACTCGCATTTATACACCTCTACAAAACACATTGAATTTCCTGGAAGAGTTTTTAAAATTAAACAGGTCATGCCCTATGATAAAAAACAACTTAAAAAACTCTTAAAAGATGGAAAAGCAAATATCACAACACGCAACTTTCCCGAAACAGTTGCTCAAATCAGAAAAAAGACAGCACTAAAAGACGGAGGACATCACTATTTATTTTTTACAACAGATTTAAACAATAAACCTGTGGTTATTATTTCTACGCAAATCTTTAGATAACCTTTAAAATTTCATTAAATTTAGCCTTTATTATACTTTATAATGGCAAACAAAAATATTCGTACATTATCATCAAGAAAAGAGTTGGATGACAACCTTTTTGAAAACATTGCTAAAGCCTCTCAACAAATCGATTCAAAAGAGGAGTTGCAGGACATTTCGAAACGCTTTCTAATTGACGACTCTGTAGTGCTAGGCACACGTACTTTTTATGATTTTACACGAGAAGAAAATCAACATAAAAAAATACATGTCTGTAGTGGAACCGCTTGCATGGTTGCAAATAGCCAACAGAATCTACGTACAAATTTAGAAACTCATTTTAATGCTGACCAAATTGGCCATGCCGCCTGTGTTGGTCGCTGTCATACAAACAATGCATTTATGTATGATGACAAAACCTACAATGCAGACTCTAAAGAGCTACTGGAGCAGATTATTACAAAGAAAGAATATCAAAAAAACCAATATACCGTTGCAAGTAATACAACACCTATTTTAACATCTAAAATTGGAGATCTTGCAGCGTTTTATCAATTGGCAGCAACACATAAAGACCATGCAAAAAACACCATTCAAGAATTAAAAATTTCAAATTTACGTGGACGTGGTGGTGCAGGTTTTCCTTTTTGGTTCAAACTAGACGCAGTCATTAAAGAAAACAATGAACAGAAATACATTGTTTGCAACGCAGATGAAGGAGATCCTGGTGCCTATTCTGATATGTATTTGATGGAACAGCAAGCCCACAAAGTACTCTTTGGAATGTACATGGCTGGGTTGACTGTTGGCGCCAATACAGGAGTTTTATACATCAGAGGAGAATACCCAGATTCGGTAAAAATTGTTGCTGATACAATTACTGAATTGAAAGAGAAAAATTTAATCGGCGATTTTAAATTTAAAATAATTCGTGGCCAAGGGTCTTATATTTGTGGAGAAGAAACCGCATTACTAAACTCGATAGAAGGCTTACGTCCAGAAGTAAGAGTTCGCCCTCCATATCCAGCACAATATGGGCTGTATGGAAAACCAACCGTATTGAGCAATGTAGAAACCTTTGCAAATATTCATTGGATCTTAGAAAACGGAGGTGCTGCATATGCCGCATTAGGAACCCAACAATCTACAGGAACAAAATTGGTATCTTTAGATAGCTTTTTTAACACACCCGGAATGTATGAAATTGAAATGGGAACCCCTTTGCAAACTATTTTTGATGAATTTGGAAACGGGTTTAAATCTGAAATAAAAGCATTGCAAATTGGGGGTCCATTGGGTGGAATTGTACCTATGCATAAAACAACAGAATTGACCTTAGATTTTGAATCTTTAAACGACAATGGATTTTTATTAGGACATGCCAGTTTTGTATCGATTCCTGTTGATTTTCCGCTAGTGAAATTTTTAGAACATCTGCTAGAATTTACTGCAGATGAATCTTGTGGAAAATGCTATCCGTGTAGAATCGGTTCTCATAGAGGAATGGAGCTGTTACAAAAGGCACAAAATTCAGACTATAAAATTGACAGACAATTATTTGATGACCTTTTAGAAACTTTAGAAATAGGTTCTTTGTGTGCATTGGGTGGAGGGATTCCGCTTCCTGTTAAAAATGCATTGCACTATTTTGATGATGAATTGAAACGTTATTTTAATTAAAAAAAGAAAACCGCTAAGAACGCTAGGATTTTGCAAAGAACGCTATGAAAAACTCAAAACTGACTGAGAATGAAATTTCAAAAATCATTTTTGATGCTGCATTAAAAGTCCATAAAGTATTAGGCCCTGGGTTATTAGAAAGCTCATACGAAGAATGTTTATTTTACGAATTAAAAAAAACAGGTTTAAAAATCGAAAAACAAAAAGCGTTACCTTTAGTATATGAAGAAGTGAAATTGGATATAGGGTATAGGATTGATTTGATTGTTGAAAATAAAGTTATCATAGAATTAAAAGCTGTTGAAATGCTACATGATGTTCATTTAGCACAAGTTTTAACCTATTTAAAATTATCAAACTGTAAATTAGGCATGCTAATCAATTTCAATGTATTATTAATAAAAAACGGCATTAGAAGAGTCGTAAATAACCTATAGCGAACATCGCGTAATTCTTTGCGCCCTTTGCGGTTAATGAACAAGTATGAAAGCATATATAAACAACATAGCGCACCCAATAGCACAAGGTGAAACCATTTTAGAGTTTGTTCGCAGAATTGAAGCAGATAAAAATGCCATTCCAACAATGTGTCAAGACGATCGTTTAGAAAATTTTGGCTCGTGTAGAGTCTGCTCTGTAGAAGTTGCCCGTGAAAAAGATGGACCAACAAGAACCATGGCTTCTTGCCATACTCCTATTTCAGAAGGCTTATACATTTATCACAATACAGAAAAAATGCAACGCCTGCGTAAAAATATTGTTGAGCTGGTATTGTCTGATTATCCTGATGATAAAATTTACCCTCCAAAAAACAAAAAAGCAACGCCTTTTCAAGAAACCATTGCCCACATCGGAATTCCGAATGTTCGATATCCAGAAGGCGACAATCATTTAGATACCAAACCCGACAAGTCACATCCGTATATCAAGTCAGACTTATCACAGTGCATCAATTGTTTTCGATGCGTTAGAGCTTGCGAAGAAATTCAAGGAGAAATGGTTCTCGGAATGTCTGGAAGAGGATTTGCCACAAATATCATCAAAGGATTTGATGAATCTTTTGATGAATCTGCCTGTGTTTCTTGTGGTGCCTGCGTACAAACCTGTCCAACTGAAGCATTGACTGATGTCTTTGAAACCAAAACATTAATTGCCGATAAAACCGTGCGTACAACCTGTACCTATTGTGGTGTTGGTTGTCAATTAGAAGTTGCTGTAATTGATGGAAAAATTAAAGGAATTCAAGCCCCTGAAACTGCCGAAGTAAATGAAGGGCACACCTGTTTAAAAGGGCGTTTTGCATTTCAGTTTTACAACCATCCAGATCGTTTACGCGAACCCATGATTCGTAAAAACGGAACATTAGAAGTTGTTACTTGGGATGAAGCTTATAATTTTATTGCAGAAAAACTCATCAGTATAAAAAACAAGTACGGAACTGATGCCATTGGCGGAATTTCATCATCAAGAGCCACCAATGAAGAAAATTATTTAATGCAAAAAATGATTCGTGTTGCCATTGGAACAAACAATATAGATGGCTGCGCACGCGTATGCCACGCTCCTACTGCTATGGGAATGCAACAATCTTTTGGAACTGGTGCTGCCACCAACTCTGTAGAAGATTTAAAGCATACAGATGCCATTTTCTTATTTGGAGCAAATCCTGTAAAAGGGCATCCCGTTACAGGAGCAAAAATAAAACAAGCCTTTATGAAAGGGGTTACCTCAATTGTGGTAGATCCTGTAAAAACGGTATTATCAGAATTGGCAACCTATCATTTGCAATTAAGGCCGGGAACCAATGTGGCTATTTTAAACATGATGGCGCATTATATTATTACCGATAATTTAGTCAATACACATTTTATCTCTTCCTATACAGAAAAGTATGAGAAATTTAAAAGCCATGTGGTTGGTTTAGATATGGATGAATTGGCAACACTCACGGGTGTTTCAAAAGAATTGGTTCGCAAAGCAGCCCATGCCTATGCCAAAGCAGATAGAGCAATGGAGTTTCATGGTTTAGGAGTCACCGAACACTACCAAGGAACAAAAACCATTATGTTGCTATCTAACTTGGCTATGATGACCGGAAATATTGGTAAAAATGGCGTAGGTCTGAATCCGCTTCGTGGGCAAAACAATGTTCAAGGAGCTGCTGATATGGGCGTACAACCACATCAAGGTGCCGGATATATGGATATCAATAAGCCTGACGTACAACGCTATTATGCAGAAAAATATGGTGTGGAGAAAATGCCAGAAAAAGAAGGTTATAAAATTCCAGAAATGTTAGATGCTGCTCTTGATGGAAACATCAAAGCATTGTATATTATGGGTGAAGATACCATCATGACAGATCCTAATACAAATCATAGCATCAAAGCATTTGAAAAATTAGAACTGATTGTGGTACAAGAATTATTTATGACTGCTACTACAGAAATGGCACATGTTGTATTGCCTGCTTCTTCTTATTTTGAAAAAAATGGAACTTTTACAAATGGAGAACGTAGAGTACAGCGTGTAAACAAAGTGATTGAACCAATAGGAAACACAAAACCTGATGGGCAAATTATTATTGATATGATGAGCAAATTGGGCTATGATCAACCAACAGGGCTTATCTATGATGCAGAAAAAATTATTGAAGAAATTGCAGATGTAATTCCGTTTATGAAAGGCTTAACTTGGGATCGTTTAGGAAAAAACGGATTGCAATGGCCTATAAAAGAATATGGAACAGATACTAAAATGCTACATATAGATGGCGCATTTAAAAAAGGGATTGGAACTTTTCATCATTTCGATTTTGAAGAATCTCCAGAAATTCTAGAGCACGGAAAACAATATCCTTTTATATTGACTACAGGTAGAGAATTGGAACATTACAACTCTGGAACCATGACTCGTAGAACTAAAAACCAAAAAATACTCTCAAAAGATGTACTAGAAGTACACCCAAAAGATGCCATTAAAAAAGGAATTGATGACCATGAACTTGTTCGTATATTTTCTGACAGAGGATCGGTGAATATTCATGTAAAATATTCAAAAAATGTAAAAAAAGGCATTTTAAGAACCACCTTTCATCAACCCGATGTATTTATCAATATCATTACTGGAAGTGTTGGAGACAAAACAACCATGACTCCTGAATACAAGGTCGTTGCTGTAGATTTTGAAAAAATTTAAACCGATCTCATGAACCGTTTCTTGCACTATGATGGAATCCAAATAAACAATCAAACACGAACACAGGTAACTGATGGAATTGTTGTTGAGGCTGGCTTGCAAATAAATATCAATGATGAATCTTATACCGTAGTCATGCGTACTCCTGGTAACGATATTGAATTGATTCGAGGCTTGTTATATGCCGAAGACATCTACAAAGGAAACAAAAATTTAAACGTTCAGGTTGTTGAAGAAAAAGAAAATGGTTTCTCTATTGTCAACGTTACAATTCCTTCAAAAAAACTCGGAAAAGGATATTTGAACAAACGCACACTACTTTCAGTATCTTCTTGTGGAATTTGTGGAAAACAAAAACTAGAAGACATTGAGATAAAAGAAGCTGCCTTAAAGAATGGGCAATTGCTATCCGCTAAATACATCAAAAAAATGTACCAACAGATGAATGCGGCCCAACAAACATTTCAACACACAGGAGGAAGTCATGCAGCAGCTATTTTTGACAAACAACACCAACTGCTCACAATCAAAGAAGACATTGGCAGACACAATGCCGTAGACAAAGTAGTTGGGCAATTGATCAATGATGGCAAACTACAGCAATCTTTTTGTTTGTTGGTCAGCGGACGTGTATCCTACGAAATAATATCCAAAGCTTTTTTTGCAAAAATAGCTATTGTTATAGCCGTTTCTGCCTGTTCTAGTTTGGCAATAGATTATGCCAAAGAACTTGGCATTTGCTTAATTGGTTTTAGCAGAGGTGATAAAATGACCATTTATGCCAATCCTTCACAAATTGCTTAACTTTATATTGATATGAAAAAGACACTTTTACTAGTTTTAATACTATGTCATAGCCTTGCATTATTCGCGCAAGAAAACAATTCAATTCCGAGAAAACAAACCCAAAAAGGATTTCTTACCATTGATTATGCATCTGTAAAAATGCCGACTGATAAATTCGCAGACCCAGAAAACAATATGGGACTTGCAGGGGTTCATTATAATTTATGGTTGAACAAATCTATTTATGGTGGATTAGGGTTTTATGGATCTATACATGGTAAAAGAGGCGGACTCTTTACCCTTGGCGCAAATCTTGGAATTAAAAAAAAATTGTTTGAGCAGCTATTTTTAGACACAGGTTTTCATATTGGCGGTGGTGGCGGTGCCAGTGCTCCTGATGGTGGCGGTGCTTTTATCATGCCACATGCAAATTTAGGATACCAATTTAAAACTTTTACTGCCTTTGCAGGATATAGTGCTATCAATTTTTTTGACAAAGGAAACATCAATAGCCAGCAATTAAATATTGGTCTTCAGATTCCTGTTTCATTTGATCATACTTCATTTGCCTCTAAAGAAAAAACACACGCATTCAATACGTTAAAAACGACAGACTGGAATCAAACATCTAACCGAATTTCTTTACTATTCCATTTAAACAATCTTTCAGTAATCGGAAACTCACAAAATATTGGCGGAAGTACTCTGGTCGGAAATACAATTCGATTGGCAGGGTTTGAGCTGAATGCTCATATAAATAACAATTGGTTTGCTTTTTTTAGAGCAGATGGTGCCTACCATGGAATTCCTGCTGGATACATGGACATTCTTCTTGGTGGTGGATATCATTTTTCTTTCAACAACAACAGCACACATATAATCAGTAAATTTGGTGTTGGCGCTGGTGGTGGTGGCGGTGTTGATACCCAAGGAGGGTTTTTAATCTCTCCGGATATTTCTTTAGAACAAAAAATACACAAAGGTCTACATATCTCAATCAATAAAGGGTATCTGCTAACACCCAACAGTCATTTTATAGCATCAACATACGGCATTGGACTTAAATATTATGCGCATACAAATGGTATTCTGTCAAAAGAAAACACTGTTTTTACAAAAGTAAAACTCAAGGGAATACAAATAACCATTCAACAAGAGATGTACTTCAATGCCAAAAGAGAGAGCAACCCAACAGAGAATTTACAGCAAATTTCTTTACAAGGAAACCTTTTTCTCAACAGATATATGTATGTTGCTGGGCAAACTTCTTTTGCAAACTTTGGAAATGCAGGTGCCTACGCAGAAGGAATTGTAGGTCTAGGAATAAACTCCAACCCCATATTTCATAAAAAAATAACTGCATTTGCACAGCTTCTAGGTGGTGCCGCAGGAGGTGGAGATATTAGTACTGGACAAGGACTCATTATAAAACCAAGCATCGGATTCAATTATGAGTTGAATGACAAATTGAGTATTCGAACTTCTGTTGGAAAAGCAACAGCTAAAGGAGGAAAATTAAATAGCACAAGTGTTGCTTTTGGCCTTAGCTACAACATTAGCTTTTTAACAGCTAATTAACAGTATATGAATAAAGTAAAATAGTCTATATTTATGACTTATTTTTTTATCAAATTAAACAACTAAATACACCTACCCATGAAAACTTTAAAAATTTTAGTAGCATCAATAGTGCTACTAACTGTTTCGTGTAAAAATGAAACAAACTCAAAATCAAATACGGTATCTCCAGAAATCATAGCGAAAGCAACGGACATCCATAAAAGAGTCATGACACTTGATACACATAATGATATTAATGTGAAAAACTTTACTGACAGTGTTAATTACACCAAAGACTTAGACAACCAGGTAAACTTGCCAAAAATGAAAAAAGGAGGCTTAGATGTTTCTTGGTTTATTGTATATACAGGACAAGGAGCGCTAACAAAAGAAGGTTTTGACAAGGCCTATAAAAATGCCATTTCAAAATTCAACGCCATTCATAAATTGACCAAAGAGATAGCCCCTAATGAAATTGAATTAGCAGTAACTTCTGCAGAGGCAAAAAGAATTTACGCGGCTGGAAAAAAAGTGGCTATGATTGGTATCGAAAATGGATACCCTGTAGGAACAGACATCAAAAGAGTGAAAGAATTTTACGATTTAGGAGCTAGATACATGTCACTCTCTCACAATGGACATAGCCAATTATGCGATTCAAATACAGGAGAAAAAGATTCTATTTGGTTACATAACGGAGTCAGTGATTTAGGAAAAGAAGTCATCAAAGAAATGAACAAATGGGGAATTATGATTGACGTTTCACATCCGTCAAAATTATCAATGAAAGATATGATTAAGCTATCTAAAGCACCAATTATTGCCTCGCATTCTTCTGCCAGAGCGCTGTGTAACCACAGTAGAAATTTAGATGACGAGCAATTAGAGTGGATCAAAGAAAATGGTGGCGTTGTGCAAACGGTAGCTTTTAGCTCATACTTAAATACCGAGAAACATACTGCATATAACAAAGCAAGAACAGTATTTATGGAAGCCATTGCTAAAGAGCAACAGTTTGAAATAATCTCTAGAAAAGAGGCACGAAAAATGGATCCCGAAGCACAAGATGCTTATTATACAAAATACATGGCGGTACGGAAATTAGCGAATGCTAAAATGAAATCAAATACAACTGCTACTGAACCTGTTAGCGTGGTTGATTTTGTTAATCATATTGATTATATGGTGCAAAAAATTGGAATTGACCATGTTGGAATTAGCTCAGATTTTGATGGCGGTGGCGGTATTGAAGGATGGAATGATGCTTCAGAAACATTAAATGTCACTATAGAATTAGTGCAACGTGGCTATTCAGAAAAAGAAATTGAAAAACTGTGGAGCGGAAACTTATTGCGTGTCCTTGATGCAGTACAAGAAATTGCACAGAAAATTCAAAACGAAACAACAATCTAAAAAAAATCATATCAAATTTTTAAAGATGAAAAATCTAAGCTATTTCTTTTTTGCGGTAATTTTTATTCTTTCAGCTTGCCAGCCTTCTGCTGTAATGTTTGAAGGTGCTATCTGTATAGAGAACATCACTACAATTGACCCTAATGAGGGCTTAAAAGAAAATCAAACTGTTATTATCAAAGCAGGAAAGATCTATCAAGTTACTCCTTCGCAGGAGCTTTATTTATCAAAAAAAAATACAATTATTGATGGAACAGGGAAATTTCTAATTCCAGGGCTATGGGATACTCACGTGCATTTTGCTTACATTGAAGAATTAGCTCCTAGCATGTTTGACTTATTTCTATCCTTCGGCGTTACTAGTGTCAGAGACACAGGAGGTGAGATTTCTTTTGTCAAAGAATGGAAAGACAAATCACTTGCCAACCCTACCAATACACCCAGAGTTATGATTGCAGGCCCGCTTTTAGATGGGTCACCTAATGTTTATGATGGTAGTGACCCAGGACACCCTCCTCTTTCTGCAGGTTTAAAATCTATTGATGATGTAATCAAAAAAGTAAATGAATTAGACCACCTGAAAGTAGATTTCCTCAAGGCATACGAGATGTTGACCCCCGAGCAGTTTGCCAAAATAACTCAACTTAGTAGAGAAAAAGGACTCAAAGTAACGGGACATGTGCCTTTAAGTATGGATGTAATTAGCGCTTCAAATGCTGGTTTAAATAGCATGGAACACTTGCGCAACCTAGAATTGTCCTGTGCTTCAAATTCCGAAGAATTATTGAAGCAACGTCAAAAACTTCTAGCCTTAGGAAAGGATGAATTGGGTGCTGGTGCTGTATTGCGCTCACAGATCCATGAAGCACAAAGAAGAATAGCCACCGAAAATTTTGACGAGAAAAAAGCCAAAGAAGTTTTAGCTGTTTTGGCGAAAAATCAAACATGGCAAATTCCAACTCTGGGCCTAAATACAGGGTATATTAAAAAGCATTTTACCCTTCCTGACTGGAAAAAAAGTTTTAAATATCTACCTAGTTCAATTGAAGAGCAGTGGGAAATGAAAATTGAAGAATTCAAAAATATCGACATTTCAGAATTTAAACATAAACAAACCAAATGGATGTTAGAGATGGTTGGTAAAATTCACAATGCAGGTATAGGAATTATGGCAGGTACTGATACTCCAATTTTCTTTTTGACTCCCGGGCGAAGTTTACACCACGAATTAGCTTTATTGGTTGAGGCTGGCTTGTCTCCTCTGGATGCTATCAAAACAGCAACTATAAATCCAGCAAAATACTTCGATCTCGAGGATGAGCTTGGGTCAATTAAAAAAAATATGTGGGCAGATTTAATTATACTTGATGCCAATCCGTTAGAAAACATCAATAACACAATGCGTATTAATGCGGTGATAAAGCAAGGAAACTATGTTCAACAAAGTGAATTACTTAAAAGATTAGAATAGTTTCGAAAAAACCATCTTCGTACAACCTCAATATAAGATACAAAAAACCCTTACTATTTCTAGTAAGGGTTTATGTGAGCCCGATAGGATTCGAACCTATGACCGCCTCCTTAGAAGGGAGGTGCTCTATCCAGCTGAGCTACGAGCCCGTAGTTTTATTGTTTCTACGAAAACAGTGTCGGGGTGGCAGGATTAACTTTGTTGATCCTGAAGATGCTTTGTTGCAAATTAAAGAACTCTTTAATTGCAAATAAACGTCTCCGTTTTCTTAAAAAAGTAAACTTTCTACGAAAACTCCACATTTTATTTGTCGGGGTGGCAGGATTCGAACCTGCGACCTCCTCGTCCCAAACGAGGCGCGATGACCGGGCTACGCTACACCCCGAAATAGTCATCTATATATCGTTTTGCCCCTCGTTTCTTTATTTTCCTCTCTAAAAGCATTGCTTCAGATCTGGTAGAAACTTCAAGTTGCAAAACCAATTCCCAAGGAGTACCACCTTTTGTAGAAGGTACAAACCCTTGGTTGTGTCTTTTCAATCTTTTTTTAATATCTGCAGTTTGACCTACATAATATCTTGAACTTATTTTACTAAAAAGAATATATACTATCATAGTTATTCTTTTTGTCGGGTTGGTCACGCTTTAGGCGTGACGACCTCCTCGTCCCAAACGAGGCGCGATGACCGGGCAGGGCTTGTGCCGTACTTGATACGGTACTACACCCCGAGTTTACTAAATTTTGCGGAGAGACAGGGACTCGAACCCTGGCGACAGTTTCCCGTCGACAGATTAGCAATCTGCTCCATTACCACTCTGGCACCTCTCCTTATTACTACTTCGCAACAATTAAAAATTGCGAGTGCAAATGTATGTATTACAAATACAATTTCACAATCTTTTTTGTGTTTTTTTTTAAAAAAACAGCGTCTAATCTGGATACTCAATTCGCAAGTGATAGATGTTCATCAGCTTCTTTTTAACCACTTTTTTTATCTTTTCTATTTCCCTAAATGTAATATCAGAATTAATAAATTGATTATCAGATTTTTGCTTTTCAACAATTTTATCAATCAACACTTCTATGGATTGTGCGGTAGGTTTTTTAATGCTTTTTGTAGCGGCTTCTGCAGCATCACAAATCATCAATATTGCGGTCTCTTTAGAAAACGGAATAGGCCCAGGGTATTGAAATTTACTGCTATCAATAGTTTCTTCGGGGTTCATCTCTTGTTCTTTTCTATAAAAATAATACACCAAGCTTGTTCCATGGTGTGTTCGTATAAAATCGATAATGCGATCTGGCAATCGGTGTTGTTTTGCCAATTCTATTCCTTTAATTACGTGATCTATAATAATTGAAGCACTATCTCTTGGCGATAAATCGTTGTGCGGATTTACACTTGTTGATTGGTTTTCAATAAAATACATAGGATTTAACATTTTACCAATATCGTGATACAAGGCGCCTGTTCTTACCAACATAGAATTGGCTCCAATTTCATTGGCAGCAGCTTCTGCTAAATTGGCCACTTGCATGGAATGTTGAAATGTTCCTGGCGCTTTTTCGTTCAACTCTCTTAATAATTTAGAATTGGTGTTTGAAAGCTCTAAAAGGGTTACATCAGAAACCAATCCAAAGATTTTTTCATACATATAAATGAAAAATACAGACAAAAATGAGAGTACTCCATTGGCAGCAAACATGATAAAATAACCCCAGTTTATCTGATTGGCATTTCCTTCTTTGATAATTGAAAACGCCAAATAAGTAATCATATAAATGATTGTTATTTGCCCTATAGAAATAAACAAATTGGCTCTTTTATGTAGTTCAGATACCGTAAGAATTGTAACAATTCCTGCAATAATATGAAGGTAAATAAACTCAAAACTGTTGGGCACAATAAAACCTAACAACAAAACCGTTAACACATGTGCAAACAGCCCTAATCTTGCATCAAAAAACGCTTTTAAAACAATGGGTAAGATACTTAAGGGTACCACATATAAATAATCTGAATTGTACTTTACAACCAATGTTTGTATCAAGACCATCAAGATAACATTGAAAAATATAAAGGTAACCTTATTGTTGTTTGCATAAATTTCTGGCCTGTATTTTTGCAAAAACAGCAACAACATTAACAGTGCTAAAGAGACTAAAATAGTATATCCTAAAACAATCCAATTATAATTAGACTCTGTCCACACTTTAGATTCAGATTCAATTTTAAGAGAATTTAAAATGGCTAATTTCTTACCTTCTACAATATCTCCTTTTAAGATAATTAGTTCTCCATTTGCAACTAACCCCTTTGTATATGAAATGTTTTTAAAAGAATTTTCTAAGGACTTTTTTGTAAAAACGGCATCATAAGACACATTCGGCTTTACAATTTCAGACAATGTGTTTAACAGCACATTTTGCTCATAGGTATATGGCGCTTCTCCTATATTATCAGTAATAAGCTTAAACACGTCTTTAGAAATCAGCAATCTATTATACACCATCTCTTCTACTTCATTTGATTTTCTCAAATAAATAATTTCATCTTCATTCACTATTTTTCCTTGGCTAGAAGCCACTACAAAACCTGTCTCGTAAACCTTATTGATTACAAAATTTCCTATTGTTACAAACTTCATCAAGGCATCAGTAGTCATTGATCCATTTGCTTGCATCAAATTTACTTTGGTAGTAAACGCCTCCTTTACACTCGTTACAATTGCAATATCATATTCAAAATAGTGTTTATTATTGTTTGCTAATTCTTGCTTTTCTAAGACAATTTCCGTGTCCTCTTTTTGAATTGAAAAATCGAAAGTGGCATATAAATTATCATATTGCCAAGGTTTTCCTTTGGTGAAATCATATTTAAATTGACCTCCTTTTGGAAATAAATACACAATAGCAACCACAGATATTAAGAAGAGTAATATCTTATATACAATCGCATTATTTTTATAGATCTTATTTATAAATTGACTCATAATTTATACTATCGTTAATTTTTAAGCACCTTACAAACTTACTTTAATTTGCATCCGCATCAAAAATTAGCACTGAATTTATTTCTTACATTGAATTGACTTGCTTAATATTTCATTGCTGACAATAAATTGGTTATTTTCGCAAGGTAAAATTTAATGTCAAAATTATAATATATATTCAAGTATGAAAGAAGTAGTTATTGTGTCGGTAGCTAGAACTCCTATTGGTAGTTTTATGGGAAGTTTATCTTCAATTTCCGCTCCAAAATTGGGTGCAATTGCCATTAAAGGCGCATTGAAAAAAATAAACTTAAATCCAGAAATGGTACAAGAAGTATATATGGGCAATGTTGTTTCGGCAGGCTTAGGACAAGCTCCTGCTAGACAAGCTGCTATTTTTGCAGGCATTCCAAATACCGTTCCTTGTACAACAGTAAACAAAGTTTGTTCTTCTGGAATGAAAGCAATTATGCTAGCAGCTCAAACAATTTCGTTGGGTGATGCTGATATTGTTGTTGCTGGCGGAATGGAGAACATGAGCGCTATTCCTCATTATCAACATGCAAGGAAAGGGACAAAATTTGGTTCGATAAAAATGGAAGATGGACTTCAAAAAGATGGATTGGTAGATGCATATGAGCAAGTTGCCATGGGAGTTTGCGCAGACGAATGTGCTGCTGAACACAATTTCTCTAGAGAAGAACAAGATGCGTTTGCAATCAATTCATACAAGCGTTCTGCAAAAGCTTGGAGTGAAGGAAAATATGCCGATGAAATTGTACCTGTAGAAATTCCTCAAAGACGTGGAGAACCAGTTATTTTTTCTGAAGATGAAGAATATAAGAACGTAAAAGTAGAGAAAATTCCTGCTTTGCGCGCTGCTTTTTCAAAAGAAGGAACTGTTACTGCTGCAAATGCATCAACAATAAATGATGGTGGTGCCGCTTTAGTACTAATGTCTGCTGACAAAGCAAAAGAACTAAACATCACTCCTATTGCAAAAATTAGAGGCTATGCAGATGCTGCGCACGAACCAAAATGGTTTACAACTGCACCTGCAAAAGCATTACCAAAAGCATTAGCAAAAGCATCGATTGCTATTGATGCTGTTGATTACTTTGAGTTGAATGAAGCTTTTGCTGTAGTAGGATTGGTAAACACAAAGATTTTAAACATCAACCCTGAGCGTGTAAATATAAATGGAGGAGCCGTATCTTTAGGGCACCCACTAGGTGTTTCAGGCGCTAGAATTGTGATTGCATTGACCTCTATTTTAAAGCAAAACAATGCAAAGATAGGTGCTGCCGGAATTTGTAATGGCGGTGGTGGTGCAAGTGCAATGATCATTGAACGCATATAGCTCTCTCTATAAAAACTCACAATTAATATATGCGCTACGGCATTTGTAATTTAAGTATTGTTCCGTTAAGATTGGAAGCTTCTGAATCTTCAGAAATGGTTTCACAAGTCTTATTTGGCGAACACTTTAAAATACTGGATCATAGAAAAAAATGGAGTAAAATTAGACTCTATTTTGATGGGTATGAAGGTTTTATTAACAACAAACAGTACCTAGAAATTACAGAAGAAAACTACAACGAATTATCGAGATCTAACAATGCTATTGCTGGAGAATTGATTGATTTTATTACAGATAAAAATGGCAGCTTAACAACCATACCTCTTGGGGCAACACTTCCGCTTTATAAAGATGCTCATTTTCAGATAAAAAACACAACATACCAGTACGAAGGAAGCGTTTACAATCAGAAACTTGAAAAAGAAGAACTGCTAAAAACTGCTTTCTTATACATGAACACCCCTTGTTTATGGGGAGGAAAAACTCCTTTTGGAATTGACTGTTCTGGATTTACACAAATGGTTTACAAACTATGTGGCCATCAACTATTGAGAGATGCAAAACAACAGGCAACTCAAGGTGAGGTACTTAGTTTTATTGAAGAAAGTGAACCTGGCGACTTGGCATTTTTTGATGATCATGAAGGCATCATTACACATGCGGGAATTATCATGAAAGACAATTATATTATTCATGCCCATGGAAAAGTTAGGATTGACAGATTGGATCATAGTGGCATCTACAACATTGATACAAAAAGACATACACACAAACTAAGGGTCATTAAAAAAATCATATAAAAAAAACGCGAAACTTGTTGTTTCGCGTTTTTTATTTTAACAGAACAACTAGCTATGCTCTCATGGCTTTATACAAAGCTCTAAACTCTTTCGCTTTCTCTTCCATCTCTAAGTTTTCGTAAATATTTAAAAGCGTTCTAATAGTATCAAGATTTTTATTTAAAGAGTGTGCTTTTTCTAAATAAGGCAAGGCTTCTTTATAAACCTCTTTTTGCTGAAGTTCTAATTCATCGTATTTTTTAAAATTCGACAAGTTTTTATTCATTTCTTCAACAATCTTTACATCTTTATCTAAAATTAAAATTGCTAAATTCATATAGGCGTCCACATAATCAGATTTTAATTCAATTGCTTTTAAATAATATTTTTTTGCTTCTTCTGTTCTTTCCTGGTTATATGTTACAACTCCTAAATTAAAATATAAATTAGGATTTGTTGGATCTTTTACAACCGCCTCTTTCATCAATTGACCAAACTCTTCCATTTTACCCAGCTTGATATAGAAATCAGCCTCCATCAATAATAAGTTTAAATTTGTTGGATCTGTCTTTCTAGCTTTTTTAATTGCTACTACAGCTTCATCTACTCTACCTTGTTGAGATAAAATAATGGCCATTTCTTTGATAATTGTTCCTTTTTTTGACTTTGTTTTTTTCACAACAGGGTTGTTATGTGACTTTGCCTTTACCGCAAAATCACGCATAACTTTATTTCCAAAAACAACTTCTTCGCCGGTCTCTACAGAAGTTGCTGCATAACTAATTACAGCTCCTTCATATCCTACTTTTATCAATTCTTTATAATATTCTAAAGAATTGTCTAATTCTTTTGCTATAGAAGCACTGATTGCCGCATTGTATAAAAACGACGTGTCTGTTGGACTTAAAACGTAAGTCAAATAAAAATCTTTAGAAGCCTTTTTATAATCCTTTTTACCGTATAAATCTATCGCTCTGTTAGAAACCTCAGAAATCAATTTATTCAGTTCTCCTCCTGCCTTTTTCGTATACTTGAACTTTTTTGCTTCTTTTTCAATATCTAACACTTTGTTAAATGCTTCTGCAGCTACTTTGTATTCTTTTTTTCCAACAAAAGCTTGCCCTTTTAAAAAGTGAAATTTTGTACTTAGTTTACTGTCGCTATCTGCATTCAAAGCTTTTGCAGCATCAATAGCTGTTAAAGCTGACGCATAATCTTGGGTTTTTAGTGCTTTTTCAGCTGCTTTTAATTCTTTCTTTTGCGCAACAGACACCATCGTCATAAGTCCTAAAAAAAGCGCTAATACTTGTTTTCTCATAATATTCAAAATTTGATTTTCTTATTTATTCTTCTTGATTTTCTGCTGAATCATTTTCAATTTCAACACTGTTTTCTACTTCTTCTGATTCTTCTTCATGCTGAACTTTTGCTACAGCGGCAATACTATCGGTTTCTTTAATGTTGATTAATTTAACACCTTGAGTAGCTCTTCCCATGACACGCAGATCTGCAACCGCCATTCTAATGGTAATTCCAGATTTATTAATAATCATTAAATCATCTTCATCTGTTACGTTTTTAATAGCAACTAAATCGCCTGTCTTTTCTGAAATATTTAAGGTTTTTACTCCTTTCCCTCCACGGTTTGTAATACGGTAATCTTCTAATTTAGAACGCTTTCCGTATCCTTTTTCAGAAACTACCAAAATATTACTTTCTTCATCATTAACTGCAACCATTCCAATTACTTCATCTTTATCATGTTGCAATCTAATTCCGCGAACACCAGAAGCAGTTCTTCCCATTGGTCTTGTCTTCTCTTCTTCAAAACGAATGGTTTTACCTGATTTTAAGGCCAACATTACTTGGCTATCTCCAGTGGTTAATTTCGCTTCTAACAGCTCATCATCTTCTCTAATTGTAATGGCATTTATACCGTTTGTTCTTGGACGAGAATATTGTTCAAGTGACGTCTTTTTAACCTGACCTTTTTTAGTGGCCATGATTACATAATGATTGTTTACATAATCTTCATCTTTTAGATCTTGAGTTACTAAAAATGCTTTTACTTTGTCGTCTTGCTCAATGTTTATCAAGTTTTGAATCGCTCTTCCTTTGGTATTTTTACCTCCTTCCGGAATTTCATATACTCGCATCCAAAATACTTTTCCTTTTTGAGTAAAGAACATCATATATTGGTGGTTTGTACCAATAAATAAATGCTCTAAGAAATCTTCATTTCTTGTAGCAACACCTTTTTGACCACGTCCGCCTCTATTTTGAACTTTGTATTCTTCTAAATTGGTACGTTTTAAGTACCCAGCATTTGAGACTGTTACCACTACTTTATGGTTCGGTATCATATCTTCAACACGCATGTCTCCACCGGCATAATTAATCTCAGAACGACGTTCGTCACCATATTTATCTCTCACAGCAATTAGCTCATCTGTAATGATCTGGTAACGCCTTGGTTCATTTTCTAAAATATCTTTTAAATCAGCAATTACTTTTATAATCTCATCATATTCTGCACGTAATTTATCTTGCTCTAAGCCTGTCAGTTGACGCAAGCGCATTTCTACAATTGCTTTTGCTTGTATTTCAGACAAATCAAATTGCTCAATCAATTTTTCACGAGCTTCATCTCCATTTTTAGAGGCTCTTATCAATTTAATAACATCGTCAATATTGTCTGAAGCAATAATTAGTCCTTCTAAAATGTGAGCTCTAGCTTCTGCTTTTTTTAATTCAAATTGTGTTCTTCTTACAACAACTTCGTGTCTATTCTCAACAAAATAATGAATAAGTTGTTTTAAATTTAATTGCTCAGGTCTTCCTTTAACAAGGGCAATGTTATTTACACTAAACGATGTCTGTAAAGCAGTATATTTGAATAATTTATTCAATACAATATTCGGAATTGCGTCGCGCTTTAAAACATACACAACACGCATTCCATTTCTATCAGATTCGTCTCTAATATTTGAAATCCCTTCTAATTTCTTGTCATTTACCAAGTCAGCAGTTTTCTTAATCATATCTGCTTTGTTTACCTGATACGGAATTTCAGTAACAATGATGCACTCACGCCCTTTTACTTCCTCTATAACTGCCTTGGCACGCATTACAATACGACCACGACCTGTATGGAAAGCTTCTTTTACACCTTCATAGCCATAAATAGTTCCACCTGTTGGAAAATCTGGTGCTTTGATGTGCTCCATCAATCCATCTATATCAATATCTCTATTTTCGATATAGGCAAGTGTTCCATTTACAACCTCTGTTAAGTTATGTGGCGCCATATTTGTAGCCATCCCTACTGCAATACCAGAAGCTCCGTTTACTAGTAAATTCGGAATTCTAGTTGGTAATACCGTTGGCTCTTGCAAAGTGTCGTCAAAGTTTAAACGATGATCAACAGTATCTTTTTCAATATCAGACAACATGTCTTCAGAGATTTTTTGCATTCTCACCTCTGTATAACGCATTGCTGCAGGACTATCACCATCTACAGAACCAAAGTTTCCTTGGCCATCTACCATCATATATCGAACACTCCAATTTTGTGCCATACGCACCATAGAGTCATATACAGACGTATCTCCATGTGGATGGTACTTTCCTAAAACCTCTCCAACAATTCTTGCAGATTTTTTATACGATCCCGTCGCTTTAATTCCTAGCTCGTGCATTCCAAAAAGCACCCTTCTATGTACTGGTTTTAAACCGTCTCTAACATCTGGTAATGCTCTTGAAACAATAACTGACATTGAATAATCAATGTACGCAGATTTCATTTGTTCCTCAATATTAATCGGAATCAATTTTTCTCCGTCTGTCATATATATTTATGTATTAGTTTTTACTTTATTTATTCAAACGAGCAAGGTACAATAATTCCCTTTTTTCGCCAAAGAATATCTAGACCTGATTAGCTAGAGTTATCAACATTTTTCTACACTTTTCAACAGGTATTAGTAGGTTGATTTTCAAGAGATTCTAAGGTTCTCTGTACCGACAATTTGACAAAAATTAGAAACTGGCACTTTTTTTGTGTTTTTTTTATAAAAAATCTACTAAATTTACAACTAGATATATATATATATGGACGATAATTTTTCACCCAAAGTTAGAGATGTAATTACTTACAGCAAGGAAGAGGCTTTTCGCTTAGGCCATGATTTTATTGGCACTGAACATCTGCTTCTTGGTTTGATAAAAAAAAGAGAGGGAAAAGCCATTGAGATTTTGTCTGCATTTGATGTAGACTTAGATCTGATGCGTAATAACATTGAAAAACTAAATCCTTCAACCTCTAGTTTTCATACTGCAGAAAAGAAAAAAAGCTTACACCTAACAAGGCAAGCAGAAAAAGCCCTAAAAACCACTTTTCTAGAAGCGAAACTGTATCAAAGTGAAGCCATAGATACGGCGCATTTATTGCTTTGTATCTTAAGAAATGAGAATGACCCAACAACAAAATTATTGAATAAATTATACATTGATTACGATCAAGTAAAGACTTTATACAAACAACTCCATACAGACGAGTCTGAAATTTCTATAGACCCAATTGCAGAAACACCTTCGGATGATGATTTTAGCGATGAAAAAGCAAACCCATTTGAACAACCAACTAGCAAAGGAAAAGTAGTTAAAAAATCAAAAACACCTGTGTTAGATAATTTTGGTAGAGACCTAACTGCTTTAGCAGAGGCAAACAACTTAGACCCTGTTATTGGAAGACAAAAAGAAATTGAACGTGTTTCTCAAATTTTAAGTCGTAGAAAAAAGAACAATCCAATGCTAATTGGAGAGCCCGGCGTTGGTAAATCTGCCATTGCAGAAGGCTTAGCATTACGAATTATAGAAAAAAAAGTTTCAAGAATCTTGTTTAATAAACGCATCGTTTCTTTAGATTTAGCGAGCCTTGTTGCAGGAACAAAATACAGAGGGCAATTTGAAGAACGCATGAAGGCGCTAATGAATGAGCTCGAAAAAAACGAAGACATTATCTTGTTTATAGATGAAATTCATACCATTGTTGGTGCTGGAGGAGCTACAGGATCTTTAGATGCCTCAAACATGCTAAAACCCGCATTAGCTCGTGGAGAAATACAATGTATTGGAGATACAACCTTAGACGAGTTTAGAACCAACATTGAAAAAGACGGTGCCTTAGAGCGTCGTTTTCAAAAAGTAATTATAGAGCCAACAAGTGTTGATGAAACCATTCAGATTTTACACAATATTAAAGACAAATATGAAGAACATCATCATGTAGACTATACCAATGATGCTATTGAAGCTTGTGTAAAATTAACCAATAGATACATGACAGATCGATACCTTCCAGACAAAGCGATTGACGCCTTAGATGAAGCCGGATCTCGAATTCATATTACAAATATTGTGGTTCCACAACAAGTGCTAGCACTAGAAACAGAATTAGAAAGTGTTCGTGATCGCAAAACAAAAGCAGTGAGCGGTCAGAAATATGAGGAAGCAGCCAAGCTTCGAGACGATGAAAAAACCTTAGAATCAGCTTTAGAATCAGCTCAAAAACAATGGGAAGAAGAGTCTAAATTGAACCGAGAAATTGTAACCGAAGACAATGTTGCAGAGGTGGTATCAATGATGACAGGAATTCCTGTAAATAGAGTTGCAGAGGCAGAAGTCAATCGTTTGGGTGAATTGCCAAATTTGATCAAAGGAAAAGTAATTGGTCAAGATGAAGCCGTAACCAAGGTTGTAAAAGCAATACAACGTAACCGTGTTTGACTAAAAGATCCTAACAATCCTATTGGCTCAATTATCTTTTTAGGACAAACTGGGGTTGGAAAAACGCAATTAGCAAAAGTATTATCCAAAGAGTTGTTTGACTCAGAAGATTCTTTGATTCGAATTGACATGAGTGAGTACATGGAAAAATTTGCCATATCTAGATTAATTGGAGCACCTCCTGGCTACGTTGGTTACGAAGAGGGCGGACAACTTACCGAAAAAGTAAGACGTAAACCATATGCTGTGATCTTATTAGATGAAATAGAAAAAGCACATCCAGATGTATTTAATATGTTGTTACAAATTCTAGATGATGGCTTTATTACAGATAGCCTTGGAAGAAAAATAGATTTTAGAAACACCATTATTGTAATGACCTCTAATATTGGCGCGCGTCAATTAAAAGACTTTGGAGCTGGAGTAGGTTTTGGGACAGCTTCTAAAACTGCACAAGCAGATGAACACGCAAAAGGAATCATTGAAAACGCCTTAAAGAAATCTTTTGCTCCAGAATTTCTAAATAGAATTGATGACATCATTGTGTTTAACGCGTTAGACAGAAAAGACATTCACGTAATTATAGATATTGAACTGGATAAACTGCTCCACCGAATTTCTAATTTAGGATACACTTTAAAACTAAGCAACAAAGCGAAAGACTATATTGCTGATAAAGGATTTGATAAAAAGTATGGAGCTAGACCTTTAAAACGTGCTATCCAAAAATACGTAGAAGACGCTTTGGCAGAAGAAATAGTAAGCTCTAAACTAGAAGAAGGAGATACCATTACAATGGATTTAGACGAAAAGAAAAATGTGCTTACCATCAAGATAAAAAAAGCAAAAAAAACTCCTGAAAAACAAGAAGAGTAAAAAAATCCCGAGCCAACACTCGGGGTTTTCATTTCCAATTCTTTTGTAAATTAATTATAAGCAACCCTTGATTCCCTTAGGAATTCGTCTATATTTGTACCCATACAAAAATCAACATCAATGAAAAAATTATTTATTTTAATACTTGTTCTAACAAGCTTACAATCCTGTAAAAAAGCACACCACGATTACATCTCTTTCTCTGGAAAAATAGAAAACACAACAGACACCGTTTTAACAATTAGCAACAGAGCCTTTCATAAAAAAATCTCTATTAATAATGACGGAACTTTTGATGATACATTAAAAATTAGCAATAAAGATTTCTATACATTGCGTACAAACACAACAAACAAAAGTTTTCTTTACTTAAAAAATGGGTTTGACATACACCTTACAACAGACAATGCTACTTTTTTAGAAAGCTCTAACTATACTGGAGGTGATGGAGCTTCTTCTAACAACTACTTTATTGCGCAATACAATTTTGGAAGATCGATAGGAGATCCTAAAAATTTATTTACTTTAAACAAAGTAGATTTCGAAAGCAGGTTAAAAGGTATCAAACACAGTTTTGACAGTATCAAATCTCTTTTCAAAGACATCGATAGCACTGTCATAAAAATAAGCAATCAACAAAATCAAGGTTTCTTTGATTTTTTAGAAAAAAATTATGAGGCTCAGCATGCAGCAAGCAGCAAAACAAACAAACTCTCTAAAGGAAACTCTTCTCCAAAATTCAAAAACTACATCAATTATAAAGGAGGAAGTTCTTCATTAGATTCTTTCAAAGGAAGCTATGTATATATAGACATCTGGGCAACATGGTGCAAGCCTTGTCTTAGAGAGATCCCTGCTTTAAAAAACTTAGAAAAGCAATACCATGGAAAAAATATTCAATTTCTAAGCATCTCTATTGACAACAAAAGAACCGCCGGCTCATGGGAGCAAGCAAAGGCCAAGTGGCAAAAAATGGTAAGCTCCAAAAATTTATCAGGTGTACAATTGTACGCAGGGCAAAACCTTGAGTTTATACAAAAATATCAAGTTTCTAGCATTCCACGATTTATTTTAATCGACCCAAAGGGCATGATTGTAGATGCAAATGCACCAAGACCATCAAACCCCAGGCTAGTAACTCTTTTTAATGGCTTAGGGATTTAGAATTTTCTACTTTCAGAAATCAAAAAAGGCAGCTCTGAGTATTCAGAGCTGCCTTTTTTGATAATTTAGTAAACGGTACGATTACTCTTTGTAAACACCCATTTCTGAATATTTCTCCATTCGCTGTGTTACCAACTCTTCGGCATTTAATTCTTTCAAATCTTGGTACACTTCCAAAATTGTTTTTTCAACTTCTTTAAATGTTGTTTCTTTATCAGAATGTGCGCCGCCTAATGGTTCTTTAATTATAGCGTCTACTATTTTTAATTTAATACCATCTTTTGCGGTTAATTTTAACGCTTCTGCTGCTTTTTCTTTATGTTCCCAACTTCTCCATAAAATTGAAGAACAGTTTTCAGGAGAAATTACCGAATACCAAGAGTTTTCTAACATCAACACACGATCTCCTACACCAATTCCTAAAGCACCACCAGAAGCTCCTTCTCCAATAATTACAGTAATAATTGGCGTTTTTAAACGGGTCATTTCTAAAATATTTCTAGCAATTGCTTCTCCTTGCCCACGTTCTTCAGCTTCCATTCCAGGATACGCACCTGGAGTATCGATTAAGGTAACAACAGGAATTCCGAATTTTTCTGCCATTTTCATCAAACGCAATGCTTTTCGGTATCCTTCTGGATTTGCCATTCCAAAATTTCGGTATTGACGTGTTTTTGTATTGTAGCCTTTTTGTTGACCGACAAACATAAAAGATTGATCTCCTATTTTTCCCAATCCGCCAATCATCGCTTTGTCATCTTTTACATTTCTATCACCATGCAACTCCATAAAAGTACCACCAGCAATCGCTTTAATATAATCTAATGTATAAGGCCTATTCGGATGTCTAGACAACTGTACACGCTGCCATGCACTTAAATTTTTATAAAGATCTTTTTTTAGTACTACTATTTTTTTTTCGATTTTTTTACACGTTGCCGTTACATCAACATCACTTTCTTCTCCAATAGATTTACATTTCTCTAACTGATCTTCAAGTTCTTTTATTGGTAATTCAAAATCTAAATATTCCATATTCTAGTTGATTATTTTTTTCTCCAATCGTTTTAAACCGATTGAAGTTTTCACGCTACAAACTTACTATAAAATTTGCTCCGTACTGTGAAAACTACGCTTTTTTTAAACAAGAAATTGTGGCTTAATCTCTTTTATTTTCTTTTATTTTCTTTTTTATTGCATCTCTATTCTTGATAACTCCATTTAACAATACTACAAAAAGTACTATAAACGCTCCATAATAAAACTCTGGATTCATTTTTTCTTTTTCTCCAAAAATCAACAAGGCCAATACAATTGCATATATAGGCTCTAAATTGGTGGTCAACATTACTGTATAGGGCGATACATGTTTCATCACTTTTACAGAAACGGTAAAGGCATATGCTGTACAAACACTGCTTAATAAAATCAAATAGAACCAATCGATTCCTGATAAATTTATAAATTCTAAACTAAAAGATCCTGTAACGATTAAGAACACGGTTACAAATAATACTCCGAAGAGCAATTGATAAAACGAGATAACCTCTGCAGTATTTTTTTTGATAAACAGTCCATTTAAAACCGAAAACAATGCGGCTAAAAAGGAAGAAATCAATGCGTACATAATTCCTAGTGAATATTGAGACTCAAAATTAAAAATGATATACAAACCTCCTATTACGAGCATACCAAGTATTATTTCTATGGCTTTTATGCTTCTTTTAAAGAACAAGGGTTCTATCAATGACGTAAAAAAAGCCCCGGTACTCATGGTAACTAATGCAATTGAAACGTTCGAGACTTTTATGGCTTTAAAAAAAGTAATCCAATGCAGTGCAATAACAATTCCTGTAAAAAGAAATTTGAACAGTGTTTTTTTATCAACCGAAAAGCGTTTCTTTTTAATGATCAAATAACCCAACATAAAAAGTACGGCTAGCAACATTCTAAACCAAACTAACGGAATGGCATCAATGCTAATTAAAGCTCCCAATATGGCAGTAAAACCCCAAATAAAAACAATAAAATGTAATTGTAAGTATTGGTATGGCTTACTTTCTTGCATTGTAGTATAAATATAAAGCCAATGAACCAAAAACAACATTTGGCACCCAAACAGTTACCAAAGAATTTCCTCCAGCAACAGCTCCTAAAACCTCAGAAACTTTTAAGAAGAAAATGTAAACAAACATGAGTCCAAAACCAACTGCTAAATTCACACCTGTTCCTCCTCTTCTCTTTTTAAAAGCCAAAGCAACGGCAATAATTGTTAAAATATATGAAGCGATTGGCAGACTGGTTCTTTTATGAAACTCTACCAAGTAGGAATTTAAGTTTTTTACGCCTCTTTTTTGAGAAAGATTGATAAAGGCTAACAATTCATCAGATGGCATTTCTTGTGCAAGGGCAGATTTGTATATAAAATCAGTTGGTGTAAAAGAGAAAACAGTATCTAAAACAACTCCAGAATAGAGACTATCTCTATTTTTAAACACTTTTCTTATTTTATAATTTGATAACCTAAAAGAGGCTTTGTCTTCTCTCCAATTAATAGTCTTTGCTGTTAATCTGTAAGTGAGTTTTAAACCTTCGTACACTTCAGCAGAAAAGTCATAGCCTGTATTTCTTTTTAAATCAAAATAACGAATAAACATGTAGTTGTCATCACTCAACTGAAGGCTAAAGTCTTTGATAATATTTTCTCCATATTTAGGAGGATTGATATAGGTGTTTTCAAACTTTTTTCGAACCTTACTACTATTAGGAACTACAAAGTGGTTCATTGCCAATGCCAATACAGTTACCAAAGTAGCTCCAATAAAATAAGGGTATAAGAATCGTGTAAATGAAATTTTGGCATTGGTAAAAGCAATCAGTTCTGTATTGTTAGAAAGCTTAGAGGTAAAGAAAATAACGGCAACAAATAATGCCAATGGCATAAAGGTGTTTGCGTAATAAATGATAAAATTTCCGTAGTAATCATTTACTACTTCAAACAAGGTTAAGTCTTCTGCTCTTAAAAATTTATCAACCTTTTCTGCAATGTCTATGGCCACCGCAATTGGAATCAAAATCAATAAGGTAAAAGTAAAAGTAACTACATACTTTTTTAAAATGTATTTGTCTAAAATTCTCAAACTACAATCTTTTGTTCATTTGATGTACCATTTTGTCTTTCCATTCTGTAAAATCTCCTGCTAAGATATGTTTTCTTGCCTCTCTAGTCAACCATAAATAAAATCCTAAGTTGTGAATGGAAGCAATTTGCTTTCCTAAGAGTTCTTTTGCGGCAAACAAATGACGTAAATATGCTTTCGAATATAAGGTATCTACAAAGGTAATTCCCATATCATCAATGGCAGAGAAATCATTTTCCCATTTTTTATTTTTGATATTAATGGTGCCGTGTGCAGTAAACAGCATACCGTTCCTAGCGTTTCTGGTTGGCATTACACAATCAAACATATCAATACCTAAGGCAATGTTCTCTAAAATATTGAT
>JAQWOR010000069.1 GCA_029245785.1 Polaribacter sp.
TTCTATGCTGGTTGCAAAATCGGTTGGTAAATTAGGAGAACCACATGTAGAGAATTGGGATGATACATATAAAGGAAATTAAGTGGGCCTTTAATGAATGAAAAATAACTTAAAAATAAATAAACCCTTGGTTTCTGTAAATTGGTTGTATCAACATAAAGATGCAACCAATTTGTTGGTTTTAGACACCACTATTAAAAAAGTGACTTCAAATGAATCGGCACCTCAATCAGAAAAAAAACAGGTAAAAGGCGCTCGATTTTTTGACTTAAAAAAGGTGTTTTCCAATCAGCATGCTTTACTACCAAATACCTGCTTGTCTGCTGAAAAATTTGAAGAAGAAGCTCGTAAAATTGGAATCAACAAAAACGCTGCTATTATTGTGTATGATGCTATCGGAATCTATTCTGCACCAAGAGCTTGGTGGCTTTTTAAGTTGATGGGGTTTGCAAATGTTGCTGTTTTAGACGGAGGCCTTCCTGCTTGGGAAAAGGCGGGGTTTTCTATTGAAAGTTTCGCAACTTATTCAGGAAAACAAGGTGATTTTAAGAGCAAGTATCAAAAAGAACTAATGTGCGATTCAAGCAACGTGTTTTCTGCCATTTCAGATGCCACAATTCAACTTCTAGATGCGCGTTCAAAAGGGCGATTTTATGGGACAGAGCCCGAACCAAGAGCAGCAATAAGAGGAGGACGTATTCCAAATTCTAACAGCATGCCATATGGTAGTTTGTTAGAAGATGGGCAGATGAAATCTGAGTCAAACCTAAGGGCAATTTTTAAAGAAACAAATCCAGGTGCTAAAAAAATGATTTTCACTTGTGGCTCAGGAATAACTGCTTGTGTATTGGCTTTAGGAGCAGAAATGTTAAAGTATACAAATTACGCGGTGTATGATGGTTCTTGGACAGAATGGGGGAGTTTATATCATTTGCCCATAGAAAAATAATAAGGTTGTCATTTTTAAGAAGCAGAGTATAGAGCAATTATGAATTTTGTTTTTCCTACAAGGTTTTTGAAACCTTGTAGGTATACGTTTTTAGAGGTTAACTTTTTTTTATCAAACAAACTTCTTTAATTCATTAAAATCTTGAATTACGAGATCTGCAGTTGCTAATGTTTGCAATTTAGAATGCTCGCTTTTATAACCAACACAATAGATGTTTGCTCTGTTTGCGGCTATGACTCCGTTGTCAGAATCTTCGATTACGATGCAATGTTCTTTTGGAGTAGTTGCCACCCTCGCTGCCTTCTCAAAAATCTCTGGGTGTGGTTTTGACTTCTCTAAATCGGCACCACTCAATTTCCCAACAAAATACTGATTTAAATGAAAACGTGTAAATACCCTGTTGATAGTTTCCATAGAGGCGGAAGAGGCCAAAACCAAGGTGATATCTTTGTTGTAGAAGTATTTTATAATTTCTTCCACGCCATCAATCAACGCCAATGAAGGGTCGTTTTCAAAAAGACTTACAAAAAAGGCACGCTTTTGAAGCACTAATTTTTGTGGGTCATTGGTTAGTTGAAAATGTGTCACCAACTTTTGAAAAGCATTAATGGTAGAACTTCCAGTTAAAGAATGGTACAATGTCTCAGAAACAGTAAGCCCTAAGGATTCAAATGTTTTAAAATAGGCTTTTTTATGCAAGGGTTCTGTATCAACAATCACACCATCCATATCAAAAATAACACAGGAAATAGCTTTCATTTAATCTAAGAATTTATGTTTTAATGTGAGAGAAGCTAATACACAGCTCTCTTTTTTTTCAAACCATTTGTACCTGTTTTTGGCAACAAGGTCATAGAGCATATTTCTAAAAGATTCAGGGAGCACTACAAAAACCTGTAGCAATTTCCAAAACCCACCAAAATGCGTAGCTATTTTTAACGCTGCAGTTGATTTTATATAGTAAGCCACTTGTGGTTCAAAAAGAATGATTGTGTCAATTTTAGAAGCATCAATATTCAAATAGTCGGCAATGTTCTTACCAATATCAGATTGCAAAGAAGCAAAGACAAAGATGTTTTTTTTGTCGTATTTCACAACCCTCAAAACAGCAGAATTACAGAGCTTGCAGAGACCGTCAAATAAAATTATTTTTTTGTTTTTTGGAAGTTGATCTATTGTATACACAAAGGTTGTTTTCTTTTTAAAAAGATATTTTACAAATTTCAGTAATTTTTATCAATATACTGTAACAATTCTTAGAATAAGACGTCAAATACAAGTAGCAATTAAAAATAATTAAAGAAAGAAGTTACAATTTTAGAATTGAATCGTCTTTTAACAAAATATTAGGAGCTGCACTCACTAGCAAACCCTATTTTAGTTCAAAAATTAACTAGCAGAATGATACAAATTAAAAATCTACACAAGTCCTATCCAATTGGAAAAGATTCATTGCATGTTTTAAAAGGAATTGACTTACACATTAAAGAAGGAGAATTTGTTTCAATCATGGGGTCTTCGGGGTCTGGAAAATCTACCTTGTTAAATATTGTTGGTTTATTGGATGGACATGATGAAGGCGACTATTATTTGAATGGACAGTTAATTGAAAATTTAGATGAAAAAAAAGCTGCTATTTTAAGGAATAAATTTTTAGGATTTGTATTTCAGTCTTTTAATTTGATCTCTTATAAAACCGCTTTAGAGAATGTTGCATTGCCGTTATACTATAAGGGAATGAACCGAAAAGAACGTTTAAAGATTGCCATGGAATATTTAGACAAAGTAGAATTGAAAGATTGGGCAAATCATTTACCAAGCGAGCTTTCTGGAGGACAAAAACAACGTGTTGCTATTGCAAGAGCCTTGGTAACAAATCCAAAAGTTGTACTGGCAGATGAACCTACAGGAGCCTTAGATTCTACAACATCTGATTCGGTGATGGACTTATTAAAAGGGATTAACAATGAAGGAATGACGGTTTTTGTAATTACACACGAAGAAGAAATTGCAGAACAAACAGATCGAATAGTCCGTTTAAAGGATGGTGTTATTATTAGTGATGAAGTAACGCTTAAAAAAGCCAAAGCAGTTTAAGTATGTTTGATCTAGACCGTTGGAGAGAAATTTTTCAGAGTATCAATAAAAACAGGTTACGTTCTGTAATGTCTGGTTTTACGGTAGCCTTTGCTATTTTATTATTCACCTTGTTGTTTGGTATTGTTAGCGGATTAAGTAATTCATTTAAAGATGCATTTACAGATGATGCCATGAATACAATGCGGTTGCGGGTGTGGAAGACATCAAAACCTTATAAAGGATTACAAACAGGAAGAAGAATACAATTAAAGAACGAAGATTTAAGCTTTATAAAGAAGACCTATGAAGATGAGATTCAGCATTTTACGGCTAGAATCTATAAAAATGTTAATATATCCTATAAAAACAAACAAGACAATTATAGTTTAAGAGCGGTGCATCCAGACCATCAGTTTTTGGAAAAAACGATTATTGATGAAGGGCGTTATATCAATGAGCTAGATCTGAAAAACAAATCTAAAGTTTTAGTGATTGGTCGGCTGGTGAAAGAAGATGTTTTTGGAAATAAACCTGCGCTGGGAAAAAGGGTAAATGTAAGTGGGATTTCATACAAAGTGATTGGAATATTTTCTGATGATGGAGGAGATAATGAAGAGCGTATAGTCTATATGCCAGTAACTACGGCCCAAATGATTTATGGAAACAATGATTATCTTGATCAGATTATTGTTGGTTATGATCCCAAATTAAGTTTGGACGAAGCGATTGCATTTGGAAACAAAATAGAACGTGACATGCGTAAAAAATTGGATATTCATCCAGATGACCAAAGTGCCTTGAGCATTCGCAATATGGCAGAAGCCAATAAAGGGGTCGGTCTTTTTATGCTAGCCTTGTACTTTATCGTCATTTTTGTAGGTTCAGGAACCTTAATTGCAGGAATTATTGGGATTAGTAACATCATGATTTTTGTAATTAAAGAACGTACCAAAGAATTTGGAATTCGAAAAGCATTGGGAGCACAGCCTTCATCAATTATTGGAATGGTGGTGCAAGAATCGGTATTGATAACCACCATAGCGGGGTATGCAGGATTGTCTCTTGGAACCTATATTCTAAGTACCATTGGAGACGGTTTAGAAGATTATTTTATCAAAGATCCAAATGTAAGTACAGGAATTGTTGTTGGCGCAACCATTGTATTGATTGTTTCTGGATTGATTGCAGGGTATGTTCCTGCAAAAAGAGCAGCAAGAATTAAACCTATTGTAGCATTAAGAGCAGATTAAGTATGAAATTTTTATTTGATTCAGATACATGGCAAGAAATTTACGGTAGTATCCGTAAAAATAAAGGAAGAACCATCATTACCATTATTGGAGTGTTGTGGGGCATTTTTTTATTGGTAGTATTGCTAGGCGCTGCCAGAGGAATGGAGAACGGGTTTAACAAACTTTTTGGAAGCTTTGCAACCAATAGTGTTTTTGTATGGACACAATCTACAGACACTCCTTTTAAAGGGTTTCAAAAAGGACGTCGTTTTGAATTAACGTTCAATGATATTGATGTCTTAAAAAGAGAATACACAGATGAAATAAAATTACTAGCACCCAGAAATCAAACTAACAACTTGCTTATAAAAGATTTTAAATCTGGAAGTTTTAGAGTTAGCGGAGATTATCCAGTATTGGATCAAATACAGAAAAAAAACTTGATGTACGGTCGGTTTTTAAATGAAAACGATATTTTATCCAAAGCAAAAGTATGTGTCATATCAGAAGATATTTACAAACAGTTATTTGATAAAGATGAAAAACCAATAGGGCAATACATAAAAATCAATAGCATTAATTATAAAGTTATTGGAGTGTACAAGCCTTCAAATTCAATTAATTTTGATGGCGATTGTGCCTATATTCCTTTTACAACCTTTCAAAAAGTATACAATACTGCTAATAAGGTTGATTGGATGATGATTACTGCCAATGAAGGAGTAGATATCAAACAAATGGAAAAAGATATCTTGTTAACGTTAAAAATTTTACACAGGGTACATCCAGAGGATAAGAGAGCTTTTGGTTCTGTTAACCTAGGAGTAGAAATAGGAAAAGTAACAGGGTTTTTAACAGGAATGCAGTTTCTAACATGGTTTATAGGAATTGCTACCTTAATTGCAGGTGTTTTTGCGATTGGTAATATCTTATTGATTACCGTAAAAGAACGTACCAAAGAAATAGGAATTCGAAGAGCTATTGGAGCCACTCCAAAAGAAATCAAACAGCAAATAATATTAGAATCAGTTTTTTTAACAACCATAGCAGGAATGTTAGGAATCATTTTTGGAGGGCTAGTACTCTTCCTTATTGACCACTTTTTAGGTCAAGGACCAGATGCCACATTTGTAAACCCAACAGTAAATATCCCAATTATTATGATTGCCTTTGCTACCTTAGTGTTTTTAGGAACGCTAATAGGATTGATACCTGCGCATATGGCAACAGTAGTAAGGCCAATAGAAGCATTAAGAGAAGAATAAATTAATAAAGACAACATGAGTAAAAGAGCAAAAATTATTTTAGGAATTGTAGCAGTATTTTTTATTACTGCACTTATTTGGTTCGGTAAAAAGAACAAAAAAAATGTAATAGAATATGAAACTGAAACTGCATTTAAAGCAACAATTGTTAAAAAAACAGTCGCTACAGGAAAGGTAATTCCTTTAGAAGAAGTGGAAATTAAACCTCAAATTTCTGGAATTATTTCAAAAGTATTTCTAGAAGAAGGTACCATTGTAAAAACAGGAGACTTGATTGCCACCGTTAGAGTTGTGCCAAATATTGCTGCCTTAAACAGTGCTACAGGTAGAGTTAAAAATGCAAAATTGTCTTTTGATAATGCTAAGATTTCATACAATAGAAATAAAAAATTATTTGAAAAAGGTGTTATTTCTCGTCAAGAGTTTGAAACTGCTGAGCTGAATTTTAATAATGCAAAGCAAAATTTAGACAATGTAGCATCTGATTTAGAAATTATCAAAAAAGGGTCTACTGCTGGCTTAGGAAAAACGGCCAATACAAATATTAGGGCAACAGCCTCAGGGATGATCTTAGAAATTCCTGTTAAAAAAGGATATCAAGTAACTCAAACTAATGATTTTAATGCAGGAACAACCATTGCCCGTATCGCAGACATGACCAAAATGATCTTTGAAGGGAAAGTGGACGAATCTGAAGTGGGGAAATTATTGAAAGGAACCTCTATTGAAATTTCATTAGGAGCTATTGAAAATAAAAAATTCCCTGCAACCTTAAATTTCATTGCGCCAAAAGGAACTGAAGAAGGAGGGGCCGTGCAGTTTAAAATTAAGGCAGATGTAATTCTAGATAGTAAGTATTTTATCAGAGCTGGTTATAGTGCTAATGCAGACATCGTTTTAGAGAAAAAAGACAGTATATTATCTATCAAAGAAGCCTTGCTAAAGTTTGATAAAAAGACTGAAGAACCATATGTTGAGGTGAAAGTTGGTGATAAGTTTGAAAAAAGAACGTTGAAGTTAGGGGTTTCTGATGGTGTAAATATCGAAGTGCTTTCTGGAGTCACCCAAGAAGATGAGATTAAGATTTGGAACAAAGTTTCTAAAAAAGATAAAAAGGAAGATGAGTAGGAGCGCTTCATCAATCAAATAAAAAAGAGGAAATTTCGAAAGAAATTTCCTCTTTTTTATTACAACCCTTGTAGGTTTTAAAACCTTTGAGGTCTAAAACAATATAATAATCCGTTGTACATAGTAGACCAAATTTAATGTCAGTTCGAGTAATTTTCAGTAGAAAATTGTATCGAGAACAGGTTATAATAGTAATTTGTTATACAAATTGCTTTGCAACATGTTCTGCTCTTCTGTTTTCAGAATAGTCATAGAACCCTTCACCAGATTTGACACCTAATTTTCCTGCTGCGACCATATTTACCAATAAAGGGCATGGTGCATACTTAGGGTTTTTAAACCCATCATACAATACATTTAAAATAGATAAACAAATATCCAGTCCAATAAAATCGGCTAACTGCAAAGGTCCCATTGGATGTGCCATTCCTAATTTCATTACGGTATCAATCTCTTTTACGCCAGCAACGCCGTTGTATAAAGTTTCAACAGATTCGTTGATCATTGGCATTAAAATTCGATTGGCAACAAAACCTGGGTAATCATTTACGGCAACAGGAATTTTGTTTATTTTTTTAGTTAAATCAACAATAAACGCCATCACTTCATCAGAAGTGTTATAGCCTCTAATAATTTCTACCAATTTCATAATAGGCACAGGATTCATAAAGTGCATTCCAATTACCAGTTCTGGTCGGTTTGTTACGGCGGCAATTTGAGTGATAGAAATGGACGAGGTATTGGATGCCAAAATGGTGTCATCTGGGCAAACTTCATCCAATTCTTTAAATATTTTTAATTTTAAATCAACGTTCTCTGTCGCTGCTTCTACAACCAAACTTGCATATTGTACACCTTCTTTGATAGATGTGTAGGTGGTGATATTGTTTAACGTTACGGCTTTGTCAGCTTCAGTTATTTTGTCCTTACTTACCATTCTATCCAAGTTTTTGGTGATGGTAACAATGGCTTTGTCTAAAGCAGGTTGAGAAATATCTATCAATTGTACTTGGTAACCAAACTGAGCAAAAGTATGCGCAATTCCATTCCCCATAGTTCCTGATCCAATTACTGCGATGTTTTTCATGTGTGTTTGTTTAATTTATTTACTATTTATCTAAAAGCAATCAATTATTTGTTGAGCAACTCGTAAAGCTTCTGTTCCTTGCGATAAAGAAACAACGGGTGTTGTATTGTTCTTTATGGCATCTGCAAATGACTCTAATTCGTCTAAAATAGCATTGTTTGGTGTAATTTCTGGATTGTCAAAATAAATTTGTTTTTTAACCC